>CANJJT010000109.1:0-14198 GCA_947474715.1 Betaproteobacteria bacterium
CCCTTCATCACCACCACGCCCTTGATCTCGTCGATCATCTCGCGCGCCGCCTCGATGCCAAACGGGGCAAAGCGGTAGGTCACATCGCGCAGCACCTCGGCAAAGATGCCGCCCAGCCCGAACACCACCGTCGGCCCGAAGCACGGGTCATTCAGTCCGCCCACGATCACCTCCAGGCCGCTGGCCATCTGCTGCACCAGCACGCCTTCCAGCTTGGCACCGGGCTTGTACTGCTTCGCATTGGCCGTCACCGCCTCGGCGGCAGCCTTCAGTTCCTCGACGCTGTGGATACCCAGCTTCACACCACCGGCTTCGGTCTTGTGCGGTATGTCGGCGGAATTGATCTTCACCGCCAGCGGGAAGGGGAAGGGCGCGGCCCTCAGCGCCTGCACTTCGGCCAGCGTCATCAGCGCCTCGCCCACCACCGGAATGCCATAGGCCTTCAACACCGCCTTGGCGGCGTATTCGGACAGCGTGGCCTCGCCCGCGGGCAGGTCCAGTTTCTGCGCCGCCACCGGACGTGCTTCGTCCTTCTTCGCAGCCAGGTAACGACGGCGACGCTCGGCGAAATCGCTGATGGCCGCCGCCGCGTAGGCGGCCCGCGGCGGCGTGATGTGGAAAGAGATGTCGTGCTTCTGGAACAGCGCCATGACGTCTTCATCGGGGTCGGCCTGCATGGCCACATACACCGCCTTGTTGCTTTCCTTCACCAGCTTGATGAAGTCGGCCGCATCCTTGGGCGTGTTGGTGCTCTGCTTGGAGCGCAGGATCACTTGGTCCAGGTTGGGATCTTCCAGCAGGATCTGCAGCGCGCGGTTGGACGCACTCTTGCCATCCTTGCTCGGCGCACCGGAAATATCCAGCGGGTTGGCCTTGGAGGCAAAGGCGGGGAGGAATCCATCGAGTTTGGCCAGCGACTCCGGCGCAAGCTCGGGCAGTTCCAGTCCGTATTCCTCGGCGCGGTCGGCCACCACCACACCGGCACCACCGGAACCGGAGATCACGCCCAGGCGCTTGCCCGGCGGCAGCTTGCCGGCGATGAAGGCGCGCGCGATGTCGACCAGGTCATCGTAGTCCTTCACCTCGATATAGCCGCCGGCGCGGAAAGCCGCCTTGTACAGATCGTAGCTGGCGGCCAGGCTGGCCGTATGCGACGCAGCGGCCTTGGAGCCACTCTTCGAATTGCCGGCCTTCCACACGATGATGGGTTTGCCCGCCGCCAGCGCGCGCTGGCCCAGTTCAATCAGGCGCCGGCCGTCGGCCACGCCCTCGATGAAGGCGGCGATGACTTTCACGTCATCGCAACCCAGCCAGTACTCGATCAGATCGAGGGTGTTGAGGTCGGTGCTATTGCCAGCGGAGACGATGTAGGAAAAGCCCAGGCCGACCTGCTCGGCGCCGCTCACCATGGTGAAACCGAAGCCGCCGCTCTGGGTCACCAAGGCCACCGGACCGACCGGACGGTTGTTGTACTGGAAGCCATTGCCGAAGCCCATGTAGACCGAACTCTTCAGCGACAGCAGGCCCATGCCATTGGGGCCGATCACGCGCACGCCGCTTTTGGCGATCGCCGCCTCCAGGTCCTTCTCCAGTTGCACGCCCTCGCCTCCCACCTCGCGAAAGCCCGCCGACATGACCACCGCGAAGGGAATGCCCTTCTTGCCGCATTCCTCGATCACGCCCGGCACGTACTTCGCCCCCACCGCCACCAGCGCCACATCCACCGCCTCGGGCAGATCCGTGACCGAGGGATAGCAGGTGAGCCCGCGGATGGTCTCGCGCTTGGGGTTGACCGGGAACACCTTGCCCTGAAACCCGAACTCGGTGAGGAACTTCACCGGCTGGCCGCCGATGGTCTTGGTATCGTCGGATGCGCCGACGATGGCGATGGAACGTGGATTGAACAGGCGGGAAAGGTCGAGGCTGGTTGAAGCGGGTACAGACGACATGAAGACTCCGGATTCAGTTGTACGCACGGGCAAGCAGGCTCATCGCCCGTGGTGCGCCCCTGATTTTGAGTGTGCGGCGCGCAGGAAAAGAATGGTATACCAAAGTATGCGAAGCGCCGGCAACGGCGTTGCATGGCGCGCAATGCGTGAACATGAACCCGGTTGGTGGCACGCCATTGCGGTAGTGCGGCACAATGGGCGCTTATCGGAACAGTGCCGCAGCGGGCATGCCAGCGAGCCAGGTATGCGTGCCCCTGCCGCCCTCGCCCATGCAAGCGCGTATGACCGGATATCGAATCAACAGGCAACAGAAACTGCAACGAGGAAGGCAATGACACAGAACGTCGATCAACCCATCCACGGGTCCGCACACTCTAGAGAAATGACCGGAGGCCGGGCATGAGCGCACACCCCACCCTCACCGCAGAACAACTGGAAGTGCGCGACCTGGTGCGCCGCGTCGCCCGCGAAAAAGTGGCACCGCGCGCTGACGCCATCGACCGCCATGCAGAATATCCGGAAGACATGTTCCAGTTGCTGCGCGGCCTGGGGCTGTTCACCCTGCCCTTCCCGAAAGAATACGGCGGCATGGGCAGCATGGTCTCGGCCTGCCTCGCCATCGAGGAACTGGGCCGCGTCTGCTACAACACCGCCTACCTGCTGGCGGTGCAGTGGACACCCTTCGGCGCCATCCTCGCTGCCGGCACCGAAGCACAGAAACAGCGTTACCTGCCCGACCTCGCCTCGGGCAACCTGCGCGCGGCGATCTCCGTCACCGAGCCCCAGAGCGGCTCGGACGTCGCCGGCATCCGCACGGTGGCCAAGCGCAATGACAAAGGCTATGTGATCTCCGGTTCCAAGGCCTGGTGCACCGGCGCCCCGTATGCCGATTTCATCGTGGTGGCGGCCAAGACCGAAATGGGGATCGGAACCGCAACTTCAGGCCGCAGCGGCATCGAACTCTTCATCATCCGCAAAGGCACGCCCGGGTTCACGCTGGGCCGCAACGAGGAGAAAGTGGGAGGACGCGGCGTGCCTTCCTCACCGCTGTTCTTCGATGAGGTGCAGGTCGCCGAAGAAGACCTGCTGGGCCAGCCCGGCAAGGGCTTCAAGAACGTGATGGAGGCCTTCAACTCGGCCCGCCCCATCATTGCAGCGCGCGGTGTCGGACTGGCGCAGGGCGCCATCGACCATGCCATCGGTTTCGTCCGCACGCGCAAGACCTTCGGACAGCAGGTGAGCGAATACCAGGGCGTGCGCTGGATGCTGGCCGACATGATGATGCAGACCGAATCGGCGCGCCGGCTCGTCTATCATGCCGCCACGCTGGTCGATGCCAATGTCAGCGGCAAGCAACTAGCGCCCTATGCCGCCATGGCCAAGTGCGTGGCCTCGGATGCCGCCATGAAGGTCGCAGTGGATGCGGTGCAGTTGTTCGGCGCCTCGGGCGTGTCGGCCGAGTTCCCGATCAACCGCTACATGCGCGACGCCAAGCTGCTGCAGATCGTCGAAGGCACCAACCAGATCCAGCGCAACATCATCGCCAAATCGCTGTTCGACGGGTTCGAGCCGATCTGAAAGCCACAAGCCTGGCGGGGCTGTCGGCGTTAACCCCCTTGTCAAAGGTTCTTCGTCAATTTCCGGGGAGACGTGGCTGCGGCGCGGTTTACCCCCTTTTCAAAGGGGGCCGACTCGTGAGCGCAGCGAACGAGCGGGGGGATTTTCTCCCGCTGCCTTTCATCGTTCGCCAGTCATGACCGGATGCGGGCCCTGAGTGTCCTCCGGTGATTCCCCTCTGCAAGACAACAGCGGTGCTCAGGGTTCATGCAATGTCGGCCAAAGGCCATGAGACCAGCCTGTTTGGCCAAAATCCCCCCGCTGGCCTGCGGCCAGTCGGCCCCCTTTGACAAGGGGGTTAACACCGGCAGTCCTGCCCGGCCCCCATCCCCGGAAATCGGCGAAGGGCCTGTGGGCTAAACCCAGCCCCGCCTGCGATCAGACCTTCTGCGGCAGCGGCTTGCCGCCGAGGATGGCAAACAGCTTGGCCATCGATCCCGGCTGATCGAGATTGCGCGCGATGGTGTAGAGCTGCTCGCCCTTTTCCGCACCGATCACCGGCTTCACCAGCGCCATGAACTTGGCGTGCATGTCATCCCAGCTCATGGGGTTGTCCGGATGGCCGATGACGATTGCGGTGTCGGCGTGCAGGTGCTCGCCGTCCTCCAGCCAGACATCCAGGTGGGCCTCGCCCTGCAACTGGTTCTCCACCACCTCGCACTCGACCAGCGGCACGATCTGCGTCACCGCCTCGTCCTTCAGCGTGTCGTAGGAGAAATCAGGTGCGGCCAGCGCGTAATTGCGCAGGCCCATGGAGATGGTGAAGGGCACGCTGAACTTGCACTCCAGCGGGCTCTTGGGGTTCATCTTGCCGGCGACGAACAGCGCGTTCTTGTACAGCTTGGCATGCACGCGCTTCACCTTGCGGTCGCCGATCTTCGCGGCCAGCGTGCGTGCCGCCTGCACCGAAGCATGGGTGGCGCGGCAGCAGGCGTAGGGCTTGAAGGCATTGCCGAGGATTTCCCACTTGCCATCGAATTCCATGGGCGGGATGTCCTTCACCAGCTTGTCCTGGATGATGGCATCGAGCAGGCCCTTCTCCAGTTCGAACAGGTGGGTGGCCGACTGGAAACCATTGGAGGCGAGTTGCGCTGCATGGATGCCGTCCATGGCAGCCTGTCCGGCGTGGAAGGGCTTGGAATGCGAGCCGAAGGAAGCCACCAGGCCGCCTGCGGTGGTGGCGGCCACGCCCATGGCGTAGGCAGCCTGCTGCTCGGAGAGCTTCATCAGCGCGCCGGCCGCAGCAGCCACGCCGGAAGTGCCGTAGATGGCGGTGGGATGGAAGCCGCGGCGTGCAGTGTTGCGACCCACGCCCTCGACGAAGCCGCCGCCCAGGCGCGTCATCACTTCAAAGCCGGTGATGTAACCGGCCAGGGTGTCGCGCTCGTTCAGCCCGAGGTGGCCGGAGAGTGCCAGCGTGGCGGCGCACAGCGGTGCGCTCGAATGCCCGGCGCCGCCGGGATGGCCGTCGTCGTAATCCATGCAATGGGCCATGGTGCCGTTCACCAGCGCGGCGAGGGCCGGGGTGGTCTGCTGGTCGAGGAAGATCTGCGCCTTTCCGGTCGCGCCCCAGGACAGAGCGGTCTTCCTGACCGCCATGGCTGGCGCCTCATAGTAGGAGCCCACCGCCACACCGAGGAAGTCGACGAAGTTCTTCTTCGCCGCTTCGATCACCTCGGGCGGGTACTGCCGCGTCGCGGTGCCGTGGACGTAGCGCGCGATGGCATCACCGCGGGGTGTCAATGCGACGCTCTGGTTGGCTGCTTCCTTCGATGATGCTTGTGCCATGACGATTCCTCGATGTGCTGTGTCGGGTTACGGATTGCTGTGGGTACAGAAAAGAAAACGCCCCGGATCAGCGGGGCGTCATTGCATCGGGCAGCGCTCAGGCCTGGCGTGGCAGTGGCGACCCGGCCATCAGGTCCATCACGGTCTTCAGGGAGCCGGGCTTGTCGAAGGCTCGCAACGCCTGATAGAGCTGCTCGGCGGACGCCGCTCCCATGACGGGCTTCACCAGCGCGGTGAATTTGAGGTGCATGTCGTCCCAGCTCATCGGGTTCTTCGGGTGGCCGATGACGATCTCGGTGACCGCCTTGAGGTGCTCGCCATCCTCCATCCACACCTCGAGGTAGGCCTCGTGCTGCGGCTGGGCGTCCACCGGAATCACTTCCACCACCGGCACGATGTCGGTCACCAACGGGTCACGCATGGTGGCCGCGGAGAAGTCCGGGGCGGCCAGCGCATAACCGCGCAGCGCCATGGCCACGCAGAAAGGCACGCTGAACTTGCACTCCAGCGGCGTCTTGGGGTTCATCTTGCCAGCGGTGATGACGGCGTTCTTGTGCACCTTGGCCACCACGCGCTTCACCTTGCGCGTGCCGATCTTCGCCGCCAGCGTGCGTGCCGCCTGCGAGGAGGAATGCGTGGCGCGGCAGCAGGCAAACGGCTTGTAGCCGTTGCCGAGAATTTCCCAGTTGTCGAATTCCATCGGCGGGATCACCAGGGTGTCGGGCTTGTTCTGGATGATGGCGTCGATGAAGCCCTTGTCCTTCTCGAACAGGCTGAGTGCGGACTGGAAACCGTTGGAGGCCAGTTGCGCGGCGTGCACGCCATCCATGGCGGCCATGCCGGCATGGAAGGGCTTGGAGTGGGTGCCGAAGGAGCCCACCAGCCCACCCGCCGTGGTGGCGGCCACGCCCATGGCGTAGGCTGCTTTGATCGGATCGAGGTTGAGCAGCACGCTGGAGGCCGCGGCGCAGCCCGGGGTGCCGTAGATGGGGGTCGGGTGGAAGCCACGGCGGGCCGTGGTGCGTCCCACGCCTTCAATGCCGCCGCCGCCCAGCTTGGTCATGACTTCGAAACCGGTGAGGTAGGCGGCGATCGCCTCCTGCTCGGTGGAACCCAGATGCCCGGCCATGGCCAGGGTGGCGGCCCACAGCGGGGCGCTGGGGTGCCCGGCACCACCGGTATGCGCATCGTCAAAATCGAAACAGTGGGCCATGGTGCCATTCACCAGGGCGGCCAGGGCCGGGGTGGTCTCCTTGTCGAGGAACATACGCGCCTTGCCGGTAGCGCCCCAGGAGAGCGCCGTGTTGCGCGTGGCCACCGCGGCATCCTCCCACCAGGCGCCGAGGGACACGCCCATGAAATCCACCAGCGTGAATTTGGCCGCGTTGAGCACCTCGGCCGGAATGCTGCGCTGCCGGGCATCGGCAATGTAGCGGGCGATCTGTTCGCCGCGGGTGACTTCGCCCTGGCTCTGGTTGGCGGCCTGTTTGCGTGCAGTGGCTTCCATGTCGATATCCTCCTGTTATGGGCCCTTCACCGGCGTTGCTGATGCCCGCCGGTGGGCTGTTCATGCTGGCAGAAAAACACAAAGCAGCCGCGGTGTTGCACGGCTGCTTCTTCGGGGCGTTCAGGCAGCGGTGATCAGTCTGCCTTGATGCCGTTTTCGCGGATGATCTTGCCCCACTTGGCCGTCTCCACCCTGAGGTATTCCGCGAACTGCTCGGGCGTATTGGCCACCGGGAAGGCACCATCACCTTCGAGGCGCTTCACCGACTCGGGGGAGTTGATGATCTTCACCAGATCACCATGCAGCTTGTTGATGATGGCCCGTGGCGTGCCGGCCGGTGCGGCCAGGCCATAGAAGGAAGCTGACTCCACCGGGTAACCCATTTCGGTGAAGGTGGGCACATCGGGCATCACCGACAGGCGCTTGTTGGCGGCCACGCCCAGCACCCGCAGCTTGCCGGATTTGATGTGCGAGAAGAACACACCGGTGTTGGCCAGCAGCAGGTCGGTTTCACCGCCCAGCATGGCGGTGGTGGCCGGGCCGGCGCCCTTGAAGGGCACATGGGTGACCTTGATGCCGGCGAGGTCGGCGAAGACGATCAAGCCAAGATGGCCGCCGGCGCCGTTACCCGAAGACGCCCAGTTGATCTTGCTCGGATTGGCCTTGCCGTAGGCGACGATCTCGGCGATGGACTTGGGCGGGAAGGACGGATGCGAGACCAGCACGTTCGGAATGGACGCGAAGTTGGTGATCATCGCGAAATCCTTGACCGGGTCAAAACTGATCTTGCCGTAGAGCAGCGTCGAGAACACATGGGTGTTGCCGGCAGGCACCAGCAGGGTGTAGCCGTCAGCGGGCTGGCGCGCCACGAATTCCGCGGCGATCAGGCCGTTGCCGCCACCGCGGTTCTCGTACAGGACCTGCTGGCCCAGCACCTCGGCCAGCTTGAGCGCGATGGGACGGGCGATGACATCGGTGCCGCCGCCGGGCGCGTAGGGGATGATCCAGCGCACCGGCTTGTTCGGATAATTGGCCTGGGCAATGGCCTGGGAAACACCCGCCAGGGCCAGCACGGCTGCTGCAACTGCGTGTCTTGTGATCATGAGATGCTCCTTCTCCTGTTTTCCAAAGAGGCCGCCGCCACGGGACGACGGCCGACCGGTTTAGTCGGGCTTGATGTTATTGGCGCGGATCACCGGTCCCCAGGTGTCCACTTCCTTTTTCATGAACGCAGCGAACTGGGCCGGCGTGTCGCCCACCGCAAAGCCGCCATTGTCGGCCAGACGCTTGACCTCCTCGGGGCTGCGGAGAATCTTCACCAGTTCATCATGCATCTTGCTGATGATCGGCTGGGGCAGCTTCGCCGGACCCACGAGACCGTAGTAGGAGGCGGTCTCCAGCGGATAGCCGTGCTCGGCGAAGGTGGGCATGTCCGGCAGGATGTCCAGCCGCTTGGACGCACTGACGGCCAGCGCCTTCAGCTTGCCAGCCCGGATATTCGCGGTAAACACGGCGGTGTTGGCCAGGATCATGTCCGCCTCTCCGGACAGCACCGCGATCGACGCCGGTCCGGCACCCTTGAACGGCACGTGTACCACCTGGATGCCGGCGTTCTTGGCGAACAGCACCAGCCCCAGGTGACCGCCCGCACCATTGCCGGAGGAGGCCCAGTTGATCTTGCCCGGATTGGCCTTGCCATAGGCCACCAGTTCCTTGAGGTTGCTGGCCGGAAACTTCGGGTTGGCCACCAGGGAATTGGGCACGATGGAGAAATTGGTGATGGGCGAGAAGTCCTTCACCGGATCGAAACCCGGGTTGTCGAACAGCAGCGTGGAGAAGGTATGCGTGTTGCCCGCCGCCACCAGGAAGGTGTAACCGTCCGGGGCCGCCTTGGCCACGGCCTGCGCCGCCACCATGCCGGAAGCCCCGCCACGGTTTTCATACAGGATGGTCTGGCCCAGCGCCTGGCCCAGCTTGATGGAGATCGGCCGGCTGATGGCATCGGTGCCACCACCCGGCGCATAGGGAATGACCCACAGCATGGGTTTGTTGGGATAGGCCTGCGCATGGGCCTGGGAAATGCTGGCGAGGGCCAGCACTGCAACTGAAATGACGCGAGACAACTTCATGATCCTGCCTCCATTAAGCCCTTGGTGTACCGCCTATCGGCACTCGGGGGCGGATAAGCTAGGCTGCCCGGCTTAGGCGACGCTTAATGTCACGCCGGTGCCACGCCAGTGCCACGATGGGCAAGGGCGCCGGTACCCTTGCGCACCGGTGACGCCGTCGCTTACCTCTACCTGACTATATTAACGTAGCCGGACCAGCCGCGATGACCGGCCCGGACCCCATTTCTGAGGCTCAGACCGTCGCTTCGCTGCCAAGTATGGCCGTGCACTGGGTGGACAGCACCCCGCCATTGCCGTGGGCGATGCCGATATCCGCCCCCTTCACCTGACGCGCACCGGCGTCACCCCGGACCTGGCGGGTGACCTCGATCAGGATCATCAGGCCGTACATGCCCGGATGGCAGTAGGACAGGCCGCCGCCGCTGGTGTTCACCGCCAACTGGCCGCCAGGAGCGATGCGACCGCCCTCGACGAAACGCCCGCCCTCGCCCTTGGGGCAAAAGCCCAGGTCTTCCAGGAACAGGATGGGGTTGATGGTGAAGGCGTCGTACAGGCCCAGCACTTTCACGTCGGAGGACTTCACCCCGGCCATGGCGTAGGCCTGGGGACCGGAGATGGCGGCGCCGCTGACGGTCAGGTCGGGCATGTTGCTGATGTTGCGGTGGCTCATGCATTCGCCCACGCCCAGCACATAAACGGGCTTACTCTTCAATGACTTGGCACGCTCTGCCGTGGTCACGATGATGGCGCCGCCGCCGTCGTTGACGAGGCAGCAGTCACGCACGGTGAAGGGGCTGCTCACCGGCCGGGCTTTCTTCACGTCCTCGATGGTGAGCGGGTCCTTCTCCCAGGCGCGCGGGTTGAGCAGCGCCCACTTGCGCGCGGACACCGCCACTTCGGCGATCTGGTCGCGGGTGGTGCCGTACTGGTGCATGTGGCGGCTGGCGGCCATGGCATAGGCGCCGACCGGGGAACGCAGGCGATAGATGGTTTCGTAGTGGAAGTTCTCGCGTGGCGAAGCCAGCGCGCGGGTCATGCTGCGCTGCGTGCTGCCGTAGGTGATCAAGGCCACGCTGCACAGGCCGGATTGCAGCGCGAGCTGCGCGTGCGCCAGCAGCGACATGAAGGCCGAACCGCCGATGCGGGTGGAGTCCTGGTACTTCGGCTGGATGCCGAGGTATTCGCACACGTCGGAGGTGGTCATGGAAAGCTGGGTACAGGCGGCGAACACGCCGTCGATGTCGGAGAGCTTCAGGCCGCAGTCATCCAGGGCGCGCATGGTGGCCTGCGCCATCAGGTCCACCGGGCTCATGTCGGGCGCGACCTGGCCCAGGTCGGATTCGGCTGCGCCGACGATGGCGACGCTGCCACGCTTCAGGGTGGTCTGGCTCATTTTGCATGCTCCACGGGAACGAACACGGGATAGGGCGGCGTCTTCTCGCCCCCCGGATGCATGCGCATCGTCACGCGCATGCCAATCTTCACCGCATCCGAGGGAATGTCCTCGATACGGCTCATCATGCGAAAGCCTTCATCGATGTCGATCAGGCAGACGTTGTAGACCGGCTTGTCGCGGGCCAGATCAGTGGTCGTGGTGGTGGCGTACACCGTGCCCAGACCCTTGCTGACGCGCCACTCCAGGTTGCGGCTGCCCGACTTCGGTGCCACGACACGCGGATAGAACACCGGCTTGTTGTCATCCAGGCTGAACTGGTAGGCCAGCTGCCCTTTCTTGCAGTACTCGATATAGGTGTTGAGTGGAGATGACTTGATTTCATTCATCTGCATCGACACCGCCGTGTTGTCGGTTGCCATGGCTGCCTCTTCCTCAGGTGGGTTGTTAAACAGGGTTGGTATCGGGTATCAAATCATTCCGGCTGGAACTTGATGGCACGGGTGACTTTCTGCCACTTATCCACTTCATTGTGCAACCAGGTTTCCAGTTGCTCGGGGGGCAGCCACCAGGGTTCCAGTCCCACGTTGCCGAAAATCTGCTTGATCTCCGCAGTCGCCAGAATTTTTTCCATGGTGCCATTCAACTGGTTGATGATGGACCGCGGCGTGCCCGCCGGCGTCACCAGTCCGCCGCCGGAACTCACTTCAAAGCGGGGGAAACCGTTTTCCTCCACCGTGGGCACATCCGGAAAGGCCGCCATACGCTTGAGACTGGCCACCGCAATCATGCGCACCTTGCCGGATTTGACCAGCCCCCCGCCCAGGGTCGATGCCACAAAGGCGAGGTCCGCCGTCCCGGCCATGACATCCTGCAATGCCGGCGCTGCGCCCTTGTACGGGATGTGGAGCATGTCGATGCCGGCCACCACCTTCAGCAATTCCGCACCCAGATGCAGCGGCCCGCCGGCACCGGAGGAGGCAAAGTTCAGCTTGCCCGGACGCGCCTTGGCCAGCGCAATCAGCTCCTTCAGGTTGTTCACCGGCAGCTTCGGATTGGTGACGACAATGATGTCGCTGCGGCCGATCGGGGTGACGGCGGCAAAATCCTTCAACGTGTCGTAGGCAATCGCCTTCTGCGTGCTGGGGTTCATCGTATGCCCCGACGAGAACACCAGCAGCGTATAACCATCCGCCGCGGATTTGGCCACATGCTCCGAGCCCAGCATGCCGGCCGCACCCGGCTTGTAATCCACCACAAAGGGCTGCCCCAGTGCTTCGGTCAGCTTTTGCGCTGCCGGGCGTCCAATCAGGTCTACCGGCCCGCCCGGCGGGAAAGGCACGATGACCCGCACGGGTTTGACCGGATAGGCCTGCGCCATGGCGCCGGCGCTGCATGACAGCAGCGCGAGGAGGACCACCGTACCTGCCAGCCTTGCCACCCTTGTCGTACCCTGCATGGTGTGCCTCCTGCCTGCGTTATCCATCGAGAAAACGGGCCCCCTGCGCGATCTGCCTGCCCAGCCTGCCTTCTATTCGGGCTGGTACTTGATCGCCTTTGTCACCTTCTGCCACTTTTCCACTTCCTCGCGCAACCAGCTCTGAAGCTGGTCAGGCGTGGACCACCAGGGATCCAGACCCATCCTGGTGAAGTCCTGCTTCATCTCGGGTGTCGCCAGAATCCTTTCCAGGGCGCCGTTGATGCGGCCGATGCTAGCCTGCGGCGTTCCGGCCGTCGTCACGAAGCCGTAACCGCTGGTGACTTCGAATTTTGGATAACCATACTCCTCCACGGTCAGGGCATCGGGAAAGGCCGCCGCGCGCTTCAGGCTCGCCACGGCAATGAGCCTGACCTTGCCTGATTTAATCAGCGGCACGGCCGGCGGAATGCCGACAAAACCCATGTCGGCGGTGCCCGCCAGGATGTCCTGGATCATCTGCGCTGCGCCCTTGTAGGGCACATGCACGATATCGATGCCGGCCATCATCTTGAGCAGCTCCCCGCCCAGATGTACCGAACCACCCACGCCGGATGAAGCATAGGTGAGCTTGCCCGGTTGCGATCTGGCCAGGGTGATCAGCTCCTTCAGGTTGTTCACCTGCAGCTTCGAGTTGGCGATGAGCACAATGTCTCCGCGCGCGACCGGGCTCACGGCAGCCAGATCCCGCAGCGTGTCATAGGGCATGGATTTCTGCGTGCTGGGATTGATGGTATGGCCCGAGGAGAAAACCAGCAGGTTATAGCCGTCCGGCGTCGCCTTGGCCACCAGGTCCCCGCCGATGATCCCGTTTGCACCCAGCTTGTAATCCACAACAAAGGGCTGGCCCAGGGCTTCGGTGAGCTTCTGGCCGGCCATGCGCCCGATCAGATCGACTGCGCCCCCGGCCGAGAAGGCCACGATGATGCGAACCGGTTTGCTCGGGTAGGTCTGCGACAAGGCCGCGGAACTGCACAACACCAGGGCCAGCGCGCTGATCCACTTCCTGAGCTTTGGGACATCGGTGATTGTGGAAACCGCAAAGCGCTTGCGCATGCTGAAGCCCTTTAGGTGGACGCAATCGGGAGACTGCACTGGCGGGACTGCATGGACTACTCGGGCTGGTACTTGATCGCCTTGGTGACCTTCTGCCATTTCTCGACTTCATCGCTGATCCAGCCCTGCAACTCGGCCGGGGTCAGGTACCAGGGGTCGACGCTGGCCCTGGCAAACAAGTCCTTGATGTCATCCATGGCGACGATGCCCTTCATGGCCGCGTTGATGCGGTTGATGGCAGCCGGCGGCGCGCCGGTGCGGGTCAACAGGCCGTAGCCGGAACTCACCTCGAATTTCGGGAAGCCCTGCTCGGCCACCGTCGGCGTGTCGGGGAAGGAGGCGGCGCGCTCCAGGCTGGCCACGCCGATCAGGCGCACCTTGCCGGCCTTGATCATGGGCACTGCGGGCGGCGCCGCGATGAAGGCGAGCTCGGCGGTGCCGGCCACCACGTCGGTGAGCGCGGGGCCGGCGCCCTTGTAGGCGATGTGCGTCATGTCGATGCCGGCCACCACCTTGAGCAGTTCCCCGCCCAGGTGCAGCGAGCCGCCGGTGCCGGAGGAGGCAAAGTTGAGCTTGCCCGGCTGCTTCTTCGCCAGCGCCACCAGTTCCTTGATGTTCCTCACCGGCAGGCTGGGGTTGACGATGACGATGATGTGGCTGCGCCCGATCGGCGCCACCCCGGTGAGGTCACGCAGCGTGTCGTAGGGCATGCTCTTTTGCGTGCTCGGGTTGATGGTGTAACCGGAGGAGAAGGTGAGCAGCGAGTAGCCATCGGCGGGTGACTTGACGACGTTGTCGGCGCCGATCATGGCGTTACCGCCGGGCTTGTAGTCGATGACGAAGGGCTGGCCCAGCGCCTCGGTGAGCTTCTGCGCCACCGGGCGCGTGACGATGTCGATGGGACCGCCGGGGGTGAAGGCAATCACGATGCGCACCGGCTTGACGGGATAGGCCTGCGCGGATGCAGCACCTGCAGATGCTGCGGCGAACAGTGCCACCAGGGCCTTGCTCAACAACTTCATTGTAATCATATTGAGACGATACACTCCGTGTTTATTAGGCTTACGGCTTTAATGTGATCAGGCCGTCAGCGGCGGTGATGGCCGTGGGCGTCATGAACAGCGGGTTGATGTCCAGCTCGGCGATGCGGTCACGGTGGTCGTGCAGCAGCCACGACACCCGTGACAGCACCTCTGCCAGGGCTTCGGTGTCCAGCGGCTCGCGACCGCGATAACCCTTCATCACCACCACGCCCTTGATCTCGTCGATCATCTCGCGCGCC
>CANJJT010000110.1:0-13924 GCA_947474715.1 Betaproteobacteria bacterium
AATGAGGGCGAAGCCGAGCGGGGGGATTTTGGCCAGCCGGGCTGGTCTCATGGCCTTTTGCCGACATTGCATGAACCCTGCGCACGGCTGTTGCCTTGCAGATGGGAAGCACCGGAGGACACTCAGGGCCCACATCCGGTCATGACTGGCGAACGATGAAAGGCAGCGGGAGAAAATCCCCCCGCTCGTTCGCTGCGCTCACGAGTCTGGCCCCCTTTGACAAGGGGGTAAACCCGCGGCCTGGCCATGCCAGCGCCTCAACTCAGGCCGGGGTGCCCTGTGGCGCCGGTTCCTCACGTGCCACACCAAACCGGAACCGCTCCTCGCGCGCCGGAATGTAGAGCGTGTGGAACAACCAGTCCCATAGCGCCAGTGCAGTGCCAAAATTGCGATGGTGGTGCTGCGGATCGACGGAGTGGTGCGCCTGGTGCATGTGCGGGGACACCAGCACATGCGACAGCCAGCGCGGGTAGGCCAGCGCCACGTGGCTGTGGCGCAGGTGCGAGAAGCCCAGATACCAGGCGACCAGAAAAACGTTGATGCCCAGCCAAGTGTAGGCGGTGATCTGCATGCCGAAGGCGTAGCTGGCGAGCCCCAGCGCCAGGCCTTCGCCCAGGTTGTAGGCCGCGAAATGCACCGCGGCCTCAGGCGGCCAGAAGCGGAACGCGGTGATCGGCGTCAGCACCGGCGGATTGTGGTGCAGCTTATGGAACCACCACAGTGCGCGGAAGTGGTGGAACAAGCGGTGGCTCCAGTACAGGAATAAATCGCCCATGACAAATACCATCCCCGCCACCGCCAGACGCTCGCCCCAGGCGGGATTCACCGCTATGCGCCCCGGCACACCGAAGACGAGGAACACCGCCATCGCCCCGCCTGCGGTGGCCCAGAAGAGAAATTTGCCGACCAGTGCCTGCGTCAAGGTGTAACCCAGGTAACACGAGACATCCACCGGCAACTGGCGCATAAAAGCGAACCAGCCACCGCGCGTGACGCGCCAGCCCATCCACGCGGCCAGCCCCGCCCCCACCACCGCCGTCAGCAGCGTCGGCCACCAGAACAGGGCGCGGGGATCGGTCAGCGAGGACTGCAAGCCCATCAGCCATGCCTGGAGAACCGCTGGGAAGTTGATGCTCAGATCGGGGGCCATCGGCAGGCAAAGATGCGGGAATACCGCCCTTTGAATCTCCATTGCAGGGGAAATCGAAAACTGCTGTCGTACAACAGGCTGTGGGGTCATCCCCGGTGTGGCACTTACGTCCCTTGCGGGCGCGAACAGCCCTAAGGAAGTACTGAACAAGAGGGCTGCGCCCCCTTGTAGTTCCCCCACTTCAGAGGAAACATTGTCTACTCTTCCTCAACATGGAAACTTAATCAGTGTTTCCCTAAAAACCACCAGTCGAGAGGCATTCTGTCGTATTTTTACAACAACCCGCTAAACCATGTCAGCGCCCGGGAAGCTGGATTGTCGGAAAGCACTGACACGAACCGTCGTCATTTAATCACAAGCTGTCACCTGCATGACACCCCTCTCGCACTCTGCGGGTAGTGCCGCTGCACTGCGTGCACACCAAACCAGTGCCCTGCGCAGGTTGTGCACTTCACTGCGAACTCTCACCCGTTGGCAAGCCAAGCGGCCACATCGCGCGCAATGGTTCGTCCATTGACTGTAGTGCCTTGCATCCGGATAATCATTCCGAACCCTCTGCATTTCCTGCACTTTCAGCCTTGGCGACCTGCTCATGCGCAGCGCAAAGTGAGGATCGGGCACCCCGATGCACCTGAACACAAGCACAAGGAATGACATGAACGCTGATAGATCCACGAGCATGCTCAAGGCCATGACTGCCGCTGCAGTGGCTGGCTGCCTGATCGCACCCGCCGCGTTGGCCCAACAGCGCACGGATCTGTCCACCCGCTCCGGCCACGACGTCGGTGTAACACTGACAAACTACAAATACAGCGAACCCGGGGTGATGGCCATCAAGGCGCGGAAAATCGGCTTCGATTATTCAATCACCCATGCCATCGGCTCGGAGTGGCCGAACCGCAACAACGGCTGGTTCGTCCGCGCCGACTTGCGCTATGCCACCGGTAAAGGCGACTACAGCAGCGGCATCAGCGGCACGCTCAATGACCGCACCGACTGGTACTACGAAGTGCGCGGGCTGATCGGCAAGGATTTTGACCAGGGCAGCTACGTCGTGTCGCCCTACGCCGGCCTGGGTTATCGGCACCTCTACAATGACCTGCGTGGGGTGACCAGCACCGGTGCCGTGGGTTACCGCCGGGAAAACGACTACACCACGCTGCCCATTGGCGTGCTGCACAAGATGAACCTGTCCAATCAGTCGCAACTGCACACCACCGTGGAATATGCCCACCTGCTGCGCGGAAAGCAGGACGTGAAACTCTCCGACAGCAGTGCCCTGCTGGGGGACGTCAGCCTGCGGCAGCCCCGGGGATACGGCTTGCGCCTGGCCGCGATGATGCGCTTTGACACCTGGTCCGTCGGGCCGACGCTGACCTTGTGGCGCATCAAGCAGTCCGATGCCGGTGGCACCCCGGCCGTGATCGAACCGAAAAATGACACGCATGAGTTCGGCATCAAGGCCGCTTACCATTTTTGATGAATGATTGAACAAGGGCACGCGCCCTGAAGCTTCTTCTTCGAATTCCGGGGTCGGCGAGGTTGCCTCCCCTTGTTGTCATGGGGTGCCTTCCTTCGCGTCAATGAGGTCGCAGAACAGCGGTACGCCCCCCCTCGCACGACTGCGTCGCGTCGGCCACCTTTGACAAGGCGGTCAACACCGCGTCAGCTTGATCACCGGGATCCGCGAAGAACCTTTGAAAATCTCACGCTTCAGGGGCGGCGCTCAGAATCCTGCTCAGGTTCGCCGCTGGATAGGCGCTTCCTTCACAAAAATGCAAAGAACGGCCTGTAAACTGTGATCAGGTGCAGGCGATGTCCCTGACAGCGCTGATGCAGGGAAAAAAGAACCAGGGAGCCAGCGTCGAATTACCCAAGTGCCTGCCCGGCACGCACCTTACTGATTGCGGCATGCTTATTGCTTAATCATTTCGAGACTGATCGTTGAGTGGCATACAAAAAATCTGCAAACATTTTATGAGTATAAAATTTAGAATTGTGCGATACTATAAGGTGCCTATAACCTCCCCCCCCCCCTGTCGAACACAGTGATGATGGGTTGCCGCACATTTGATCCGAATTCAATTGAATTGATAGCATAGACTACATTGGGAGCATGAGAATGATTAAGCAAAAGGTTCTAGCCGTACTGGTGGCCTCACTGTTTGCCACGAGCCAAGTCATCGCACAGACGGCGCCCGCCGCAGGTGCAGCCGGTTCCGCAGGCGGCACCGCCGCCGGCGCGGGTGCCGGTGCAGCCGGTGCCACCGCCGCCGCCGTGGGTGGTGTGACCGCCGGCATGGTGGCTGCAGCGGTTGCCGCTGTTGCCGTCGCAGCTGCTGCTTCCAGCGGTAGCGGTGGTGCGACAACCGCCGCAGCCACCACCACCCCCGCCGCCGCGACCTCTGCAACGGCAGCCGCCACAACGACGGCTGCGACAGAAGCCGCTGCTGCCACCACAGCGGTGAACACCGCGGTAACCACCATGGCGGCCACTGCAACCGCTGCAGGTGTCAACACCAATGCGACAGTGGTTACCGCTAACACGGCTGCCACTACGGCCGCAGCCACGGCCGCGGCCGCAAACACCGCGGCCACCACCGCGGCCGCGAACGCCACGGCAGCCGCCGGTGCCACTATTGTTGCAGGTGCTCTTGTGGTCGGTGGCGTCAATATCTGTACCGGCAGTACTGCTGCCAACACCTGTACCACCAGCGACATTACCCGCTTGAATTTCGCCGCCGCACAAGCGGCCTTGAATGCGGCCAGCGCAGCGCAGGCAGCAGTCACCGCGGCGAACAACCTCAGAGCTGCCATTGAGGCCGCTGTAACCGCATTGCCGACTAGCAACCCCGCCAGGGCCACTGCACTTACCCAGCTTGCGACAGTGGCAAATTCAATCACCGCCGCCAATACCGATGCGAATGACGCAGCTGTTGCCGCGAATTCAGCCATTGCGGCCTACAACACTGCGGTGGCCTCATTGGGTACCACGGGCACTACCTTGGTCACCCTTTCAACCACAGGCACGACAGGCACGACAGGCACGACAGGCACCCGATAAATCGACTCTCGTCGTTTTTCGGCTTGACCTAAGGCCCCAAGGGCCTATCCTTGGGGCCTTTTCTTTTGGCTGTTCCGCTCGCATGTCATTCCATTCGCCGGGCAACGGGCATAGGCAGGTCCCAGGTTCAGGTCGGCAAGATGCCTAGGCAGATATTTTCCTTTCGATCGCTGTGCGGGCTGCTGGCGCTGCTGCTGCTTGGCGCCTGCGGGCACACGCCGGTGTCGCGCACGCTGTTCGACGCCATTCCCGGCCTGGCCCAGAAGGCCGATGAGATACCGCTGAACCCCAACCTGCGCTACCTGCGGGTCACGGTGCGCGGGCGCGTGGTGCTCATGGTGCTGGGTTACATCGACCCCCACCCTGAAGGCGCCGTCGAGACCTGGTACAGCAGCCAGGGCGAGGTCATCCGCCTGCAGAACGGCCGCATCGTGGCCACCGCCGGGCTGGAAACCGACTGGCGCGCGGTGCGGTATTTTTCGCTGCCGGGCTGGCAGGACGTGCTTGCGCGCTCCACCGCCCAGTACCGGCGCGAGCGTGATGAAATGCCCGGTTACCGCTATGGCATCACCGAAACGGTATCTCTCTACCCGGTGCGCGCGCCCAACAATGCCCGGCTGACGGGATTGTCTTCCCAGGACTTGCGCTGGTACGAGGAAACCGTCCTCAAATCATCCGATGGCCTGCCCTCGGCCCGCTATGGCCTGAGCCTGAGGGACGGCGCACCCAGCGTCATTTACGGGGAACAGTGCCTGTCAGCGGAGCTCTGCCTCGCCTGGCAAACCTGGCCGGTGGCGAAGTGAAACGCCCTGTCCTGCGCGGCTTGCTGGGCGTGCTGGCCTGCTCGGGACCTGTACCTGGCGTGCACGCGCAACTGGTGGAACCGCGGGGCATGTTGGGCCTGCGGCTTCCTTCCGCACTGATCCTCGCCGCAACCACCGAAGCGGCGCCCGCGCCCGCGGCGCCGCTTCCGTCCACCCTGCCCGCCACCGCTCCAGCGATGCCCACCACCACACCCGTGGCCGGGGAGCGCCTGAGCGACTGGCTGCTGCGCCAGCCGGCCGATCCGCGCGCCTATGCCGCAGGCCTGATCTGGCAAGTCCCCGAGGAACGCTACACCCAGGCCGGCCTGAAGCGTGAACTGCTCACCTGGCTCACGCTTTCAGGAACTGCACCGGCCGCGGCAAGGGCGAACCTGACGCAGATGATCGAAGCACTGCCCGTGACCGGGCGCGTGTCGGTCCCGATCGCCGACGCGCGCTGGCTGCAGGGGCGTCCGCAAGATGATCCCGTATTGCAACGCGACCACGTGGTGGCGCTGCCCCGGCGCCCGGGTACCGTCACGGTGCTCACCAACGACGGCCGGCGCTGCACCCTGCCCCATCGCCCGGGCAGCGAGGCGCGCGACTACCTCAAGGCCTGCGAGCCCACGCGCGTCGACCGCGTTGACCGCACCTGGATGGTGCAACCCGACGGCTCTGTGCGCGATTTTGGGGTGGCCACCTGGAATGCGCAGGCGCAAAACGAGGCGGCGCCGGGTGCGCTGATCTGGGCACCCGTCCGCAACGGCGGCTGGTCGCCGCAGTTTTCGACCCTGCTGGCGCGGTTTCTGGCGACGCAGGCTTACGACACGCTGCTGGACACGGCCACGCTGGCCCGCGTGGAACCGTCCACTGCCGTGGTGCCCGCCCCTCAGGCCCGGGACCCGGTGCTCACCGCCAACGACTGGGGCATGATCGGCCTGCTGCAAACGCCCACGGCTCGCATGTCCAAAGCCGGGGAAGCGCGCTTCCACTACAGCCGCGTCGCCCCCTACGAACGCAGCAACGTGATGTTCCAGCCGCTGGACTGGCTGGAGGCCGGATTTCGTTACACCAATATCCTGAACCGCCTGTATGGCGCGGAATCACTCTCGGGCAACCAGACCTACAAGGACAAGAGCGTTGACTTCAAGGTCCGACTGTTCGGGGAAACCGCCTATCTACCCGAGCTAGCCGCAGGCGTTATCGACATCGGGGGTACCGGTCTTTTCTCCAGCGAGTACCTGGTCGCCAGCAAGCGCACAGGTAATTTCGACTGGAGCCTGGGCATCGGCTGGGGCAATCTGGGGGCTAGCGGCAACATCCGCAATCCCTTGTCGCTGCTGAGCAAGAGCTTCAACACACGCGCAACTCTCGATCCGACAGCGCAGGCCGGTAACATCACTTCAGGTTCGTTCTTCCGTGGCAACACCGCCTTGTTCGGCGGTGTCCAGTACCACACGCCCTCGGACAAATGGGTGTTCAAGCTCGAGTACGACGGCAACAATTACCGCAACGAACCACAGACCAACAACCAGCCGCAACGGACGGCTTTCAATGTCGGCGCGGTCTACCGCTACCACCCAGCCGTCGATGTCACCCTGGGCATCGAGCGCGGTGACACCCTGATGCTGGGCCTCACCCTGCATACCCCGCTCAACAAACTGGATGCGCCGAAACTATCGAATGCGCCAGCGCCCCGGGTCAGCGAAAGTCGCCGGACCGAAGAACCCTTCTGGTCGGGCACGGCAGTGGAAATCGGCGCGGTGTCCGGCTGGTCGGTCAAGCAGATCGGCCGCGAGGGCAACACGCTGCAGGTGGTCATCGAAAGCGCGCAAGGCGCTTACTGGGACGAGCGCATCGAACGAATCACCGCCGTGCTGCACCGCGATGCGCCAGCCCCGATTTCCGCCTTTGAATTGATCTTCATCGAACAGGGCATCCCGCTCTCCGAACGGGTGATTCTGCGCGAGCCCTGGGTGAAGAAGAACCTGCAGTTTCAGGCGATGGCCGACAGTTTCCAGGCTGCGGCAGCAGTCGAACCACGCCGTGCCTTGCCGACCGCACCATTGTGGGAGAACCAGCAACCGCGCTTCGGCTATGCCATGATCCCCACTTGGCAGCAGAACCTGGGGGGGCCCGACGGATTCCTGCTGTTCAGCGCCGGTTTTTCCGCACCCGCGCGCCTGAAGCTGTCAGAGAGTACATCGATCACCGGCGCCGTCAGCGTCGGCCTGCTGGATAACTACGACAAGTTCAAATACACCGCGCCGAGCGAAATTCCCCGCGTGCGCACCTTCCTGCGCGAGACGATCACCTCTTCACCGGTCACCATGCCCAACCTGCAGATCACGCATATCGATCAATGGCGCAGGAACCAGTATTACAGCCTCTACGGCGGCTATCTCGAACCCATGTTTGCCGGCGTGGGCGGTGAATGGCTGTACCGCGGCTGGCACAGCCCCTTCGCGTTCGGTATTGACATCAACCGGGTGCAACAGCGCAACTTCGAGCAGAATTTCGGTTTCGGCAATGCCGGCACGCAGACCGGGTACCGCGTCACCACCGGCCACGCCACGGCCTATTGGGATACCGGCTGGAAAGACACCCAGGTGAAACTGAGCGTCGGGCGCTACCTGGCACGCGATATCGGCGGCACGCTGGATGTCAGCCGCCGGTTTGACAACGGCGTCTCGATAGGCGCCTGGGCCACGAAAACCAATTTGTCCGCCGCACAGTTTGGCGAGGGCAGCTTCGACAAGGGCATTTACCTGCGGGTGCCCTTCGACGTGATGACGACCAGCCTCTCAGGCGGCACCGCCAACCTCGTGTGGAACCCGCTGACGCGCGACGGCGGGGCAAAACTGAACCGTGGCAATCCCCTGTACAACCTGACCAATTCGCGCAGCAGGCGTGAGACGGGTTACTCCGCGCCCAAGACAGGCAGCGGGTTCGATGACGACACCCCCGCATGGGCCACGGAACGTTCCCTGATTGGCGATGTTCTGGGCACAGGCATGAATCTGGGCGGCCAGGTGGCCCGCGGCGAAACCGGCAGGGCGCTGTGGTTGAGCGGCGGCCTGGTGCTGGCCTCGGCGCTGCTCGACCGCCCAGTGGCCAACTGGTTCAGCAAGCACCAGGGCGGCGGCTGGGACAAACTCGGCAAGGCTTCCAGCGCCATCCCGCTGGCACTGGCCGCCGGTACCGGCGTACTGTGGTGGGGCATGGCAGGAGAAGGCGCCTCAGAGACCGCCTGGACCGCCATCAAGAGCGGGGCGCTGACTCTGGCTGCCGATGCAGTGCTCACGCGCGCGGTCAACCGCTCGCGACCCGATGCCAATCTCGGTGCCACGCATTTTGGTCCGCTGGGCAAGGGCTCCACCAATAGCGGCTTCCCCTCGACGCACATGGGCGCCGCCTTCGCGCTGGTCACCCCCTTCGCCCAGGACTACGACGCGCCCTGGCTCTACGCCATCGCCGGCGCGACCGCATTCGGCCGCCTCCAGGAGCGCCAGCACTTCGTCTCCGATGTGGTGGCAGGCAGCCTGCTGGGCTACCTCACCGGTTCGCTGTTGCTTGACCAGCAGCGCAACAAGCGCAAAGGGCCGAGCATCACCATCAGCCCGGATCGAACCGTCACTACGAGATGGACATTCTGAACGGTTCCGCGGCGTGGCCAGCCGGTACTGTGGCACCAGGATGGAGGATCGCCAGCTCACAAGGCATCAGCTCGAATCCATGCAAAGGCGCCCTTTTCCAATCATGTTGTCATTGAAACAGGCTGATCCGGCCATCCGACGCCAGGGACTTATTCGGGATTCCATAAATCGCACAGACCGCCATCCGGACTGGGTAAAATCGGTGTGATCATGTCAAGACATTGTCATTTGCCTTTCGCCCTTGATCGACACGGGTTCCACGTTTCCGAAGCAACCGAATCAGCGGGACGAAAACCGCTCTCCAGCCCTCTCACCGCGAAGTACAAACGCTCGTGATTTCCTGACTGGCACGTCTGGCCATGTGGTATCTCGGCGGATACCGGCATCCTTCATCCTGATTACCAAGACATGAAAAAAAGCCTGCCCATCATCGGATTATTGCTGACGCTTGTGGTGGCGTACGTCCTGAAGGGCCTGCTCCAGCCAGGGCTGCACTACCCGTACCAGACCACGGTGGCGCCCGGGAACCTGCAGCTGACCATCCTGCAGCAGGGCTACCGGGATGCCGGCCAATGCACCCGCGTGCTTTCCGCCCTCAGACTGACCATTCTGGGGAGTTGCCCCAGCTGTGCCATTACCCAAAGCGCGTGCCTGCGCGGACTGGAGCCAAGGCAGAGGCGGTGGCTGTCCGAGTCACCCCTGGATGTTGCGGCTGCCAGGCTGCCGAACGGGGTTGCGCTCTATGAATCGGAAGCGGATCCGGGCCTGGCCATCGCCTCATGCAGGGAAAGTGAACGCCAATCCATGGCGAGCAATGCGAATGCCCGGGTCCGATGTGATGCCCCGGGCACCCTGCGCCCGCTGCCAAACGCACAGCAGGAAACGGTCAAGACAGGAAAAACCGCCCAGGAACTGCTGGCTGTGGCATTGCTGATTCTGGGCCTCGTCATCGGCGGCTTCTGTTTCATTGGCCGACGCCTCATCGACAAGACAGCCAACACTCAAGGTACAGATCAGATCCCGGGAGAAGCCCGGAAAGTACCGAACGCTGCGAACCCATGGATTGTGAAGTTGCAGTTGGCCGGAATGGACACGTTTGTCCTCCTGCTGGCTTTTCTCTGCATCGGCTTTCCCCAGTCACGGGAAGCAACCGAATGGTTGAGTTTTGACTACAGTGTCCTGTACGCATACATCGGACTGGCTGCGTTTGCCGTGGGATGGTTCTGGGTGGTGCTCGAGCACTATTCCCGCAGAAGGACCTTCTTTGACGAATTGAAGGAAACCTTCCGCGTCATTGCAGTGGTCCTGCTGCTCGCCGGCACATTCGCATTCGTGTCAGGATTTGAAGTCTCCCGCTTTGCGATCGTGGCCACCTGGGGGCTGGCCTTCATTCTGGTGCCATTGGGGAGGGCAATTGCCCGGGACCTGCTTCACTCTTTCGGATTATGGAAAATTCCTGTCGTCATCATCGGCACGGGAGAAAACGCGAGAGAAGCCAGTTCCGCGATCAGAAGCGACTTCACCCTGGGATATTCGCCATTTACCTATATGACACAGGCAGCCTGCGGCCCTCTCAGGGAGACTCAGTCCGAATCGCATGGTGAAATGATCGAAGGACTCCCAGTCATCACCGTCGAAGGCAGCCTCCGTCCGGCACTAGAAGCCCTCAACAACCCCCTAGTGATCTTCGCTCCCGACGCAGGGCTAGACCGTGAAGCGACCACCCGCCTGATGAAGGATGTCAGCACCAGCAGCTTCTATTTCCATTACATACCTCCCATGAGGGATGTCCCCCTGCTGGATGCGAGTTTCTCGCCGTTCCTGAGTCACGAATTGGCATTGCTCACGTTCAAGAACAACCTGGTCAAGAGAACTTCGCATTGGTTGAAGCGGGGCATGGATCTGCTGATCACCATTCCATGCCTTGTCCTGTTCGCGCCCATCGTGCTGGCCGGCGCCGTTGCAATCCGCCTTGCGAGCAAGGGGAACCCCTTCTATGCCCAGATCAGGGAGGGCTACAGGGGCAAGGCAATCTCGGTCTGGAAACTGCGAACCATGTACCCTGATGCGGAGAAATTGCTGACTGCGCATCTGGAAAGCAACCCCGCTGCCAGGCAGGAATGGGAAACCTGCTTCAAGCTAAGCAACGACCCGCGTATCCTGCCAGTCATCGGTTCCTTATTCCGCAAGACCAGCATCGATGAACTGCCGCAGTTGTGGAACGTCCTGACCGGAGATCTGAGCCTGGTCGGGCCCAGGCCCTTTCCAAAATATCATCTGGATTCGTTTCTGGAGGATTTCAGGGAACTGCGCAAGACGGTCAAGCCCGGGATCACCGGCCTGTGGCAGGTAAGTGCCAGAAGCGATGGCAACCTGGCCGTGCAAGAGCAATTCGATACGTACTACGTCCGCAACTGGTCGATCTGGCTGGATCTGTACATTCTGTGGCGGACCATAGACACCGTATTGACGGGTCGAGGCGCGAAGTGAGAAACGATGACCATAATGCGATTTACCGCCCCACTTGCTGAAGAAATGCAGGACAGGGCATCACATACCTTGTCAATCAAGCAGTCGATAATGGAAGGCTGACATGAGAAACTACTACACACGCACACGCATACTCGTAACGGGCGGGGCCGGCTTTCTCGGCTCCCACCTGTGTGAGCGGCTGTTGCACGAGGGCAATGATGTCATCTGCGTGGACAATTTTTTCACCGGCACCAAAGAGAACATAGCGCACCTAATCGGGAACCCGCATTTCGAGATCATGCGGCATGACGTCACCTTCCCGCTCTATGTGGAAGTGGACGAAATCTACAATCTCGCGTGCCCGGCTGCACCCATCCATTACCAGCATGATCCCGTGCAAACCACGAAAACCAGCGTGCATGGCGCAATCAACATGCTTGGCCTGGCCAAACGGATCAAAGCCAAGATACTGCAGGCCTCCACCAGCGAGGTGTATGGCGACCCGGTGGTTCACCCGCAGCCCGAATCGTACTGGGGAAACGTCAATCCGATTGGAATCCGGTCCTGCTATGACGAAGGAAAGCGCTGCGCGGAAACATTGTTCTTCGACTATCACAGGCAACACAAGTTGCGCATCAAGGTGGCGCGGATTTTCAACACCTATGGCCCGAGAATGCACCCCAATGACGGCAGGGTCGTGTCGAACTTTGTCGTTCAGGCCCTGGAAGGCACGCCGATCACAATCTACGGGGAAGGGCGTCAGACGCGCTCGTTCTGCTATGTGGATGACCTTGTTGATGGCCTGATCCGGCTGATGAATACGGACGATTCGATCACTGGTCCCGTCAATCTCGGTAATCCTGTCGAATCCACCATCAGGGAACTGGCCGCCAAGGTGCTGGAGCTAAGCGGATCAAAATCCGAATTAATAACGAAGCCACTCCCCTCGGACGATCCGACACAACGTCAGCCGGATATACAGTTTGCGAGGAAGAACCTCCACTGGGAACCCCGCGTTGACCTCACCGAAGGGCTAACAAAAACCATCCAATATTTTCGCCAACTCAAGCAGGCCTGAGGGGCGCGGAAAGCTCAAGAAAATGATCGGGAGCGGTGACTCGACGACCCGCCTCACTCAAGACCATTCATGAATTGATCCTGGCTGCGTGCGTATCGCCAGCCCGTATCCCAGTCGCTTGAGCCAAATTGCCATTCCGGAGCAACAAACTGACTTTCAGGATTCATCCCGCCTCGAAGCAATGATGAAGATTCGGTTCCTGTCAAGAAAGGTGCCGTATTGATGAGTGTCCGAGCGCTCGATCAAGAAATATCGTTCAAGCGCGGCAAGCACATACCCAAACTGGGCTCCGTCAATTTCCGGAGGATGGGACTCGAAAAGCAAACGTCCTCCGGGCCGGGTGAATGCATGGCACCGGGAAAAATAGTCATCTACACTCTGCTTGGTGTTTTGATCGTAGGTATGGTGGTTGGCAAATGAAATGACGGCGTCGAACTGCTTTTCGGACTTGTACTCCTCAAAACCGGCCACTGAAAACGCGACATTCTTTTGCTGAAGATATTCTTGTCCCCGCAGCGCAATCGCAACGAGGTGCGGATTCAGGTCAAATGCGGATACATGCTTTGCGCAATTTGCAATGGCCAACGATAGGAAGCCGCTATTGCAACCGACTTCAAGAACGCTGCAGCCCTCCAGAAGCTGGTTCAAACCGTAGGCCTCCACTCTTGCGGCTGTATCACGAAGACCCGTAATGCCGAGTTGCCTTGACGATTGATAGAACCATCCCTGCCCATAGTCATAGCTTTTCCACTCTTCCTGCTGCATCACCAACTCCCGATTGAAATTGCCATGAAGCGTCAGCAATTCCGGGATGCGCCGTGCGCCAAGGTAATCCCTGCTGCGATTCAGGAGGGCCATCTGCCGCAGGGATGACTTTGCACGGAATGTATCTAGGAAGATGCGCAACACCGCTGTCAGCCCGGGACGTTCGTAGAACCCCTGATAGCGGCGCAACGAACTTCCAGCTCTGCCTGGAACATCTACGCCTGTGTGCTCTTTGGGCGCGACGAACAGCAGTTTCAAGGCACGGGAACGTAGCGCCGAATGCATGAAATGATAGGTCCGCCCGGCCTTTACATCCTGTGGAACGGCAACTGGCAAGTCGCCACTCTTGTTCAAAACTTCCGTGACAAGGAATTCGGCTCGGATCAACGGATCAACAAAGGAAAAGAGCGCCCGATAAAGCGTCAAGTCGTCCAACCGCGGTTCTGGCGGAAGCTTGATCTGAAGTCCTGCCAACTCCCGCCTTGCCAGAAGATCCCCGACATCCAATCCGGGCGACATCACGAACGCGGAAACCCCAATCCGCCCCCGGACGATAAGGGACCAAAGCAAAACGTCCGCCCCACGGATCTCGGGAAGAAGACCGGTATGCACATGGATTACCCTGACGCCGGGAAGCGCCAGCAATCGTCCCGGGACAATTCCCCCGCCGGAAAATAGAACGTTGTTCGCTACTCCGGCTCTTGAGAGTTCGCGCAGCAACAATGGATCGTCCAACTTAGCGGCGGAGACTCGAATCACCTCCTCTGCGTATCGATCATAACTGAAGCCCTCTTAAGAAACACAATCTATCACATTGAATAGCGGCGTAATTTTATGCGGCTTGAGGAATCGGGACGAGTTGCATGCCAAGCTTTTCGGCACGCTTGGTGAGGTGGTGCATGACGCGCTGTCGGTAGCGTTCCTCGTAGTAGTCCT
>CANJJT010000111.1:0-13536 GCA_947474715.1 Betaproteobacteria bacterium
GAAACAATGGCCTCATATCTGGAAGCAGGGATAACTCACTACTGTCATCCCCGCGCAGGCGGGGATCCATTTTCTCGGAGGCAGTCAAAATTGATTCCCGCCTGCGCGGGAATGACGCTGGAGATCGATGGCTTTCGACAAAGCCTATTCCTGACATGTGCAAAGCAAGGAAAAAGCGCATTTAGGTGGGGCAAAGCTCGCCCGAATGTCGGCTTGGGAGAAATAATGCGCTCCCCGCAATTCGGCGAAGAACCTTTGACAAGGGGGTCAACCTCGCTGCCCCCGGAATTCGTGCAGGCCGCCGGATTACAGTGAACAACGGCCCAAAAACAATGATCATAATCACGTCATAAACCTAATAATGGCAACGTGATATACAGGAAAACGATCATATTCTTCCTTCCGGTTCAGCCCTTTGCCGCCTCCAGCAGCGCCCGGATCTTCAGCGCCGGCTTCCAGTAGTCCGGGCCCTTGTGGAACTTGTCGTTGGCGTCGTAGATGGGCTTGCCGTCGGCGCCGAGCTTGCTGTCGTTGCTGTCCATGATGATGTCGAGCACCGCCTCCAGCGGCAGGCCGTACTTCAGGGCTTCGGAGCGTCAATAGACGATGACATCACCCAGCAGGTCGGCCATTGCCACGGCGAGGGTCATGGGATCGGCGTCCTGTTTCGCCAGTGCACGATCTCGTCGATCTCGTGCACCTCGTCCATGAGGGTGGTCTTGAACTTCACCAGGCGGTTGGCAACTTCAGCGGGGATGGCGGGCTTGTCGTTGGCCGGCAGCTTGCACATCGCGTTCATCGCGGCGATGCGCTCCTGGAACGGCTTGTTCTTGGTGGGGTCTCGTCGTGGGGAATGAGGGGCGGCCTTGCTTTGGCTGCTTGCGGCCGGCTATTTGCGGCCGGAAGGTTTGCCGGATTTGACACGGCCTGGGGCGCGTGTTGGTGTGGCGCCACGTCCGGCCGGTTTCGCTGCAGGGCGCACGCCGGCGCGCGGTGGGAGTCCGGTGTGCTGGGTGAGGATGCGGCCGGCTTTCACGGGTCCGGTGGCGATCCGGCCCGCGGTTCGACCCGCTGTTCGACCCGCTGTTCGGTCCGTGGTCCGATCTGCGGCCGGGCCCATCCGGACCTTTCCCGAGCGGATGCCGCGCGGATCGGGGCTGTAGTCCTGCTCGCCGCGCAGTTCGCGTGTGCCGCCATCCTTGCGCTGCCCGGGAGCGTTGCTGCCCGGGGTGTGTTTGCGTGCGGGGATGGGCTCAGGCGCTGCGCCCGGCGTGGAGTTCTTGCGCCGCGGCGACGCGTAGCTGCCCTCGGTGGCCGGCTGCCAGTAGGGAATCAGGTGGTGCTTGCCGTTGCCGATCAGCTCGCTGTGGCCCATCTTCTTGATGGCCTCGCGCAGCAGCGGCCAGTTGTTCGGGTCGTGGTAGCGCAGGAAGGCCTTGTGCAGGCGGCGGCGTTTCTCGCCGCGCACGATGTCCACGGCTTCGCTGTCGCGCGTGATCTTGCGCAAGGGGTTTTTCCCCGAGTGGTACATGGCCGTGGCGGTGGCCATGGGCGAGGGGTAGAAGGTCTGCACCTGGTCGGCGCGAAAGCCGTTCTTCTTCAGCCACACGGCAAGGCTCAGCATGTCCTCGTCGCGAGTGCCCGGGTGCGCGGCGATGAAGTAGGGCACCAGGAACTGCTTCTTGCCGGCCTCCGCGGAGAACTTGTCGAACATCTGCTTGAAGCGGTCGTAGGTGCCCACGCCCGGCTTCATCATCTTCGACAGCGGTCCCTGCTCGGTGTGCTCGGGGGCGATCTTGAGATAGCCGCCGACGTGGTGCGTCACCAGTTCTTTCACGTACTCGGGCGACTCGATGGCGAGGTCGTAGCGCAGCCCCGAGCCGATCAGGATCTTCTTGATGCCGGGCAGGGTGCGCGCGCGGCGGTATAGGTGGATGAGGGCGGCGTGGTCGGTGTTGAGGTTCTGGCAGATGCCGGGATAGACGCAGGAGGGCTTGCGACAGGCCGCTTCGATCTCCGCGGACTTGCAGCCGATGCGGTACATGTTGGCGGTGGGGCCGCCCAGGTCGGAGATCACACCGGTGAAACCCTTCACCGTGTCACGGATCGCCTCCACCTCGCGGATCACCGAATCCTCCGAACGGCTCTGGATGATGCGGCCCTCGTGCTCGGTGATGGAGCAGAAGGTGCAGCCGCCGAAGCAGCCGCGCATGATGTTCACGGAAAACCGGATCATCTCCCAGGCGGGGATCTTGGTGGCGCCGTCGTGGCCGCCCTGTGGGTCGGCATAGGCCGGGTGGGGCGAGCGCGCATAGGGCAGGTCGAAGACATGGTCCATCTCCGCGGTGGTGAGCGGGATGGGCGGCGGGTTGATCCACACGTCGCGCGCGGTCGCCCCTTCGCCGTGCGCCTGCACCAGCGCGCGCGCGTTGCCCGGGTTGGTCTCCAGGTGCAGCACGCGGTTGGCGTGGGCGTAGAGCACCGCATCGGCCTTCACCTCTTCGTAGGCGGGCAGGCGGATCACCGTGTGCTCCCGGGGCAGCGCCCTGGGCTTGCTGGCCAGGCGCGGGTTGGGCACGAATCGCAGCGGCTGGACATCGGATGCGCCGCTGGCCATGCCGGCTGTGCTGGCAGCAGCGGAGGCATCTTCCTGAACGCAGGCCGCGCCCTGTTGTTTCGCCGTCTCCGCGATCATCTGGTAGGGGCTGACGTGGGCGTCGACGCGTCCGGGTTCGTCCACTCTGGTGGAATCGATTTCGAACCAGCCCTCGGGCGTGCTGTGGCGCACGAAGGCAGTGCCGCGGATGTCGGTTATCTCCGCCATCGGTTCGCGTGCAGCCAGGCGGTGGGCCACCTCGACGATGGCGCGCTCGGCATTGCCGTAGAGCAGCAGGTCGCATTTGGCGTCTACCACGATGGAGCGGCGCACCTTGTCCGACCAGTAGTCGTAATGCGCGATGCGCCGCAGCGAGCCCTCGATGCCGCCCAGCACGACGGGCACGTCCTTGTACGCCTCCCGGCAGCGCTGGGAGTAGACGATGGCGGCGCGGTCCGGCCGCCGGCCGCTCACATCGCCTGGCGTGTAGGCGTCATCGGAGCGGATGCGGCGGTCCGCGGTGTAGCGGTTGATCATCGAATCCATGTTGCCGGCGGTCACGCCGAAGAACAGATTCGGCTTTCCCAGCACCTTGAGCGGATCGGCGCTCTGCCAGTCCGGCTGCGCGATGATGCCCACGCGAAAGCCCTGCGCCTCCAGCACCCGGCCGATCACCGCCATGCCGAAGCTGGGATGGTCCACATAGGCGTCGCCGGTGACGATGATGATGTCGCAGCTGTCCCAGCCCAGTGCGTCCATCTCCGCCCGGCTCATCGGCAGGAAAGGCGCCGAGCCGAAGCGAGCCGCCCAGTACTTGCGGTAGCTGGTCAGCGGTTTGGCGTCGCGCGCAAACAGCGAAACGTCGAGCGTTGGTGATTTGGGTTTGGCACTCATCGGAGCGGGACAGGCTATGCGGCAGGTGCCTGCATCAAAAAGGACCCCCATTTTAAGCCCAGCCCGCTCGCTTCATGCACATTCGCGCAGAGGGGAATACCCCCATAAAGCGTGCGGGGATACGGGGCGCCGAATCGATCTTGTCAATCCAGCTTGATCCCCCGCTTGCGGATGAGGTCGGTCCACTTGGTGATTTCGGCCTTCACCGCAACCTGTAACTGCTGGGGCGGGCCGCCGGCCACTTCCACACCGCTGGCAAACAGCCTTTCCTTCACCTCGGGCTTGTTCAGGCTGCGCGCGAAATCCTGGTTGATGCGGCTGACCAGGGACGCGGGCATGTTGCCGGGGCCAAAGATGGCGAGAAGTACGTCCGCCTCATAGCCTGGCACCCCGGCGGTGGCAATGGTGGGTACATCCGGCACCAGGGCTGAGGGCTGCGCCAGCGTGATACCCAGGGCACGCATGCGCCCGGACTTGATGTGCGGCAGGATGGACGGCGCGTTCGAGACCACCATCTGCGCCTGATCGCCAAGAACAGCGGTGATGGCCGGTGCCGTGCCCTTGTAATAAACCGCCGTCACCTTGATGTCGGCCATTGAGAGAAACAGTTCCGTGGCCAGATGCTGGGCCCCGCCGATGACGCCGGCGGCGTAGTTGAGCTCGCCCGGTCTGGCCTTGGCCAACGTGATCAGTTCCTTCAGGTTCCTGGCTGGCAGGCTGGCGTTCACCGCCAGTACCGCTGGCTGGTGGATGGTCTGTATCACCGGGGTGAAATCACGCAATGCGTCCCAGCTGATGTTGGCGCGCAGGATGGGCAGCAACCACAGGCTGCTGCTGGTGATCACCAGCGTGTGACCGTCAGGGGCGGCCTTCAGCACGTCCATGTAACCGAGCTGCGCCGGTTTGTTCTCGATGACCACCGGCCGCCCCCAGGCGCTGGCCAGTTCCGGCGACAGGATGCGTACCACCGTATCGCCGCCTCCGCCGGCCTCGGTGGCCAGGATGCGTACCAGTCTTGCGGGGAAGTCCTGCGCCAGGGCGGTCGCTGGCAACAAGGCCGGCGGTAATCCGATCAAGGCCATGGCTAGCGCTGGAAGCAGGCCCAGGAGCCCACGGTTGTCGGGTGTGGCGGAAACTCTCATGACGTCCTCCGTGGCCTTTGATGTTGTTCACTTCCGGTCTAATGCATGCTTGACCATGTGCGGCACCGAATCAAGCATAAGCCTGCGGCATTATGGTGGCACCTGGAAATGGATGGAAGTTCATCAAGTCCGGCGCACGGCTCCGCCGTGCTGTCCTGTCTGTCGATCCGGTGATATAAAAGGCTGACAACAGCTTCACGAAAGAAGCGCACGGCCGCGGCAGGCCGGATGGCAGCAAGGCACCGACCGGAACCGGCGGACTGCCCGGCACAACCAAAGGAGGAAGTGATGGCCCTGAGTATCGTCAAGACAGACTGCGCCCTGGGCGCGGAAATTCGGGGTGTGGATTTGACCCGCCCCCTTGATAAGGGGGTATTTGCCCAGATCCGCCAGGCCTTGCTCGATCATGAAGTCATATTCTTTCGTGGCCAGAAGATCAGTGATGAGGACCAGATTCGCTTCAGCCGCTATTTCGGCAATTTGCGCACACTGAAGCGCGTCACCGCGCTGCATCCGACGCTGCCGGAGATTTTTCTGGTCTCCAACATCCTGGAGAATGGCAAGCCCATCGGCTTGCCCGATGCGGGCCTGTTCTGGCATACCGACGGGGCTTACCTTGAGAGTCCGCCCTTTGCTTCGGTCCTGCGGGCTATCGAAGTGCCGCATAAGGAAGGAAAGCCGCAGGGCGACACGGTATTTGCCAGCATGACCGCCGCCTACGATGCGCTGCCGGACAAGATGAAGCAACGGCTCGACGGATTGCAGGCGGTACAAAGCATCGTCATGCGCTACGAGAAGACCGAGCAAGCGGGCATCAGGAAGGACGCCCTGGAATCGGTCATCACCTCGGCGCCCGAGGCCATTCATCCGGTAGTGCGCCCCCATCCGCTGACCGGGCGCAAATGCCTGTTCGTGAGTGAGGGCTACACGCAGAAGATCCTGGGTATCCCCGGTCACGAAAGCGAAGCGCTGCTATCAGAGCTGTCGGCCTATTGCGTCGAGCCGCGCTTCCAATACCGGCACAACTACCAGGTGGATGACCTGCTCATGTGGGACGATTCTTCCACCCAGCACAAGGCCACGTTCGACTATGCATTGCCGCAGCGCAGGCTGATGCACAGGACCACCATCGGCGAACCGTCGGAAACCGCCTGATGCCTGCGGCGTACGCCCTGCGCCCTGCATCACCTGTCACCGCCTTGTTCCGTTCACCCATGCCCGGGAGTAGCAATATGCAGATCAGAATGCTTCTTGCAGCATTGTTGTTTCAGTTTCTTGCGCAGGCTGCGCTGGCGCAGGCGCCATCCGCCGATACCTGGCCGGTGAAGCCGGTCCGTCTGGTGCTGTCGTTTCCTGGCGGCGCCCCCGACATCCTTGCCCGCCTGATCGCGCCCAAACTCACCGACATGTGGGGCCAGCAGGTGATTGTGGATCCGCGATCCGGCGCGGGTGGCATTGTCGGCACCGATGTCGTGGCCAAGGCCCCTGGCGATGGCTATACCTTCCTGATTGCCAGTCCCAGCCACGCCATCAATCCTTCGCTTTACCCAAAGCTGCCTTATGACTCCGTTGCCGATTTCGTCGGGGTGTCCAAGCTTGCCGAGGTGCCCAACATCGTCATCGTGCATCCGGCGGTGCCAGCGCGCACACTCAAGGATCTGATTGCCTATCTCAAGGCCAATCCGGGCAAGGTCAATTACGGCACTTCCTGCTGTGGCTCTTCGCAGCACCTGGCAGGGGAATTGTTCTCCAAGATGGCCGGGGTGAAGATACTGCATGTGCCTTACAAGTCAGGTCCTCAAGTGGTCATCGACCTCGTCGCCGGTCAGGTGCAACTCACCTTCGGCTCGTCCTCCGCCATGCCGAATGTGCGCAGCGGCAAGCTGGTCGCATTGGCCGTCACCACGGCGCAGCGTGTCAGCAGTATTCCGGATCTGCCGACTGTCGCTGAGGCCGCACTGCCGGGCTACGAGGCGGCTGCCTGGTATGCCATGTTCGCCCCGGCGCGGACTGCACGCTCCATCGTCAATCGCGTGCAGGCTGACGCTGCCAGGGCGCTGGTCATGCCTGAGGTGCGGGAAAAACTCACGGCGGTCGCCATCGAGCCGGTGGGTTCCACGCCTGCCGAGATGGATGCCTTCCTGAAGCGGGAGATTGCCAAGTGGAGTGTGGTGGTCAAGGAATCAGGGGCCAAGCCGGATTGAGCCAAGGACGGCTAGCCACGATCACTGGCGTGCCTCGCGCTTGAGCTCATCGATGTCGCCGACGGCGTACTTCGCGCGTGGCAGTTCGGCGCGCAGCGCACGGGCACGGTCGTGCCGCTCCGTGATGGACAGCCGCTCCGGCAGCAGTGCCGCTTCGAGGCAGACAATGGCCTCGCTGTTCAGGCTGCGGCGGTGTGCCTTGGCTGCCGCCTTGAGGCGCGCATACACCTCGTCGGGGATGTTCTTGAGAGTCAGTGTGGTGGCCAAGGGGGCGTCCCTGTGCAAGGTTCCGTAATGGAACCACTATGGTTGTTTAGGGTGGAGGGTGCCATGCGCGGGTTGGGTGCTGTCGGTCCTGCAGTCTAGCGTTCACCATGACGCCCATACGGGAATTAAGCTCATCGCAGCCACTTCCGATGCCACCAGTCTGTGCCGAATTCAGACAACGGCTTTTCCGAAACATGGTTTGGCCGGAAGCTGAGGGCCCGGCACTCCGCTAGCTGCCGCCGCGTTTCTGCTTCAGCTTCTCCGCCAGGTCGGCAAAGGGATTGTGCTTGCCGGGCTGCGCGGACTTTTCCCCGCCACCGCCCGCCGCGCCATCGAGCATGCGCGCGTGCTCGTTCTCGTGGCAGTAGATGCACAACAACTCCCAGTTGCTGCCATCCATGGGGTTGTTGTCGTGGTTGCCGTCGCGGTGGTGGACGGTCAGTTCCTTCAGGCGCGAGTAGGGAAACTCGCGGGCACAGCGGCCGCAGATCCAGGGGTAGAGCTTGAGGGCTTTGTCGCGGTAGGCGTCCATGGTGATGGGTGCGGGTGGAGGTGTGCCGACTTTTACTCGTAACTTCTCGGAAACTCCAGCACCAATGCCTCCAACCCTTGCTCACCGGCGGTGATCTCGAATTCATCTTCGGTGGGCTCAACCACGCTCATGGACCAGGCACCCAGGTCCCGGCCCTCGCTCACCATGCTGCCGTTCACCACAAACACGTAGTAGCCCGCGGCACGTTTCGGGTCAGGACCGGCAATGGTTTGTCCGCCACCAAGACGCAGCATGCGGGCGTTCATTTCATCATCGATGGTGGCCGGGTCCCACAGCGACTCCCAGGCCGCTTCCTTGCGATGCGCGAGAAAGGATGGCGAGGACAGTTCCAGGCGTGGCGACAGCCAGTTGCGACGCTTGCTGGGCTTTAGCAGATCCCGGTAGTCAGGCTCGGTGAGATAGACAGGCCGGGAGTTGCCGGTGTACACGCGCAGCGACAGGAAGGTCATGCCGTTGGGCCCGGACACCAGGGGCCCATAGGCGGTGTGGTGATCCTTGAACTGCACCATGAGTGGCTGGATCGGGTCGTTCTTGCGGCCTATGGTTCCAGTGCCCGCGGGGAAAAGCTGGAACTGCGCGGTCCCGTGGAAGTGGGGATGGATGACCTCGCCGGGTTCCAGTTCCGACATCAGTGCCTGCGGTCCGGGCGCGTGGTCGTGGGAGTGTCTGGGCCCCATGATGTCCGACAACCAGTGCAGCTTGCCGGTTTCGGCACCCTTCTTGACGTAGCGCCCGGCCAGTACTTCCTCGCCGCTTCTCGTATGGATCATGTCTGCTCCTTTAGAGTGCCTAACAATGCGAGGGGACACATCCCCTCGCGCTCCCCTGAGTCAGGGCGCCTGACGGCAATTCAGTCAGGCGCTCTTAAACTCATTGCACCTTCATTCCGCTTTCCTTGACGACCTTCGTCCATTTGGCGAGATCGGATTGCAGGAAGGCACGGAACTCGTCCGGTGTGCTGCCAGTGGGAAGTGACCCGTCGTTGAGAATGTTTTTTTGCACGTCCGGACTGGCGAGCACCTTGTTGATGTCGCCATGCAGGCGCCGCACAACACTGTCCGGCATCCTGGCAGGGCCGATGATGCCGAGCCAGCCTACCACGTCGAAACCGGGGATTGCCTCTGAAACTGCCGGGATGTCGGCAAGGAAATCCACGCGCTTGGGATTGGTCACCGCCAGGGCACGCAGTTTGCCGTCACGCGCAAGGCGAATGGCCGCCTGCAGACCGCTGAAGTTGTAGTTGTACTGATTGCCCATCAGGTCCGACAGCGCCTGGCCGGTGCCCTTGTAGGGAATGTGTTCGGCCTTGGTCCCAGCCATCAGTTTGAAGAGCTCGCCGGCGAGATGTCCGCCGCTGCCGATGCCCGCCGATCCAAAGCTCAGGCCGGGGTTCTTGCGCGTCCAGTCGACGAACTCCTGCAGCGTTCTGGGTGGCGCAGACGGGTGGGTCACCAGCAGCAGTCCTGCCGCAGCGAGCTGGGTGATGGCGGTGAAGTTGTTCACCGGGTGATAGGGCATCGGCACGCCCAGTGCCGCATTGATGGTGTGCTGGTGGTAGGCCAGCAGCAGCGTGTGACCATCCGGCGCGGCATTGGCCACCATCTCGCCCGCCAGCACCCCAGTTGCGCTGGCGCGGTTCTCCACGATCACCGTATGCGGTTTGTAGATTTCCGTGAGCTTTCCGGCAAACAGCCGCGCGAGGATATCGCTCGATCCCCCCGCCGCAGTGGCGGTGACGATGCGCAGCGTTTTTGTGGGGAACTCCTGGGCGGAGACCAGGGAAGACGTGGCCATGAGCGCGGCGCCTGCCAGGCTCATGGTCAGGGTGACAGTGTGTCGTGGATTCATTTCACTCCTTCTGTGGACGGGCCGATGCCGGTCTCATGCCGGCTGCCCATACCAATACCGATGCGGTCCTGACCGATTATGCTCGAAACGGATGACGACTGCGCCATGGCGCCTTGAGAGGCCGCGAATTGTCGCAATAGTCGATTCTTCTGTCACATATGACCGATAATCGAAGGCTGTCAGCAGTCCGCTGCAATACGACCCGACCGAAAGTCCCCCGAACTTGAATAAACCGCTTCCGGACTTTCAGATTTCATGGTCGGGGCCCATCGTCATCATCGGTTTAGGATCCATAGGCACGGCGCTGCTGCCACTGATGCGGCGCCATTTTCGCAGTCTGCAGTCTCCCGTCACGGTCATCGATCCACAGGCTGGCAACCAGGCCGTGGCAGAACGCTACGGCGCGCGCTTCCTGCAGGTGGCGCTGACGCAGGAGAACCACCGCGACGTGCTTGCCGGCCTGCTCGAGGGGCAGCCGCCCGGTCTCATCATCAATGTCTCCATCGATGTCAGTACCGAGGCGCTGATTGTCCTGGCTCAGTCCCTGGGCGCGATGTACATCGATACCTGCACCGAGCCCTGGCCGGGTTACTACTTCAACGACAGTCTTTCCCTGGGCGAGAAGTCCAATTACGCGCTGCGTGAATCGCTGCTGGCGCTCAAGCCGCAATGCGCAGGCGGGCCCACGGCCATCTCCTGCTGCGGGGCCAATCCGGGCATGGTGTCCTGGCTGGTGAAGCAGGCGCTGCTCGACATCGCCCGTGACACCACGGGTGCCATTACGCCGCCCGGGACGCGTGAGGGCTGGGCCCGGCTGATGATGCGGCTGGGGGTGAAGGGCATCCATGTCGCCGAGCGCGACACGCAAAGGGCCGCGGCGCCACGCCCGCCCGGCACCTTCCTCAATACTTGGTCGGTGCAGGGGCTGCTCGCCGAAGCGGTGCAGCCGGTTGAACTGGGCTGGGGCACGCACGAAGTGGCGCTGCCGCCGGACGGGCGCGAACATGCCGCAGGTTCGCGCGCCGCGATCTACCTCGAAGCGCCCAGCGGCACCCAGCGCATCCGCACCTGGACCCCGACCCATGGCCAGCACGATGGCTACATCATCAGCCACAACGAGGCCATCTCGATTGCCGATTACTTCACCCTGCACGAAGGTGGGCGCCTTGCCTGGCGCCCCACCTGCCTCTATGCCTACCGGCCCACCGACATGACGGTGGCCTCGCTCAACGAGTTCTTTGACAACGACTGCCGCTGGCCGACAGAAACCCGCGTGCTGGCCGAGCACGAAATTGACGGCGGCAGCGACGAGCTGGGCGTGCTGCTCTACGGCCATGCGAAGAATGCCTACTGGTATGGCTCGCGCTTGTCGATCGAGGAAGCACGCCGGCTTGCCCCGCACCAGAATGCCACCAGCCTGCAGGTTTCCTCCGCGGTAATGGCGGCACTGGCCTGGGCGGTCGACCATCCGCGCGCAGGCCTGGTGGAGGCCGAAGAACTGGATTTCGCGCAGTGCCTGCAATACCAGGCGTCTTATCTGGGCACGCTGGGCGGGCACTACACCGACTGGAAACCGGAGGCGCATGCGCCAGGCGACCCCTGGCAGTTTCATGCCATGCGCTATGCCGGCCAGCCGCAGCGTTGAGGCCGGCGGGCCGCCGACCTCAGGTGGCGGGTTTCCGGTGCCGCGGCAGGGTCAATGCCAGTGGCAGCCCCATCAGGCCGACAATCAATGAAGCGGTGAGTGACCAGGTGTAGGCGCCGGACATGTCGAACAGGCCGCCGCCGAGCCAGCCGCCCAGGGCCATGCCGGTGCCGGCACCCACCATCTCGAAGGAGTAGATGGATCCGAGTGGCGCCTTGGGTCCGAACAGTTGCTTGTTGATGATGGGAAAGCCCACCATCTCGCCGCCGTAGCACAGGCCGAAGACCACTGCGAACAGGTAGAACACCCAGGGGTCCTGCGCGAAGAACAGGATGATCACCGGCAGGCTCTGCCCCAGCAGCGACAAGGTCAGCGTGGTGCGCCCGCCGAGCTTGTCGGCCAGGATGGAGAAGGCAAAGCGGCTGACCACCGAGGCGGCGGCGATGGTGGCCAGCACGCCTGCCGCCTCCACGCCGGGGATGCCCTTGAAGGTGGCCATGGACACGATGTGCGCCAGGATGATGGCGTGGGCGACGCAGCCGATATGGTGGATGCCGAACAGTTTCCAGACAATGGGCATCTTCAGGATGTCGCGCAGGCGCACCGGCGGGGCGGCTGCCTCTGCCGCCGTCTCTTGCACCTTGGGGGCGTCCTCGATGCCGTAGGCCTGCAGGCCCTTGTCCGAGGGGCTGTTGTAGATGAACAGGGCAAAGAATCCGAGCACGCAGCCCAGCAGCGAGCCGATCAGAAGGAAGGCGTGTTGCCAGCCCTGCGTCTCCAGCAGCCAGCGGAATACCGGGGCGAAGATCACCGGCCCCAGGCCCTGCGAGGCGAAGTAGATGCCCATCACGATGCCCAGATGGCGGTAGAACCAGCGGGTCATGATCACCGGCAGCAGCACGCTGAACGCGGCATGGCCCATCGAGCCGACCATGAAGCCGTAGATCAGGTAGAAATGCCACAGCTCGGAGATGCTCCCCAGCAGCACCGTGCCCACGCCGATCATCGCTGCAGCGCCCAGCATCAGCAGGCGCGCGCCGAAGCGGTCGCCCAGCCAGCCCATGATCATCACCGCCGGCAGGCCGAGCAGGAAGGCGAGCGAGTAGGCGAAGGAGATGTCGCCGCGCTTCCAGCCGAACTGCTCCACCAGCGGATCGATGAACACGCCGAAGGAGGACTGGTCGGCGCGTGCCACGATGTTCACCATGCAACCGGCGACCAGGATCACCCAGGCATAGTGAACGCCGAACTTCTTGATATGTGCCACGGCAGGAGTCGCTTTATTTTTATGGGGGAACGGGCTGGCGCCCGGCTACAGGCCGGTATGTTACTCCCTTGAAGCCCCCCGCCTGGCGATGTGGCTGTCCTGTAGGTGCCGGCCAGGCGCGCGCGCCTGGCCGGCACCACTTCGATCGGCGTAACATGTACCCCGTTGGCCGATTGCACGGCATTGCTGTGGCAAACCCAACTGCGCCGGCACTGGCAATCAACGTCCACATCCATGAAAACCACCGTCACCAAATATCTCGTCGCCGGCCTCATCGTCGCTGCACTTGCAGGCGTGGAGTTCTTCCACGAGTTCGCCAACGACGAGGCGCCCATCTGCATGGGCCCGCAGGCCCAGAAGGAAGCCTTTCGCGACATGCTGCTGCAGCACCTGCAAAGCCATTAGCCGCGCGCCTTTCGGCCAGTGCCGCGCGTCAGCCGGCGTAACATCAGGCGCATCCCCGGAAAGCTGAACACCCCGTGTCCTCCCGTCCCAAAGCACTGCCGCGTAACTACCCCTGTCCCTGCCGCAGCGAGGAAAGCGGTGACTTCCCCTATGCCGGCTGCTGCCAGCCCTGGCACGACGGCCTCGCCAGCGGCGTGCACGCGCCCACCCCTGAAACGCTGATGCGCTCGCGCTACAGTGCCTATGTCATCGGCCTGATCGATTACCTGCTGGCCACCTGGCATCCCTCCACCGCACCGGGCGAACTGGAGCTGTCTCCGGTGAAATGGCTGGGTCTGGAGGTGCGTCACGCTGCGCAGACTGGTGATGCCGGCGTGGTGGAATTCGTCGCCCGCTGCCGGATCCCCGGACAGAACGGCGGCCGCGCACAACGCCTGCACGAGATCAGCAGCTTCGTGCGCCAGGACGGCCGCTGGTACTACATCGAAGGGCAGATGCTCGATGATGACAAGGGCGGGGAGTAGTCGATGCAGGCGCGTTGGTGTTAACCCCCTTGTCAAAGGGGGCCGACTGGCCGCAGGCCAGCGGGGGGATTTTGGCCAACCAGGCTGATCTCATGGCCTTTGGCCGACATTGCATGAACCCTGTGAGCACGGCGGTTGCCTTGCAGAGGGGAAGCACCGGAGGATACGCAGGGCCCGCATCCGGTCATGAC
>CANJJT010000112.1:0-13303 GCA_947474715.1 Betaproteobacteria bacterium
CGACAACTCTTCAAGCTCCTGATTGACGTGAATCCGTAGAGCTTGAAACGTGCGCGTCGCCGGGTGGAGGCCCGGCTCACGCGTCCGGACGGCTTGACCCACGATATCGGCAAGCTGCCGGGTGCTCCGTAGAGGCCCTCCTGCCCGAGCAGCAACAATCGCCTTTGCAATCTGTTTAGCAAACCGTTCTTCGCCATAGCGTTTCACGACCTCCCTGATCTCGCCTTCGTCCGCCTGCGCCAGCCACTCGGCCGCCGTCTGCCCACGCGTTCTGTCCATGCGCATGTCCAGAGGACCGTCGCCACGGAAACTGAAGCCCCTGTCCTGCTCATCCAACTGCGGCGAGGACACACCCAGATCCGCGAGGATCCCGTCCACCGACGCACCTGCCTGTGTTGCCTGTGCCGCCACCCCCGCCACCGCCTCGCCCAGTTCGCCAAAGCGCGCATGCAGGAGCGTCAGCCGTTCGTCCTGCAGTTCCCGGCCCGCCGCCACGGCGTCCTCATCGCGATCCAGGGCAATCAGCCGACCCTGCGGGCCCAGTTGCTCCAGGATCAGCCGTGCATGCCCTCCGCGTCCGAAAGTGCAGTCCACGTAAATGCCGTCGCGCCGCACATCGCCAATGGAGAGGGCACCGACTGCTTCATGTAAGAGAACAGGCGTGTGTGCGGGGCCACGTGCCATCACAGCGAAAAGTTGTCGGTGCCCGGAGGCGCAGAGGAACTGGCGAGCGTCATGGCGTGGGCAAGCTTCTTGTCCCAGGCTTCGACATCCCAGATTTCGAAGTGGCTGCCCTGGCCGACCAGCATGACGTCCTTCTTCAGGTCGGCGAACTTGCGCAGGGCGGGCGAAACGAGGATGCGGCCTTGCGCGTCGAGGGAGAGTTCCTCGGCAAAACCGACCAGCAGGCGCTGCCACCAGCGGGCCTGCTCATTGAAGCTGGACAGGGCCTGGATGCGCGTGCCGATGGGCTCCCAAGCAGGACGTGGGTAGAGCAGCACGCAGCCATCCGGGTGCGCAGTAAGCACAACGGCGCCGCCGCCCGCGTTCAACGCGTCACGGTGGCGCGTTGGTACGGCCAGTCGACCTTTGGCGTCGAGACTGAGTTCCGCTGCCCCTTGAAACACCCTTGTCCCCTGTCAGGTAGTGTTGGAGAGCCTCTGGAATCTCCAGAAATTCCCACTAAATTCTACTTCTCACCACTTTAGAGTAAAGAAAACAGGGGGTCAAGCACAAAAATGGGGAAATTTTTAGTCCTGACAGGGACTTAAGTCATTTTGCGAAGAATTTTAATGAAAATAATAATCAATATTATCAAATAGATAAAAAATTATCTAAAAGTGCTTTATGAAGAAACAGGCCCCAAAGTGGGAAAATTGTTCCCACCAAGGCGGCAGACAGGGACGATTCGCCAGGGAGCGAAGGCTGTGCAGGAGCGGCCGGTCAGAAGGCCCCATGCATGGGGCCAAGGGCCGGCCCGCGTCTGCAGCGCATGAAGGCGCGCGGCCCTCCGGCGCCGCTGACGCGGCCCGGGAGCCAATCAATACTAGTGGAGGTGTTTCTTGGCCTGCGTTGCGCGCGCCGAAGACGTGCCGCTGCTGGGGCTGACTTCACCCTTGCTGCTGCCACTGCCCTGCTCTCCCCAGCGGCGCTCGAACAACTGATGCACCAATTGCAGCGCTTCGCCGATCTCGCCCTGCGAGAAATGCCGCGACAGCAGCGAGGTGACATCCTCGATCATGCTGCGGCGCTGTTCGTCCTGTATCGATTCCTGCGAGGGGCCGACAAACGCCATGGTGCGCTCGTCGCGGCCGTCATCGTGATAGAAGGTCACTTCGACGCCGGCGGCCTGTTCGGCATAGCTGCACAGCGACTCGAAGGCCGACTCCAGCGCGCGCTGGAAATTGCGCCCGACCCAGCCCGTCCAGCACACATCCAGCACACGCCGGCGACGGTCGAAGACAATGCCCGGCTCGTCCTGGTGGGCGCTGCGCGCATCGGCCAGACCATCGAGATCGACATATTCGAGCCAGGCACGCAGAGCCTGCTCCACCTCAGCCTGGGTGACGCCGGCCTTCATGGGAATGACGCCGTGGACGTGAACTTCGGTATGCATGGAAGGGTGCTCCTGATGGGCTGCCGGGGGAAAGGCGGACACCCCGGACAAGAGGGGGCATGCTACGGCCCGCGGAAGGCCAATTCAAGCCTTATTTTCCCCCAGGCGCCGGCAATCCCCCCCCGCGAGGATGGCTCCCCGTGGGTTTATGTCTGACGGGGAGAGCCCGCCTTGGCCACCAGCGCAGGTTCAGCGCGCGTCTTGTCGAGCACGCTCATCGCGGTGGCGACGATGCCGGCAACGTCGCTGACATTGGCCGGGATGATCATGGTGTTGTTGGTGCGTGCCAGCATGGCGAAGGCATTGATGTACTGCTCGGCTATCTTGAGGTTGGCCGCCTGCGCGCCGCCGTCCTTGCCGATCGCCTCAGCGACCGACTCGACCGCGGCTGCAGTGGCCTCGGCCACCAGGCGCAGCGCCGTGGCCTCGCCCTGGGCCTTGTTGACCTGTGCCGTCTTCTCCCCTTCGGACTTGAGGATCGCCGCCTGCTTCTGGCCCTCGGCGACATTGATCTCTTGCTGCTTCTCGCCCTCGGACTTGGCGATGAGCGCGCGCTTTTCGCGCTCCGCGGTGATCTGCTGCTGCATGGCACGCAGGATGGATTCAGGCGGTGTGATGTTCTTGATCTCGTAGCGCAGCACCTTCACGCCCCAGCTGCGGCCGGCCTCGTCCAGCACCGACACCACCTGCTTGTTCATTTCGTCGCGACTTTCGAAGGTCTTGTCCAGCTCCATCTTGCCGATCTCGCTGCGCAGCGCGGTCTGCGCCAGTTGCGTGATCGCGGCGATGTAGTTGGACGAGCCATAGGAGGCCAGGCGCGGGTCGGTCACCTGGAAGTAGATGATGCCGTCCACCGAGAGTTGCGTGTTGTCACGCGTGATGCAGACCTGCTCGGGCACGTCGAGTGGCACTTCCTTCAGCGAATGCTTGTAGGCGACGCGGTCGAAGAAGGGAATGATCACGCGCAGGCCCGGCTCGAGGATGGTATGGAAGCGCCCGAAGCGCTCCACCACCCAGGCATTCTGCTGCGGCACGATGCGCACCCCCTCGATGACAAACACCACCACCAGCGCCAAAAGGAAGATGGGCACCGCCCAGGGCCGTGTGGCATCCACCGTGGCCGCGATCATGCTCAGGATGACAACACCGACGAGTTTCGGAAACATGGCAGTTCTCCCTCTCAAGGCTGCATCAGCTTGCACGCATCAGGAATGCACAGACGGCGCGCGCTGGCGCGACACCGTCAGGGTATTGCCCTCCATGCCGACGATATAGAACACGTCGCCTGGGGCGGTGGCCAGATCACTGGCGCCGCTGGCATCGTTTTCGATGAAGGCATCCCAGCGGGTGTCGCGATAGCGGACGCGCGCATGGCGCGCCACCGGGTTGACCCAGGTCTCGAAGCTCACCGACTGGCCGATGTCGAGCGAGGCCATCGGGCTGCCCTCCTGCAACAGGCGGCGCCGGCTCTTTACCCAGAAGGTGCCGACCACCGCCACCACAGCAGCGGTGAGGGCCTGCAGATAGAAGGCCGGACTGTACAAGGCCATGAGGCCGCCCGCGAAGGCAGCCAGGCCCAGCACCAGCAGGAAGAAGGTGCCGGTCAGCAATTCGGCAATGACCAGCACGAAGCCGGCCAGGATCCACGCGACATAGGGTTCAGGCATGCGGGAATCTTACCTCAGCCATGGCCTTCGCGTGCCCTCGGCACACAGCATCATGGCCGTCATCCGTCGCCCATGCACGACGTCGGCTGCCTCCTACCTTAAAAGCAGTCGGACACCGACTTTCCCCGGCGGGGGGCTTTCCCTAGGGAAACACTGATCCAGTCTCGAATCGAGGATCACCGTTCAACTGTTTCCTCTGACGTCGGGGACAGACAAGGGGGGCGCAGCCCACTGGTTCAGTGCTTCCCTAGAGTCGTTCGCATGCCCCAAGTGCCGGATACACCGATGCCCTGATGCCAGGGCCGGATGTTTCGGGCGCCGAAGCCCAGGTTCAGGACTTTCCCGCATCACTCATTCCGACCCTCAGGAGAATGCAATAAAGAAAACATCGAAGGTCTATCTGGCTTGTCTGGTGCGCGCCGCGCTGGCCTTGCCGCTGGCTGCCACAGCCGCCACCGCAGAACAGGACCAGACAACGCCGCCGAAGCCGACAAGGCGGCCACGCTCGCCCGTGCGGTGGACGGCGTGAAGTCGGTGCACAATGAACTGCCCCGTGCGCAACGCAGCCAGCAACACCAGCGGCGCTCGCTCCTAGCGGGGGCTTCATCGGCCAGTCCGTCGGGGTCGTCATCGTCCTCATCTTCGGCTTCGGGATCAGGCTCCAGCTCCAGCTCCGGCAGCGGCAGCAGCAAGTAAGCCACCGCAAGCTGCGTCAGGAATGGCCCCTTTCGAGGGGCCATTTTTCTGCCGGGTGGCGTCACGGCATGCGCGCGATGCAGCCTGCAGCCACCGCCCCCGGTCTTTCATGCCGGAACAGCTCCGGCTTCCGGTAGACTTCCTGCTCCGGCGACAGTGGTCGCTACAGGTTTTCGGGAGATTGCACCGTGGTCAAGTGGGGACTTATCACTTTCGGCGCCGGGATGCTGCTCATCATCATCGAGATCATGATGGCACGCAAAAAGAAGGGCGGCATGACCGCCACCGACAAGAAAAGCGTCATCGGCCTGTTCTGGGTCATCCTGGTCGCTACCGGGCTGGTCATGTTCCTGGTGATGGCCCTGGACTCGGTCTGATCCGCAATCCATTCAAGGCCGCTTGTTTGCACCCATGCGCCTGAGCGTCCTCGACCAGTCGCCGATACCCTCCGGACCGAGGGACCGCACGGCCGCAACACCCGGCCGTGCTGTTCGGGCAGGTGACTCTCCATGCGCCTGAGCATACTCGACCAGTCGCCGATACTCTCCGGCTGTAGCCCCGCCCAGGCCATCGCCGAGAGCATCGAGCTGGCGAAGCTGGCGGACCGCCTCGGTTATCACCGCTACTGGCTGGCCGAGCATCACAACTCCAGCACGCTGGCCGATCCCTGCCCGGAAATCCTGGCCGCGCGCATCGGCGCGGAGACCACGCGCATCCACATCGGCACCGGTGGCGTGTTGCTGCCCTACTACCCGCCGCTCAAGGTGGCCGAGGTGTTCCGCATGCTCGAGGCCATGTACCCGGGACGGGTGGACCTGGGCATAGGACGCGCGCCCGGCACCGGTCCACGCGCCGCGCAGGCCATGGCCGGCGGAGCCTACCCCACCGCCGAGAACTTTCCCGAACAGGTGGCCGACCTGGTGGGCTTTCTCGACCGCAGCCTGCCTCCCGGCCATCCTTATGCGAAAGTGCGTGCCCAGCCCACCGGCGACACCGCGCCGGAAATCTGGCTGCTCGGCTCATCGGATTACTCCGCAGCGCTGGCGGCGCAGCAAGGCCTGCGCTTTGCCTTTGCCGATTTCATCGCGCCGGGGACGGGCGACGGCGTGACACGCGCCTATCGCCGCCAGTTCCGCCCCTCGGCGCGCGAAGCAAAGCCGGTGGTCTCGGTGGGCGTGGCCGTCATCTGCGCGGAGACCGAAGCGCTGGCAGAGCGTTACGCCAAGGTGGCCGATCTGCGCCGGCTGCGCCGCGCGCAAGGTGCCGAAGGCCCGGTGCCGACGCTGGCCGAGGCCGAGGCCTACGATTATTCGCCGCCCGAATATGCCTACGTGATGGAACAGCGCGCGCGGCTCGCCTGGGGCACACCCGAACAGGTGAAGGCGAAGTTGCTCGCCCTGCGTGAGCGCTTCGAGGCGGATGAATTGATCGTGCTCACCATCACCGGCGATGCCGCCAGCCGGCGCCGCTCCTACGAGCTGCTGGCCCAGGCCTTCGAGCTGGACCAGGCGGCATGAGGCGGATGGCAGGCTGGCGGTGGCCGCTTGCGCTGCTGTGCCTGCTTTTCTGCAGTGGCCTCACCGGTGCCTGGGCCCAGGAGCGCGTCGTCGATGTCGCCACGCGTGGTGTGAAGCAGCGCTTCCTGCTCAATGAGGTGAAGGACGCGCGCGCGGTGGTCGTGCTGTTCACCGGCGGGGATGGCGGCTTGCGCATCGGCGACGATGGCAGCCTGGGCCAGGGCCGCGGCAATTTCCTGGTGCGCTCGCGCCAGCTGTTTGCCGACCAGGGTTACAGCGTGGCAGTGATCGATGCGCCGTCGGACCGCCAGCAGCGCCCTTTCCTCGCCGGCTTTCGCCAGACCGCCGAGCACACCGACGACGTGCGCCAGGTCATGCAATGGCTGCGCCAGAACCTCAAGCAGCCGGTATGGCTGATCGGCACCAGTCGCGGCACCCAATCGGTGGCCGCCATCGCCGTGCGCCTGGCCGGTACGCCCGACAGCCCCGATGGCATCGTGCTCACCTCCAGCATCCTCCAGGGCAATGACGCCAGCCGCCCGCTGCCGGCCATGGCGCTGGAGACACTCAGCGTGCCGGTGCTGGTGGTGCATCATGAGCAGGACGCCTGCCGCTACTGTCTCTACAGCGACCTGCCCGCCCTCATGGACAAACTCAAGCCGCTGCCGGTCAAGGCTTTGCAGACCTGGCGCGGCGGCCAGGACCGCGGCGACCCCTGCGAGGCCTTTGCGTATCACGGCTACAACGGCCTGGAGAAGGACGTCATCAGCGGCATCACCCACTGGATCAGGAACCCGACACCATGAATCAGAACACCACCCCGACTGCACCCCTCCAGGGCAAGGTGGCCGTTGTCACCGGCGCCGGCACCGGCATCGGACGCGCCATTGCGCTGCAGTTCGCCGCACACGGCGCCAGCGTGGTGCTCTCCGGCCGCCGCCGCGACAAGCTCGATGGCGTGGCCGCCGACATTGCCGCAGCCGGCGGCAAGGCCAGTGTCGTCACCGCCGATGTCACCTCGGAAGACTCGGTGAAGGCGCTGTTCCAGGCCGCCGTGCAGCAGCATGGGCAGGTCGACATCCTGGTCAACAATGCCGGCAATTCCGCGGGCGGGGACACCGACAAGCTGTCGCTGGCCGACTGGAACCGCGTCATCGGCACCAACCTCACCGGCGTGTTCCTGTGCAGCCGCGAGGCCTTCGGGCTGATGAAGGCGCGCCGCGCCGGCCGCATCATCAATGTCGGCAGCACCGCGGCCAAGGTGCCGCGCGGACGCTCCGCCCCCTATGCCGCCTCCAAGTTCGGCATGGACGGCTTCACCCGCGCCCTCGCCGTCGAGGCGCGCGATTTCGGTGTGGGCGTGAGCGTGGTGCATCCGGGCAACACCATCCCCGGGCTGTGGACCGGCCGCGAGGAACTGGTGAAGAACGAAGGCCTCATGGATGCCGACAATGTCGCGCGCGTGGTGCTGCTGATGGCCACGCTGCCGCCTGATGTGAACCTCTACGAAAGCATCGTGCTGCCGCTGACCATGCCCTTCCTGGGGCGTGGCTGATCGATATATTATGATCAATTACAGACTATAGAATTTATCAACATTAGCTTTCTGATTACATTGTGATCAAGTCCATTGCCGCATTCCTGTGCCTGCTGCCGCTGCTGGCAGGCTGTTCGCCCGGCTGCGACATCATCATGGCCGGGGTCTTCGAGCGCGCCCCGGTGGCGCCTGACCCGGGGCTGCAGAAGACCGCGCTGGATGCCACGCATAGCCTGCTGGCCGGGCGTGCCGGAGTGCGTATCCGCCAGGAAACCGACGAACTCAAAGCGCGGCTGGGCCGGGGCTTCGGCTTCCAGTACGCGCTCATGGGACTGGTGGAACGCAAGGACCTGAGCGCCACGGTGCTGCACCCGGTGATGAAGCAGGCCGACGGCAGCGTCAGCTCCAGCCAGACCCTGTCCTGGAACACCGGACTGGACAGCATCACCTGGTGGTTCGAGCGGCGCGAGGAACTGTTACCGGGCGAATGGACGCTGCGCATCGACTACCAGGGTCGCCCGCTGTGCGGCAAGACCTTCCAGGTGCGGGTGCCCTACCAGTGACGAACACCATCAAGCCAGCCACCATCAACCCGACCCAGCAAGGCAGCCATGAAACCCATTGAACTGCCGCCAGGCTGGATCCAGGAACAGGACGTGGAGATCAGCGCCATCCGCGCCCAGGGCGCCGGCGGGCAGAACGTCAACAAGGTGTCCAATGCCGTGCACCTGCGCTTTGACATCGCCGCCTCCTCGCTGCCCGACCCGGTGAAAGCACGCCTGTTGCACCTGCGTGACCAGCGCATCACCGCCGAGGGCGTGGTGGTGATCAAGTCGCAGCAGTACCGCAGCCTGGAGAAGAACCGCGAAGAAGCCTTCGCGCGCCTGCGCGAACTGGTGGCCACCGCCGCCCATGTCCCCAAGGCCAGGCGCGCCACCAAACCCACGCGCGCCTCAAAAAAGCGCCGCATCGACAGCAAGGTGCATCGCGGCCGCATCAAGGCGCTGCGACGCGGCGGCGAGGACTGAGCCGACCGTCCTGATCCTGCCCCGACGGGCAGGGCAGCCTCGCGTGGTGACGGCGTCGCGCCGGTGCCGGATACACGAAAGCTTGGGGCAAGGCACCGCGTATACCCTGTGCGCATGCTGATCAATCCAATCCTGAAAGGACTGCATCTGCCGGGCATCCTGGCTGGCCGCCTCTACGGAGTCAGCCTGATACTGCTGGTGACGCTTGTCATCGGCGCGCTATTGCGCACTGCCCTGTTGCTGCGCCCGGACAGTGCCACGCTCGGGTGGCAGGAAATCCTGCCCGCATTCGCCAGCGGCGCGCTGTTCGACAGCATCACCGCGCTCTACCTCACCCTGCCGCTGGTACTGCTGCTATGCCTGTTGCCTTCGCGCTGGCTGGCCGGGCGGTCCGGACGGAGGTTGGCCATCGCAGGCCTGAATGCCGCTCTCTATGCCGGCTTCTGCCTGCTCATCCTGGTCACTGTCTCCGAATGGGTGTTCTGGGACGAATTCGGGGCACGCTTCAATTTCATCGCGGTCGACTACCTCGTCTACACCCACGAGGTGCTGGGCAATATCCGTGAGAGCTATCCGGTGGGACGGATTCTGGCGGGGCTCGCGGTACTGGCCCTGCTGTGCCTGCTGCCTTTCGTGCGCAGCCTCGCGCGTCGACTGCAACAGCCCGTGACGGGACGCGAGCGCCTGGCCACCGCTGCAGCGGCCGTGCTGATCGCCGCAGGCTGCACTGCGTTTCTCTCCTCGGACAACCGACCCGAGTTCGACCAGGACCTGGCGCAGGAACTCTCGGGCAACGGCATCTACCAGTTCTTCTCGGCCCTGCGGCGCAGCAGCCTCGACTATCCACGCTTCTTCGCCACACTGCCGCAGGCCGAAGCCACCCGGCTGATGCAGGCGCCGCTGGTGAGCGCCGGCGAGCACTGGCCCGCCGAGCCCTATTCCGAACTGGAGCGCCTGGTGGTGGATGAGCGCCCCGAGCGGCGGCTGAATGTCGTCATGGTGAGCATCGAGAGCATGGGTTCGGAGTTCATCGGCGCGCTGGGTGACACCCGCAAGCTCACCCCCAACCTCGACCGGCTCGCCGCGCAAAGCCTGTTCTTCACCAACGCCTATGCCACGGGCAATCGCACCGTGCGCGGGCTCGAAGCGCTGTCTCTGTCGATTCCACCCACCCCCGGCGAATCCATCGTCAAGCGCCCCGGCGCCAACCACCTCTTCACTCTGGGCAGCGTCTTCGAGGATCGCGGCTACGACAGCGTGTTCCTTTATGGTGGTTATGGCTACTTCGACAACATGGCCGGGTTCTTCTCCGGCAATGACTATCGTGTCATCGACCGTCGCCAGATTGCCGACGAGAAAGTCCACTACCAGAACATCTGGGGCGTGGCCGACGAGGACCTGTTCGACCGGACGCTGGAGGAGCTCGATGGCATCCACGGCAGCGGCAAGCCCTTCTTTGCCCATGTCATGACCACCACCAACCACCGTCCCTACACCTATCCGGAGGGCAGGATCGACATCCCCTCGGGTACCGGACGCGAGGGCGCCGTGAAATACACCGACCATGCCATCGGCCGCTTCATGGACATGGCAAGCCGTCGCCCCTGGTTCCGCGACACCGTGTTCGTCCTGACTGCCGACCACGGTGCCGGGGCGCGCGGCACCATGGACATCCCCACCGAGCTCTATCGCGTGCCGATACTCATCCATTCCCCGGCGCACATCCGTCCCGAACGCGTCGACCGGCTGATGTCCCAGATCGACGTGGCGCCGACCTTGCTCGGGCAACTGCACATGAGCTACCGCACCAAGTTCTTCGGCCACGACATCCTGCGCGCGGCCAAGGCCGATGACCGCGCCTTCGTTGCCACCTATCAGACCCTGGGTTACATCCGCGAAGGGCAGCTGGTGTCGCTGTCGCCCCATCGCAAGGTCAGGGTGCAGCCTCTCAATCCCGGCGGTGCGACTGCATCGGCGGACCAGGAAAAACGCCTCACTGCGGAGGCTGTCGCCTGGTACCAGACGGCATACCATATCTACAAGTCACACCAGTACGACGATGACGAATCGAATGACAAGCCTGCGCTCAAGGAAACATCCAGTGCAGGCGGACAGCCTGCGCGACCCGTGCCGCCACCTTCGAAACTGGCCGCTGGCAGCGTGGCTGCACGGTGAGCCGCAACCGCAGCGGAAGCACTTCAGCGCCGTTAATCAGTGTTCCGCAGCAATCTCGCATGCCCTCGCCTAGTTGCTCCACTTGCCCAGGTTTTCGGCGATCCCCTTGCCGGACGCCTCCGGCATCAGACAGGCGTGAAGCGCAGGGCCTCGCGCCTTGCATCCATCCGCATCGAGGCGCAACGCATCTCGCGCGGTGAATATCGACAGACCCTATTCCACCACCTTGATGTTGTTGTCCACGGCCAGCTTCTTCCAGCGGCCGATTTCCTCGGCGAGGAACTCGCGGAATTGGGCCGGGGTGTTCCCCACCGGCAGGCTGCCCTGCGCATCCAGGTCGGCCTGCACGGCAGGCAGTTTGGTGATGGCAATGAGGGTGGTGGACAGCTTGTCGATGATGGGCTGCGGCGTTTTCGCCGGCGCGAAGAAGCCCAGCCAGTTGTTGCCCGCGTATTTCTCCAGGCCCGGGTGCTCCAGCACCGCGGGAACGTCGGGCAGCGGCTTGACACGCTTCAGGCTGCGCACCGCGATGGCGCGCAGCTTCCCCTGCTGGATCTGCGGCAGTGCATTCACCAGCGACACGCTGCTGATGTCCACGCGGCCGGCGACCAGATCGATCATCAGCGGTCCGTTGCCCTTGTAGGGGACGAAGGTGACCTTCGAGCCGTGCATGGAATGCAGCCAGATGCCGGTGAGGTAACTGATGTCGCCCACGCCGGTGGTGCCGTAGTTGATCTTGCCCGGATTGGCCTTGGCGAAGGTGAGGTACTCGGCCAGCGAGCGGATCGGTGAACTGGCCGGCATCACCAGCACCGATATCGATTCATGCATGGTGGTGATGGGAATCAGGTCCTTCAGCGGATCGAAGTCGACTTTCTGGAAGAAGGCCGGGAACACCGCATAGGAGGAGGAATTCGACAGCAGGGTGTAGCCATCGGGCCGGGCCTTGGCCACGAAGCCGGCGCCCACCGAGGTGCCGGCACCGGGCTTGTAGTCGATCACCACCGGCTGCCCCAGCGATTCGGTGATGTGGTTGGCGTACTTGCGGGTGTCGGTATCCACCGGCCCGCCGGCGGCAAAGGGCACGATGACGGCAATCGGTTTGACGGGATAGGATTGGGCGAGGCTGGCAAGCGGCAACGCAAACAGCAGCCAGGCGATGAATGAATGACGCATCAGGCGATCCTCCTCGGGTTGATCGAAATGCGGCAGGCGTGCATAGCGCCTGCTCACCCGGACCAGTATAGCCACAAGGCCATGGGGCGCAGGCCCTAGTCCTCAGCGGTGATCTTGTATTCCTTCGCCACCTTGCCCCACTTGGCCAGGTTGTCGGCGATCACCTTGCCGAACTCCTCCGGCGTCAGATAGCTGGGCTGGGCGGTGGCGTCATTGAGCCGCTTCACCATCTCCGGCTGGCGCAGGATGTCGTTGATGGCGTTGTTCAGCTTCATCACGATGGGGCGGGGGGTGCCGGCAGGCGCAAGATAGCCCCAGAAGAACTCGCCCTCGAAGCCCGGGATGGTTTCATTGATGGACGGAATGTCCGGCATCTGCGGCGAGCGTTTGCCGCTGGTGATACCCAGAGGCTTCAACTTGCCCGCCTTGATCAGTGGAGCGCTCTGCACCAGCGTCCCCCACAGCAATTCGACATGGCCGGCAATGGTGTCATTCTGCGCTGCTGCGCCGCCCTTGTAGGGCACGAAGCCGACATCGATCTTGCCGTAGGAATTCATCATCGCCGCGGTGAAGTGGCCGGGGCTGCCGATACCGGTGAGGGCATAGCGCAGCTTGCCCGGATTGGCGCGCGCGTAGTCGAGCAGTTCGCGGATGTTGTTCACCGGCAGCTTCATGGTGGCCGTCAGCATCTGCGTGCCCGAGCCGATCTGCGCCACCGGCGTGAAGGACTTGATCGGATCGTAGGGCGTCTTGTGGATGTGCGCGTTGGTGGTGAAGGAAAGCGAAATCACCAGCAGCGTGTAGCCATCGGGCGCGGACTTCGACACGAAGGTCGAGCCGAGGATGCCGTCCTGTCCCGGGCGGTTGTCGATGAGGAAAGACTGGCCGTAGAGCTCGGACAGCTTCGGCCCCACCAGACGCCCGAGGATGTCGTTGCCGCCGCCGGGCGGAAAGGGCACGACGATGCGCACTGGTTTGCTGGGGTAGGTCCTTGCGTCTTCGGACTGGGCGGCGGCGTGGGTGAAGGGCAGCAGGGACAGGCTGACAGTGAGGAGGGTGGTGAGAGTTTTGGGCATGGGGGTATTCCGTGTGGGGGCGGTGTCCGGGTGAACGATAACTGGGGACGGGTTGGATAGGCAAAGGGGATTTGAGAGAGTGGCCATCTCGAAGTTTTATTGGTGATCATTTCGCTTCTCGGCGAGTAACTTTGTTTTTGGTCCATTATTTCGCCTCTCGGCGAGTTCCTTTTCTTGCTTCGCCAAGAAAAGGAACCAAAAGAAGGCGACCCCGGAGGGGACGGCCCTTCCGCTTCGCTGCAGGGCTGCCCTGCGATGCTCGCGTCCCTCATTTACGAAAATGCGGGCGCCTGCGGAACTCGCAAAGACCGGTAC
>CANJJT010000113.1:0-13080 GCA_947474715.1 Betaproteobacteria bacterium
ATTTTCTCCCGCTGCCTTTTATCGTTCGCCAGTCATGACCGGATGCGGGCCCTGAGTGTCCTCCGGTGCTTCCCCTCTGCAAGGCAACAGACGTGCTCAGGGTTCATGCAATGTCGGCAAAAGGCCATGAGACCAGGCCAGTTGGCCAAAATCCCCCCGCTGGCCTGCGGCCAGTCGGACCCCTTTGACAAGGGGGTAAACCCTGCTGCAGCCTCGTCTCCCCCGAAAATCGGCGAAGCGCCTTTCACACGGGGGTAAACCATGCAGCTCCGCGAACATCGACGAAGCCCCAGGCCGGATCAGCGCACACGGAAAAGCCCGCTACACCGCCTGGCTCACTGCAGGCTGGCGAGAAAGCCTTCGATGATGGGATTCACTTCCTGCGGCTGCTCGGTGGCCGGGAAGTGGCCGGACTGCTTCAGGCGGATCAGCTGCGAACCGGGCACCGCCTGGTGGATCAACTGCTCGCCCTGCGGGGCATCACCGGGATCATCATCACCGCGGATGAGCAGCAGCTTCGCCCTCAGTTCGGGCAGGCGTGCATGCACATCGAAACGACAGTAGGCCTCCAGGCTTTCGTACTGCGAGCGCGGACCAACTTTGCGATGCCAGTCGACCAGTTGCGCGCGCAGCCCCGGTTCCACCCACATCAGATGATGCTGCTGGAAATCCACCCAGGCATCGAAGGCGGCCGCATCACCGGAGGCGGCCTGCAGTCGCTTCCCCTGGCGGGCGCGGAAGGCGCTCTGGTCCGGGCGTGGCCGTGATTCGATGGACGTGAGGATGAGGCCCTTCACTTCATCGGGATAATCGAGCGCGTACTGCAGCGCGATGGCCGAGCCCAGCGTGTAGCCCATCATCACCAGGTCGTGCTGCCGGCCCTGCGCCCACAGCCAGCCGCGCAGCCATTCGGTGTAGCGCTCGACGCTGGCGCAATGCCGCCCTTCGAGATTGCCCGGCAGCGTTGGCGCCAGGCTGCCGGGGAAGTGTGCCAGCTGATGTGTCCAGGCCGCACCGCAACCGCCGGCGCCGGGGCCGTGTATGAAGACGAGTTGGGTCATCCTTGCCTCCTCCTGTTCAGATCGCTTGCACGCCTGCCACTTCAGCGATACGCGGCCTGGATCAGCGCACGCATGTAGCCGATCACGAAGGCCTGATTGGCGATGTCCTCGCCGGGGAAATGCGGTGAGTGGTCCAGCGAGAAAGGCCCCTTGAAGCCGATGTCGCGATAGGCCTGCATGGCCCGGAACATGTCCACCTCGCCATTGTCGACGAAGGTCTCCTCGAACTTCGGGAAGGATCCACGCACATTACGGAAATGCACCATCACGATCTTGTCGATGGCGCCCATCTCGCGGATGCCCTCATACACATCCACGCCTTGCATCTCCTTCACGCAGCCCTGGCAGAACAGCATGCCGTTGGACCTTGAAGGCACCAGGTCGAAGATGCGCCGGTAGTCATCGAAGCTGGAGGCGATGTGCGCCGCTCCGGCCAGCGGCGGCAGGCCGCGGGGCATGGGTGGATCATCCGGATGCAGCGCCAGGCGCACGCCCGCCTTTTCTGCAGCGGGGATGATGGCGGCGAGGTAGTAGCGAAGATTGGCCAGCATCTGCTGCTCGCCGATGGGCGGGTTCTCCGCCGGTGCGGGATTTCTGAGGTAGGCCTCGTAATCGAAGGCGATGTACTCGGCACCGCCACGCCCGCGGGCGGGTGCCGAGCGCAGGTACTTCGACAGCAGCAGCTTGAAGTTGTAGGCCATCACCGGCACGCCGGCCTCGCCCATGGCGTGGAGGGCATTCAACACCCAGGCGATCTGCTCATCGCGCCCCGGCAAGCCGCGCTTGATCTTCTCGAAGCCATTGGTCGCCTGCACCGTCTTCAATTGCATGCCATGGGCAGCCACCCTGGCCTTGATGGCGAGAACCGTCCTGGTGGCCGCGTCCGGTGTGGAGAAATCCATCAGCGGGTTCTTTCCGGGACCGTCGGGCAGGTCGATGGCCACGCAGTCCAGCCCCAGCGCACCCAGCGTGGCGAGCTTGCCTTCCGCACCAGCGTCCCACACCACCTTGTCCTGAATCAGCATCGCACACCTCCTCTATCCTGCCGGTCTCCGGCACGTCGCCGGGATGCCTGTTATAGACTGACTGTTGCAAGATCCAGCCAGATCGACTTGCGGGACTTTGTATCACACAGAAGGATACGGCCCGCTGACCCGAGGAGGATGCCATGCCCGCACTGCGCCCCGCCCTGTCCCTGCTGTTCAGCCTGTCCGCGATGCTTAGCGTGCTCGGCGTAAGCACCGCTCAGGCCCAGACCTGGCCGACCAAGCCGGTGCGCATCATCGCCCCCTTCCCGCCCGGCTCCAGCGCCGACATCACCTGCCGCCTGTTCGCCCCGAAGCTGGCCGAGTCCTTCGGCCAGCAATCATTCATCGTCGAGAACCGCGTGGGCGCCTCGGGCAACATCGGCGCCGAATCGGTGGCGCGCGCCGCGCCCGATGGCTACACCCTGCTCGGCATGCCTGCCGCCATTGCCACCAGCGTCAGCCTGTACAAGAACCTGACCTTCAACCTGGAGAAGGACTTCGACCCGGTGGCCATGATGACCTCCTCGCCCTATCTGCTGGTGGCCAGCCCCAAGCTGCCGGTCAAAACGGTGAAGGAACTGGTGGCCCTGGCCAAATCACGCGGCGGTGCAGGCAAGCTCAACTTCGCCTCCACCGGCACCGGGGGCGGCATCCACCTGACCACGGCGCTCTTCATGATGGGCACCGGCATCGACATGGTGCACATCCCCTACAAGGGCGGGCTGGCCGCGGTAGCCGACATCAGCACCGGCCAGGTGGACCTGATGTTCGGCACCGCGCAGGTGCTGCTTGCGCAGACCAAGGCGGGCCGCGTGCGCGCGCTGGCCATCACCTCCGCGGCCCGCTCCCCGGCCGCACCGGACATCCCCACCGTGGCCGAAGCCGCGCTGCCTGGCTTCGAATCTGCCTCATGGATCGCCCTGCTCGGCCCGCGTGGCCTGTCGCGCGACACCATCACGCGACTGAACGGTGCCGTGGCGAAGATCGTGCAGACCCCGGACGTGCAGGCCCAACTTGCCGCCATGGGCGCCGAAGCGGTGAACATGAGCCCGGCACAACTCAGCGCCTACATACGCGAGGAAATCGTCAAGTGGTCGAAGGTGGTGGCAGCGGCAGGGGTGACGGCGGAGTGAGTCGGTCCCCTTGAAACGCCAGGGACAGCGCGCTTGAGGAATCAGGCAGGTCCCGCGCGATTGCTGGTAGGCGGGAATATTATGATCATATTTGAATGATCCTGCGCTTTATCATTAAATCAGGGCCTGAATTGTGATCAACGCAACCCCAATACCGCCCTCACCCCATTGACCAGGATCTCCTGGTCAATGGGCTTGGTGATGTAGCCATCGGCCCCGCCGGAAAGACCATGCAGCACGTCTTCACGCGTCGCCTTGGCGGTGAGCATCAACACCGGAATGGCCCGCAGCAGGGGATGCTGCTTCAGCCGCGCCAGCACTTCGAAGCCATTGGCATCGGGCAGCATGACATCGAGCAGGATGACATCGGGCGAAGGCGTGCGGCGCAGCGCCGTGACGATCTCCTCGCGGTTGCCAGCCACCTGCGTGGTGAAGCCCGCCTCCCCGAGCAGGAAGCGGATCATGCGCTGCATGGGTGGGTCATCCTCGATGGCCAGCACCGACACTGGTGGCGCATTGGCTGGCCGGCGCTGGTCGGCGGCGCGGCGCGCGATGCTGACGTAGTAGCCATCGAGCGTCAGGCGCTGGGTGCCGCCATCGGCCTCGGCCTCGGCCCGCCTCACCATGGCGCCGATGGGCTGGGTGGTGGTGGGGCCGAAGAAATAACTGAAGTCGATATTGATGTCGAGCGTGCCGCTCGACAGCTCGATAAGGCCGTCCCTGGCCAGTTGCTGCGCCACCTTGCGGCCTTCGGCGTGATCGAGGCCGCTGCGCGTGATCACCTCGCCCAGGTTGGCCTGGGCATCGAACAGCACCAGCAACTGCAACGCCGCCACGGCGAGCTGGGTGCTGCCGCCCTTCAGCTCGTCATCGGCCTTCTGCGTCGGGGCAAACACATCCTGCGTTTCAAGCTGGTCCAGGCTCATGGGTGTCATTCCGTGGGGTGTCGGCGATGCGCCAGAGAATGCCGAGAGTATCAGAGCGACATGGTTTACCCCCTTATCAAAGGGGGCCGACTTGTAAGCGCAGCGAACGAGCGGGGGAATTTTCAACAACCATGCTGCTCGGCCCACACAGCCAGACCTGCCTGCCAGGCTACACGCATGATCGGGACTACCGGCACGATCTGATCCAGTCGGGCATGAGCCTGGTTGGCGAAAATCCCCCCGCTGGCCTACGGCCAGTTGGCCCCCTTTGACAAGGGGGTTAACACCCGCGGGCTTGCAGCCGCCTCACAACGCCAGCTTGTCGAAGCCGTCCTTGCCGGCGGCACAGTCGGGGCAGGTGAAATCGGCGGGCACCTGTGACCAGGGTGTGCCCGGTGCGATGCCGTAGGCCGGCAGGCCGGCCGCTTCATCGTAGACAAAGTCGCACAGGGTGCAGTGCCAGGCCTCTCCGGCGGCGTGCAAGCGCGCCGGCACCGGCGGCTGGTCCCTGGCCGGGAAGTTGAGCACCAGCGCCTCCAGGCCTTGCACGCCGGCACACACCGCCTGCGCGCCTTCGCCCGGCTCGACCCACATTACCGAGTAGCCGGGGTAGTCGCGGCCACCGTGCAGCAGGCTGCCCTGGAGCACCAGCACGTACTGGCCATCCCCTGCGGAAGGGTCCGGCAGTGTAGTGGTCCCGCCGGCTGCCATCACCAGCGTCCAGGCGCCCAGGCCCTGGCCGTTGCTCACCCCCGGTATCGGGTTGAGCGCCACGCCTTCGGGCCGCGGTGCCGGTGTGAAGTCCGGCAGCGCAGTGACCTGCCAGGGCTTGCGATCGGGGATCTCGTCCAGTCGCTCGCGCCGATCGGGAATGAACTGGGCGCGGCCCGGATCGCGGCACGCGCGCAGGGTGAAGAACTGGATGCCCCCCGCGCCATTGATGAGCGGGCCATAGGGCGTGAAGCGGCGCGCGAAATGCACACCGGGTGGTGCGACCACGTGTTTGGCAAGGGTGCCCCCGCCGCCCACCACGACCTGGAACTGGTCGACTTCGTGGAAGTGGGTGCGCAGGTGGTGGCCGGGGGTGCTTTCGATCAGGAAGGCCTGGGGCAGCTCCGGGCGATCCGCCGGGGCGGCGATGAAATCGGTGCGGCGCACGTGGTGGCCGCCCGGGACATCGCGCTGGCTGCGACTGTCGCGCACCTGGTCGTGGGAAGCGATCTGCGGCATGCCTACCTCCTTGGCTGGCACCGGCAACCGTGCCGGGGAGGCACGCTGCCGGTTCACTCAGGCTGCGTCTGCGGCTACTTCAGGATGCGCAGCAGATTGTAAAAGTCATCGGTGAAGAGTTGCAGGTCGTCGCGCTGCGGTGCCGGCTGCGAGGCATCCTTGATGGCCAGGGGACTCGAGCAGCGCCTTGTTGCGCGTGACGATGACCTGGTCGGTGGAGGAACGCCAGTACTCCGGGCCGGATTCGAAATCGGGCTCATCGCTGATATGCGCGGTGAGCAGCCCGGCATCGTCGGCCAGCTTGCGGATCACCGGCAGGATGTTCACGAAGCGGTTGGTGGCCTGGAAGATGATGGCGCCATCGGGCTTGATGTGCTTCATGTAGGCCTGCAGCGCCTCACGCGTGAGCAGGTGCATGGGGATGGAATTGCCGGAGAAGGCGTCGATGGCCAGCATGTCGAACTGGCGCGAGGGTTCGCGTTCCAGTGCCAGGCGCCCGTCGCCCAGCACGATCTCGTTCTTCGCCGGGCTCTTCTTGAGGAAGGTGAATTCCTTCTCGGTGATGCGCACCACCGCGGGCGAGATTTCATAGAACACCCATTCGTCGCCGGCGCGCGCGTGCGCCGCCATGGCGCCGGCCCCCAGGCCGATCACGCCGATGCGGCGCGGCGCATCCGGGGCGCTGCGGAAGTAACGCCCGAAGCCACTGGTGGGCGCAAAGTAGCTGCTCGCGTCCATCTGGTGGCCCTCGCCCAGCAACTGGCCGCCATGGTTGGTGGCGCCGTGGATCATCACGCGGATGGGATAGACATCGGTGCGGTCACGGGTGCGCACCACGCCGTAGAAGTCGCGCTCCATCATGCGCACACCCTCGGTATAGGTCTCGACCCACTGCCAGGAGAACCAGCAGGATGCACCCACGGCAGCCACCGAGGCAAGGCGCACCGGCAGCGGCGTCTTCCACAAGAGGCCGACAGCCAGCACCAGCATCAGCACCAGGCCGATGGGCATCTCGAAATAGCCATGCAGCGTGAGCGGCGCAATGATCGCCACCACCAGCGCACCCAGGGCGCCGCCCAGGGACATCATCAGATAGTAGAGCGTGAGATGGCTGGGGTCGGGCTTGCGCCGCGCCAGTTCACCATGGCAGACCATGCAGATGACGAACAGCCCCAGCGTGAAGGTGGCCAGCGCCCCTTCGAGGTTGCGCGACTCGGCCATCCAGGCCATCAGCGGCACCGCCACCCACAGCAACGGCACGAACAACACGCGCGTATACCAGCGCGGATGGTCGAAGCAGATGATGAAGGTGACCAGATAGAGCGCCAGCGGCAACACCCACAGGAAGGGCACCGAGGCGACGTTCTGCGTGATGTGGTTGCTCACCGCGAGCAGCAGCGCCGAGCCCATGGCGGGCAGCAGCAGCCACAGGCCCAGCGTGCCGGCGGAGATCTTCGTGGCAGGCTGCGCCGCAGCGGGTGCGCTGACATCCGCCGCAGGTGCAGCCACCATCACGGCACGCAGGGACAACAGCCCGGTGGCGCCGCAGACCACGGCGAAGATCGCGTAGAGCACCGACCAGTAGCGCGCCACTTCCAGACCGCCGAACCAGGGCTCGACCAGCACCGGATAACCCAGCAGGGCCAGCAGCGAAGCGAAGTTGGACAGTGCAAACAGCCGGTAGGGCACAGCCGACTGGTGACGGCGCCAGTACCAGGCCTGCAACAGCGGCGTGGTGGACGAAAGCATCAGGTAAGGCAGGCCGATGGCCACCGAGAGCAGCGCCAGGATGCGCAGGATGGGCTGTTCATCGCCGGTGGGCTTCCAGGAGGGATCGGCGACGATGGGCAGAAAGGCCAGCGACACGGCCAGCAGGGCCAGGTGCACGTAGGTCTGCTGGCGCGGCTTGAGAAAGCGCACCACACCATCGGCATAGGCATACCCGGCCAGCAACACGCTCTGGAAGAACAGGAGGCAGGTGGTCCACACCGCTGCGGACCCGCCGAACCAGGGCAGGATTTGTTTGGCAATCAGGGGCTGGACGAGGAACAGCAGGAACGCGGACAGGAAGATGGTGCAGGCGTAAGGGAGCAAGATGGGCTGCCGAATGAAGTTCTGATTGGTCGGGGCCCGTGCCTTGTCGTAGCGCTCATGCAGCGAACGCCACGCCATCGCCGGGCCATTCTAGTCAGGGCCATCCCCTTTTTATTTGCAGCGGCGCCCGTTCTCCGTCGCGGATGATAACCCAGCCGGAGAGCGCGGTGCTTGGGGTAATATCGCCGGCGACCAGCCCCTCCGACAGCAGGGGTGCAGGGGTCCGCGAGCGGCCCTTCGCAGCCACGCACAAAGGAACAAGCATGCACGCCCAGTCGAACCCTTTCCGCCGCCTTCAGGCTTGCGCGCGCCCTGCCTGGCGCGGCGCCGGCCTGCTGGCCTGCGCCCTGTTGTCGCTGCCCCAGGCAGCCCTGGCGCAGGACTACCCCAGCAAACCGCTGCGCATCGTCACCATCGAAGTCGGCGGCGGCAATGACAGCATTGCGCGCACCCTGGCGCAGGGCCTCACCACCGGACTGGGCCAGCAGGTGCTGGTGGAAAACCGCGGTGGCGCCAGCGGCGTCATCGCCGTGGAGACCGTGTCTAAGGCGGCACCCGACGGCTACACCCTGCTCAGCCTGTCGGGCAGCATGTGGACCCTGCCCTTCATGCAGAACGTGCCCTATGACCCGGTGCGCGACTTCGCCCCCATCTCGCTCACCGTGAGCGCGCCCAACATCCTGGTGATCCATCCGGATGTGCCGGCAAAGAACGTGCGCGAGTTGATCGCTCACGCCAAAACCAGACCCGGCCAGCTGAATTATTCGACGGCGGGCTCGGGCTCGGCCGGCCACCTGTCGGCGGAGTTGTTCAAGGCCATGGCCGGACTGGACATCGTGCGTGTGTCGTACAAGGGCGGCGGCCCGGCCATGACTGATCTCATCGCCGGTCGTGTGCAGTTGTCCTTTACTTCGGCAGCCTCGTCGCTGGCGCACGTGAAGTCCGGCAAGCTGCGCGCGCTGGCCGTCACCAGCGCAAAACCCTCGGAGATCGCCCCCGGCATCCCCCCCGTGGCCAGCGAAGGCCTGCCCGGCTACGAACTCATCTCCACCTACGGCTTCTTCGCCCCGGCAAAAACACCCGCGGCCATCATCAACCGCCTGCACCAGGAGACGGTGAAGGCGCTCAACACCCCGGACATCAAGGCGCGTTTCTTCAAGGGTGGCTCGGAGATCGTTGCCAGTTCACCGCAGGAATTCGCCGCAGTGATCAAGTCGGATCAGGCCAAACTCGGCAAGCTGATCAAGGATGCGGGCATCACGATTGACTGAAGGTGCTGGCGGGCTGCTGGGAGGTTGACCCCCTTGTCAAAGGTTCTTCACCGATTTCCGGGGAAGAAGGCGCGGTAAGTTCGGCATGGCTGCCGGGTTTACCCCCTTGTCAAAGGGGGCCGACTCGTGAGCGCAGCGAACGAGCGGGGGGATTTTCTCCCGCTGCCTTTATCGTTCGCCCGTCATGACCGGATGCGGGCCCAGGCTTCATGCAGTGTCGGCAAAAGGTCATGAGACCAGCCCGGCTGGCCAAAATCCCCCCGCTGGCCTGCGGCCAGTCGGCCCCCTTTGACAAGGGGTTTACACCCTGACGATCACCCCGCGCCCCGCACCACATCCACCACGGCGGCCGCCTTGGCCGCATCATCACCGCGCCAGGCCACATGCCCGTCCGGGCGCACCAGCACCAGCGGCGCGCCGTAGAGTTCGCGCACATCGGCTGAATCGAGGCGCTCCACCTTCAAAGGGAGTTTCACTTTCTGCGCAGCGGCAGTGAAGGCCGCCGACTGTTGATCGCTGCCCCCCTGCAACTGCAGCAGCACGAAATCACGGCCGAACAGATCCAGCGTGGAACGCGTCTTCCCAGCATCCAGCCAGGCATGCGGCGCGCGCGCGCCGGGACGCGCGGTCTGCACGTAGCGAGGCTGGTCCTGCGGCTCGGGTGATCCGTCGGGCACGATGACGGGCGAGCCTTCGTAGCGATAGCCCATCTGTATGCCGGAAGGTTCCCAGTAGCTGGCGCGCATGGCGGCGGTGAATTCGGCGCTGATCTTGCAACGGGTCTGCTCGCCCTCTTCGGTGTCATCGAGGATGGCGGCGCAGTTCTTCGGCGAGGTGAGCACCTTGAAGTTATCGGTGGACGAAGCGGCATTGCGGATGGCCACGGGCTTGCGCTCGAACTCGTAGGTGTCGAGCAGCTTGGCACCACCCCAGCCCTGCACCATGGCCTGCAGCTTCCAGCCCAGGTCGACCGCATCACCCACGCCGGTGTTCATGCCCATGCCGCCGGTGGGCGACATGGCATGCACGGCGTCACCCGCCAGCAGCACGCGGCCGGACTGGAAATGCCCGGCGATCTGTTCGCGGCGGCGCCAGGGCAGCATGGCCACCACGTCGAACGCGGCATCGCGACCCAGCGCGCGACGCATCCACAGCTTGGCATCGAAATTGTCCAGATCGAGCTTGTCCTCGGTGCCCAGCACGGTGAGGCGCCACAGGTCGCGCCCGTCGACGGTGGTGAGATTGCCCCAGGTGCCTTCAGGGCCGAGGAAGATGAAGCGCTCGGCGGCGCCGTAATGGCAATGCTTCAGGAAATCGGGGATGCGCACCGTGACCCCGAGCGAGTAGCTCAGCCTGGGTTTGCCGGTCATGCCGATGCCCAGCGCGTCACGCACGCCGCTCATCACGCCATCGCAGGCCACCAGGTACTGCGCCTGCACCGTCACCACCCGGTCGGCATGGATGTCGCGGACCTGGGCTTCGACATGGTCACCCGCATCGCGGAAGGATTCGAGCTTCCAGCGGTGCTGCAGTGTTGCCGCCGGCTGGCGCGCCACCGCCTGCTCCAGGATGGGTTGCAGCCAGTGTTGCGGGCAGCGCTGCTTTTTCTCCGGCGAATAGGCGGGCAGCGGCATATCGCGCAGGCAGGCATGTTCTTCGATGTGTAGCGGCGGCTTCTTCACATCGGTGCAGATGACGCGCGACATGCGGAAGTCATCCGGGAAACCGGCCTCGCGCACGGCGCGGGCAATGCCCCAGCGGCGGAAAAACTCCATGGTGCGCACGGCAATGTGGCCGATCTTGGAATGCTCCAGGCGGCCATCGGTCTCCTCGATGAGCAGGCAGTCGATGCCGCGCCAGCCAAGGTCGAGGGCCAGGGCCAGGCCGACCGGGCCGGCGCCGACGATGAGGATGGGTGTCTTGAGTGGATCGGCCATGAGGGTCTGGGTGACAGTGCGGATGAGGGAAGGGAGCAGTCAACGGTAGCATCGCCACCCGCTGCGGGCAACCGCGTCGATCAAACCGCGTTGATGAAGCTGCGCACCGGAGCGAACCCAAACCACACGCCGTGCCTGCGCACTGCCACTGACTGGCGCTGCGAGTGCTACTCCTTCTTGATGCCGGCGATGGCGGCAACCTTGGTCCAGCGCTCGATCTGCGACTTGATCCAGCTGCCGAACTCGGCAGAAGAACTGTGGATGGGCTCCAGGCCGAAGTCGCCGAACACCTTGCGCGTGTCGTTGGTGAACAGCACCTGCTTCAGGCCGGCATTGACACGGTTGATCGCCTCGGCCGGCGTGCGCGCCGGGGCCATCAGGCCGTAGCGCGAGCCGCCATCGAAACCGGTGAGGCCCTGCTCGTGGATGGAAGGCAGGTCGGGCAGCGACTGCGCGCGCTCCATGGAGCTCGTGCCGATGGCCACCACCTTGCCGGTCTTCATGAAGGGCACCACGGCCGGCATGCCAACGAACAGCGTGTCGATGCGTCCAGCAACGATGTCGGTGACGGCCGGCCCCGCGCCCTTGTAGGGCACATGCAGCATCTCCACCCCCGCCATGTACTTGAAGAGCTCCGCGTACAGGTGCAGCGGACCGCCCTGCCCCGAGGAGCCGAAAGTCAGCTTGCCCGGACTTTTCTTTGCCAGCGCGATGAGTTCACGCACGCTGGAGATGCCGAGCGAGGGATGCACCACGAACAGGGTGGGGCCGGAGGTGGCCGGCGAAATCGGCGCGAAATCGCGGACCGGATCAAAGGGCAGGTTGGATGCGGTCACCGCCGACAGATAGAAGGAACTGGTGATGAACAGCAGCGTGTAGCCGTCCGGGGCAGCCTTGGCGACAAACTCGGTGCCGATATTGCCCGAAGCCCCGCCCTTGAAATCCACGATCACGGTCTGGCCGAAATTCTCGCTCAGCTTCTGCGCGATCCAGCGCGCCGGCGGATCAGTCGGCCCGCCGGTGGGAAAGGCCACCACCATGCGCACCAGCTTGGCGGGGTAGGCCTGGGCCATGCCTGTTGACGGGGCCAGGGCGGCGAGCAGAAGCAATACAACTACGGCGCGGGACAGGCGTGGCATGCGGCGATCCTCCTTGGGTGCGGGGCTTGCAAGCCCCTTGTTTCTGCAGGCGTTCCTCTTATCACCCTGCATCATTATGGCAGTGAGGTTAATGCCGAACGGTCCTGGCCTCCAATAGTTTTTTGTGATGCGCCCGGCAACCTGCGCTGATCAGACCCCGGACAAACATTGCAGATTTGCTGCAAGTCATAAAACGGCAATATTGGCGCGGGTATGATGAAAATGGAGAAGTTACAGTCTGGACCACCGGAATCGCGCAGCCAGGCTTAAATCAAGGAGTGGACCGTGAAATCGAAGAAGCCAGAGTTGCCGGTCAGCAAGGAAATGATCCGCCGTATCCGCAAGGACCTGCTGGACGGGTACGACGAAGAACTGGAAATGGAGGACGAGGACCGCACCGAGATGAGCGCGGGCGGCCAGAAAGCACGTATTGCCGAAGACCGCGCCTACCGCCAGCAGTACTTCCGTGAACTGTTCCGCCTGCAGGCCGAGTTGGTGAAGCTGCAGGACTGGGTGGTCCACACCGGGCACAAGGTGGTGATCCTGTTCGAAGGCCGTGACGCCGCCGGCAAGGGCGGCGCGATCAAGCGCATCACCCAGCGGCTCAACCCACGCGTGGCACGCGTGGCGGCGCTGCCGGCACCCAACGACCGGGAGCGCACGCAGTGGTATTTCCAGCGCTACATCGCGCACCTGCCCGCCGCCGGGGAGATCGTGCTGTTCGACCGCAGCTGGTACAACCGCGCCGGCGTCGAGCACGTCATGGGCTTTTGCAGCGACGATCAGTACGAGGAGTTCTTCCGCACCGTGCCCGAGTTCGAGAAGATGCTGGTGCGCTCGGGCATACAGCTGATCAAGTACTGGTTCTCCATCTCCGACGAGGAACAGCATCTGCGATTCCTCGGCCGCGTTCATGACCCGCTCAAACAATGGAAGTTGAGCCCGATGGACCTGGAATCGCGCCGCCGCTGGGAACTGTACACGCGCGCCAAGGAAGTGATGCTGGAGCGCACCACCAGCCCGGAAGCGCGCTGGTGGATCGTGCGCGCCGACGACAAGAAGAAAGCGCGCCTGAACTGCATCCACCACCTGCTGCAACAGATGCCCTACCAGGAGATCCCGCGGCAGGAAGTGGTGATGCCCAACCGGGAACGCCACAAGGACTACCACCGCAACCCCATTCCGGATGACCTCATCGTGCCGGAGATCTACTGAGGGCACTGGGACGGGCCAGGTTTACCCCCTTGTCAAAGGGGGCCGA
>CANJJT010000114.1:0-13061 GCA_947474715.1 Betaproteobacteria bacterium
CCCGATGGAGGCGAGCACTTCATCGGTGTGTTCGCCCAGGCTCGGGGCGCGGCGGCTGACCTGGAAGGGGGTGACGGAGTGGCGGTAGGGCGGGGTGGGAACACCGAAGGCCGGCAGGCCGATGGCGGGTTCGGCGGGGAAGTGCTTGATGAACTCGCGGGCTACCACCTGCGGCTGCTTCACGGCTTCCACCAGCGGAATGATCTTCATCGCCGGCACGCCGTCGCGTATGAAGAGGGCTTCCCATTCGTCGGCGGTTTTCTCCAGCATGGTCTTGCGGATTTCGGCTTCGAGTTCCTTGAGGTTCTTGCGGCCCAGCGCCTCGGTGGCGAAGCGCGGGTCCTGGGGCAGGTCTTCGCGGCCGATGGCCTTGAAGAAGCGCCCGCGCAGCACGGTGGAGCGCGCCGCCACGGACACGTGGCCTTCCTTGCAGGGGAAGGAGTTGCTGACGTAGCGGCCGCGATTGGAGGCGTTGCCCGACAGGGGCGGCTGTTCGCCGCCGGTGACGGCACGGGTGACCTCACCGGACATCATGGTCATGGCCACTTCCATCATGGAGATGTCGATCTGCTGGCCCTGGCCGGTGCGCTGCTTGTGGAAGAGCGCGCTGGCGATGGCGAAGGCGGAGGCATAGCCGGTGGTGTAATCGACCACGGTGCTGCCGGTCTTCATGGGGCCGGTCTCGGGCGTGCCGGTGATGCTCATCAGGCCGCTGCCGGCCTGGATGGCATCGTCGATGCCAGGGTCGCTTTTCTTGGGGCCGGTGCTGCCGTAGCCGGTGACCGAACAGTAGACGATGCCGGGGTTGATCTTGCTGAGCACTTCGTAGCCCAGGCCGTAGCGTTCCATGGTGCCGGTACGCAGGTTCTCGACGACGACATCGGCGTCCTTCACCAGCTGCTTGAAGATGGCCTGGCCTTCGGGCGTATTGATGGCCAGGGTGAGCGAGCGCTTGTTCAGGTTGAGCGGCAGGTAGCTGCGGCTCATCAGCGGCTTGAGGAAGGACTCGTCGTTTTCGGAGACGCGTGTCGAGTCGCCCAGGTCCGGGTTCTCGATGGTGATGACGTCGGCGCCGTTGACGGCCAGCTGCATGGTGCAGAAGGGCGCGGCGATGACGCGTGCGACGGCGATCACCTTCACGCCGGAAAAGAGCTGTTTGGGCAGGTCGGACATGCGAAATCTCCTCGGGCAAGTCTTGTTATGGGTTCGGCAAGCCAGCAAGTTTAGCCGCTTCGCACCGCAGCCCCGGATTCGGGGTCGAAGGGGCGACGCGTGATACGACCATGGGGGATATACGCAGGCCGTGCGTGGCATTGCGTGGCATTGCGTGGCGTTACGTGCGGGGAGATTGCCCAGGCCGCTGGTATCCCAGCAATGCTATGAATCAGAACATATTTATTCCAATTTTGTACAGATAACCCCACACCGGCGAGGCGGGCGCTTCTTTATAATCCAAAGAGAGTTGGGAGAGCGTGTGAGTTCCAGTCAGCAGATGAAAGTGGTGAGCATGGAAACGGGCGGGCATCCAGGTGCGCGTGATCCCGGTCGTGCCCGTGCGCAAGCCACGCCTGAGGAGCTCGTCGAGTTTCTCGAAGATGTCGCCGGCCGTCGTATTCAGACCCGCGATGCCCTGGGTGACTACCTCACCCAATTGCGTGCCGAGGCAGAAGGTGCCAAGCGTTCCACGCGTGTGGGCAAGTTTGGCGCCTGGTTCGTCGTGCTGGTGGTGGCGATCCTGCAGTACTTCGTGATCGAGATCTTCGTTGAAGTGAACTCCCTGCGCAGCTCCAATGTCCTGGCGCCGGTCAAGGTGACGAACTACCGCACCTGAAGAAGGCTGTGGCAGGGCCGGCAGCATTGCGGCCAGTGCTTCGCGGTCTGTCTGAGCCATCGGTTCTTCGTCGATTTCCGGGAGCAGCGGGTTTACCCCCTTGTCAAAGGGGGCCGACTCGGCCGCCAGGCCGAGCGGGGGGATTTTGACCCGCCAGTCCGATTCCCCTGCCTACGCAAGATACTGTCGAGAATCCGGCTGATGGTTGTTACTTTGCAGGAAGGGAGGCGGCGGATTACATCCAGGATCTCCATTCGGCAATGACTGGCGAACGATAACGGCAGCGGGAGAAAATCCCCCCGGGCGACTGCGTCCCGTCCGCGTCGGCCCCCTTTGACACGGGTTAACCCCCGTGCCTGCGCCGACCCGCCGCCAGCACCATCCCCGAAAATCGGCGAAGTACCTCGAGGAAGCCGGCCTGGCGCCTCGTTTGCAGGCATCCACGGTCGAGCGGATGCCTGCGCCCCAGAGGGGCATTGCCACTGCGGATGAACCTGCAGGCAAATCCTTTAGAGGATTTGACCGCCCGCGGACCCCGGTGCTAGCATTGCCCGGCTTTTTCCTCTGTAGCCCCCGGTTTTGCCGGCCGCTGCCAGCCCCAAGCCTGCGATGACCATAGACCGACGATGACCCTCCCCTCATCCGCATTCGACTTCCGCCCGGTGATCACCGAAGGCGCCGTCATCACCTGGCCCCAGGGCACGGCCGAGCCGCGCGGACTGACGCGCCGCCTGATCGCCCAGCGCGCCGAACTGCCGTCGTGCGAGATCTTCGTCGGCATGACCACCAGCGATACGCTCAAGCCCGAGCATGCCGACCGCTTCCGCTTCCGCGCCCTGAATGGCGCCGGCACCAATCGGGTGCTGACTGCGGCCAACCTGGTGGAGATCGTGCCTGCGCATGTGTCGCGGGTGCCGGTGCTGCTGCGCGAGGGCCTGCTCAAGGTGGATGTGCTGTTGCTCAAGCTGCGGCCCCACAGCACGCCGGGCCTGTACACCACCGGCGTGATTGCCGATTTCATTCCGGCGCTGGTGCAGGCGGCCCGGCTGGTGATTGCCGAGATCGACGAGCGCCTGCCCATGACCGGCCATGACACGCTGGTGCGGCGCGAGGACATCGACGTGCTGGTGCAGGCCGATGCCGACGAAGTCTTTCTGCCTGACCCCGAGCCGAGCGAACAGGAACTGCAGGTGGCCGCGAAAGTGGCGGAACTCATCCCCGATGGCGCCACGGTGCAACTGGGGATCGGCGGTCTGCCGGTGGCCATGTGCCGCGCGCTCACCGGCCACCGCGACCTGGGTATCCACAGCGGTGTGGTGCCCGACGGTGTGGTGCCGCTGATCCGGGCCGGGGTGATCACCAATGCCAAAAAGGGCGAGGGGGCGGGCCTGATGGTCACCGGCGGCCTGTTCGGCACCCGTACGCTGTTTGACTTTGCCGACGGCAACCCCGAGGTGGCGCTGCGCTCGGCGGAATACACCCACAGCGCGCTGGTGATGGCGCGCATCCAGAAGCTCTACGCCATCAATTCGGCCGTGGAGGTGGACCTCACCGGTCAGGTGAATGCCGAGATTGCCGCCAAACGTTACCTGGGCGCCATCGGCGGTCAGGTGGACTTCGTCAAGGGCGCGCAGCTCTCACCCGGCGGTCGCGCCATCATTGCGCTGCCCTCGGCCACGCCGGATGGCAAGTACTCGAAGATCGTCGCCGCGCTGGCCGGTGTGCCGGTCACCACGGCTCGCGCCGATGTCGACCTCATCGTCACCGAATATGGTGCCGCCGACCTGCGTGGCTGCACGCTGCGCGAGCGGGCGCGGCGGCTGGCCGCCATTGCCCATCCGAATTTTCGCGACAGCCTGCTCGCCGCTGCCGGCTGAGTGCGCCTAGCCATACCTGACAGGGACTGAACCATGACTGACACCAGCACTGCACCCAGCACCGCAACGCCGCAACCGCCCATCCTCTTCGAAGACCTGGGCGATGGCATCATCCAGATCCGCCTGAACCGCCCCGACCGCCTGAATGCCATGGGCGTGGACATGGTGCGGGAATTCCACGCTGCCGTGCAGAAGGCCGTGGCCCTGCCGGCACGCGTGCTGCTCATCCGCGGCAGCGGCCGTGCCTTCTGTGCCGGCGCCGACCTGAAAGAGCGCCGTGGCATGGACGATGCCGCCAAGGTGGCGCACAACCGCGCCATCAATGCGGCAGTGGATGCCGTCGATGCCGCGCCCATGCCCACCATTGCCGTGCTGAACGGCCTGGCGCTGGGTGGCGGCTGCGAGATTGCCGTGGCCTGTGACCTGCGCTACGGCGCCGAAGACATCTCCATCGGTCTCACCGAAGCGCGCATCGGCGCCATCCCCGGCGCGGGCGGCACGCAGCGGTTGCCGCGCGTGATCGGCGCGGCCAAGGCCCTGGAGCTGATGCTGATCGGCGAGCCGGTCAACGGCAAGCGCGCCGAGGACATCGGCCTCTTGCATGCCGCCGTGCCCGGCGACCAACTCGACGAGCACGTGCTGGCCATCGCCCGTGTGCTGGCCTCGCGCTCGCCCATGGGTGCGCGCACCATGAAGCGCCTGGTGCATCGCGGCCTGGAAGTGCCGCTCACTGCGGGCCTCACCATGGAGCGGGCCTCCTTGCCGGAGATTTTCTCCTCGGCTGACTACGCCGAGGGCCTGGCATCCTTTGCCGAGCGCCGCCCGGCGAAGTTTACCGGCAAGTAGCCAGCCGGATTGAAGCGCACCCGCCCACCCGCATGACCATCCACCGCAGCAAGCCCGTCGAGATCGCCCGGCAGTTGCTCGAGCGCATGGTCGAGGCACGCCTCGCGCCGGGCAGCAGCTTCGCCACCGAAGCCGAGTTGCTCGAGGCGTTCGAGGTCAGCCGGCCGACGCTGCGCGAGAGCCTGAAGATCCTGGAATCGCAGGGTGCGCTGGAGCTGCGCCCCGGTCCCGGCGGGGGGATCATCGTCAGCCGCCCAGGCGTGGACATGCTGGCCCACACGCTGTCGGTGTTCCTGCGCCTGCATGAAGTGCCCTTTCTCACCGTGCTGAAGTCGCGCGAGGTGATCGAGCCGGCGCTGGCCGCCGAGGCCGCCGTCAATGCCACGGAACAAGACCTGGCGGAACTGGCCGCGTCGGTGGCGCGCATGAAGCAGTTGCAGGGTACGCGTGATCTTGAAGCCTTTCTCGCCGAGAACCGCGTCTTCCACGGCCTGATTGCGCGCGCCAGCGGCAACAGCGTGCTGGAGACCTTCTGGTCGGCCATCAGTCTGCTGGCCAGCGGCGAGCACCACGGCGTGCGCTACAGCATGGGTAACCAGGCGCACATCATCGCGGCGCATGAGCGCATTCTCGACGCCTGCCGCGCGCGCGATGCCGTCGCCGCGGCCCAGGCCATGCAGTCGCATGTCGGCGAACTGGAAAACCTGGTGCGCCAGCGCCAGCGCCGGCTGCTCGAGCACCCGACGCGCGTGCTGGCACGCCCGGGAAGGACTGCGGCATGAAGGGTGTCGGCGCGGGTGTGACATCAAGGCAATTCCGGGACAGCAGCACGGGCCGCGGGCCGATGCGATCCGTGCAATGGGATAATCGTCTTTTAACCGGCCGGCCAGCGCCGCTTCGCTGACCGGCCTCAGGTGGGCTTAGAACAGGAGAAGAGCGAATCATGGAATTCAAACTGACGGAAGACCAGCGCCGCATCGTCGGCACCGTGCGCGAGCTCGCGCAGAAGAACTTCAAACCGCGCGCCCTGAAATACATGGACGGCAGCTTCCCCTGGGAGAACATCCGCGAACTGGCCAACATCGGCGTGCTGGGGATGGCCGTGCCCGAGGAATACGGCGGCCTCGGCCTGCCGGTGCTCGACACCGCGCTGGTGCTCGAGGAAATCTCCAAGGTCTGCTATGTCACCGCCATGGCGGTGATGGGCGAAGTGGGCGTGCAGACCAAGATCATCGATGCCTTCGCCCCGGAAAGCATCAAGCGCCGCCTGCTGCCGGGCGTGTGCAAGGGGGAGGTCATCCTCGCCGTGTGCATGACCGAGCCGCATGCCGGCACCGACGTGTCCAATTACCGCACCAACTGCGACATCGTCGGCGACAAGCTGGTGCTCAATGGCGTGAAGACGTTGATCAGCCGCGTCGACGAGGCCCAGGCCTTCGTGGTGTTCAGCCGCATCAACAAGGCGCCCGGCCGCGGCGGCATCGGCTGCGTCATGATCGAAAAGGGTACGCCCGGCTTCGAATGCACGGCGCGTTACCACACCATGGGCGGCGAGAACCTCGCCGAGATCCGCTTCGAGAATTGCGAATTGCCCCTGGAGAACCTGATCCTGCGCGAAGACGGATTCAGGAAGTTGTTGAAGGCCTTCAACACCCAGCGCTGCCTGAACCCCAGCATCTCGCTCGGCCTGGCCGAAGGCGCCTTCGAGGAAGCCGTTCGATACGCCCGCGACCGCACCGCCTTTGGCCAGTCCATCGGCGAATTCCAGGGCCTGCGCTTCAAGCTGGCCGACATGTACCGCGACATCGAGGCGGCCCGCTCCATCCTGTATCGCGCCTGTGCCACGGCCAATCCCTTCCCGGACCCGTACCAGGCGGCCAACGCCAAGATATTCTGCAACGAGATGAGCCTGCGCGTCACCAGTGAAGCCATCCAGGTGCATGGTGGCTACGGTTTCACCGACGAGTACCCGGTGTCGCGCTTCTACCGCGGCGCGCGCTACGGTTCGCTCGGTGGCGGCACCAGCGAGACGCTGAAGGAACTGGTGGGCAAGATGATCATGTCCTCCTTCCCCGAGGACGGTTTCCTCGGCCTGAACACGTTCTGATCGTCTCCCTGAGTACCCGGGGGCAGGCTGCTGTAACGGCTTCCCCCGGTGATTCCTTCATTTCGCATTCCTTCCGCAGCACTGTATCAACCGGTTCAGGAGACCCCCATGCGTTCACTCCTTTTTGTCCCCGGCGACAGCGAGCGCAAGATCGCCAAGGGCATGAGTTCGGCGGCCGACGCCCTCATCCTCGACCTGGAAGATTCGGTCGGCCCTGGCAATAAGCCGGCCGCCCGTGCCCTGTGTGCCGAAGTGCTGGCCTCGGCCAATACCAGCAAGAAACTGTATGTGCGGATGAACGCGCTGGACACCCCGCATGCCCTGCTCGACCTGGCAGCGGTGGTGCGTGCCCGGCCGGCCGGCATCATGTTTCCGAAGTGCCGCAACGCCACGGATCTGCGCACCGTGTCCGATTACCTCACCGCACTGGAAGCGCGTGATGGCGTGCCCGTGGGCCAGACACAGATCCTGCCCATCGTCACCGAGAACGGTGCTTCGATGTTCGGCCTGGGCACCTACACCGCCACCGGCGAGATGGCCTGTCCGCGCCTGTCGGCCCTGCTGTGGGGCGGCGAGGACCTGGCCGCCGACCTGGGCGCCATGGGCAACCGCGATGCCGCCACCGGCCAGTACACCCCGCCTTACCACCTGGCACGCTCGCTGTGCCTGTTTGCCGCCACCGCAGCCTCGGTGATCGCCGTCGATGCGGTGTATGTGGACTTTCGCGATCCCAAAGGGCTGGAAGCCGAATCCATCGAGGGCCAGCGCATGGGCTACTCGGCCAAGGCCGCCATCCACCCTGACCAGGTCGACGTCATCAACCGCGTGTTCACCCCCTCGGCCGAATCGCTGGACTGGGCCAACAAGGTGCTGGCCGCCTTTGCCGCCAACCCCGGCGCGGGCGTGGTGAACATGGACGGCAAGATGGTCGACATTCCCCACTTCAAGGCGGCAACGCGCATCCTCGCGCGCAGCCAGGCCGCCTCCGGCAATTAGTTGCCGGCAGCCAACCACTCAACCGGAGTCTCCATGAGCGCACAACCGAACCAGCCCGCCCAGCCGCCGCACTATCCACTGTCGGGGATCACCGTCATCGACCTCTCGCACATCTACAACGGTCCGTATGCGACCTACCTGATGGCGCTGGCCGGAGCGACCGTGATCAAGGTCGAGCCGCATGGCGGCGAGCATCTGCGCATCCGGGCCGACCTGGGCGGCGGCGCGGCATTGCCCTTTGCCATGTTGAACGGCAACAAGAACGCCGTCACCATGGACCTGAAGACCCCGCGCGGGAAAGAGCTGATCCTCGAGATGATCAAGCGCGCCGACGTGCTGGTGGAGAACTTCGCCCCCGGCGCCACCGATCGCCTGGGCATCGGCCCGGAGGACCTGCGCAAGGTCAACCCGCGCCTCATCTACGCCTCCAGTTCCGGCTACGGCCGTTCCGGCCCGTATCGCGACTTTCCCGCCATGGACCTGACCGTGCAGGCCATGTGCGGCGTGATGAGCATCACCGGTTTTCCGGATGGCCCGCCCACTAAGGCCGGTCCCGCGCTGGCTGACTTCTTCGCCGGCATCCACCTCTACGGCGGCATCATGACCGCGCTCTACGACCGCGAGAAGACCGGCATCGGCCGCCTGGTGGAAGTGTCGATGCAGGAGGCGGTCTATCCCTCGCTCGCCTCCAATCTGGGCATGTATTTGGGGCGTGGCAAGAAAAGCCCCGAGCGCACCGGCAACCGTCATGGCGGCATGGCCGAGGCGCCCTACAATGTGTATAAGGCCGCCGACGGCTGGATCGCCATCATCTGCCCGATGGACCGCCACTGGGAGGGCCTGATCGAGGCGATGGAACGGCCGGAGCTGAAGACCGACCCGCGCTTTGGCAGCCTCAAGCTGCGCGTGCAGAACATCGACGACGTCGATGCGGTGGTCACTGAATGGACCACCAAGCACAAGCGCCAGCACATCGTTGCGCTGCTGCAGGAGTACCGCGTGCCGCACGCGCCGATCCGCGACATGGCCGAAGTCATCAACGACCCGCACATGCATGCGCGCGGCACCTTGCAGAACATCAAGCATCCGCAGTTCGGTGACATCACGGTGCAGCACAGCCCGATGAGCTATGAGGGCGTGCCGCGCATGCCGCTGCGACCCAGCAGCCCGGCCGGCGGTGATGGCAAGGCGGTGTTCGTCGACTGGATGGGGCTGTCCGAGGAAGAGTACGAGCAGCTCAAGCACCAGGGCGTGCTTTAAAGGCGTCTTTCAGGCTGGCGGCTGCTTCGCCGACCTCGCGTCGCCGGGTCAGAGAAGCGGTCGTTCCGGTGTCACTGTGGCAGAAGCGGGCTGCGTGCCCGCAGGGTGCTCAGCCGGCCCTTCGATGGTGGCGCATTCCTGGAAGATCCTGGCCGTGCAGGTGGCGCAGATGGACCGGTCCAGTCGCTGGAACACCCGGTTGAAGGCCTGGCGCTTGCCGCGATACAGGTGGTCGCGGTTGAATTCCCCGATGTAGCCGAATGCTTCCAGCTTGCGCATCACCGGCACGCGCAGGCTGTAGAAGTACAGGTCACCGCCGCCCGCGCGGCGCTTGCGTGCCTCGCGCAGCAACAGGTCTGCTCCGGCCAGATCCATGGTGTTGATGCTCTTGGACATCAGCAGCAGATGCTTCTGGTCCGGCTGCTGCTTGCGGATCTCGTCGAAATGATTCTCCACGTGTTCCACTGCCCCGAAGTACAGCGATCCCTCCACGCGCAGGATCTTCATCTGGGGGCACTCGGGGAAGTTCCCCTGCACTTCGAGCATGTTGCGTTCCGGCACCCGCGGGTCAGGCACCAGGCTGCGCATGGCGGGGTGGGCCGATCCGTACAGGTGAATCAGCAGCGAAGCGGCGACCCCGGCGAGGATGGCGATCTCGAGGCTGAGCAGCAGCGTCGCGCCGAAGGTCACCAGCAGCACGGCGGCCTCGCCGCGGTCGGTGCGCAGGATGTGCCGGATATGCCGCAGGTCGATCAGGCCCCAGGCCACCAGGATCAGGAGTGCCGCCACGGCCGCCATGGGGATGAATTCCGCCCACGGGGCGAAGAAGATCACCAGTACCGCCAGTATCACCGCCGACATCGCGGCTGCCAGCGGTGTCTTTGCGCCGGTGTCGAAGTTCAGGCCGGTGCGGTTGAAGGAGGCGCTGGAGGGGTAGCCGGAGAAAAAGCTGGCGGCGATGTTGGACAGGCCCTGGCCGACGAACTCCTGGTTGGCATCGATGCGCTGTCCGGAGCGCAGCGCCACGGCGCGTGCGATGGACATGGCCTCAGTGATGCTGAGCACCGTGATGGCCAGCGCAGTCCCGGCGAGCGCGCCCAGCGTTTCAGGGGATAAATCCGGGGAGGACAGCGGCGGCAGGCTGGCCGGTATGGCATTGACCATGTGCAGTCCGGCGGCCTCACCGACCAGGGCGGTGATCACCGCGGCGGCGATGCAGCCTGCACCGATGGCCACGATCATGTAGGGCACCTTGGGCACAAACCTGCGTGCAGCGATGCCGGCAACCAGCGTGACCAGGCCGACGGTGACCGTCCAGGGATGCGACTCGGGCAGGCGCAGCAGCGTGTCGGCGAGGGTCTGCAGCGCCCCGGCGTGGCGGGCGAGGTCGATGCCGAAGAAGTCGCGCAGCTGGCTGGTGAGGATGAGCACCCCCGCACCGGCAGTGAAGCCCACCACCACGGTGTGCGAAATGAAGTTCACCAGCGTGCCCAAGCGGGCCAGGCCCATGGCCAGCATCAGCATGCCCGACATGAAGGCGAGGGTGAAGGCGTAGGAGAGGTAGCTGGGGGAACCCGGCAGCGCCAGCGGCGCCAGCGTGGCAAACACGAACAGCGACACCGCATTGGTGGGCCCGGACACCGCATGCCAGGACGAGCCGAACAGCGCCGCCACCAGCGCCGGCACCATGGCGCAGTACAGGCCGTACTCCGGCCCGACCCCGGCCAGGATGCCAAAGGCGATGCCCTGCGGCAGCACCACGACGGCGCTCACCAGCGCTGCCAGGGCGTCGGCGCGCACGCTGTCCCGGTTCACCATGGGCCACCATTTGAGGAAGGCGAGGGCTGGATTCATGGGCGCTGTCAGGGTTGGCGGTTCAGTGGTGAAACAAATGTTTTGGCGACCACTGCATGCACGCCGATGCGGCAGGCAGGCGTGATACGGCAGGCCTGATATTAACCGCTCGTGCCAGCCCCTTGCACCAGGCCAGAATGTTTCTGGCACACAGGTATCCCGGTGGCGGCGCTCCATGGTGGTGCGCATCTGGAGCAGCACCGAGGTGCCGGCATACAATTGCGGCATAGCACCTGTTCCGGAGCCCTGCATCTTGCGCAATCCCTTTCGCCGCGAACCCGCCTCGCCGCATCTTGACCGCATCCGCAGTTTGTCGCTGTTCATCGGCCTCTCGCCGGCGGAGTTGCGCCTGGTCGAGCAGCTCATGCATGAACGCGCTTACCTCGCACGGGAGGTGATCTTCGACGAGGGCGAGGAGGGCCACGCGATCTACATCATCCTCGAGGGCGAGGTGTCGATCACCCGCACGCGGGCCGGGGTGGTGAGCGAGGTGGCGCGGCTGGGCGTCGGGGACTTCTTCGGTGAACTCGCCCTGCTGGATGGTGCGCCCCGCTCGGCCGATGCGCGTGCGGTTGGCGATGCGCGTCTGGCGGTGTTCTTCCGCGATGACTTTCTCGAGCTGCTGGACACCCACGGGCGCATCGCTTCCAAGATCGCGCGCCAGCTCGCGCGGCATATCGGCGGGCGCATGCGCGAGATGGCGCTGGCCGCGAACGCGCACCAGCACCTCTGATGGCCAGCCACGATCAGGAACTGGAATCCGAAGGCTCCGGCCCGCTGGTCTGGTGCGCCATCCTCGGCATCACCTGCCTGCTGCTGGTGTTCCTGCAGAAGCTGCTCTGGCTGGTGGTGCCGGCGCTGCTGGCCCTGATCCTGTACTACCTGCTGTTCCCCTTGATGAACCGGCTGATCTTCCGCGGACTGACGCGGGAAGGGGCGGCCAGCTCGGTCATGCTGGGCTTCCTGCTGTTCATGTCGGTGGCCGGGCTGTTGGTGGCGCCCTGGGTCACCCGCCGCTTCGCCGACACCAATGCGCTGGTGTCACGCTACATGGACGGCGGGCTCACGCTGCTGGACAAGTCGCTGCGGGCCCTGGAAAGCGCCTGGGCGCCGCTGGCCAATGCCCATCTGGCCGACACCGTGGTGCAGCGCCTGAACAGCATGGAAGGCCATGTCACCGAGTACATCGAGCCGGTGGCCATGGGCATCATGGCCTGGGCGCCTTCGCTGCTGCTGGCGCCATTCCTGGCCTTCTTCTTCCTGCGCGACGGACAGCGCTTCAAGCGCTTCATCGCCGAGGCGGTGCCCAACGCCGTGTTCGAGCGCTCGCTGTTCCTGCTGAACGAGGTCGACCGCACCCTGCGCGCCTACTTCATCGGGCTGGTGAAGCTGACCGTGCTGGATACCTTCACCCTGGCGGCCGGGCTGGCGCTGATCAACGTGCCCGGCGCGCTGGCGCTGGGATTCATTTGTGCGGTGCTGGCCTGGATCCCCTATGTGGGCACGGTGCTGGGCGGGCTGCTGGTGGTGCTGGTGGTGGCGACGGACTTTCCCGGCGACCCGATGATGGCCTACTGGGCCATCGGTCTGTTCGGGGTGGCGCGCCTGCTCGATGATTTCGTGTACATGCAGATCACGGTGGGCAAGAGCCTGCAGATGCATCCGCTGATCACGGTGCTGATGATCTTCGTCGGCGGTGCCGTGGCGGGCATCACCGGCCTGATGCTGGTGCTGCCCCTGCTCGGGGTGGTGATGGTGGTCGGCAAGACCGTGGGCAGCGTGGTGACTGACCCACGCCTGATGGCGCGGCACCGGCATGCCCGTGAATTGCGCCGGGTGGCCGCCTCGGCGGACCTGCGCTAGGCATCCGGAACATCCTGCGGGCCTGCGCAGGTGAGGGTTTACCACCTTGTCAAAGGGGGCCGACTCGGCGAAGCCGAGCGGGGGGATTTTCACCAGGCAGGCGAATCTGCACGCCCTCACCGAGCCTTGCTGCGAGTCCTGATCATGATGGTCGCTTTGCCGACAGGGCATCCAAAGACATCCCTCGCATCTGCCTGATGGCGACTGCTGCCATTCAAGCGTAGCGGTTGAAAATCCCCCCGCTCGTTCGCTGCGCTCACGAGTCGGCCCCCTTTGACAAGGTTCTTCACCGATTTGCGGGGAAAGGTCTGGTATCTGCGAATCTGTCTGCAGTGCCTACCGAAACAATGGCCTCATATCTGGAAGCAGGGATAACTCACTACTGTCATCCCCGCGCAGGCGGGGATCCATTTTCTCGGAGGCAGTC
>CANJJT010000115.1:0-12922 GCA_947474715.1 Betaproteobacteria bacterium
GGCCCGCTTCGGCGGGCCTTTTGTTTTATCCGGAGTGACTAGCCGCCTTGCCGTACTGACAATGTACTGTCTGCGGCGGCGCGCCTAGCCAGCACGGCTCAACCGCAGCCTGCATCACCAAGGGCCCACTCCGGTGGGCCCTTTTATTTGGGCGTCGTTGCGGTTCCTTGTCGTACTGTTCGTACTGTCTTCGGAGCCGCGCCTAGCCCGAACGCGCCATACTTGCTTCTCGCCTCACTCAAAAGGCCCGCTTCGGCGGGCCTTTTGTTTTATCCGGAGTGACTAGCCGCCTTGCCGTACTGACAATGGACTGTCTGCGGCGGCGCGCCTAGCCAGCACGGCTCAACCGCAGCCTGCATCACCAAGGGGCCACTCCGGTGGGCCCTTTTATTTGGGGCGTTGTTGTTGTACCTCGCCGTACTATTCGTACTGTCTTCGGAGCAGGGCCCAGCCAGAACGGGCCATACTTGCTTCTCGTTTCACTCGAAAGGCCCGCTTCGGCGGGCCTTTTCTTTATTATCGGCAGGTGTCAGCTGTGCTGCATCATGAGGTGTGCACGAGCGACCCTTTGCCTTTGCAGCGATCAGGGAGTCGTTGATGGGCCATTACTGTGATAATAATCACCATGTTTTGCCATTATTAACGGATGCTATGTCTCAAAATTAATAATAATCAACTAGTCTGCCGCAGCTTCTCCGGCTTTGCTACACTTTTTGCCGGGCTGAGGACTAGATCCACAAGAATGCGGGCAGACCCGGAGGAGGAAATGCCATGCGGGTGTTGATAGCCGAGGATGACCCCATCTTGTCGGACGGGCTGATGCGCAGCCTGAAGCAGTCCGGTTATGCAGTGGATGCGGTGAAGAGCGGCGTTGAAGCAGATAGCGCGCTGAGTGCCGCCGAATTCGACCTGCTCATACTGGACCTGGGACTGCCACGCATGGGTGGCCTGGAGGTGCTCAAACGCCTGCGCGGACGCGACAGCCGGGTGCCGGTCCTTATCCTGACCGCGCTGGATGGCGTGCAGGATCGCGTGCGTGGACTGGACCTTGGTGCTGATGACTACCTGGCCAAGCCGTTCCAGTTGGCTGAACTCGAGGCACGCATACGCGCGCTGACTCGTCGCGGTACCGGTGCCCCCACCCTGCTGCGCCATGGGTTACTCAGCTACGACCAGATCGGCAAGATCGCCTGCCTGGATGAGCGGCCACTGGAGCTTTCCGCCCGTGAGCTTGCATTGCTGGAAGTGCTCATGCTGCGCGCCGGGCGCATGGTCAGCAAGGAGCAATTGGTGGACCACCTGTGCCAGTGGGGCGAAGAGGTGAGCACCAATGCCATCGAGGTGTATGTCCACCGGCTACGCAAGAAGCTGGAGCCCGGGGCGGTAAAGATTGCCACGGTGCGCGGCCTGGGTTATTGCCTGGAGCGTCCCAAGGCCTGAGCCAGGCTTCGGTCCTTCCTCGCCCGATGCCCTTCCGCGCCTTCGCCACGCCCAAGCAACACCGCCAGCCCTCGCTTTTCGGCGAGATTCTGGACTGGATGATGGCGCCCCTGATGATCCTCTGGCCGATCAGCATGGCGGTGGAATACGCCCTTGCCTATTCCGTGGCGAACACGACCTACGACCGTGAGTTGCGCAATGAACTGGTGGTGTTTTCGCGTCAGCTGACCTATCAGGACGGCCGGGTTGCCTTGTCTCTGGCTGATGCGGCCCGCCAGATTCTGGTGGCGGATGAACTGGCCGAGGTGACTTTTCAGTTGCGTGGTCCGGAGAACGAGATTGTCGATGGCGACCGTGACCTTGCTGCGGTCGAGTTCCAGCCAGACCTGGAGCCGGAGAGGGTCTACTTCCGCAACGACACGCTGCGTCAGCGTGACGTGCGCGTGGCCTACATGTTTGCCCAAGTGCGAGGCATGCCCGGGGCGGTGCTGGTGCAGGTGGCCGAAACAGAAGAGAAGCGGACCTTGCTGGCATCCAACATCATCGGCGGCGTGCTGGCGGCCCAGTTCGTGCTGTTGCCGCTTGGATTGATGTTGGTGTGGTTCGGCCTCAGCAAGGGGATAGCGCCGCTGGAGGAGATCCGGCGCACCATACGCAACCGCAAACTGCACGATCTTTCGCCCATCGACCCCACGGATGCCCCCGAGGAGATCCGGCCCTTCATCGACTCCATCAACGACCTGATGCGCCGGCTCTCGGTCAGCATGCAGGTACAGCAGCGGTTCGTTGCCGACGCGGCGCACCAGATGCGCACGCCGCTGGCCGGCCTGAAAACTCAGGCGGAATTAGCGCTGCGCCAGCATGGACTGGAGGACATAGAGCAGACCATGCGCCAGATTGCACTGGGAGCAGACCGTGCCTCCCGCCTGATCAACCAGTTGCTGGCGCTGGCGCGCGCCGAGAGCCACACGCCCGCGGGCATGCAAAGGCTGGACCTGCGCGTACTGAGCGAGTCGGTGACACGTGACTGGGTGGCCCAGGCGCAAAGCGGTGACATTGACCTGGGCTATGAGGCAGGTACCGAGGCCGTCCTGGTGGAGGGCAATTCCTTGCTGCTGAGTGAGCTGCTGGGCAATCTCATCGATAACGCCATCCGTTATTCGTCGGCAGGGGGCACGGTGACCGTCAGGATGACCTGCCAGGGGGAGGTGGCCATCATCGATGTCGAAGACAATGGCACGGGCATCCCTGCTGCCGAGCAGGCGCTGGTATTCGAGCGCTTCTACCGTGTTCTGGGTACGGACACTGAAGGCTCCGGCCTGGGCCTGGCCATCGTCAGGGAAATTGCCGAACTGCATCATGGCTCGGCGCGACTGCTGCCCAGCGATAAAGGGGCGCTATTCCGGGTGACCCTGCCCCTGGCCCGGCCGTTCCCGCTGCAACTGGTCGCCTGAGGATATGCGGCGTGCCTTTGTGCTTGTCCTCGGCCTGGTGGGATCTGAGGACCTCGCCTGGGATGCGCTGCGATCCGATTCAATGGTGGCCCGGATGCTGCTACTGCATGTCGTGCTGCCCTTGTCCGCCACGACCAGTCTGGCCTGGGCAGTTGGCACCAGTCTCATGCCCCTGGTTTCAGGAGCTGAACCCGCATTCGCATGGGTGTTCGTGAGGACTTTCCTTTTGTGCATTGCAGCCATCGCGTTGCTGATCCTGGCGCTGGTTGTGCTGCTGCCGATGTACGGGTGTCGCAGCGACTGGCGTGGTGCTTCGCTGCTGGCGTCGGCGAGCGCGATGCCCATGCTGCTGTGCGGTGTGCTGCTGTTTTATCCGAAGGCCGTCCTGGTGATGGTGCCGGCCGCACTGCATGCGGCCTACCTTCTCTACAGCGGGTCTCAGCGCATGCTGGCTGTGGCACCGGCCGATGCGGCTGAATATTCTGCGGTGGTCATGCTGCTGGCCCTTGGCCTGACGATGGGCCTGGGCGCGATGCTGACAAGGCTGGGGTTCGTCTGAGGGGCAAAGCTGTTGTGCGGCGCAGCGTAAGACTGACGTAAGTTTAAGCTTCTAGGCTTCATTGTGAGCGGGGTCCTGCTATGCGTGCGTTCCACGGATGAACAGGACAAGAACGGCACCCAATACCGAGGAGGATTTCCATGGAACTGACGGATCGGCACAAGGAGTACTGGCGCAAGAACGTCACCATCACCATCATATTGCTTGCGATATGGGCGGTGGTGACCTACGTCGTGGGCTTTCTCGCGCGTGACCTCACCTTCAATTTCTTCGGCTGGCCCTTTTCGTTCTGGATGGGGGGGCAGGGAGCACTCATCGTCTATGTGCTCATCATCTGGTTCTATGCCCGCTACATGAACAAGCTCGACAAAGAGTACGGCGTGGATGAAGGAGGGGACGAATAATGAGCGCGCAAACCCAGACAGAATTCAAGTCGATGCTGAAGCGGGTGTACACCTGGTACACCGGCGGCTTCATCATTTTCGTCGCCATCCTGGCAGTGCTGGAGCAGATGGGCCTGTCGCGAACCTGGATAGGCTACATATTCCTGTTTGCCACCGTCGCGCTGTATGCCGGCATCGGCGTGATGAGCCGTACCGCAGATGTGGCCGAGTACTACGTTGCCGGCCGGCGGGTGCCGGCGGTATTCAACGGCATGGCCACCGGTGCGGACTGGATGAGCGCGGCCTCTTTCATCGGCATGGCCGGCACACTTTATCTGACCGGCTACGGCGGACTGGCCTTCATCATGGGCTGGACCGGCGGCTATTGTCTGGTGGCGCTGTTCCTTGCGCCCTACCTCAGGAAATTCGGCCAGTTCACCATCCCCGATTTTCTGGGCGCGCGATATGGCGGGCACATCCCGCGCTTCATCGGCATTCTCGCCGCCATCCTGTGTTCCTTCACTTATGTGGTGGCGCAGATCTATGGTGTCGGCCTGATCACCACGCGGCTGACCGGCGTGGCCTTCGAGCTGGGCATTTTCCTTGGCTTGGGTGGCATATTGGTGTGCTCCTTCCTCGGCGGCATGCGCGCGGTCACCTGGACGCAGGTGGCGCAGTACATCGTGCTGATCGTTGCCTACATGATCCCGGTGGTGTGGCTTTCGGTGAAGCACACCAATTTTCCCATCCCGCAACTGGTGTACGGCGCCGTGCTGGAGAAGGTGACCGAGCGGGAGAAGCAGCTCATCGACGACCCCAAGGAGAAGGAGGTCCGCAAGATTTTCGGTGACCGGGCCGCGGCTGCCAGCGCCAAACTGAAAGGTCTGCCTGGCTCCTATGAATCGGAAAAGGCGGTTGTGCAAAAGGCGGTGGAGGATGCCAGGGCCGCCAATGCAAGCCCCGAGCAATTGAAAGGACTGCAGGAGGCGGCGGACAAATTTCCCAAGAGTGCGGATGAAGCCAAGGCTGCTTGGACACGCGAGGCGGGACTGGCCGCGCGTGCGGCGCCGCCGATCCGCCATGCGGAACCCTTTCCAGGCAGGGACGAGAACGCCCGGGATATTTCGCGGCGCAACTTCCTGGCCCTGGTGTTCTGCCTGATGGTGGGAACCGCAGCCCTGCCGCACATCCTGATGCGTTACTACACCACGCCCTCGGTGCGGGAGGCGCGTGAATCGGTGACCTGGTCATTGTTCTTCATTTTTCTCCTCTACTTCACGGCACCGGCACTTGCAGTGCTGGCGAAGTTCGACGTGTACACCCTGCTGGTGGGCACGCCATTCGACAAGCTTCCAGCGTGGGCGGCCTCCTGGTCGAAGGTGGACCCCGCTCTGCTGAGCATCACCGACATCAACAAGGATGGCATCCTGCAACTGGCCGAGATCGCGATAGGCGGCGACATCGTCGTGCTGGCCACACCGGAGATCGCCGGCCTGCCCTATGTGATTTCGGGGCTGGTGGCTGCCGGCGGTCTGGCAGCGGCCCTGTCCACGGCAGACGGACTGCTGCTGACTATCGCCAATGCCCTGTCGCACGATCTCTACTACAAGATGATCGATCCGAATGCCTCCACGCAGCGCCGCGTCACCTTGTCCAAGATGCTGCTGCTGGTGGTGGCATTTGCCGCGGCCTGGGTGGCCAGCCAGAAGCCGGCAGACATCCTGTTTCTGGTCTCGGCAGCTTTTTCGTTCGCGGCTGCAGCCTTCTTCCCGGCACTGGTATGCGGGATATTCTGGAAGCGGGCCAGCAAGTGGGGCGCATCGCTGGGCATGCTCGCAGGCCTGGGCGTGACCTTCTACTACATGGTGACGACACAGCCCTGGTTGCGTAGCGTGTTTGGCGTGACCTCGCCTATCGCCGAGAACATCTGGTTCGGCATACAGCCGATCTCCGCCGGCGTTTTCGGTGTGCCGGTCGGCTTCGCGGTGATCATCATCGTGAGCCTGCTGACGCCGGCGCCGGACAAGGCGGTGCAGGACATGGTTGATCACGTGCGCTTCCCGCATCTCAAGGGCAGCGTGGCAACCCAGATCGATTGATGTTCCCGGTACGGGTGCCCGCGTGGGTGCCCGTACCCACGACCTGCTGTCCGGTGCGTTTCTCCGGTTTTTCACTAAGATTCGCTGCTCGACCCGGCAACCTGCAACAAGGCGCAATGGTCCAGTCCTGGGACTTGCCCTTTTTCATCCACGAATAGCCAAGGCGTGTATCTGTATGCCGATGCCCCTGGACCTGCTGCTTCTGACTATCGCCAAGGCCCTGGTTGAACTGGCCGGGCTGTTCCTGCTGGGACAGGGCCTGCTCTATCTCCTGGCCGGACCCAAGCGGGATACCAATTACTTTTATCAGTTGCTGAAGATGCTGACCCGGCCGGCGATCTTTGTTGCGCGCAGGATCACGCCTCGATTTGTCCTGGACCGGCATATCCCGTATGCAGCAGGACTGGTGCTGTTCTGGGTCTGGCTGGGGCTGATTGTCGCCATGGCGCATGTCTGCAAGTCTGGTGGCGTGGATTGCCGCGGTCTCAAGCAGGGATCGCCTGCCACGGAATCATCGGCGGTGCATACCAGCGCCTGATCATGCGCGCGTGGCCAGGGCGGTGATTCAGCGGTCACCGAAGTCCAGCGTCATCTTTTGTGCCATGTTCGGATCGAAAGACTTCACCCGCTCGAACTCGGCCGAGCACTTGTCATGTTCGCCCAGCTTGTGCCAGGCCAGCGCCAGGTGGTAGCCGGCATGGGGATTGAAATACTGCAATTTCGTGGCTTCCTCGAGCGGCGACACCGATGCGGCAAAGTCCCCCGCTTCCTGCAGGCAGGTACCCAGACCGTACCAGGCGCGATCATTCACCGGCATCAGGGTGACCACCCTGCGGAATTGTCCGATTGCCTCACTGGTACGCTTCTGTCCGTGATAAAGGTAGCCAAGGTTGAATCGTGTGACGGCGTCCTCCTCCAGGGTCAGGGCGTGCTCAAGAATGCTCGTGGCTTCGTCATGGCTGCCCCGGTTTCCCAGCATGAAGCCCAGGCTACGCCAGGCTTTGGCATAGTGGCCATCTGCGGCAACCGCCAGGCGCAACTGTGTAATGGCGCGCTGGTCAAGGTGGATGCGGGTCAGCAATTGGGAGAACCAGTAATGCAGGCGGGCAAACATCGTGTTGTTCATGCCGGTTTCCGCATCAGGAAAAACTGGATTATTGGAGCGGACGGCGGCAGGCGCAAGTACTGAATGAGGGGAGAGCCGGCATGAACATGCCCAGACCGATGATGGATGCCACGATAGAGGCCTTGCGAAAGCATGCGCCATACGACCGCATGGATCGCGACTCGCTGGAGTATCTCGTCTCGAATGTGTCACTGGCTTACCACCCCAAGGGGAGTACCGTGACTTCGCCGGCGGATGGTGTGGCCAGGCGCCTGTACATCCTGCAACGCGGGCAGGTGCGTGGCACGTCCGAGCTGGATGGCAGTGACCTTGAGGCGCTCGAATACGCCAATGGCGACACATTTCCCCTTGCGTCCATCATGGGTCGGCGGGCGACGCGCTTTGTCTACAAGGCTGTGGAAGATTGCTTCTGCTACGAGGCCGATGCCGGGGTTGTTGAAGCGCTGGTGCAGCGCAGCCCGGTGTTCCATGCGTTTTGCACCGGACGGGTGAATGCCCTGCTGCAGCAATCCTACTCGCTGCTTCAGGCACAGTATGCACAACGCTCCTCGGGACAGCAGCAGCTGAGCCTGTCCCTGCGCGACTTGCTGCGCCGGCCGGCCCTGCATTGCCGCCCCGGGGAGTTGTTGCGCGATGCGCTCCGTACCATGCAGCAGGCGAATGTGGGCTCCATCGTTGTTGCCGATGAAGCGCTCAGGCCGGTGGGGATTTTCACCGAGCGCGACCTGTTGCGCCTGGCTGCCTCATCCTTGTTTGATCCCGCCCAGCCCATACAGTCCTCCATGACGCCATCCCCGCGCTGTCTGCCACTGAGCGCAACTGCTGCCGAAGCGGCCGTGCTGATGGCGCAATTGGGCATCCGGCATGTTGTCGCTGTGGAGGATGGCCGACTGGCTGGCGTGGTCTCCGAGCGTGATTTGTTCTCCCTGCAGCGCACCAGCATGCGCGGCATTGTCCAGGCGGTGGCGCATGCCACAGGCAATGAGGATCTGGTCCGGGCGGCCGGGGATATCCGGGCCCTGGCGACCAACCTGCTTGCCCAGGGCATCGCTGCCGGGCAGTTGATACAGCTCATCGCCACGCTCAACGACAGGCTGTGCGCGCGCGTCCTGGATCTGGAGGCGCAGCACCATGACCTCTCCGGCATCCGGCTTTGCTGGATTGCACTGGGGAGCGAAGGCCGGCTGGAACAGACATTTTCTACGGACCAGGACAACGGGATCATCTTTCAGGCTGATCTGGATGACTCGCAGGTGCGCCATCGCCTGCTGCCTTTCGCCAGGGCGGTCAACGCCACCCTGGACCGCTGTGGCTTTCCGCTGTGCAAGGGCGAGATTATGGCCAGCAATCCGCAGTGGTGCCTGTCCGAGAAGGAATGGTGCGGTGCGTTTGACGGGTGGAATCGCAATCCCCTGCCGCAGGCCCTGCTGCATTCGACCATCTTTTATGATTTTCGCGGGGTCTGGGGGGATGAATCACTGGCGCAGGCGCTGCGCGTCTGGCTTGCAGAGCAGGTGCAGGGCAATCCGCGGTTTCTGCGCGCCATGGCAGCCAATGCCCTGGAGTCGCGGCCGCCGCTTGGTTTCTTTGCTGATTTTGTCACCTCGGGTAAGGGCGGCGAGCGCAATACTATCGATCTCAAGTCAGAAGGGGCGCGGCCGTTCATCGACGCTGCACGAATTCTGGCGCTGGCGAGCGGTTGTACGCTGACCAATACCGCGTTGCGCCTGCGCCAGGCAGGTGATCGGGCGCGCATGCCGCGTGAGGAGATCGAAGCAATGGTTGAGTCTTTCCACTACATCCAGTTGCTGCGCTTGCGCCACCAGTTGCAGGACGACTCAAATGGTGCGAACCCCAACCGAATCGCCCCGGATGTGCTGAATGAGCTTGACCGCCGGATCCTGAAGGAGGCCTTGCGCCAGGCGCGCAAGCTTCAGCGTCGGATTGCGCTCGACTACCAGCTGTGAGCCTGCTCGACTGGTTGCGGTGGTGCGGCCGCCGGTTGCCGCAAGCAGAGGCGGAGCGCCTTGCACAGTGGCGTGCGCTGCCCGAGCCCGATGATGCTGCGCCACATGCGCGCCAGCGTTTTGTCGTGGTGGATGTCGAGTCCTCCGGGCTCAATGTTTTCCAGGACCATCTCATCGCCATCGGCGCAGTGGCAGTGGAGGACGGCCGTGTGATGCTGGATAGCAGTTTCTACCGGGTTCTGCGCCAGTCTGAGGCCAGCAGCCACGAGAACATTCTGGTGCACGGCATTGGAGGTTCGGCGCAGACCGGCGGCGATGATCCGACACAGGTGTTGCTCGATTTCCTGGCTTTCATCGGCAAATGTCCACTCGTGGGTTACCACACCCACTTCGACGACATCATGATCCGCAGGGCCATGCGTGGCCACGTTGGCGAGTCATTCCGGCGCCACTGGATCGATCTGGCCTTACTTGCGCCTGGATTGGGCCTGGTGCCGGAGGGGCGGCCCATGGGACTGGATGACTGGCTGCAGACCTTCGGTATAACCAACTACCGGCGCCACGATGCCCTGGCAGATGCGTTGGCAACCGCGCAGCTATTCCAGGTGCTCCTGGCAAGGGCGGCGGTGACCGGGGACCTGCGCACCGCTGATCTGGTCAAGTTGGCCGCATCCCAGGAGTGGTTGTCGCGGCAACGGCGATGATCGACCAGGCGCGGCTATGCTTGCACGTTGGTAGTATTGCCCCACTTCATTGCATGACGGGATACCACTCCATGACACCAGCTGCCCTTGCCGATGTTCGCGTGCTCGATCTGAGCCGCATTCTTGCCGGACCCACCGCGGCGCAGATGCTGGCTGATTTCGGGGCCCAGGTCATCAAGGTCGAGCGTCCGGGGCAGGGCGATGATTCGCGCCGGCTGGGTGGCCAGCCCCTGAGGGACAGGGATGGCCAGGCTTGCGGTCTGGGGCCGATGTTCGTGAGTGCCAACCGCAACAAGCAGTCGGTCACGATTGACATTGCCAAGCCGGCAGGACAGGAGTTGGTGCGAAAACTGGCCGCCTGGGCCGATGTGCTGCTGGAGAACTACAAGGCTGGCGACCTCAAGCGCTATGGGCTGGATTACGAGAGCCTCAGAAAGATCAATCCGCGTCTGGTGTACTGTTCGGTGACCGGCTTCGGACAGTCCGGTCCTTACTCGGCGCGTCCCGGTTACGATGGGATCTTCCAGGCCATGAGTGGCCTGATGAGCGTCACCGGCCATCGTGACGGCATGCCGGGAGCCGGCGCCATGCGGGTTGGCGTGCCCATCACCGATATCGTCGGTGGCGCTTTCGCATACGGCGCCATCATGACGGCGCTGCACTACCGTGACCAGGTCTCCGGCGAGGGCCAGTACATCGATCTGTCGTTGCTGGAATGTGCCATCGCAGCTGCCTGTGTGGCGCCGGCCAACTATCTGTGTACCGGCGTGGTGCAGGAACGCTGGGGCAATGAGGCAGGCAATGCCGTGCCTTCGCGTACCTTCCGCTGTGCCGATGGCGAAGTGCAGGTCTCGGCTCCCGCCAATGACGTGTTTTCCCGCCTGTGCAAACTGCTGGATGGCCCGGACCTCGTCAAGGATGAACGCTTCTCCGACAATCTCCAGCGCGTGAAGCACCGCGAGGCACTGGGCGCCGTGCTCGAGCCGCTGTTCATGAGGAAAACCCGTGACCAACTGATCAAGCTGATGGAGGCCAGCAACGTCCCCTGCGCGCCTATCTACGCCATTGACGAGGTGTTTGCCGATCCGCATATCCAGCAACGTGGCACCCGCGTGACCGTGACGCATGAGAGCGTCGGCGAATTCGGCGTAGTGGCCAATCCCATGCGCTTGTCTGTGACGCCAGTGAACCGCTATGACGCGCCGCCACTGCTGGGCGAGCATACCGAGCAGGTGCTGTCGAGCGTTCTCGGACTGGATGCCTCGGCCATTGCAAGATACCGGCAGGAGGGTGTCGTTTGAGGCAACAGTATGTCCTGACAGAATAGCCGCGTCACAAGGCGCAACGACCTCGAGAATACCAAGGAGAAAGCATGTTCAGATCTGCCATTGCACTGCTGGCAGCGGCACTGGCTTCCAGTGCGTTTGCCCAGAGTGATTACCCGAATAAGTCGATACGCCTGGTCGTGCCGTTTGCGCCAGGAGGGCCCACCGATGTCATTGGCCGCATACTTAGCCAGCAGATGGGGCCGCAACTCAAGCAGACCATCGTGGTCGAGAACAAGGCCGGGGCCACAGGCATGATAGGGCAGGACTTCGTCGCCAAAAGCGCACCTGACGCTTACACCTGGATCATCATCAGCAGCACCGCCTCGAATGGCTATCATCTGGTGGGCCGGAGCATTGATTTCGCCAGGGACTTTGCGATGATCGGCCAGATCTACAACACCACGGCGCTGGTCACGATCAATCCCGCTGTTCCCGAGATGTCGGGCATCCAGAACCTCACGCAAGTGGTGGCCTATGCCAAGGCAAATCCGGGCAAGCTCAACTACACCAGCACCGGCGTGGGTAGCCTGGGCCATCTGGTGATGGAGAAGGTGAAGCTGCAGTTTGGTCTCAACATGGAGCACATCAACTACAAGGGCCAGAATCCGGCCACCCAGGACGTGCTGGCAGGCCGAGTTCCCATCCTCTCGGCGACATTCACCACCATGCAATTCGTCAGAGCAGGCAAGCTGCGCGCCATCGCCGTCAGCACGGAGAAGCGCTCTCCCACGACACTCGATGTGCCTACTTTCCTGGAGCAGGGTGTATCCGTAGTCGGTGGCGGCTGGGTTGGTTTGGCAGCAACGGGTGGCTCACCGAGGCCCGTGATAGACAGGCTTGGCAATATGCTGCGCACAACGCTGGCCAGGCCGGATGTCGAGGCCCTGGTGCAGAAGGCTGTGGGAACCGATCCGGAATTCCTTGGTCCGGTCGATTTCACCGCCTACGCCATACGCGATTTCCAGGAGTGGGGGCGCGTCATCAAGGAAGCTGGCATTAAGGGTGAGCCCTGATCAGAGTTCCGCTGTGGCCTGATTTGGCAGGTCTTTTCGAGCGGGTGGGTGCCACGGTCAATAAAACGAGCCTTGGCGGCTCAAGATGAAAGCCCGTATAATTCGCCCTCTTTTCCCCGTGCGCCGGTTCCGGTGCGCGTCGGTTGGTCCGCTGGCTCGGTTGCTAGAGCCGCAGGCTGACAGCCTGACCGACAGGACAGGTTGCGTCGTAGGTTCATGCGCCAAAAGGCTGCGTGAGACGAACGGCGCGAGTGGCCGGAGTAATTTTCCGTGTCGTGGGAGGAGTGTGGTACCCGGATGGCCAAGTAGCTCAGTTGGTAGAGCAGCGGACTGAAAATCCGTGTGTCGGTGGTTCGATTCCGCCCTTGGCCACCAAATCCTGCAAGACTTCCGAGTCAGTAAGCACGGACAGATGCCCACGGCGCTGCCATGGGGCCAGTCCTGTGATTTTTGCCGTGTTTGAACCCGCCAAGCCTGGGCATCGGTGATGGTTGGGAGGGCGACTGGCGCTAAGGGATAGGCGGAAGTTAGGTGGTACTACGGATTTTCCGGAGAAGAAGCAGAGGTTGATGCATTGTCAGGTAAATTATTTTGGCGAATGTGTTGATGTTTTAAAAAACTATGCCTACAATTGCGGTCCTCCTGAAGCAACCTTAACCGGGAGCTGAAGCGAGAAATCCCGAGTTGATTCGGGTGTCGGGCCCAAAGCAGTTGCCCGACTTGCTCTTTAAAAATTGAACAGCCGATAGGTGTGGGCGCTGGGTGAGGCGCGGTGCTTTCGGGCACTGCTCTACAAAAACTCAGGCTCACACCGAAGTTAAAGCAAGTTAAACCTTGCAATGACTTTGA
>CANJJT010000116.1:0-12917 GCA_947474715.1 Betaproteobacteria bacterium
ACGCTACCCAGGACCACGCTCACACGCGGGCAGGACGCACCATTGTCTTACCGGTCTTCAGCAGCGCCGCATTCCACCTTGCCACATCCACGTGCACCGTGTTTCTTCGGCGCGATTTGCGGCATTGGGCCGATTACTACGCTCACACCCCAAACCCCATCACCATCCGAGGAGGAGCTAGCATGATCGTCGAACAGCGTTCCTACACCATCAAGCCGGGCAGCGCCCCGCTGTACTTTTCCAACTACGAGCAGCTTGGCCTGACCATCCAGCGCCGCATGCTGGGCAACCTGGTCGGTTACTACGTCACCGAGATCGGCGAGCTGAATGTCATCGTGCACCAGTGGGCCTACGAGAACCTCGCCGACCGCGACCAGCGCCGCGAGAAGCTGGGCCAGGAAGCCGACTGGAAGGCCTATCTGGCCAAGTCGCGCGAAGCCGGCCTGGTGCTGAAGCAGGAGAACTGCATTCTCAAGGCGGCACCCTTTTTCGATCCCATCCTGCGCGCCATGCTGGCGGCGGCACCGAAGCCCTGAGCTTTGCATGAACCCGACGCGGGCAAAGCCGCGCCGCGTCGCGTCGTATCGTGTCGCTGAATGGCCATGCACCCGATGCATGGCCCGACCTGTAGCCCCCAACCTATCTCATGTCCTGAAGGATTGACGCCCATGAAACGCGAGAACCACGGAATCGTTTCAGGCAGCACCCGGCAGACGCGGGCCTGGTTGCTGGCCTGCCTGGGCGCCATCACTGCGCTGTCATCGACGACGGCGCTGTCACAGGCCTTCCCGGCAAAGCCGGTGCGCCTGATCTGCCCGTTTGCGCCCGGAGGTGGCAACGACATCCTGTCGCGCGCGCTGGCCGCACCCATGTCGCGCAGCATGGGCCAGCAGGTCATCGTCGACAACCAGCCCGGCGCCAACACCATCATCGGTCTGGATCTGGTGGCCAAGGCCCCGGCCGATGGTTACACCGTGGCCATGGCGAGCAGCAGCTTTGCCATCAACGCCACGCTCTACGAAAAGCTGCCCTACGATCCGCTGCGGGATTTCTCCGCCGTGTCCATGGTGGCGCTGACGCCCTACATCGTGGCGGTTCATCCGGACCTGCCGGCGAAGAATGTGCGCGAACTGATCGCCCTGGCCAGGGCGCAGCCGGGCAAGCTGTCCTACCCTTCCGCCGGCATCGGCAATCCCACGCACCTGTCGGTGGCGCTGTTTGCCTCCATGGCCGGGGTGGACATGCTGCACGTGCCGTACAAAGGCAGCGGCCCGGGCATCGTCGACCTGGTGGCGGGGCGCCATGCGCTCACCATCAACACGGCGCTGTCGGTGGCCAACTTCGTCAAGTCGGGCAAGCTGCGCGCCATCGCCATCTCCAGCAACACGCGCGCCGCCGCCATGCCGGACCTGCCCACCGTGACCGAATCCGGACTGCCGGGCTACGAGTCGAGTTCCTGGTACGGCATCCTTGCGCCGGCCAATACGCCGCGCCCGGTGCTGGCGAAGCTGCAGGCGGAGATCGCCAGTGCGATCAACACGCCGGACATGAAAAAGCTGCTGGCCACCCAGGATCTGACGCCGGTGGGCAACACCCCGGAACAGTTCGGCGCCATCATGCAGGGTGACATCGCCAAATGGGCCAAGATCATCAAGGCGACTGGCGCGAAAGCGGAGTAAGCGAATGGCCAGCGAACGGCCCGCGGTGACTGCAGTCAGACTGCCTTCACCCTGACCCTCCCGGTTGGCAGGTGGGCTGCCTCAATCGGCCTTGATGTCGGCCACCTTCACCAGCGTGGCGTACTTGTCGATCTCGGCCTTGAGGAAGGCGCCGAACTGGGCTGGCGATCCGGCGACCAGATCGATGCCCTGGGCTTCCAGCCGTCCCTTCAGTTCCGTTTCCAGCGCCAGGCGGGCGATTTCTGTATTGAGCCGGACGATGATGTCCTGCGGCGTCCCCGCCGGCGTCAGAAATCCATGCCAGGCCGTGACCGAATAGCCGGGCAGGCCCGCTTCGGACATGGTCGGGATGTCAGGCGCGGACAGGCCGCGTTTCTCGCTGGTGACCGCCAGCGCGCGCACCTTGCCGGCTTTGATCAAGGGCAATCCCTGAGGCAGGCTGCTGAAGTACATGCTGATGCGTCCGCCCAGCAGGTCGGTAACCACTGGCGCACCGCCCTTGTAGGCCACATGCACCATGTCCACCTGGGCCATGTGCTTCATCAACTCGCCGGACAGGTGCGCTGAAGAGGCATTGCCCCCGGAACCGAAGGTGAGCGCACCAGGCTTTGCTTTCGCCGCGGCAATCAGTTCCTTGAGCGTCTTTGCCGGAAAGCTTGTCTCCACGATCAGCACATTGGCCGAGGTGCCGGTCAGAATGATCGGGCTGAAGTCCTTCAGCACGTCATAGGGGATCTTCTGGTACAGGCTGACGTTCAGTGCCATGGCTGGCGAGGCGGCGAGCAGCGTGTAACCATCGGGCCTGGATTTCGCCACGAATTCCGCGCCGATGTTGGTATTGGCACCGGCCTTGTTCTCCATCACCACCGACTGGTTGAAGGCTTCCCCCAGCTTTTGCGCGACCAGGCGCGGCACGGCATCGGCGGCGCCACCGGGCAGGTAGGGCACGACGATGCGGATGGGGCGATTGGGATAGCTTTGGGCCGCTGCTTCGAACGATGCGCCGAAGGACACGCCCAATATTGCGCCAAGGCATGTAGCGCGCTTCAGCAGCGTGGCAGGATGATGTGGGCGACGATGTGGCATTGGGGCCTCCTGCAGGTGCTTTATTATGGATGGTGTTAAGGATGGACTGAACAAGTGGTTACGCCCCCTTGTCTATCCCCCACTTTAGAGGAAACATTTGAACGAATATCCTCCATTCAAGACTTGATCAGTGTTTCCTTCATTCATCAGTCCGGCGCAATGCTACCTGTTTTGCAGCGGGCGACACGCGCGCTTCCTGCCGCCCGACATGCCATCGTCTAGCCATTTCCACTTCCGGAGGTTTCATGAAAATCTGGTTCCAGAGCAATATCGCGCTTCGTTCCGATCCGAAATGGGCCAGGTACACGCAGGCCATCGAGAAACACGTGGCCGAGGTCAAGCGCCCGGACACCGAGGTGCGTGTCGAGGGCGTGGAGAAGCAGGAGAAGAACCTGGAGGGCTCGGCGTTCAGCCGCCATGTGAACGTGCGGCAGGTGCTGGACCTGGGGCTGAGGGCGCAGAACGAGGGCTATGACGCCTTCGTCATGGCTGGCCTTGGCACGGCCGGGCATGAGGAATTGCGTGCCGAACTGGACATTGCCGTGGTGTATGCCGAGGCCGTGGTGTGGGATTTCGCCGTCTGGCAGTACGGCCGCTTCGGCCTCATCGGCCATGGTTACGATGTGTATTTCCGGCGCGTGGAGCAGATCCGCGTGCGTGGCTGCCAGGACCGCTTCGCTCCCGGCGATTACTGCAACTTCAACGAGCATGACATTGCCAAAGCCTTTGATGACCCGGCGCAGGTCATCGAGGAACTGCGCGCCTCGACCCTGCGCAGCGTGAAGGATGGTGCGCGAGTGCTGATCCCGAGCTTCAATGTGCTCAACGACCTGCTGGTTTCGGCCGGCGTGCGCGAGTTCCACGGCATCCCGGTCATGGACACCGGGGGCGTTGCGCTCAAGATGGGTGAATTCCTGGTGGATGCGCGCAAGGCAGGCCTTGCGCCGGGAACCTGCTGAATATGGCGCGGCCCGCACACGGTCCCGGTGCAAGGGCTGTAGTGCAACCCCGGGGGGGTGGCTGCCCGCCATGCCAAGGTAATGCACAGGTGATGCAAAGGTGATGGACCATTGATGGGCACGGCGTCCGCCACGACGGTCGAATCGCTGCGCGAGCGGCATGGCTCGCGCTACAAGTGGCTGGTCCTGCTCACCGTGATGGTGGGCATGATGGGCTCCATCCTCTCCTCCACCATCGTCAATGTCGCGGTGCCGGATCTGAGCCGGCATTTCCATCTCGGCCACGAGCGCGCGCAATGGGTGGCGGCTGCCTTCATGATGGCCATGATGCTGTCCCTGCTCACCACGCCCTGGCTGCTGGCGCGCTACGGCCTGCGGCGCACCTTCATCGGCGCCAATGTGCTGCTCGCGGCGGGCGGCATCGCCGCCGGCCTGGCCTGGGACTTCAACTTGCTGATCGCCCTGCGCGTGGTGGAGGGCTTGGCCTCGGGCGTGCTGCAGGTGCTGCCCAACATCCTCATCATGCGCGCCTTCGAATCGTATCAGCAGGGCCGCGCCACCGGCATCTTCGGCTTCGGTGTGGTGTTCGCCCCGGCGCTGGGGCCCAGCCTGGGCGGCATCCTGATTGAATATTTCGGCTGGCGCTCGATCTTCTTTTCCGTGGTGCCCTTTTGTTTTGTCGCCATCCTGCTGGCGCGACGTTACCTGCCCGAGGTGTCGGCCCTGGTGGAAGGCCGCAAGCCCTTTGACTGGCTGGGCATGCTGTGGGTGGGGGCGAGCGCCGTGGGCCTGCTGAACGGCCTGGTCGAGTTGCAGGATGCCAAGACCCTCTACCCGGCGGGCATCGTGGTGCTGAGCGGCCTTGGCCTGGCGAGCTTTGTCTTCTACCAGTTGCGTGCCAGCCATCCCCTGCTCAACGTGCGCCTGTTCGCCCATCGCCAGGTCGCAGTGGGCGCAGCGGTAGCCTTTGCCCATGGCTTCGGCATTTTCGGCTCCACCTACCTGGTGCCGGTGTTCCTGCAGACGGCGCTGGCCTACACGCCCTCGCAGGCGGGCATGGCGCTGTTGCCGGCGGGCCTGGCCCTGGCGCTGGTGATGCCCTTGGGCGGGCGCATGGCCGACCGCCATCGGCCGGGGCCGCTGGTGACGGTGGGCCTGGTCCTGCTGGCGCTGTCGCTGGTGCTGACCGGCGCTTCGGAAAAGGGCACGGCCTACCTGCTGGTGCTGTGGTGGATCCTGGTCGGGCGCGTGGGCATCGGCATCATGGCCCCGGCGCTGACCCTGGGCACCCTGCGAGGCTTGCCGCAACAGGACATCTCCCAGGCGGCCAGCATGACCGCTTTCACACGTCAGTTCGGCGGCGCGGCGGGCATCAGCATTGTCGGCAGCGTGCTGCAGTGGCGCCTGCTGGTGAATGGCGGCGGTGTCGAGCCCCCCGAGGCCAGCCCGGCCTACATCCATGCCTTCGAGGAAGGTTTCTGGTTCTTGGCCGCCTTCTCGTTTTTCGCAGCGGTGGGCGGCTGGTTTCTGCGGCCGACTCACAGGCCGTCGGCAACGCCCGGCTGAACTGCGGCGTCCATCCAGCAGCGTCGATCTTGTCGCTTCAATCCCCCGCCGCGATGCCATCGCGCCGCGGATCGGCGCCGCCCTGCAGCATCCGCCGGCCGCCGCGTTGAATGACGCTGATGACATGCAGGCCGCTGGTTTCCTCGCCGATGCTGATGGCGTGGCCGCGCTGGCGCAGTGCCGCGGCCAGTGACGCGGCCTGCGGGCCGGCTTCAAGTTCGGTGTTGCGGTTGCGGCTGCCCAGATTGGGTGCATTCACGGCAGCCTGCGGATCCTGTTTCCAGTCGATGAGGTGCAGCAGCGTGCGCGCCACGTAGTTGATGATCATGCTGCCCCCGGGTGAGCCCAGCACGTGGCGCAATTGTCCCGAGGCATCGAACACCAGCGTGGGGGACATGGAACTGCGTGGTCGCTTGCCGGGTTCGACGCGATTGGCCGCCGGCTGCCCATCCTGGTTCGGTTGCAGCGAGAAATCGGTGAGCTGGTTGTTCAGCAGCATGCCGCGCACCATGATGCGGCTGCCGAAGGCCGATTCGATGGAGGCGGTCAGGGCCACGGCATTTCCATCGCTGTCCACCACCGAGAGATGGCTGGTGGCGGGCAGTGGCTCGGTGTGGTCCTCGCCGAAGGAAGCGGTGGTCGCGGGCAGGCCGGGTTGTGCGCGCCCGATGCTGTGCTCCATGCGGATCAGCGCGCCGCGCCGCGCCAGGTAGGCCGGCTCCAGCAGTTCACGCAGGGGCAGGTTGACGAAGTCCGGATCGGCGAGGTAGCGGTCGCGGTCGGCATAGGCCAGTCGCCCGGCCTCGGTGAACAGATGGGCCGCATCGATCGAATCGGGCTTCATGCGCGCCAGCGGAAAACGCTCCAGCATGCCCAGCATCATGCCGATGGTGGCCGCGCCGGAGGAGGGCGGCGGCATGCCGCAGATGCGCTGGGCGCGATAGACGGTGCACAGCACTTCACGCTTTTTCGGCTGGTAGCCGGCGAGGTCGGCCTCGCTCAAGTCGCCCGGTCGCGCCGCACCGCGCACGGCGGCGACGATGTCGGTAGCGATGTCGCCCTCGTAGAAGGCACGTGAACCGTCGCGCGAGATGCGCCGAAGGGTGCGGCCGAGGTCGCGGTTGTAGAGGCGATCACCGGCCTGCTTCGGGCTGCCGTCTTCGCGATGGAACACGGCGCGTGCTGCCGCGCTTTGCTTCAGCCATCGGTCTGCCGCAATCAGCGAGGCCAGGCGCGGCGTGACGGCAAAGCCCTCATCGGCGATGCGCAGCGCCGGCGCAAACAGCGCCTGCCAGGCCATGCGTCCCTGTTCGCGATGGGCGGCCTCCAGCATGGCCAGCAGGCCTGGTGTGCCCACGGAAAGCCCGGAGGCCACGGCATCACCGAAACGCATGGGACGGCCCTCGGCGGTGAGGAAGTGCTCCGGCCGGGCCGCGGCAGGCGCGGTCTCGCGTCCATCCCAGGCGGCGAGGGTTTTCCGCTTCGCATCGTAGTGAATCAGGAAGCCGCCGCCGCCCAGGCCTGAGGACTGTGGTTCCACCACGCCCAGCACCAGTTGCGTGGCGATCGCCGCATCCAGTGCATTGCCGCCGGCATTGAGGATGGCGCGGCCGGCTTCAGCGGCCAGCGGATGCGCGGCCACCACCATGTGCCGGTGCGCGAGGGTGAGGACTTTTGCGGCGCGTCCGCTGGTGGCTTCCGGCGCCGCATCGGGTTGCCTCTGCGCCAGGGCCAGGCCCGGCGGGGCCAGCAGCGCGAGCAGTGCGAGCAGCGCGAGCAGCCTCGGCATGCCCGGGTGCCGGCGCCGGGCTCGGGCGCTGGCCGCGTCCAATGGGCAGCAAAAGCGGGGATCGCGCATGGTTGTCAGCAGGGAAGAGGAAGGACCGATCGGAGGCCGGAGTATGGGCCGGCCATCGCGTACTGTCACGCCGGCATGCTGTGGCCGGCCCTCGACCGGCTTATCTGCGCCATCCGGTTCGCCGTGCGGGGCGTAATACAATTCCTCCCTCCAGGCAGGGTCCCATGGCCGGGATCACCCTGATCATCGCAGCAGCCCCAATGAGGTCCACCATGATGCGTTCCATGAATCCGCTGTCTGCCAAGGCAGCCACTGATGCGGGCTGTCGTGCGGCCATGGCCTGCGGGGCTCTCGCCACCGCGGTGCTGGCCGTGCTGGCGCCGCAGTTGTCCTTTGCCCAGGCGGCCTATCCCGCTCGGCCGGTGCAGTTCATCGTCCCCTATGCCCCCGGCGGCAATGGCGACATCGTCGCGCGCATCGTGGCGCAGCGCCTGGGGCCGGTGCTCGGCCAGCCCATGCTGGTGGACAACCGGGCTGGCGCAGGCGGCAACATCGGTGCCGAGGCGGCGGCCAAGGCGGCGCCGGATGGCTACACCCTCATGCTGGGCACCAACACCCACGCCATCAACATGAGCCTGTACGCCAGGGTCAATTACGACTTTGCGCGCGACTTCAGCCCGATCAGTATGGTGAGCTCCGCACCGCTGGTGCTGGTGGTGCATCCTTCAGTGCCGGCGAAGAGCGTGGTTGAGCTGGTGGCCCATGCCAAAGCCAACCCCGGCAAGCTCAATTACGGCACGGGCGGCAGCGGCAGTTCCGGCCACATTGCCGCGGAACTCTTCAAGACCATGACCGGCACCGACATCGTGCACGTGCCTTACAAGGGCGTGGCCCAGTCGCTCTCGGACACCGTGGCCGGCCAGTTGCAGATGGTCTTCAATGCCGCGTCCACCTCGGTGGCCATGGCGAATGCCGGCAAGGTGCGTGCGCTGGGCATCACCTCCATCCGGCGTTCGAATCTGGTGCCGGGCGTGCCCACTATCGCCGAGTCCGGCGTGCCCGGCTTCGACGCCAGTATCTGGCAGGGCATCCTCGCCCCGGCGAAGACGCCCACGGCCATCGTCAACCGCCTCAACAAGGACCTGGTCGCCCTGCTGGCCACGACGGAGATCCAGGACCAGTTCCGCGCCCAGGGCGTGGACCCCTCGCCTTCGACGCCCGAGGAGTTCGGCGGCTACATCCGCGCCGAGATCCCCAAGTGGGCGAAGGTGGTGAAGGCCTCCGGCGCGGTGGTCGAGTAATGGGCGGTCCGCAAGACGCTGCGGAAAAAGCTGCGGTGGACAGGGCTCCCTGGATTTCGGAAGTGCTGGGCGGCTTTGCCGCCGGCCTGCGTTATGAGGACATCCCGGCCGCCGTGGCCGAGCGGGCGAAGTACCTGGTGCTCGACTGCGTCGGCATTGCGCTGGCCTCGACGACGTTCGAGTTCGCCGGCAAGGCGTTCGAGGGCCTGCTCACCTTCGGCGAGGGCCCGCGCGCGGTCATCGGCATGGGCCGGCGCCTGGCGCTGCGCGATGCGGTGACCATGAATGGCGTGCTGATCCATGGCATCGACTACGACGACACCCATATCGAGGGCGTGGTGCATGTCAGCGCCAGCTGCTTCCCGGCAGCCTTCTTCGTCGCGGCCCAGGAAAAGGCGGGCGGACGGGCTTTTCTCGCCGCCTATGTCACGGCCATCGAGGCGGCCTCGCGCATCGGCATGGCCGCGGGCGGCGGCTTGCACCTCACTGGGCTGCATCCCACTGGTTCCGTGGCAGCCTTTTCCGCAGCCCTGGCTGCGGGTCGTCTCTACGGCCTGGATGCCGGGCAGATGGTGATGGCCCAGGGCATTGCGCTCTCGACCATGGCAAGCAGCAGCCGCCAGTACAACCGCGAAGGCGCCTGGAGCAAGCGCCTGCACCCGGGCTGGGGCGCCACCGCGGGGATTACCGCGGCGGCCTTGGCTCGCTCGGGTTTTACCGGGCCGCGCGAGGCCTACGAGGGCGAGTACGGCTTCTACCGCGTCTGCATGCCCATGCACATGGAGCGCTACAAGCCTGAGCTGGCCACGGCCGGCATCGGCGAAGTCTGGGAGACCGGGCGCGTCGCCATCAAGCCCATCCCCGCCTGCCACCTGGTGCATGCCTGCGCCGATGCGGCCGTGTCCCTGGCCGAGCAGCATCAGCTGAAGCCTGCCGACATCGCCGCCATCCAGGCCCTGGTGCCCAGGGAGGCCTATGCCGTGGTGTGCGAGCCGGTGGCACGCCGCCGTCGCCCGGAAAGCAGCTATGCGGCGCAGTTCAGCCTGCACTACGCGGTGGCCTGCGGCATCGCCTGCGGCCGCTTCAGCCTGGCCGAGATGGAACCCGCTTTCTACACCCGGCCGGACATCCTGGCCTTGGTGGACAAGGTCGAGCATGGCGAGTATCCCGGCTCGGAGTACCCTCGCTATTTCTCCGGCGAAGTGCGCATCCGCACCACCGACGGGCGCGAGCTGGTGGCGCGCGAGCACATCAACCGCGGCGCCGCCGACCGGCCCATTTCCGGCGAGGACATCGTGAAGAAGTTCATGGACAACGCGCAGAGGGCGGTGCCGCGCGCCCACGCCGAAAAGCTGCGCGACGCGGTGCTGGCCGTGGACCGCTGCAGCGACCTCACCACGCTGGAAAACCTGTTTGCAGCCGTAGATTAAAGCCCCGTGGATGCACTGAAACCCTCTTTTTTCAGTGCCCATTCATAGGGGTCACGGGGATGTTTCCCCGGTTTTTTCAAAGTTTCCTGAAAGGAGCAGCACATGGACGAACTCCGCATCCTCTCGCCCACCGGCGCCTGCGGTTCGGGCTTTCTTGAAAGCTCGTTCGAGAAAGGCCTCGCGCAGAACCCGCATTTCATCGGTGTCGATGCCGGCTCCACCGATCCCGGCCCGGCCTATCTGGGCACCGGCGAGGCGGCCTTCCCGCGCGAAGCGGTGAAGCGCGACCTGCGCATCATGCTGAAAGGTGCGCGCCGCCTGAAGATTCCGCTGATGGTCGGCTCGGCCAATACCGGCGGCAATGACAAGCAGCTCGCCGACGTGGTGGACATCATCCGCGAGATCGCCGACGAGGAAGACCTCTCCTTCAAGCTGGCGGTGATCCATGCCGAGCAGAAAAAGGATTATCTGAAGCAGCGCCTGGGCGAAGGCCGCATCACGCCGCTCGACCCGGCGCCGGAATTCAACGAGGCGGTGATCGATCGCAGCGCCTGCACCGTGGGCATGATGGGCGCCGAGCCCTTCATCCGCGCGCTGGAGGCCGGGGCCGAGGTGGTGATCGCCGGTCGCGCCAGCGACACCGCCATCTTCGCCGCCATGCCGCTGATGAATGGCTTCGACCCGGGCATGGCCTGGCATGCGGGGAAGATTCTCGAGTGCGGCGCGGCCGCCGTGGTCAACCGCAAGACCCCGGACTGCATGTTCTGCTGGCTGCGCAAGGACCACTTCGTGCTGGAGGCGCCGGACCCGGAGCTGCGCTGTACGCCGCAGAGCGTGGCCTCGCACAGCCTGTACGAGAACGCCGACCCCTTCCACCTGATCGAGTGCTCGGGCACGCTGGACTTGTCCACCAGCCGCTACGAGCAGGTGGGCGAGCGCTCGGTGAAGGTGTCCGGCTCCGGATTCATCCATGCCAAGCGCTACACCGTGAAGCTGGAGGGTGCCGAGCTGATCGGCTACCAGAGCATTGTCATCGGCTCGGTTCGTGATCCCTACTTCATCAACCAGATCGACGACTGGACCGAGCGCCTGAAGACGCGCTGTCATGCGCGCGTGAAGATGGTCTACGGCGACCGGCTGAAACCCGAGGACTACCACATCCACATCCGCATCTACGGCAAGGACGGCACCATGGGGCCGCTGGAGCCAGTGAAGGAAATCCGCTCGCATGAGCTGTGCCTGATCATCGAGTGCACCGCGTCCAGTCAGGACATCGCTTCGACCATCGCCGGCATCGCGCGCCACCAGGGTCTGCACCTGCCCATCCCGAAGTGGAGCGGCCTGATCACCGCGCTGGCCTGCCCGTACAACCCGGCACATCTGGACCGCGGGCCCATCTTCCGTTTCAACGTCAATCATGTGCTGGCGCCGGACGAACCCTGCGAGATGTTCCCCATGGACTTGCTGGATGTGAAGGGCGATGCCCGGAAAGTGAAGGTGGCCGCATGACCACGCTTGCAGAACTCGCACGGCTGATCCGCAGCAAGAACGCCGGGCCCTTCCAGCTCACCTTCGACATCATGTTCGAGGACGAGGCCCGTTACCAACGGGTCAAGGCATCCGGCGCCCTGACGCGCGAAGTGGTGGCCGAGCGCTACGGCCTCGCGCCCAAGGACGTGCTGTTCTTCTTCGTCGACAATGCGCTGGCAGTGAAGGCGTCGATACCCCGGCCCTACTTTCAGGGCGACATGCTCGACAGTGACGGCCACGGCGGCCAGCAGTACGCGCCGCTGCTGGATATCGAGATTCCGTGAGTGGCGGGTGAGGAGTGAGGAGTGAGGAGTGAGGAGTGAGGAGTGAGGGGTGAGGGGTGAGGGGTGAGGAGTGAGGAGTGAGGGGTGAGGGGGCGGGGCGCTGAACTGCGGAAGCACGGCAGGTTCGGATCACCGTCAACAAGCATTTTCCGTGGCACGACCATCGCGCGTTCGGCGCAACCAGCACGTACAAAGGAGCTAAGCATGGCAGCAGCAGGCACGCCCAGCAAGGGCAAGCAACTCAGGGACCTCATCTACGCACCCAAGATTCTCGTCGCGCCGGGGGTCTATGACGGTTACAGCGTGCGCCTGCTGGAAAAGCTGGGCTTCAGCTCAGGCAGCATCTCCGGCGCCGGCGTCTCGGAAAGCCATCTGGGCTGGGCCGACCGCGGCGTCATGAACTATGGCGACAACGTCGCCACGGCGCGCCAGCTGGCGGCCTGCACCGACAAGTTGCTGCTGCAGGCCGATGCCGACACCGGCTATGGCAATCCCATGAACGTGTATTTCACCGTGCGCGGTTTCGAGGATGCCGGCTGCGCCGCGGTCATGATCGAGGACCAGGTCTGGCCCAAGCGCTGTGGCCACATGTCAGGCAAGGCCTGCATTCCGGCCGAGGAAATGGTGCTCAAGGTGAAGGCGGCGGTCGCCGCCAAACGCGACCCGGACTTCGTCATCAAGGCACGCACCGATGCCGCCGGCCCGCTCGGGGTGCAGGAGGCGGTGCGCCGCCTCAATCTGTATGCCGAGGCCGGCGCCACCTGCCTCTACGCCGATGCGCTGCTGTCGGCCGCGGACATCGAGTATGTTGCGAAACATGTGCCCATTCCGCTGGTGATCAACATGGGGCTGGGCATACGCTCGCGTCCGACCACACCGCTGCTGTCGCCGCGCCAGCTGGAGGAAATGGGCGTCGGGCAGGTGTCCTATCCGCGCCTGCTCACCACCGCTGCGCTGAAGGGCATGATGAATGCCATGCAGGTGTTCATGGACGAGGTGGTGGGCAAGAACAATGTCGTCGATCGCCCTGACCTGCTGATGTCCTTCGACGAGATCAACGAGATGATGGGCATGAGCTTCCTGGACGATCTGGAGAAGCGCTTCACGGCCTGAGCCCGGACCGCGGCAAACCAGTCGTTGTTAACCCCCTTGTCAAAGGCTCTTCGCCGATTTCCGGGGAGACGTGGCTGCGGCGCGGTTTACCCCCTTGTCAATGGGGGCCGACTCGTGAGCGCAGCGAACGAGCGGGGGGATTTTCTCCCGCTGCCTTTCATCGTTCGCCAG
>CANJJT010000117.1:0-12873 GCA_947474715.1 Betaproteobacteria bacterium
CTACCGACAGCGCGTCATGCACCACCTCACCAAGCGTGCCGAAAAGCTTGGCATGCAACTCGTCCCGATTCCTCAAGCCGCATAAAATTACGCCGCTATTCAATGTGATAGATTGTGTTTCTTAAGAGGCTGCACACGCACCTGGCCGAAACCCTGGACGAGCAACGCTATTGCATGGAGACATTCGGCCAGGGGCCGCTCGACTATGCCGCGTCACTGGAATGGACCGGCCCGGACGTGTGGTTTGCCCACATGGTTCATCCTTCAGCCGCCGACATCCGCACCCTGGCGGCCTGCGGTTGTGGCGTCTGCCACTGTCCCAGCAGCAACATGATCCTGGCCTCGGGCATCGCGCCAATACGTGACATGCTGGACCAGGGGGTGGCGGTCGGCCTGGGCGTGGATGGCTCTGCCAGCAACGACGGTAACCACATGCTGGGCGAAGTGCGCCAGGCCATGCTGCTGCAGCGGGTGGGCTGGCCCGGATTCGAATCCTCCGCCGGGCGCCTGTCGGCGCGGGCCGCGCTGGAACTGGGCACTCTCGGCGGCGCCCGCATACTCGGACGCGACGATATCGGCAGCATCGCCCCGGGGATGTGCGCCGATCTGGTGGCCTTTCGCGTCGACGGCATCGAGCATGCCGGCGCCCAGTCCGATCCGCTGGCGGCCCTGCTCACCTGCTCCCCGGTACGGGCCTGGCTGTCCATGATCAATGGCCGCTTCGTGGTCGAGGATGGCCGGCTGAACCATGTGGATCTGCCGGCACTGGTGGCCCGACACAACAGCATCAGCCGCCGGCTGGTGAATGGCGAATAACCTGTGAGTGAAAGGAGCTGCAGCATGAGCCACCCCGGTCAAGCAACCGAAGACGACCTGCGCTGGCTGCGCGCCGCCATCGACCTGTCCCGGCAATCACGCGACGCCGGTCACCATCCCTTTGCGGCGCTGGTGGTCGATGGCGGTGGGCATGTGCTCGCCCAGGGCATGAATGCCTCGGCAGGTGATTGTACGGCCCACGCCGAGATGAATGCCGTGCGTGCCGCCTGGGCCGCGCGACCCGCCCATGGCCTGGCCCAGGCCACGCTGTATTCCAGCGCCGAGCCCTGTGCCATGTGCGCCGGCGGGATCTACTGGTCCGGCATCGGACGGGTGGTGTATGCGCTGTCCGAGACCAGCCTGCTCGGGCTTACGGGCAAGCATCCGGAGAACCCGACACTGTCCCTGCCCTGCCGCGAAGTCTTCGCCGCCGGCCAGCGCCCCGTGTCCGTGTGCGGCCCCCTGCTGGAGGATGAGGCGATGGCCGCGCATGCCGGCTTCTGGCGCTGAGGAGAGCGGCAAGGACATCCCTTGAATGAGGCTACCAGCCCCGCACGCTCAAGAACCTGTACCTGTACCTGTACCTGTACCTGTACCTGTACCTGTCCCCGTGCCGATGCCCGCTACCTTGCAAGCTGGCGACCTTGTGCCTCGAATTGGTGCCACCCCGCATCAAAACGGGCAATGATGGCTTGGCCCGTGGCCCATCGCCCTGTCGTTCCGCCTGCCTTATCGCTTTCCACCGGCATCCCGCCTCGCCTATTGCCCCTGTCGGAGTCAGTGTCTTTGGTACATCCCTTGCTTTGTCCTGAACACAACTCATACACCGCAGCTGCCGCAGACGCCCTGTGCCACGCGACTGGAAGCCATGCCCCCCACCCGAAAACCACGCAAGCCCGGAAACGCCCCCTCCGGCACCGAAGATGCACTGATGACGGACATCCGCTTCCTGGGACGCATCCTCGGTGACGTGATCCGCGAACAGGAAGGACGCGAGGCCTTCGAACTGATCGAGCGGGTGCGCCAGTTGTCGGTGGCCTACCGGCTCAAGCGCGATGCTGTGGCCGGCAAGACGCTGGACCGGCTGCTGAAGACCATCACCGTGGACCAGACCGTCTCGGTGGTGCGCGCCTTCAGTTACTTCTCGCACCTGGCCAACATCGCCGAGGACTGCCACCATGTGCGCGTGCGCGAGGCGCACGAACGCCGCGGCAACCATCAGGAAGGGTCGCTCGCTGTCGCCTTCGAACGGCTGGCCGCCGCCGACATCCGCGCAGCCGACATTGCCCGGACCCTGCGCGGCGCCTATATCTCGCCGGTCCTCACCGCCCACCCGACCGAGGTGCAGCGCAAGAGCATCCTCGATGCGGAGCGGGCCATCGCCGAGCTGATCGGCCAGCGCGACCTGAACCCCACGGAGCGCGAGCGCCGCGCCAACGAATCGCTGCTGCGCGCGCGCGTCACGCAGCTCTGGCAGACGCGCATGCTGCGCCACACGAAGCTGAATGTCGCCGATGAAATCGAGAATGCCCTCAGCTACTACCGCAGCACCTTCCTGAGGCAGATTCCCCAGCTCTATGCGCTAATCGAGGAAGCCCTGCCCGGGCACGACATCGGCAACTTCTTCCGCATGGGCAACTGGATAGGCGGCGACCGTGACGGCAATCCGAATGTCACGGCGGACACCTTGCAAACAGCCTTGCGCAGCCAGAGCGAGACGGTGCTGCGCTTCTACCTCACCGAGATCCACGCGCTGGGCGGCGAATTGTCCATCTCGGCATTGCTGGTGCCGGTGACCACGGCCATGGACGCGCTGTGCGACAGCTCCCCGGACCGCGACGAGCACCGCCGGGATGAGCCCTATCGTCGCGCGCTGATCGGCATCTACTCACGCCTGGCCGCCACGCTGCAGGCACTCACCGGTGCAGAAGCCGCGAGGCACGCGGTCGCACCGCAGAACCCCTACCCCGATGCCGATGCCCTTCTGGCCGACCTCAGGGTGATCGCCGCATCGCTGGCCGCCCATCATGCCCAGGCGCTGATCGCGCCCCGGCTGGCGCCGCTGATCCGCGCCGTGCAGGTGTTCGGCTTCCATCTGGCCACGGTCGACCTGCGCCAGAGTTCGGACAAGCACGAAGCGGTGGTGGCCGAACTGCTGGCGACCGCGCGCATCGAGAAGGATTACAGCGCCCTGCCGGAAGATGAGCGCCGGACGTTGCTGGTCAGCCTGCTGCAGGATGCCCGCCCCTTGCGCGTGCGCGGGGCCACCTATTCAGCGCACAGCCTGGGGGAGATGGCGATTTTCGACCTGGCCGGCGAGCTGCTGTGCCGCTACGGTCGTGCCGCGCTGCGCCACTACATCATCTCCCACTCGGAGGACGTGAGCGACCTGCTCGAGGTGCTGCTGCTGCAGAAAGAGGCCGGGTTGATGCGCGGCACGCTCGACGACGGCGCCACCTGCGACCTGATCGTGGTGCCGCTGTTCGAGACCATCGGCGACCTGCGCAATGCCGCGCGCATCATGCAGGCCTTCTACGCCATTCCCGGTGTGCAGGAGATGGTGGTGCGCTCTGGCGCTGAGCAGGAAATCATGCTCGGCTACAGCGACAGCAACAAGGACGGCGGATTCTTCACCAGCAACTGGGAGCTGTACCGGGCAGAAACAGCGCTGGTACGGATCTTCGATGAACTGCGTGAGAGGCACGGCATCACGCTGCGGCTGTTTCATGGCCGCGGCGGCACGGTCGGGCGCGGTGGTGGCCCCAGTTACCAGGCCATCCTGGCGCAGCCACCGGGCACAGTGAATGGCCAGATCAGGCTGACCGAGCAGGGCGAGGTGATTGCCTCGAAGTACGCCAATCCCGAGATCGGCCTGCGCAACCTGGAAACACTGGTCGCCACGACACTCGAGGCGACGCTGCTGCACCCGACCCGCGGCGCGCCAGCCGCCTTTCTGGAGGCTGCACAGTCGCTGTCGGATGCCAGCATGGCCGCCTATCGCAAGCTAGTCTATGAAACGCCGGGCTTCACCGATTACTTCTTCGACACCACACCCATCCGCGAGATTGCCGAGCTGAACATCGGCTCGCGACCGGCGGCGCGCAAGGCCACGCGCGCCATCGAAGACCTGCGCGCCATCCCCTGGGGCTTCAGCTGGGGCCAGTGCCGGGTGGTGCTGCCGGGCTGGTTCGGCTTTGGCTCGGCCGTCACGGATTTCCTCGGGACGAAAGGCGCGGAACGTGACGGGCGGTTGCTGCTGTTGCAGCGCATGTACCGGCTGTGGCCATTCTTTCGCACCATCCTGTCCAACCTTGACATGGTGCTCGCCAAGAGCGATCTGGGCATTGCCGCGCGCTACCTGGAGCTCAGCACCGATCGCCGCACCAGCCGGCGCATTTTCACGAGCATCCAGGCCGAATGGCGTGACACTGTGGAGGCACTGTCGGCCATCACGGGCGAACAGCAGCGGCTGGCATCGAATCCGGCGCTGGCCCGCTCGATCGCCCACCGCTTCCCCTATCTCGATCCGCTCAATCACCTGCAGGTCGAACTGATGCGACGCCACCGGCTGCGCCGGCCGGGCGAAGCGGATAACGAACGGGAGCGGCGCGGCATCCATCTGTCCATCAACGGCGTGGCCGCCGGTCTGCGCAATACCGGCTGAACGCCTGGATTCATGAAAATGGGATGGACAGGATATGGCACAGGCTGACCCCGAGAACGAAGGCACCGGCCGCGTCACCGCGGAAGACCTGGTGATCGACGTACTGGGCCGCTGCCTGCTGCCCTCCCCGGTTGCGCATCACCTGGGCGAGCGCGGCGTGCAGTTCGTCGGTGAGGCCGACAAGGTGCTGCTCGACAATTCGCTCTCCGGTCTGGGCGGCACCGGTGCTGCCAAAGTGGACCTGGCACTGCAGCCGGCCTTCGAACTGGCCGGCCCCCGCAACAAGATCTTCTTCGATCCGCGCACCGTGCGCTGCGGCATCGTCACCTGCGGCGGACTGGCGCCGGGCCTGAACAACGTGGTGCGTGGCATCGTGCTGGAACTCTGGACCGGCTACGGTGTGCGCCAGATCGTCGGTTTCCGCTATGGCTACGAAGGACTCATCGCGCGCCACCAGCATCTGCCACTGGCCCTAACTCCCGATTCCGTGGCGCACATCCACCACGAAGGCGGCACGGTCCTCGGCACCTCCCGGGGTTCGCAGGATCCTTCGGAGCTGGTCGACAACCTGGAAGCCAACGGCATCGGCATCCTGTTCGTGATCGGCGGTGACGGCAGCATGAACGGGGCGATGCGCGTCTGCAGAGAGATCGGCAAGCGCGGCCTGAAGATCGCCGTGGTGGGGGTGCCCAAGACCATCGACAATGATGTGCCCTTCATCGACCGCAGCTTCGGCTTCGTCAGCGCCTATTCGGCCGCTGTGGACGTGATCCGCAGTGCACGCATCGAGGCCATCGCCGCGCGCGACGGCATCGGGCTGGTGAAGGTGATGGGACGCCATTCCGGCTTTCTCGCCTGCCAGGCGGCACTGGCTTCGACCGAAGCCGACCTGGTGCTGATCCCGGAGGCGCCCATCTCACTGGAGGGTGATGCGGGCGTGTTCGCGTACATTGAACGCGTGCTGGCGCGCAAGGGCCATGCCGTGATCGTGGTGGCCGAGGGCGCCGCCCAGGAACTGATGGCTGACCAGTCGCTGGCCGAATCGCATGACAAGAGCGGCAATGCCAGGCTCAAGGACGTGGGCATTTTCCTGCGCGACTGCATCGTGGCGCATTTTCGCGGCCGCAAGCGCGAGACCACGGTGAAGTACATCGACCCGAGCTATGCCATCCGCAGCATCCCGGCCTGCCCTTCGGACAGCGTCTATTGCTGGAACATGGCCCGCAATGCCGTGCATGCGGCGATGGCCGGCAACACGGCCATGCTGATCGGGCGCTGGCATGGCCGCTTCGTGCATGTGCCCATGGCCCTGGCCGTGCGCAAGAGCCGCAAGGTGGATACCGACGGCGACCTGTGGATGTCGGTGATCGAATCCACGGGGCAGCCACGCAGCCTGGGGCATGACCAGCCGGGCCACTGAACAAGGTTTCCTACGGCGCCCCCCAGCATGCAGGCAAGCGACAGACTTCCAGTGAAGAAAGGGAGTACAGACCATGAGCATGACACCACGGCAGATCGAGCTGGTCCAGGCGAGTTTTCGCACCGTACAACCCATGGCTGCCACCGCGGCCGAGATCTTCTACAAGCGGCTGTTCGAGGTCGCTCCCGCCACGCGATCCCTGTTCAAGAACGACATGAAGACCCAGGGCCAGAAGCTGATGCAGGTGCGAGGGTCTGTTGGCATTCACCGCGCGAAGTGCTGAATATCAATAGACCCTACCCATCGCCGTGGGTAGCCTGTCCCACCTGGTCACCCTGGTCCCCATCGTCCAGCAACTGGGCGTTCGCCATGGCGGCTATGGCGTCAAGGCCGAAGACTATGACTCGGTGCGGCAGGCGCTGATGTGGACCCTGGCGCTGGTGCTGCAGGACGCCTGGACCGATGAACTCAGCTCCGCCTGGAACACCGCCTACGCCATGCTGGCCGGGGTGATGAAAGAGGCGTCGAGCGGCGTGCCGTAGATCGAAGGGAAAACTTCTTCGTCGAATGCCAGGGAAAAGGTGGCAGCGAGCTTGGTAGGCTTGGCGAGGTTTACCCCCCTTGTCAAAGGTTCTTAGCTGATTTCCGGGGATTGCGAGGTTTACCCCCTTGTCAAAGGGGGCCGACTCGTGAGCGCAGCGAACGAGCGGGGGGATTTTCTACCGCGACGCTTGAATGGCACCAGTCGCTATCAGGCAGATGCCATGGATGTCTTTGGGTGCCCTGCCTGCAAAGCGACCATCAGGATCAGGACTCGCAGCACGGCCTGTCAAACGCACGCAGATCCGCTTGCCTGGTGAAAATCCCCCCGCTGGCCTGCGGCCAGTCGGCCCCCTTTGACAAGGGGGTTAACCCAGGCCTGCGCCAATGCAATTCCCGGAAATTGACGAAAAACCTTTGACAAGGGGGTAAACCCCGGGCCTGCCAAGCTTGCTGCCAATGCCATCCCCGGAAATTGACGAAGAACCTCTGACACCGGGACATAACTTGCTGCCTCTGATCACCCGCTCAGGCACTCATCGCGCCTGGCTTCTGAAGGCCCAGCCAGTGAAGCGCGATTCGATGGCTGCGGTGATGGCGTACAGGACGATGCCCAGCACGGCCAGCACCAGCAGGCCGGCAAACACCAGCGGCACCTGGAAGTTGGCCTGGGCCGACAGCATCAGGTGGCCGATGCCGCGGTTGGCCCCCACCGTCTCGGACACCACCGCCCCCACGAAGGCCAGGGTGATGGCGACTTTCAGCGAGCCGAAGAAGTACGGCAACGAGCGCGGTATGCCGACCTTGCGCATCACGTCCAGCTTGGAGGCGCCCAGCGCCCGCAGCACGTCCTCCAGTTCCGGTTCGGTGGTGGCAAGACCGGTGGCCACGTTGACCACGATGGGAAAGAAGGAGATCAGGAAGGCAGTGATCACTGCAGGCACTTCGCCAATGCCGAACCACAGGATCAGCACCGGGACCATGGCCACTTTGGGGATCGAGTTGAAGCCGATCAGCACCGGATACAGGCCAGCGTAGATGGCCCGGTGCCAGCCCACCGCCAGTCCCAGCAGCATGCCGAAGATGGTGGCCAGCATGAAGCCGGCCAGCGTGGTCCACAGCGTGACCAGGGAATTGCGCCAGATCGGGCCACTGTACTGCACCAGTGCGGCAAACACGCTGGAGGGCGTCGGCAGGATGGTCGGCGGGATGGCGAACAACCGGCACACCCCCTCCCACAGCAGGAACAGGGCTACAGTGAAGACTGCCGGGGCGACGATCTGCAGGGTGAGTTGCGAACGATCCATCACTGTTTCACTTCCCGGTGGCTGCCGATGTAACCGCGCAACTCATGCACGATGTCCGAGAACGCCGGCGTGAAGGTGACCTCCAGGTCGCGAGGCCTGGGCAACGGCACGGCGCAGCGGTGCACCACCCGCCCCGGCCGGCTGGACATCACATAGACGGTGTCGGCCAGGAACACCGCCTCGCGCAGATCGTGGGTGACCAGCATGACGGTGACCTTGCGTTCGGCCTGGATGTCGCGCAGCGCGCACCACAGGTCTTCCCGGGTGAAGGCGTCCAGGGCGCCGAAGGGCTCATCCATCATCAGGATTTCCGGCTCATGGATGAGTGAGCGGCAGATGGACGCCCGCTGCTGCATGCCGCCGGACAACTGCCAGGGAAACTTCAGCGAGAAATCACCCAGCCCTACCTTGGCGAGCAGCGTCTGGGCACGCTCGCGGTACAGGCTGCGCTCGGCACGCATGCGGCTGCGATGCGGCTGCACGATCTCCAGCGGCAGCAGCACGTTGTCCAGCACATTGCGCCAGGGCAGCAGGTTGGAGTTCTGGAATGCCATGCCCACCGACTTGAGTGGGCCATTGACCGGTTTACCCTCGACGGTGAGGCGGCCCTGTGCCGGTGGATGCAGGCCGGAGATCAGCTTCATCAGCGAGCTCTTGCCGCAGCCGGACGGACCGACCACGGCTATGAATTCGCCACGGGCGATGTCGAGGGTGACCGTCTCGATGGCCTTGATCGCGGCATTGCCGCGGCCATAGGTCATGGAGACGTCCGTCAGCGAAACGAGCGGTTCCACTGCTGCCACTACTTCGCCTGGCGCTGGGCGGCCGGTGGCAGGAACTCGGCGGTGAAGATGTCGGCCGCCGCAGGCTTGGCCGTGTAATTGAAGGTCAGGCCGATCTGGTCGATGGAGCGGGTCAGGCGTGCCGCATCGACATTGCCCAGTCCTGTCTTCAGCACTTCCGGCGTGACGAAATTCTGCGCCAGGGCCATCTGCAGGCGCTCCAGTTCGACCGCCTTGTTGGCGATTTCATTGCGTCGCATCAGGGAGTCGATCGCCATGGCAGGATCCTTGATCGTGTCCTGCACGCCCTTGATGGTGGCCCGCACGAAGCCGGCCACTGCCTTGGGGTTGGCCTTGGCAAAATCCGGGTTGACCATGATGGCATTGCCATAGAGATCAACGCCGTAGTTGCGCATCATCAGCGTGACAATGTCTGCCCCAGCCACGCCATTGGCCTTGAGGTTCATCACCGAGGAGAAGGAGAATCCGGTGATGGCGTCCACCTTGCCCTGGGCCAGCATGGGTTCACGCACCGGAAAGCCGACGTTCTCGATCTTCACCTTGCTGGCATCGATGCCGTTCTGCCGGACAAAAATGGGCCACTGGGCATAGGCGCCATCAGGCGCCGGCGCCCCCAGCACCTTGCCTTCCAGACTCTTGGGGCCGGTGATGCCACTTTTCTTCAGCGCGATGATGGCAAAGGCCGGCGTGTCATAGACCATCATGATGGCCTTGATCGGGGCATTGGCCTTGTTGTCGCGAAACTTGATCAGCGAGTTGATATCGGAGAAGCCCAGCAGATAGACGCCGCTGGCCACCCGGTTGATGCCTTCCACCGAGCCGTTGCCCTGGTCGATGGAAACATCCAGCCCTTCGGCCTTGTAGTAACCCTTGTCGATGGCTACAAAGTAAGGCGCTGCCGGGCCTTCGAATTTCCAGTCCAGTGCGAACTTGATGGGGGTCTGGGCATGCGCGCCACCCCAAAATGGTGCAACGATGAATGCCGCCACCAGCATGGTGGATGCGCGAAGCAAGGTGGAACAGGCCATGAATTGACTCCAGTAATCAGGCAATGGGTTTAACCGGGGCAAGACCAAACTCTGCCCGTTTCAGAGAGTACACACTGGGTGCAATTTCAGAAACGGGCATGGCACAAGCGGACACGACCCGCCTGTTCCCTGCATTCTAAGCAAACTTCGCGCCACGCAGGTTTTCAAAGAGAGCGGTCCAGCCGACGATGCAGCCCTGGGCTCGGATCATTGCCAGGGTGGCTGCCTTGAATTGGGGGAAATAGCTCTCCGTGGCATCTTCGATGAGCAGGCATTCATAGCCGCGGTCATTGGCCTCGCGCATGGTGGTCTGGACACAGACCTCGGTGGTGACGCCGGCAAACAGCAGGTGGGTGATGCCCTTGAGGCGCAGGATCTCCCCAAGGGTGGTGGCATAGAACGCCCCCTTGCCGGGCTTGACGATCACCGGCTCGCCAGCTATCGGCGCCAGCGCCGGCACGATGTCGTTGCCGGGTTCGCCGTCGATGAGGATGCGTCCCATGGGTCCGGTATCTCCGATGCGCACGGCGGGATTGCCGCGGTCGCGCTTGGCCGGCGGGCAGTCGGCCATGTCGGGGCGATGCGCTTCCCGGGTGTGGATCACCAGCACCCCTCTGGTGCGGCACCAGTCGAGCAGGGCCGCCACCGTGGGCACGATGGCCGTCAGCAGCGACACGTCATTGCCGAGTGATTCGCCGAAGCCGCCTGGCTCGACGAAATCGCGCTGCATGTCGATGACAATGAGCGCCGTCCTGGATGGCTCGAAGTCATAGCGGAATGGCTGGGCATCAACGCTGATCATGCCGGCTCCAGAGGTGGGGGTTGCGAACGGCCACTGATCCGGCACGGAGCATGGGCGGCAACCCTGCCACGGCTTTTCCAAGGTGGAGAAAAGGCCGGGACAGGGCTGCCGGGCCCTCCTCCCCTGCTCGCGCCACCGTCAGGGGGGGACAATCCTGACGGCCTAGGTGCCCGGGTTGAAATGTCTGTCGTGAAACGGGTCATGCCGCCACCGGTGCGGAATGGCCGGCCATGCACGGCCCGATCACGGCAATGTCCGCCTGGGCCGTCACCGTCTCGTGAACGATCTTGCCGTCGAAGATCACCAGCAGGCGATCGGACAGCTCCAGCAGTTCGTCCAGATCCTCGCTCACCAGCAGCACCGCGGCGCCGGCATTGCGGGCCACCAGGATGCGATCGTGAATCTCCGCCACGGCGGCAAAGTCCAGCCCGAACACCGGATTGGCCACTACCAGCACGGACACCTTTTCCGACAGCTCGCGCGCCAGCACGGCCCGTTGCACATTGCCGCCGGACAGCGTGCCGATGGGCGCGCCCGGCCCCTGCGTCTTGACCTTGAACTCGGTGATCCAGCGCTCGGCCTGGGCCAGCATGGCGCTGCGCCTGAGCCAGAAACCCGACGCCAGCGGCGCCTGGTCGAAATTGCGGAAGGCCATGTTCTCGGCCACGCTCATGCCGGGCACGCAGGCATTGCGCAAGGGCTCTTCCGGCAGGCTGAAAGCGCGGTAGTGGTGGATCTCGCCACGGCTGGCGCCATAGGGCTTGCCGTCGATGCACACGCTGCCGCTTTCGGCATCGCGCTGGCCGATCAGCGCCTCCACCAGCTCGCGCTGGCCATTGCCGGACACCCCGGCAATGCCGACGATTTCACCCGGCCGTATGTCCAGGCTGACATGCTCGACCGCGGTGGCGCCGCTGTCATTGCGCACCACCAGATTGCTGACCGACAGGCGCACCGGCGCCTCGCCCTCGGCCGCCTGTTTGCTGCCATGTGCCTGAGGGATGTCGCGCGAGCCCACCATCATCTCCGCCATGCGGGTGGGATTGAGTTCAGCCACCCGGCCCTCCCCGGCATACTTGCCGCGGCGCAGCACGGACACGGCATCGGCAAAGGCCATCACCTCGCGGAACTTGTGCGTGATCATGAGCACGGTCAGGCGTCCGGACCGGGTCAGCTCGCGCACCATGCCCAGCACTTCGTCGGCTTCGGTCGGCGTCAGCACCGAGGTCGGCTCATCGAGGATCATGAAGCGCCGTTCGAGGTAAAGCTGCTTGAGGATCTCCACCTTCTGCTTCTCCCCCGCCGCCAGGCGCGACACCGGCTTGTCCAGCGGCACCTTGAAGGGCACCGTGTCCATGAAGGCGCGCAACCGGTCCATCTCCTGCTTCCAGCGCACCACTGCCGGCACGTCATCGCGCGACATCACCAGGTTCTCGGCCACCGTCATGCTCGGCACCAGCGTGAAGTGCTGGTAGACCATGCCGATGCCCAGCGCATGGGAGTCGTGCGGCGAGCGGATGGCGTGCTCACGGCCGTCGATTTGTATCTCGCCCTCATCAGGCTGGTAGAAACCCACCAGGCATTTCACCAGGGTGCTCTTGCCGGCGCCGTTCTCGCCCAGCAGGGCGTGGAAGGAACCGGCCTCCACCTTCATCGAGACATTGTCCAGCGCCGCAAAGCTGCCGAAGCGCTTGGTCATGCCGGTGATCTCGATGCCGATGGCGTGATCGGGCATCACCGCATGGTCGGGCTTGAGCCGCATCATTGAGGATTCTTCAGCCATTACCCTCGTGCTCCGATGGCATTCATGATGGACTGCGAATTCGATATCGCCCCGAATACGCCGTTCTGCATCTTGACCATATTGACCGCTGCATCGTGATGGGCGCGCTTGGTAGCCGCGCAGCAGTCTTCCAGAAGCACGCACTCGAAACCGCGGTCATTGGCTTCACGCATGGTCGTGTGCACGCACACGTCGGTGGTGATGCCAGTCAGGATCAGATTGCGGATGCCGCACGTGCGCAGGATCAGTTCCAGGTCGGTTGCGCAGAACGAGCCCTTGCCGGGCTTGTCGATAATGGACTCGTCGGGCAACGGGGCGAGTTCGGGAATAATGTCCCAGCCAGGCTCGCCGCGCACCAGTACGCGCCCACAGGGACCCTGGTCACCGATGCCGATGGCCGTGCCCGGCTTGCCGTCGGCGCCGATGCGCGAGCGCCAGCGCTTGTTGGCGGGCAGGTCGCTCAGGTCCGGCCGGTGTCCTTCGCGCGTATGCAGAATGTGGTAGCCCGCGGCACGCATCGCGTCAAGCACGGTGCGGATGGGCGCGATGCAGGCGCGCGTCAGCGAGATGTCATAGCCCAGCAGATCGATATAGCCGCCCTTGCCGCAGAAATCGGTCTGCATGTCGATGACGATGAGCGCGGTGTTGTGCGGGCGCAGATCGCCGTCGTAGGGCCACGGATAGGGTTCGGCGCTGGCGTACAGGAGATC
>CANJJT010000118.1:0-12664 GCA_947474715.1 Betaproteobacteria bacterium
AGGGCCAGCCGCAGTTCTTCCTGCGTTTTCGGCGGGACGATCCGGCTGGTGCCGCCGAGGATGTAGATGATGGGTGCCTGGATTTCGCGCACCTGCGGCCAGATATCGGTGGGGATGAAACCCTTGGTGATATTGCGATCCACCTTCCACACATGGCGCCCGTCGGCGCGCTGGCGGGTGCCGTGGCGCACGAAATGGCGCAGCCGTTCATCGGGGGTGAGCGGATAGCGGGGGCGGATGGAGGCGACGATTTCCTCCTGTGTTTCCCAGCCGTTCTCCTCGTCGTCCATCCGTTTGGCGCGGCGGTCTGCGACCTCCCGGGGCCGCTCCGGGCCGACATCCTCGACGATCACCGCGGCCACCCGTTCGTGGTGCTTGCCGGCTATCACCTGCGCCACGCGGCCGCCGGTGGACTGGCCCCAGATCACCAGGTTGGTGAGGTTGAGCGCTTCGATCAGCACTTCGATATCGCGGACATAGTCTTCGACCAGATACTCGGCACCCGGGTGCCAGTCCGAATCGCCATGGCCGCGCAGGTCGGGCGCAATCACGTGGTAGTGGGGCGTGAAATGGCCGGCGACATGGTCGAAGTTGTGCGCCACGCGCGAAATGCCGTGCAGCAGCAGCAACGGCTGCCGCCCTTCGCCGCCCCAGTCGAGGTAGTGGATGCGCAGAGAATCGGAGATGAAGAAGCGGTCTTCTGGCGTTGCCGCCTGCTCAGCTGCGTTGGTCATGGGGCTCTCCTCCTGGTCCGTGGTTTTCGCTGCTGTGGATTGCGTCGTTCCCCTAGCGCTCCATCTCGACACGGATATTGCCTTCCTTGATGACGCGGGCCCATTTCTTCATTTCGGTCTCGATGAAGGCGCCGAATTCCTCGGGCGTGCTGGTATCGATGTCCACACCCATGCTGGCGAGCTTGGCTTTCACTTCCGGCGTGCCCAGCACCTTGATGATTTCACTGTTGAGGCGGGTGATGATGGGCCGTGATGTTCCGGCCGGCGCGAGCACGCCGGTCCAGATGCTGGCCTGGTAGCCCGGCAGGGTCTCCGCCATGGTGGGCACGTCCGGGATGAGCGCCGAGCGCTTCAAGCTGGTGATGCCCAAAGCGCGCAGCTTGCCCGCCTTGATCATGGGCAGCACCGAGGACACGCTGGGGTAGGCCATCTGCACCTGGCCAGACATGGTGTCGTTGATGCTCTGCGGCGTGCCCTTGTAGGGAATGTGCGTGATCTTCAGCCCGGCCAGGCCGTTGAGCAGTTCGCCCGCCAGGTGGGCGGGCGAGCCATTGCCCGAGGAGGAGAAGTTCAGCTGGCCGGGTTTGGACTTCGCCAGCGTGATCAGCTCTTTCAGTGTGCCTGCGCCCATGCCGGGGAAGGCCACCAGCATGATGGGCGTGGCGCCCACCTGGGTGATGGGGGTGAAGTCCTTCAGTGTGTTGTAGGGCAGGTCATTGCCGAACAGGCTGGGATTGACGGTATGCGAGGAGGAGATCAGCAGCAGGGTATGGCCGTCGGGCGTGGCCTTGGCGGCGATGCTGGTGCCAATGGTGCTGCTGCCGCCGGGCCGGTTGTCGGTGAGCACGGTCTGGCCGAGGTTCTTCGACAGGCCGTCGCCGATGATGCGCGTGAGGATGTCGGCATTGCCGCCTTGCGCGTAGGGCGTGACGAAGCGGATCGGCCGCGAGGGATAGGTCTGCGCCAGGGCGCTGCCGGTGGCGAACAGGGCGGCCATGGCGGCGGCCGTTTTCAGAATCTTGACGTCACTGTGCATCTGCATCTCCTGCGTTGCGGTTTCCCGGATGGCGGCGCGTGCCGCCGGGGTGCTGCTAGTCACTCTGGATTTTCGCCGTGACCACGACCTTGCGCCAGCGTTCGTAGTCGCTGCGCACCAGGTGGGCCAGGTCCTCCGGCGAGCCGCCGGCCGGCTCGGCGCCCTGGGCGGTGAAGGTCTTGATGATGTCCGGTTTGGCGAGTGCCTCGTTGAGGATGGCATTGAGCCTGAGCGTGATCTCGCGCGGCAGCCCGGGCGGGGCGAACATGGCATACCAGGTGTAGGACTCGTAGTCCGGATAGCCCTGCTCGGCCACGGTGGGTACATCGGGCGCACCCGGGGAACGTTTTGCCGTGCCCACGCCGATGGCCACCGCCTTGCCGGACTTCACATAGGGCAGCACCGACACCATGGCATTGAGCATGAACTGGATGCGTCCGGCCGACAGGTCCACGATGGCCTGCGAGCCGCCCTTGTAGGGGATGTGCAGCAGGTCGATGGCGGCGACGTGCTTGAGCAGTTCCACGCCCAGATGGTTGGGGCTGCCATTGCCGGCCGAGCCGTAGGAGTACTTGCCCGGATGGGCCTTTACCAGCTTCACGAATTCGGGCACGTTCTTCACGCCAAGCGACGGATGCACGATGAGCAACTGGGTGATGTTCACCAGCGGCGATACCGGGGTGATGTCCTTGAAGGGATCGAAGGGCAGCCGGTCACCGAGCAGCGCCTTGGACACCGAGGTATGGCCCGAAGTGGAAAAAAGCAGGGTGTAGCCGTTCGGCGCGGCGCGTGTGACCTCGCTGGTGCCGATCACGCCGTTGGTGCTGGGCTTGTTCTCCACCGCGGCCTGGCCGCCGGTGGCATCGGCGATCTTCTGCGCCATGGCGCGTGCGACGAAATCGGTGGTGCCGCCCGGGGTGTAGTTGCTGATGATGCGGATGGGGCGGGCCGGCCAGGCCGATGGGGCGGATTGGCCGAGTGCAACGGCGCTGGCCAGGGTGAGCGGCAGTGCTGCAAGCAGTCGCAAGGTGCGTGTGTTCATGATGCCTCCTGTTCCGGAAGCTCCTTTCTTCAGGGCTTTCCTGGTTGATGCAGCCGGAGCCTGTCCAGGCCTCCCCGATGTCAGGTTTGCGCAGTCCCGGACTGGATGAAGCTTCGCACCAGTTGTGCGATCTGCGGATAGTGCTCGGCCAGCGTGACCGCATGCTTTGGCGCTTCAGACTCCTGGATGAGCGCCAGTTGGGCGTGCGGCATGATCCGCAGGATGGCCTCTCCCTGGCGGCCGATCTGGCTGTCTTCGCTTCCGGTCACCGCCTCGATGATCAGGGTTTTCGCCCTGATCCCGCGCATGCCGGCTTCCAGGTCATAGGACAGCACCGCCTCATAGATGGCCACCACGCTGTTTTGCGACTGGATGCGGTCCAGCACGGCGAGCCGTGCCTGTTCAAACACCTTCGGGTCATGCGCATTGGAGAGGATCGACTCATGCCACCAGAAATCGGTCAGCCGGCGATAGGCGGCAGCCCACTGCTTGAGCCTGTTCTGGCTGTCGTCAGCGCCCTGGTCGGGAAAGTTGGAGCTGACGTTTCCGTAGATGGTGCTTTCCCGTTTCGATTTTTCCGGGATCAGGCTGTGGGATTGGCCTGCGAGCACCACGTGATCGACCCGATCAGGCCAGCGTGATGCGAGGGCCGCCGCAATCTTGTTGCCAATGTGGAAACCGTAAATGTGGGCCTGCCTGATGTGCAGGTGATCGAGCAGGTCGACAATGCATTCGGCGAATGTCTCGATGCCCGCCCCTGGCGGAATGGGGTCGGCGTTGCCGCAGCCGAGCATGTCCACCGCGATGACATGGAAATCCGGCGACAGCAACTGGACAAGTCCGTCGAACACGTGTCCGGAGCGCCCCGCCGAAGGCAGGAGCAACAAGGCCGGTCCGGCGCCGGCCTCGGCGTAATGAAGTCGTCCATGCTTTGTGTTGGCATAGCTCCACTGCATAAACCGCTCCTGGTCTGCGTTGTCCGGTCCGGCAAGGGTGTCGGGGGAACCCCCGCCCTACTTTTTTCCCGCGTCGTAATCCTGGAAGCTCTTGCCTTCCGCGGCCAGCTTCGCCAGCAGCGCGCAGGGCTGCCACTCGCTGCCCATGTGGCCCTTGCCGTACTGCGCCATGGCCTTCACGACATTGGCCAAGCCGATGGTGTCGGCGTAGAACATCGGGCCGCCGCGGTGCATGGGAAAGCCGCGCCCGGTGAGGTAGGTGACGTCGATGTCGGAGGCGCGGATGGCCACGTCTTCCTCGAGGATCTTCGCGCCTTCGTTGGCCAGGGCGAACATGTAGCGATCGACGATTTCCGACTCGCCGATCTCGCGCGGGGCGAGGCCGAGGCTCTTGCGATGGCCGTCGAGCACGAGATCGACTTCGGTGTCGGGCAGCGCGGTGCGTGAGTAGCCGCCACGGCCGTCGGCCTCATAGCGGTACCAGCCCTTGCCGTTCTTCCAGCCGTAACGGCCCAGTTCGCACAGTGCATCGACCAGCGGGTCGGGGGCGAAGGGCAGGCCTTCCTTCTTGCGTGACAGGCGGCCGCGCCAGCCCACATCGATGCCGGAGTTGTCGGCCGTCCGGTAGGGGCCCATGGCCATGCCGAACTTGGTCATGGCGTCGTCGATCTGCTTGGGGCTCGCGCCTTCTTCCAGCATGGCATTGCACTGCGTGCGCACCGGTTTCATCATGCGATTGCAGATGAAGCCATCGCACACGCGCGAGAGCACCGACACCTTGCCCAGGCGCCGGCCCAGGTCCATGGTGGTGGCGATCACTTCGGCGGAGGTCTTCGCGCCGCGCACCACTTCGAGCAGGCGCATCACATTGGCCGGGGCGAAGAAGTGCGCGCCGATCACATCCTGCGGGCGCTGGGTCATGGCAGCCATCTTGTCGATGTCCAGGCCGGAGGTGTTGGAGGCGAGGATGGCGCCGGGCTTGGCCACTTCATCCAGGCCCTTGAACACCTGGCATTTGGTCTCGAGGTCCTCGAACACGGCCTCGACGATGATGTCGGCCGCGGCGAGGTCCTTGCGGTCCAGCGTCGGCTTGATCAGGGCCATGCGCTGGTCTACGTCTTCCTGCGTCAGGCGGCCCTTGGAAGCGGTGGCCAGGTAGTTGCGCTTGATGGTGGCCAGGCCGCGGTCCAGCGCTTCCTGCGAGGCTTCGATCAGCGTCACCGGGATGCCGGCATTGGCAAAGCTCATGGTGATGCCGCCGCCCATGGTGCCAGCGCCCATCACTGCGGCGGTGCGGATCTCGCGCTTGGTGGTGGCGGCGGGAACGTCGGGAATCTTCGCCGCATTGCGCTCGGCGGCCGAGACATAACGCACGGCCTTGCTTTCGTTGGTCTTGAGGAAGTCCTGGCCGATGTGGTGGGCATGCACGATGCCTTCATCGAAGGGCATGCGCGTGGCGGCATTGATGCAGTCGACGACCAGGCCTGGCAGGGTCATGCCGCGCGGGTACTTGGGCATGGCCCAGACATAACCGTCGGCCGGCGGCACTTGCATGTCGCGGATGCGGCGCACGCCCTTGCCGGCGGCGATCAGGCCTTCGGCGAACTTCACCGCGCCCTCGATGATGGGACCGTCCACCACTTCGTCGAGCAGGCCGATCTGCTTGGCGCGGTCCAGGGCCATGGGCTTGCCGCCCACCAGCAGTTCCTTGCTGTTCTCGATGCCCACCAGGCGCGGCAGCAGTTGCGTCGCCGGCGCCGGCACGCGGCCGATCTCGATTTCCGGGAAGGACAGGGTGCAGCCCGTGCGGGCAATGCGGTAGTGGCAGGCCAGGCCGAGGATGGGGGCGCCGCCGATGGCAAAGCCGGCCATGGCCGCGATCACCGGCTTGGTCATGCTGTCCAGGCGCACCATCATGTCGGCCAGCGTGGGGAAGGCAGTCGCCAGCGGCGTGCCCATTTCCTTGATGTCGGCGCCGGCGCTGAAGGCCTTGTCCGAGCCGGTGAAGATCACCGCGCGCACCGCGGCATCATCATTGGCCTGGGTGAGGTGTTCATGCAGGCGGTTGCGCACCTTGTTCGACAGGGCGTTGACTGGCGGATTGTCGAAGGCGATGACGGCCACGCTGCCATGCAGGGTGTAGGTGACCGTGGCTTCCTTGGGGGTCTTGCCTTCGGGTTTCGATGCAGCTTGGCTCATGCGTGCGCGCTCCAGGATGGTCGGAACCGGATGGCAGATTCCAGGGGGTTCCAGGGGTTCAGGTATCAGGCGGGCAGCGGGCGGCGGTATCGAGCCTTGCGGCTTCTTGTTGGTAGTGCGGGCCGACGCTGCGACGCTGCAATGGAATTGTAACCCGCGCCCTTTTTTCGGACCCGCGGTCGAAAATGCGGGAAAATGCGGCACTTACCGATCACCGGAACATCCCCAGCCGACATGAGCTCCTTCATCCTCACCGACAAGCAGGCCGGCGTGATGCGCATCGGTTTCAACCGCGCCGAAAAAAAGAACGCCATCACCCTGGACATGTATGTGGCGCTGCGCCGGGCGCTGCGGGATGCCTCGGCCGACCCGCAGGTGCGCGTGGCCCTGGTGCATGGCACGCCCGAGGCTTTCACCGCCGGCAATGACCTGGGCGACTTTCTCAACCAGGAGCGGCCCGACCCGCCCCCTTCGCAGCTGTTTCTCGAAGCCTTGCTCGATTTCGACAAGCCGCTGGTGGCCGCCGTCGGCGGCATCGCTGTGGGCATCGGCACCACCATGCTGCTGCACTGCGACTTCGTCTACTGCACGCCCGGCACCCGCTTCGCCATGCCCTTCGTCAACCTGGGCCTGGTACCCGAGGCGGCCTCCAGCTACCTCATGCCGCGCCTGGTCGGTCAGCGGCGGGCCGCCGAGCTGCTGATGCTGGGCGAGCCTTTCGATGAGGTCACCGCCAAGGAGATCGGCCTGGTCAACGCCATCGTCGAGCCGGCCAGCCTGATGGAGACGGCGCTGGCCACGGCCACCAAGCTGGCCGGCAAGCCGCCCGCGGCCCTGCGCCTCACCAAGGCGCTGATGAAGCGTGCCGCCGACCCGGTCGCGGCCGAGGCCATCCGCGAGGAGATGAAGGTGTTCCGTGAACGCCTGAAATCCCCGGAGGCGAAGGAGGCGATGACCGCCTTCTTCGAAAAACGCAAACCCGACTTCAGCCGGTTCAGCTGAGCATGGGCGCTGGCGCCAGCCGCACAGCTGCCGGCCGTCTGTTGCTGGTGCTGTCGGTGTTGTGCTGTGGAGGGCTCGGCGCAGGCATGGCCTGGGCGGATGTCTACATCTGGCGTGATCCGCAGACCGGCGCCAAGCGCATGAGCAATGTGCCGCCGCCCTGGGTCCGCGACAACACCCGCGGCCCGCGGGTCGAGATATTGCGTGACGGCAAGCCCATCTCCGCCGAGGCGGCAGCGGCCAATCTGCGGGCGCCGGCCGAGCCTTCGGAGCGGCAACGGGCGGTGGGCGCTGCGGCGGCGGCCGCATCGGGACGACCGCAAGGCAAGCCCGACCAGCCGGTGCAGGCTCCCTTACGAGAGGAAGCTGCCGAGGAGGACTGATTCGGCATCCTGATTGTTATCAAATACAAGAGCCTGTGGTTATCTTCAATTAGTTTCAGAGATTATTGTTATCAGGCTGTGGGGGTTCGCAGCGTTCCGCGACATGGGATTGGCGTGCCAAGGCGTCAGTCAGCTGCCCCATCCTGCACACGGCCACTACAAACGCACTCCTTCACGGCACAACCGCCGGATCTACGCCACCTCGCCTTGATCACAGCAGCTTCGCGGTCTTTGGCCCGCTCGGCAATGCCTTCAATTCGGTTTTTGTTCATCAGTTCGTCGTTTCGCGCCACGCTTGCTTCCTGCACCCGGTCACCCTGATGCAGTTGCGCTTGGTTTCATTCGCTGTGATCAACTGACGGTGGGATTGGCACCCACAGGAGCGCGACCATGCCGGGCGCACCAAGAAAACAGGGCCGCATTGCGGCCCTGTGAATGTCGATGCAGGCTTGACCTCAGGACACCTTGGGCGCGTCCACGCTGAGATGCTCCACCTCGACCAGGCGTTTCTTGCGGCCGAGAATTGTTGCGTAAAGTGCCCACAGTATGAGCATGCCGGTGATGGCGAACATGGTGCCGCTGATGGGATTGACGATGAAGGTCATGAAATCACCCCGCGACAGCAGCATGGCGCGGCGCAGGTACTCCTCCAGCAATGGCCCCAGCACGAAGCCGATCAACAACGGCGCCGCCGGCATCTGCAGCACCCGCAGCAGGTATCCCATCACCCCCAGGCCGGCGACAACCATCACATCGAAGGGGTTGTTGCTGATGCTGTAGGCGCCGATGCAGATCAGCGACATGATCATGGGATACAGGATGTGGTAGGGCACCGCCAGCAGCTTGATCCAGATGCCGATCAGCGGCAGATTGAGGATCACCAGCATGATGTTGCCAATCCAGAAACTCATGATCAGGCCCCAGAACAGCTGCGGCTTGTCGGTGATGAGCTGCGGTCCGGGCGAAATGCCGTGGATCATCAGCGCGCCAAGCAGCAGCGCCATGGTGGCAGAATCCGGTATGCCCAGCGACATGGTCGGTATGAAGGAGGTCTGGTCGTTGGCGTTGTTGGCGGCCTCGGGGGCCACCACGCCTTCGATCGCGCCCTTGCCGAAGCGCGATTTGTCATCAGCCAGCGCGCGCTCCACCGCATAGGCGCTGAAGCAGGACACCAGCGCGCCGGTGCCCGGCAGCGGCCCGAAGATGCAGCCCAGGAAGGAGCCGCGCAGCATGGGTTTCCAGGAGCGGCGCATGTCGTCCTTGGTGGGGACCATGGAGCGGAAGGTGATGCTTTTGGGGTCGAAGTGCCCCGGTTTCACCTTGTTGACGCTGTCCACCATCTCGGATACACCGAACACCGCCATGGCCATCAGCGCGATGCCGATGCCGTCGGTCAGCTCAGGCACGCCGAAGGCAAAGCGCGCCACGCCGCTGTTGACGTCGGTGCCCATCAGCCCGAAGATGATGCCGAACAGGATCATGGCGATGCCCTTCATGGGGGACTTGCCCGACAGCGAGGCCGCGGCGATCAGACCCAGCATCATCACCGCCACATACTCAGTCGGCCCGAACTTGATGGCCAGCGCGGACAGCGGCGGCGACAGGAACATCACCGCGATGATGCCGATGGTGGCGCCCACCCAGGAAGCGCAGGCGGCCCCCAGCAGCGCGACGCCGGCACGGCCCTGGCGCGACATGGGGTAGCCGTCCAGGCAGGCCACCGCGGCCGAGGCGCTGCCCGGCACGTTAAGCAGGATGGAGGTCGTTGATCCCCCGTAGGCGCCCCCGTAGTACACCCCTGCCAGCATGATGATGGCACTGGTGGGTTCCAGCGCGAAGGTGAAGGGCAGCAGCATGGCGATGGTTGCCAGCGAGCCTATGCCCGGCAGCACACCCACCAGCGTTCCCAGAAACACGCCGACAAAGCAGTACCAGAGATTGGTCCAGGAGGCCGCTGTCTGCAGCCCGAGCCATACGTTGTCCAATATGCCCATGTGCTCTTACTCCCCGAATGGATTCTTGAAGGCCTGGAGGTTCAACTCCAGCGCAAGCACAAAGATCAAATAAGCAGCCAGAGCGGTGCTGGCGGCCAGGATCAGCGTCCCCTTGATGCCAAGCTTTGTGTCGGCCAGCACCGATGCGCCTATCTGCAGGAAGATGGCCGGCACCAGGCCCAGGAAATTGACCGTCGCAGCGAACAGCACCACCCCGATGACTATCCAGATCAGCGGCCGCCATGCCAGTTCGAAGGGCTCGTCATCGCCCTTGCGGAAAAAAGCCGGAAGAGCGATCAACGCGCCCACGATGGCAAGCAGATAACCCAGATGCTTGGGGAACCAGCCTGGGCCCATGCGCGTCGTGGTACCCAATCGATAGTGTTCGGCCGCGTAGATCGCGACGAACAGGCCGAATGCGACCATGAGCAGCCCGCCAACGATATCCCGCCAATCCCGTTCTTTTAGTGACAATTGTTCCTCCGTATCATCGAGATGAAACCCGCCGGTAACGGCGAGCGATGGCAGCATAGGGGCTGGACCAGGGAAAAACATCAAAAAGCATTGCTTGGGCCGACCTCTGATTCAGCCGAAGCGGTCGTGCATGGCGACATTCAGGCATATCGGTGATTCCTCTGCTTTTGCATTCGGCTTCGGCGCGTTTGCTGGACAGGCGTTTCCCGCACGGCGGACTCCGGGAAATGCGGGACAGCATCTGCATTCCAATACTCATATATTCGGCATGGCAGAATCTGCATCCAGCCCAATCGGGTGGCGTTGTTTGCAAATGCCGCTTGAAGAGGTACGCCAATTAAATCACGCTATTTCAGCCCGAATGCAGGGCGGTCGCGATCCTCCGCAAATGCTGCCCGCTCTACAAGCAGATTTATCGGCCGTGAAGGACAGTTTTTTTCTGCTGGACATGAACAACGCTGGCGTGTGCTTGTCGTCGCATCGTGTTCCCCGCAACTGCGGTATCCTCGGCAACGCATCGGAACAGGTCCCCGGCGGCGCTGCCGCACTCGAGGGGTCATCCGCAACCGGGGAGAATGGCCATGAAAATGCGCGCCAGCCGCGTCGTCGGCAAACACCAGATCGTCTGCGACCAGTTCGATGTGCTCGAGCCGGAGAAGGGCGAAGTGCTGGTGAAGAGCGAATGGGCTGCCATCTGCGGCAGCGATGTGCACACCATCCATTCCGACATCCCGTTCACGCCGCGCCTGGCCAACCCCGGCGCTCCCGGGCACGAGGGCATCGGCCACGTGGTGGACAGCCGCGCCGAAGGCTATGACAAGGGCGACCTCATCCTCACCGTGCCGGGCTACGAGAACCGCACCGGCACCTTCGCCGATTACCAGACGCTGCAGGCTCGCTACATGGTCAAGGTGCCCAAGACCGACCTGCCGCTGGAGGAATTGCTGATGGCGCAGCAGTTCGGCACCACCCTCTACGCGCTGCGCCAGTTGCCGGTGGATGTCGTGGGCCAGACCGTGATGGTGATGGGGCAGGGCTCGGCCGGCCTGTTCTTCGCCTGGAGCCTGAAGCGCGCCGGGGCGAAGACCGTGATCGTGTCCGACTACAACGATGCGCGCCTGGCCATCTCGAAGCATTTCGGTGCGGACATCGCCGTCAAGCCCGGCAAGGACGCCATGCAGGCGGTGATGGACCACACCGGCGGCAAGGGCGTGCCCTACCTGGTCGAGGCGGTCGGTAGCCCCGAGGCGCTGGCCCAGTCCATCGGCATGATCGGCCTGGACGGCAAGGGCCTGTTCTTCGGCCTGCCCACCACCAAGGAACTGGTGCCCTTCAACTTCCACGACTTCCAGCGCCGGCGCATGACCATCAACGCCCACACCGAAACCCTGCGCGAGCCGCACCTGCTCTCCTTCAAGTACGCGCTCGACCTCATCGTCAACCGCGACATCGACGTGTCCCCGCTGATCAGCCACACCTTCCGCATGGACGAGATCGACAAGGCCATGGACTACGCCACGACCTACAAGGAAAACTCCCGCAAGGTGTGCATCCGTTTTTGAAACCTGCGGTTTTGCCGCCATGACAACAAGGCGCGGGCAGCCCGACATGGGCGGCACCGTGCATCGAGGAGGCAACATGTTTCATTCCGTTCGGCAATGCAAAGGCCTGGTCATCGGCCTGTCCCTGTTCACGGCTTGCGGCGCCGTCCTGGCGCAGGACTACGTGCGGGCCTGGCCGGCCAAGCCGGTGCAGGTCATCGTGCCTTTCCCGCCGGGCGGTTCCACTGAGGCCGAGGCGCGCCTGTACACGCAGAAGCTGGGCGAGAACCTGGGCAAGTCCTTCATCATGGATTTCAAACCCGGTGCCGCCACGGTGATCGGCACCAACCACGTGGCCAAGGCGGCGCCGGACGGCTACACGCTGCTGGCGGCCACCTCCAGCTTCGTGCTCTCGGCGGTGTTCAGCAAGGACCTGCCCTATGACCCGGTGAAGGATCTGGCGCCGGTGTCGATGATGACCCGGCGGCCCTCCGTGCTGCTGATCAACCCCAACCTGCCGGTGAAGACCCCGGCCGAGTACATCGCCTATGCCAAGGCCCACCCGGGCAAGCTCAATGTCGCCACCACCGGATCCGGCGGCTCGCCGCACATCGGCGCGGCCTGGCTGCACAGCGTGAGCGGCACCCAGGTGACCTTCGTCCATTACAAGGGCTCAGGGCCCCTGATCACCGACCTCATCGCCGGGCGCGTGGATGCCAACATCACCACCTTCATCACCGCCATTCCGCTGCAGCGCGCGGGCAAGGTGCGCATCATCGGCGTCACCACGCGCGAGCGCGCCCAGATGTGGCCGGACATCCCCACCATGGCCGATGGCGGTGCACCCGGTTACGACCACTCCAGCTGGTGGGGTTTCCTCGCCCCTGGGAAGACGCCCCGCGCCATGGTCGAGCGCATCAACGCTGAAGTGGTCAAGGCGGGCGGCGCGCCGGAGGTGTCGAAGAAAATGACCGAGGATGGCGCCGTCATGGCGCTCAGCTCGCCGGAGCAGTACGCCAAGGCCATCGTGGCGGACCTGGCGAGGCTGAGGAAGCTGGTGGCGGAGAACAATATCAAGTCGGAGGAGTAGTTGAGGCGGATGGGGGTAGGGCGTGTGGTGGTCGGCGTGTGGTTTTCCTGCTTCATTGGGCCTCGTTTCGCCTTTCGGCGACCTACTTTCTCTTGCTTGTGCAAGAGAAAGTAGGCAAAGAGAAGCACACCCCGGCGCATCGTTCCTCCGCTTCGCTACGGAATACCCTGCGGTGCTCACTGCGGCCGGGCGGCTGCGGAACTCGCCCGGCCC
>CANJJT010000119.1:0-12551 GCA_947474715.1 Betaproteobacteria bacterium
GCCCTGAGTATCATCCAGTGCTACCCATCTGCAAGGCAACAGCCGTGCTCAGGGTTCATGCCATGTCGACAAAGGGCCATGAGACCCGCCTGGCTGGCCAAAATCCCCCCGCTGGCCTGCGGCCAGTCGGCCCCCTTTGACAAGGGGGTAAACCGCGCTGGAGCCTCGTCTTCCCGGACATCGGCAAAGCACCCGTGAGCGGCTTCGCATTCCGCCAGACGGTGTGCCGGCCGGCGTGCCCGGCCTAGTTGGCCCGGGCGCCGGACTCCTTGACGATCACCGTCCACTTGGCCTTCTCCGCCTGCAGGAAGGCATCCAGTTCGGCTGGCGTGCCGCCGATCGGTTCGATCAGGCCCTCGGCAAACTTGTCTTTGTATTCAGGCAAGCGGCTCACGCGCGTGGTGTCGGCGGCGACTTTCTCGAGGATGGCCTTGCTCGTGCCCATGGGCGCAAACAGGCCATACCAGGCCGAGGCCGCGTAGCCGGGCAGCCCCGCTTCTGCCACGGTCGGGATGTCCGGCAGTGAACTGGAGCGGCGCGCAGTGGTGACGCCCAGCGCGATCAGCTTGCCGGCGCGCACCATGGGCATGGAGGAACCAGCGCCGAAGGTGAGCTGCAGGCGGCCGCCAACCAGGTCGGTCACGGCGGAAGGACCGCTTTTGTAGGGGACATGGGTCATCTTCACATTGGCCATCTTGGCGAACAGTTCGCCGGAAAGATGCTGCGACGAGCCGTTGCCGGCCGAGCCAAAGTTGAGCGCGCCCGGATTGGCGCGTCCATAGGCGATCAATTCCTTGATGGAGCGCGCCGGCACCGAGGGGTGGATCACCACGATGTTGGGCGTTTCGCACATCAGTGATACCGAAGCGAAGGTCTTGTCGGTGTCGTAGGGCATCTTGTCGTAGAGGGCCGGGTTGATCACGTGGGCCGGACTGTTCATCACGTAGCTGTAGCCGTCGGCAGGGGCCTTGGCCACCACTTCCATGCCGATGATGCCGCCAGCGCCGGAGCGCGGATCGACCACCACCGGCTGCCCCCACACTTCACCCAGCTTGGGGGCGATCAGGCGCATGAAGACGTCGGGCGCGCCGCCGGGGCCGCCGAAAGCCAGCACCATGCGCACCGGCTTGGTGGGCCAGTTGCCGGCCGACTGTGCCAGGGCGCCGCCCGAAACGGTTGCAAGTCCCAGCAGGACACAGGTTGTCATTGAACGCATTGGGGTATTCCTTCTTCCTTTGAGCACTGTGGTTTCAATTGCAGACTGACAAGGTGTTCAGGCCACCATGTGCACGGCAGCCGTGCCCAGGCGCGAAAAGGCGGCCTCGACGTAATCGCCGATGGCCACCGGAGTCATGCCGGTGATGGTGCCGGTCATCAGCACCATGCCCGCCTTGAGGCCGAGGCCGGCTTCACCCAGACGATTGGCGATCTCGGCCACGGCCACCAGCGGGCTGCCCATGATGTTGACGGTAGTGCCGGTGGCCAGTGGCACGCCGTTGACGCGGATCACCGCACCTTCCAGCCCGATGTCCAGGCCGTGCTTCGAGGTGAGCGGGGTGCCCAGTACGATGCCGCCATTGAACTTGCCGGTCAGCGTGCGGTGCGGCACATTGCGTGGCCCGCCGCCCTGCGGCACGATTTCGATGGCCGGGAAATAGCCCTCCACCGCAGCCAGTGCGTCGGTGACGGTGACGCCCGGTCCCTGCAGGTCCCGGCCCAGCAGCACTGCACATTCCGCCTCGACGCCCACCTTGGCGGCGCCGGCGAAGGCGTACTTGCCCGCCTGCATGATCACGCCGGAACGCATCAGGCTTTGCACCACGGGTTCGACGCGTGCATCCTTCGAGGGGATGCCGCTCCAGCCGCTGGCGATCTTGTAACCGGCCAGCGCGTCACCGGCGGCCACACGGCGCGCCACCACGGCGGCCCGGGCGCGGTGCGCATCCTGCACGGAGAGTCCGGGAAAGGCCTCCAGCACGTCCTTGCCCGTGGGCGAGCCGAAGAGTTCCTGATAGGCCCATTCGATCAATGCGTCATTGTTGCCGGCCATGCTGCCTCCTTTAGGGTTCGTGATTGCCATGCATGATATGCGGATTGGCGTTGCGCTGCCTGCCCGCCGGCAGGGGGGATAAGCTGGAAGTCCGTTGCATAATAAGGGCAATCCGGGGGGGCATCAGGGGCCCGAGGTCCATCTCCGCTCCCCCCGTTTCTGCCGGTGCTGCGTTTGGCCCGACTGGCAACGTTCCAGGCCCCTCCGAGGATACATGTCCGACAGCTACAGCCATGCCATGCTGCACCCGACCGACGCCACGGTCCTGCAGGCGCTGCACCTCCCGTTCGGCCGCGCCGAGGCGCCGTGCACCCCGGAGAAAGTGGCGATTGCGGCACGCCTGATACCGGCGTTCAAGGCGGCCCGGGCACGCACTCCAGCCGCCGCCGCAGGCAATACCCCGGACCTGTGGACCGGCATCGTGGCCGGCAACTTTGCCCAGATGCACGACTGCATCGAGCGCGGGGATGCCGCGCAGCTGGCGCAATGGCTGTCGGGCTTCGGCGGCGATTACACCTGGTTCGGCGGCCTCACCACCGGGGTGGACGGCTACAGTCACTGGCATGCCGGCGACGAGAAGGCGGTGGCCTACAGTTACTTCGACAAGTTGCTGTGCCTGGCCGAGGCGGTCGGCGTACTGCCTGCGGAGGATCCGGAACAGGGCAGTGCCGGCAACTGGGGGCACAACATCCGCCTGCAGCCCCAGGCCGTGGCCGATGCCGTGGCCGACCACTTTCGCATCAACATCGTGCCCCCGGGAGGGATCATTCCCGTCGCAGGTCTGGCGCTCGAGGAGGGCCTGCTGCATTACCGCCACCTCAACGGCTTGTATGTCGCAGGCCGCATCCGTGACCTCACGCGTCCGGCCGACCGCATCTGCGAGTACGGCGGCGGACTGGGCTTTGTCGCCTACTACCTGTGCCTGCTCGGGCGCCGTGATGTCACCCTGTTCGACCTGCCGGTGACCAACCTGCTGTCAGGTTTTTTTCTGATCAGCGCCCTCGGGCATGAGGCGGTCTGCCTGGAAGGCGAGCCGCAGCGCCCGGGCACGATCAAGATCCGTTCCGGCTGGGCCTGCGTGGATATGCCGGCGAAGCATTTCAGCCTGTACGCCAACGTGGATTCATTCCCGGAAATCAGCGTCGACATCGTGCGCTTCTACCTGCAGCAGATCGAACGCCACACCAGTGACTACTTCTTCCACGTCAACCAGGAAGTCGAGCAGGCCGTGACCAACGTGGTCGAGCATGAGCGGGTGCCGCGGCTGGTCGCGCAGGAAACCGCCATGACGCGGCTCTACCGCGCCCCCTACTGGCTGCGCCGCGGCTATGTGGAGGAGCTCTATCGCATGCCGGTCCGGGGCTGGCGCTCGTTGCTGGGCGGGCGGTTCTGATTTTCAGGGGTAGTCAAGGTGATGGCCACGACGTCTCGTAGCGGGCGTGAGGTGTTCTCAAGCGGGGTGGGGCGGGACGCTTCCCTGGGTCGTCCGGCTGCATCACTTGATAATAATAACAATGTAAAGCCAATTAATAATTGGTGATGCATCCATAAGTGATCATAATAAACTAGCCGTTTCCGGCTATCCAGGGCACGCGGCCTGTCACTCCTGCGGCGGCCCTGTTCCTGCCTTCCTGCGCTGTGATCCGATGCAATCCTGATCCGGTGTCGTGCCGGAATGCACCGGTCCCCGGTGGTATAAGGCGGGTTGCTTAAACCCATGCGGAGTCCGCGATGCCAGTCAGTGCGCTGATCAGGAACAAGGTGAAGGTGGCGATGGCCATCGGAGGCTATCCGGGGCCGGAGCGGCAGCGGCGCGTCGATGCGGCGCTGTCCTTCCAGGCCGAGGGCATCGAGGTCGGCGTGGTCGATGTCCCTGCCACGCCCTATGTGAAGAATCTCACGCCCGCCCACATCCAGGAGGCGGCCCCGGCCTTCATCGCCGCCTTTCGCGAGGCCGAGCGGCAGGGTTACGACGCCGTGCTGCCGCTGGGCACGCTCGACCTGGGCGTTGAAGGCGGGCGCTCGGCGGTGAACATACCCGTGGTCGGTCCCTGCCAGTCCCTGCTGCACATGGCGGCGCAATTGGGCGAGCGCTTTGGCATCATCAGTTACCACGATGGCCAGATCCCGCTGTTTCGCGCCATGATCCGTCGCTATGGCATGGAATCTTCGGTGGCCGGTTTTGCCACCACCGGTTTTCGCCTGGTGGACATGGCGGCCAAGGCCCAGGCGGTAGCCGGGCTGTTCCTCGACTGTGCGCGGCGCCTGGTCATGGAACAGGGGGCCGATGTCGTCATCGCCATGGGCATCAGCCAGTGCCCGCTGATCGTGAGCGCCGCCGAGGCGAGCGCCCATGCCGGGGTGCCGGTGCTCGAAGGCATGGGCACACCCATCCATGTGGCCGCCACCATGGCGCGCCTGGGCCTGGCGCAAAGCCCGGTGCGCTGGCCGCGCGAAGCTTGACCCGTGCAAGATTGATCGGTTCAAGCGAGACCCCCGCCGATGATGCCTCGCCAGTTTGTTGATACCCTGTTTCGTCCAATCTGCAGCAACGCTTAGGAGGAATCATGAACAATCAAATCTGCCTGGTGGTGCCTGAGGCACCCACGGTGCAATCCGCCGGCCAGCCGGCGGGCGCATCGAAGCCGCAGCGCACGCTGGACCTTGCCGGTCTGCGCGTGGGCCTCTTGGACAATGCCAAGGCCAATGCCGACCACCTGTTGCGTCTGATCGCCGAGGGCGTGAAGGCGAGTTATCCAGTGAAGTCCTCGGTGATGCTGCGCAAATCCACTTCGGGCGTCGGCGCGCCCGCCGCCATCCTGCAACAGCTCACTGATGAAGCCGATGTCGTCGTGAGCGCGATGGCCGATTGAGGCTCGTGCACGTCGTGGAGTGTCCACGACATGGCCGAACTGTGGAAACGTGGTGTGTTTGCGGTGGTGATCTGTTCCACCCCCTTCATGAAGCTGGGCTCGGCGCAGGCGCGCACCTTTGGCGCCCCTGACCTGCCGCTGATCGAAATTCCCCATCCGCTGGGCGGGTTGACCCTGGATCGCGTGCGTGAGCGCGCCGCGGTCACCCTGCCCAAACTGGTGCAACTGATCCGGGAGCGCGCCCGATGAGCGATCTCTCAAGCCTGCTGGCCGCCGAGGGCGCCAGCCTCTGGGTCGATGACAGTTTCGAGGGCGTGAACCGCCTGGTGCGTGAGCGTGGCTGGGGCGACGGCCTGCCCGTGGTGCCGCCGACCAAGGAGCGTGTGGCGGCCATGCTCGCCTATTGCGATCGTCCCTGGAACGAGCCCGTGGGCAAGATGGCGCCGCGCTATGGCGAGGCCACACCGCTGCGCCTCGCTGCCAATGCCGTGATGGCCGGCTGCGAACCGGAGTACTTTCCGCTGGTGCTGCTGGCCGCCGAGGCGCTGGTCCAGCCAGCGTTCAATCTGTATGCGCTGCAAGCGACCACGCATCCGTGCGCGCCACTGCTCATCTTCAACGGCCCGGTGGCGGGGGAGGTCGGCCTCAATTCGGGCTACAACGTGTTCGGTCCCGGCTCCCAGGCCAATGCCACCATCGGACGGGCGCTGCGCCTGGCCATGCTCAACATCGGCGGCGGCATTCCCGGGTCCGGTGACATGGCCACGCAAGGCTCGCCCGCCAAGTACAGCTACTGCATCGCCGAGAACGAAGCGGCCAATCCCTGGCAGCCGCTGCAGGTGGAGCGCGGCTTCAGTGCGGAGACCACCACTGTCACCGTGGTCGGCGGCGAAGGCCCGCACAACATCAACGACCATGAGAGCACCAGCGCCGAGGGCATCCTCGCCACCATCGCCGGCACCATGTCGAGCACCGGTGCCAATGACGTGCACTACCGCACCCAGCAACCGGTGCTGGTGCTGGGGCCGGAACATGCGGTGACCATCGCCGAGGCCGGCTACAGCAAGGCCGACGTGAAGCGCTGGCTGCAGGAACACGCCTGGCTGCCGCTGTCGAAGTTCTCCAGCGAGAACGTCGAGCGCCGCCTCAAGGTCAACTTCAAGGAGTTGTATGCCGATGCCGGACCGGATGCGAAAGTGCATGCCATCAAGGCGGCCGAGAACCTCATCCTCATCGTCGCCGGTGGTGCCGGCAAGCACTCGGCCTACATCCCGACCTTCGGCGCCGACACCAAGCCGGTGACGCTGCCGCTCAAGCTGGCCGATGGCCGGCTGGCAACGCGGGTGGGGGAGTTCAGGCAGGGCTGAGCGGCAGGCTGCGCGTTGGGTTGTGCGTCATGCAGCAGAGTGGTCGGCATGAATGGCAGCGACCAGTGTGAAGAAACAAGAGCGGAATCTTGATGCCGGTTCTGGAAAGGGAGGCCAGTCATGAGTGAAGCGGGTCAAGCCGGTGAAGTAATACAAGTCCTCGCCAGTGCCTACAAAGCTGACGGTTATGTTTCGCCCGTTGACATCCTCGATGAGGGCGAGGCCGCCGTCCTGCTGCAGGACCTGCAGTCAGCCGAAGCTGAAGTGGCCGACGACCGCCAGCGCCTGTCCATGCTGCGTGCCTACACTTCGCGGCTCCTGCCTTCCTTCGACGGCCTGATTCGCCATCCGCGCCTGATCGAGGCGGTGTCGCCATTGATTGGCCCGGACTTGCTGGTGTGGGGCACCAGCCTGTTCATCAAGGATGCGGGTTCGCCAAGCTACGTGAGCTGGCATCAGGACCTGAACTACTGGGGCCTTGATGGCGAGGACGAAGTCACCGCCTGGGTGGCGCTGACCCCGGCTACCGTGGAGAATGGCTGCATGCGTTTCATTCCGGGCAGCCACCGCATCAAGGCCGTCGAACATGTCGATACCTTTGCCCGGGACAACCTGCTGTCACGCGGACAGGAACTGGCCGTGATGGTGGACGAGTCTGCGGCGGTGGACGTGGTGCTGCGCGCCGGGCAGGCGTCGCTGCACCACGGCCACCTGTTCCATGCGTCCGGCCCCAACCGCACCGCGGGCCGGCGCGTCGGCGTGGCTATCCGCTACATTTCGCCCGCCATGCGCCAGACCAACGGCGCGAGGCTGCTCGCCTCCCACGTGAACGGGCACGACGATTACGGCCACTTCGAGGTCGCCCCGCCGCCGGTCGGGCGCCTGCTGGAGCAGGAGTTCGAGCGCTGTCGCTGCAACATCGACATCAAGCAGGGCATCATCTACAAGGGCGTGAAGGCGGAGCAGGTGAAGCAGACGCCCAAGGTGTAGTGGCTTTAGCCGGTCCCCTTCTGGATCTGCCACAGCTGACCGCAGCGTGAACATACCGAACTCAGGATGCACGCAGGGCATGCATTTTGCTCGGTTTGTCGGTGCATACCCTGTTCCGTTCCCGGAGGAGTCGCTGATGACCTACCTGCAACTGGCCTGGCTGCACCTGGCCACCGTGGTGCCTGCTTTCCTCATCGGCACTTATCTGCTGGGGCGGCGCAAGGGCACGCCCAGGCACCGGCAGCTGGGCCGCATTTATCTGCTGCTGATGATGGTCACGGGCCTGGTCACGCTGTTCATGCCGGCCCAGGTCGGGCCGCGTTTCGCCGGGCATTTCGGTTTCATCCACAGCTTCAGCGTGCTCACGCTGATCAGCGCACCGGCCGCCTGGATCGCGGCACGCCATGGCAAGGTGAAGGCGCATGGCGCGAGCATGGTCAGTCTGTATGTGGGCGGCATCCTGATCGCCGGCACCTTCGCGTTTTCACCAGGGCGCCTGTTGCATGGCTGGCTGTTCGGGCCGGCAGCGGTACCCAGTGCGGTGCACACGGGCGAGGCACGCGCCCGATGATGGAGCACGATCGAGGGAGGGGCTTGCTGGTGGGCCGACGGTTCTGCAGGTTTGGGTGGCGCCGAAGCCGCTTGCCCGGCGTTTCAGAAATGGTTTCTATCTATGATAACAATATAACGATTGGTCTTTTATTGATAGATAGTTATGCTTGAATACGATAATAATTATGCAGCATCAGTCAGCGGCCGCCTGATGCCGTGATGCACCCGGCGGGCAGATCACTCCGGTCTGGCGTTGCGGTCCTTGAGTATCTTGCCCCAGCGTTCCGTCTCGCGGTTCAAGAAACCCAGGTATTCGGCCGGGGTCGATCCTTTGGCATCCACACCCAGGGCGAGCAGGCGCTCCTGCACGTCGGTCTGCCTGAGCGCCACTTGAAAGTCGGCATTCAGACGGGCGATGCTTGCAGCAGGGGTGCCCGCAGTGGCCTGCACGCCGTACCAGCCCAGCAGTTCGAAGCCGGGCAGCGTGTCCGAGACCGGGGGGATGCCGGGCATCAGCTTGGTCGGCTGGCGATAAGTCACCCCCAGCGCCCTGAGCTTGCCTGATTGGGCGATGGCGGCCACTGAGGGCGCTGCCGGACAAAAGGAATGCACCTGCTCAGCGATGACGGCGTTGATGGCCGCTGGTGCCGTGGTGTGTGGCACGTGCAGCACATTGATGCCGGCGAGTTCGTTGAGGAATTCCATGCAGACATGCGTCGAGCCCCAGGTGCCCGAGGATGCGTAGGTGAGCTGCCCGGGCCGGGATTTGGCCAAGGCCACGTACTCGGCAATGGACTTCGCGGGCACCGAGGCATTCACGACGATGGCAAAGGGCGTGGTGCCCAGGGCACTGACCGGGGCGAACTCGGTGTGCAGCTGGTGCTTCTGGTGAACCAGGAACACCAGCAACTGCGTAAGCGAAACCATGAACAGCGAATGTCCGTCGGCCGGAGCGCGCGACACCACTTCGGCGGCCACCACTCCCACCGCAGCAGGGCGGTTGTCGATGAGCACCGGCTGCTTCCAGGGCTCGCTCAGCTTGCCCGAGAGTGTGCGGGACAGCAGGTCGAGGGGCGATCCGGGCGCATTGGGTACCAGCAGGCGCACCGGCTTGCTGGGAAAACCGGCCGGGGCTGGTGTATCGGCGGCGCGGACAATGCCGGCCGAACCGGCTGTCAGGATCAATGCAGCACTGCAAACAGCCGCCACGGTCTGCCGGGTACAGATTCCCTTCATAGCCATCTCCTAGGAATTATTTGTTTTTGTATTGAATTATGTTCTGGATTATAAGGCGAAACCGATTCGGCGACGTGGTCCTGCCGCTTGCAGCGACACACGGTCACGTGCCGGCAGGTGAGGGGTGCTCCAGTCGATAGCAAAAAAACGGGGTCCCCCGGGTGGGGAGTGCGCCGGATTCAGGCGGCTTCGTGGTGGACGAAAGTCAGGCGACTCACATCCTCAGCATCTTTACTTCCGGTAGCAGGGCTGCACAATCGGCTGAATACCGCACACGTGGGCTCTGTCTTGCGCAGCCTGTGCGTCTATCGAAATGGATTGACGATTTTCAGTCCATCCATGGTCAGTCCATGCTGCATGTCTTCGGAGTAAAGCGTGTTTGCATTGCCTTCGATCGCCGCCTGCACGACCAGGGCATCCCAAAAGGAACGCTGCCTGTCACGACTGCGGTGAATGGCCGAAAGAACAAGCTTGCTGTCGATGTTTACCATCGGCAATTCCGCGGAATTGGTCACTGCTTCCGCCGCCGCCGCGGCGTTCCGGGGGCGCGCGGGTTTGCGCGTGACCACGACGTAGAACTCGTGCAGCACCTGGGTGCTCAAAAGGATGTCGCCCGCTCCGGCATGCGACTAAAAAAGGGTTCAGGCCTGCTTGCGCTTGTCCGGGGAATCGGAGTCGAACAGGTAGACGAGCACGTTGGTGTCAAAAAAGAACTTCATCGCTGATGCAGATCGTCCCGCGACCAGCCCCCTTGTCAAAGGGGGTTAAAACGTCGGATTGCCCTCCGGCCTTCGGTGAGGAACCCGAAAGCAGGGGCAATGCGGCAGGCCGGGCCGCCCCAGTGCAGTTGCTTCAGGCGGCTTTGCTGCCCTTCACATAAGCAGCGGCCGAGCGCCCGGCCAGGCGGCCGAATACGGCATTGGCCATGAGGCCGGTGCTGCCCGGGTAGTTGAAGTAGTACAGGCCGCCCACCAGTTCGCCTGCGGCAAACAGGCCGGGGATGGGTTGGTCCTCGATGTCCAGCACGTGGGCCTTGGGATCGATCTTCAGACCGCCGAAGGTGAAGGTGATGCCACAACCCACCGAATAGGCTTCGAAAGGCGGGACCTCGATGGTATTGGCCCAGTTGGTCTTGTTGACGGCAAGGCCCTTGGTGGCGCGGCCATCCTTGGAGTTCGGGTCGAAGGGCACGTCCTTCTGTACCGCCGCGTTGTACTCGCGCACGGTTTCCAGGAAGTTGGTGCCATGCACGTCCTGGATCTTGTCCACCAGTTGCTCCAGGGTGTTGGCGACCACCTTGGTGGCACCGCGCAGCTTGTATTCGTCGCGCAGCAATGGTTTTACCTGGGCATCGAAGATCTGCCAGGCATAGCCACCCGGTTGCTGCAGCACCACACGGCCGTACTTGGCATAGGTGTAGTTGCGAAAGTCCGCCCCTTCGTCGACAAAGCGCTTGCCCTCGGAGTTCACCATGAGGCCCAGCGGGTAGCTGTGACGGTAACCGGCGTGGGGGGTTTCCACCTCGCCGAAGTCGGTGGCGTAGCGCTCCCAGGCCACCGAATGGCAGCCGGCCCACTGGCCGTAGGACTGCGCGCCGAAATCCAGGGCCATGCGGATGCCGTCGCCGGTGTTGTAGCGGGTGCCGCGAACCTTGGCGCTTTCCCAGCCCGGTCCCAGATAGCGGGTGCGCATCTCGCGGTTGGCCTCGAATCCGCCGCAGGCCAGCACCACCGAGCGGCCACGGATGTCGTGCTCGCCCGAATCATCGAGCACGCGCACGCCGGTCACTGCGCGTCCTTCGCGCAGCAGCGACAGGCCCTGGGTGCGGTAAAGAATGGGGATCTTCTTCTGCTCGGCGATCTTGAAGTAGGTGTCCATCAGGCCGCGGCCGCCGCCATTGGCGAAGATCACGATGCCACCCCAGAACTTGAAGCGGCCGTTGATGTTGTAGGCCTGGCGGCCGTAGTTGGGCATGAAGCGGATGCCGTGGCTGCACAGCCACTTCACCGTGTCGGTGCTGCTGTCGACGATGGTCTCGGCCAGGTCCGGGTCGATGAAGTACTGGGTCAGCCGTCCCAGGTCATCCAGGTACTGCTCGCGGGTGTACTGGCCGAAATCGCTCTTGGCGATCTCCTCGTCGGTGAGGTCGGGCACGACGCTGCGGATGTCCTCGGCACCGTGATGCACCATGCGGAAACCGCCGCCGGTGAAGGCGCTGTTGCCGCCGCGCTTGTCGACGGGCGCGCGCTCGATGACGATGACGCTGGCGCCGCCTTCCAGGGCCGACAGGGCGGCCGACATGGCGGCGTTGCCGCTGCCCAGGATGATGACGTCGTAGATGGTGTCCATGTGTTTCCTCCTCAGGTGCGGCGAGCCGGCGGACCGGCACCGTGTTGCAGCTTGCAACCGGCCCGCTTGGTGAATGGTGAAGCCGCTACGATAAGCGCCGGCCCTCCCGGCGACAATGCGGCAGGCCGACTCTGGTCCGGACAAGTTCCACAATACGAAACAAATCCCAGCCTGCTTCGGGGAGCGCCGGTCGCCCGCCGGGGACCGGGAGTAAGCTTGCTGCCTGCGGTTCCACAGGCGATGCCCCTGCACCAGTCGGCTTCAGGCACGGGCGGGCATCTGAAAAGAGGAGGCATCATGTCCCACGCCATGACCATGGCCGAAAAGCTGTTCACCCGCCACAACCTGGACGGCAAGCCGGTCCGGGAAGGCGATATCGTCACCGCGAAGATCGATGGCGCCATGCTGCATTACCATGCCGACGAAGTCCTGGTGGATGCCGCTGTGCAGGCCGGCTTCAAGGACGGCCTGCCGCGCGTCTGGGATCCGGATCGAGTTTTCGTGCTGCTGGACCACCACCAGCCTGCGCTCAGCCAGTCCCTTGCGGATACCAATGCCAGGGTACGCCGTGAAGTGGAGCGCCTGGGCATCACGACCTTCCATGATGCAGAGCCGGGCATCGCCCACCAGATGATGGCCGACTATGGCCTGATGCGTCCGGGTGAACTGGTGGTCGGCAACGACTCCCACACCATCTCCTATGGCGCCGTCAATTGCGGTGGCATCGGCGCGACGCGCGCCGACATGTTCTACAGCGTGCTGTTCGGCGAACTGTGGTTCCAGGTGCCCGCTTCGATGAAGATCGTGCTGAATGGCAAGCAGCCGAACTATCCGATTGCCAAGGACATCGTCCTGTACCTGGCCGGCAAGTATGGCGACGATCTCGCCGGCAACCGCTCCATTGAATACAGCGGCTCGCTGGTGCCGCAACTGTCCATCGACAGCCGCATGTGCCTGTCGGCGCACGGCGTGGAGATCGGCGCCAAGCTGGCGCTGTTTCCCTTCGATGACAAGACACGCGATTTCATGGCCAAGCGCACCGACAAGGCCTATGACCCGCTGGTGGCCGATGCCGGTGCGCATTACGAGGAAGAAATCGTTCTCGACGTGGATGACATGCCCTTCATGGTGGCC
>CANJJT010000120.1:0-12204 GCA_947474715.1 Betaproteobacteria bacterium
GGTCTTCGTCTATCCCGATGCCTGGCCCACCCACCTCACCTGGGCGATGATCCTGCTGTATCTAGTCGGGCGTGGTGGCGACTGGTTGTCGCTGGACCGGGCGCTGGGCGTGAAGTAGTTATTATGATCAAATTACGATGGTGGTCATTTTCATCATTGGCTCTACCGTCATAATGTAATCACCCGTATCCTGTCATGCCTGGGGCACCCGTGGCACCCGTGGTACGAAGGCCGGCCCCAGCGGCTCCAGCCGCACGCCGGCCCGCAGGTGCTGGTAGGGATAGAGGCGCGCATCGACGATGTGCGCACCCGGCGCCACCGCCACCAGCACCTTCTCGGCCATGGGCTCGAAGTCGGCGCGGAAGTGGCAGGTGCTCTTCAGCACCAGGATTTTCTGTTCGGCCGGTTCGAGGCCGACATGGCGGAAGATGTCCGGGTCATAGGCCTGCATGCGCTGGCTGGCCACCACGACACTCACACCGCCGATGGTCAGCAGCGCGGTCGGGCCCAGTCGGGCTTCCCGCCCGGTGATGCACTTGCCGGTGCAGATGAAGCGCCCGTCGGTGAGCTTCGCCACGCGGAAGGTGCCGTGAAAGGGATGCACCCCGGGATAGGGCACGCAGCCGCCCAGGTCGATAGTGATCTCCGCGCCCTCGCCGGCTGCATGTGCTGCTGCCGCCGCTTTGGCATCGGTGAGCACGCACAGCGCCGCCTGCTGCGCATCGTTCCTCACCAACGCTTCCAGCATGCCGGTGGTGTCGCCATTGCCACCGCAACCGGGGTTGTCCTGGGTGTCGGCAATGACCACCGGCCGGGTCGCCGTCTGGGCAATGCGCATGGCCTCGCGCACCGCATCGTCGGGACTGAGCAGAGGCTGGGCGAAAGACGCCTCCTGGTCTGCCACATGCCGCATCAGACCATCGGCTGCGGCATCCACCGTGGCCTGGTCGTAGCCATGCGCCACCACCGCCGGACCACACCAGTACAGATCGGCCGGCGGGAAGCCCGCGCCGAAGCACAGGTTGAGCACATCCCCCTGCTCGCCTGCGGCCGAGCGCTCGACGATGCCCTTGGAGGGTTCGACCATGGTGCACTGGAAGTTGAGCGGGTTGAGGAACTCGGCCTTGCGAAAGGCGCGCGCCGTCGGCCGGCCGCGCTTCAGCACGGTCGCCAGGATGCGCGCGGCGCGGCTGCCGGCCTGGGCGCGATCGACATGCGGATAGGTGTAGTACACCGCCATGCCATCGCTGAGTTCGACCATGGCCGGGGTGATGTTGGCGTGGTAGTCGAGGCTGATCACCACCGGCACCGTGGGGCCGACCACGGCACGCACGCGGCGCAGCAGTTCGCCCTCGCCATCTTCGAAGTCCTCCGAGCACATGGCGCCATGCAGATCGAGGTAGACGCCCTCCACGGGCAGCGCCACGGAGAGGCGCCCGATCAGCTCGCCGGCGATGCGCTCGTAGGCCTCGCGGGTGACCAGGCCGGCGGCGCCGCCGCTGGTCCACAACAGGGGCACCAGTTCATGGCGGTCCCCCATGGTTTCGAGGAAGCCCGACATGCCAAAGGACTTGTGCGGCAAATTGCGCAGCACTTCCTCCCCGCGCGCCAGCGGTGGACGGTCGCCGATGCCGGCGAATACGGTGAAATCGGTGTGCGGTTCAACGAAACAATTGGTCTCGTGCTGAAAACCGCCGATGGCGATGCGTGCCATGGGTCTCTCCTTGTTCTGTCGTTCTGTTACTTCTGTTGTTCTTGGGTGCTGACAAGGCATGGCGACCCTGATGCGGGCCCCCTGCCCTGTGCTCAAGTCAATGCACGGGTGGCTGTCACTCCGGCTCAATGCCGGCCAGCTTCGCCAGCCGGGTCCAGCGCGGCTCTTCGCTCTTCACGTAGGCGTCGGCCTCTTCCGGCGTCATGTTGAGCGGCCGTCCGGATTCCTCGCTCTTGGCGATGAAGGCGGGCTGCCTGAACACATCGGTGAAATGCTTGTGCAGCAGGTGCACGATGGGCCGCGGCGTTTTCGCCGGTGCGAAATAGCCGTTGAAAGTGCCCAGCACCACATCGGGCAGGGTGGCGGCCAGGGTGGGCACGCCAGGCAGGCTGTTCAGCGGCACCGGCGAGCTCACCGCCATCACCGTGGTCTGGCCCGACTTCAGCATGGGCACCGACAGCGACACATTGTGGAAGGCCGCGCCCAGCCGTCCGCCGATCACGTCGGTGAGCATCACCCCGGAGTTGTTGTAGCGCACATAGGTGTGGCCGGTCTTCGCTGCAGTGTCCACCATCTTGCTGAGGATCTCGGTGGTGGACCCGGCGCCGCCGATGGAATTCTTCGCCGGCACCCGCTTCATCTTGTCGACGAATTGCGCCAGCGTGCTGCCCTTCTCCTCGGGGCTGGCCAGCAGCGTGAAGTACACCTCCTGGTAGAGGATGACCGCCGCCAGGTCGTTGACCGGGTCGTAAGGCACGCTCTTGAACAGCGCGCGCGCCGCAGCGGTAGCACTGCTCGCGGCAAACAACAGCGTGTAGCCATCCGGGGCGGCCTTCGCCACATAGGTGGCCCCGACGATGCTGTTGCCGCCCGGCCGTGCCTCGACGATGATGGGCTGGCCGATGCGCGGCTCGGCCTCCTTGGCCACTTCGCGCGCGAGGATGGCCGCGGCACTGCCTGCAGCAAAGGGGATGACCAGGCGGATGGGCTTGGACGGATAGCGGTCCTGGGCTTGGGCCGGCAGCGCCGTGGCCAGCACCAGGGCACCAGCCAGCGCCATGCCAGGAAGCGTCAATGCACGAAGGGTCAATGCGCGATGCATGGCGTGCGCCTGACTGGCAGGGCTCACTTGGGGCTTTCCGGCTGCAGGTTGATCTTGCGCACCACCGCACCCCAGCGCTCGTACTCGGCTTTCTGGAAGGCGGTGAAATCAGCCACCGACAGGGCCGGCGCGTCATAACCCAGCTTGGTCCACACCGCGCGCGAAGCCGGATTGGCAATGGCCTTGATCACGGCTGCGTTCATGCGCTGCACCAGCGCATCGGGCGTGCTGGCCGGCGCCCACAGGCCGTACCACACACCCGACTCGTAGCCCTTCAGCCCACTTTCGGCGAAGGTCGGCAGGTTGAGCGAGAAGGGCGAGCGCGCGCTGCCGGTACTAGCGATGGCACGCATGCGATCAGCCTTCAACTGCGGCTCGAGCAGGCCGGCGCCGGCGAAGGTGAACTGCACATGCCCGCCGATGACTGCGTTGATGGTGGGGCCCGAACCGCTATAGGGCACATGCAGGATGTCCAGTCCGGCCATGGCCTTGTACAGTTCGCCCGCCAGATGGATGGCGCCGCCGGCTCCGGAGGAGGCATAGCTCAGCGAGCCCGGCTTGGCGCGGGCCATGGCGGTCAGGTCCTGCAGGGTTTTCACCGGCACGCTGCTGTTGACGGCCAGCACGAAGTCGGTCTTGCCCACCAGCGCCACCGGCTTGAAGTCACGCAGGGCATCGACCGGCTGATCCTTGTACACATGCGGATTAACCGCAAACTGCGCGCTCGCCGCCAGGATGAACACCGAGCCGTCGCCCGGGGCCTGGGCCACCTGGCGCAAGGCGATGAAGCCGGCCGCGCCGGGCTTGTGTTCGATGATCACCGGTCGGTCGAAAATCTCCCGCAGGCCCGGCTCCATGGCGCGCGACAGCAGGTCAGTCGCCCCGCCCGGGCCATAGGGCAGCACGATGGACAGGGGCTTGCCGGTCTGCGCCAGCGCAGATCCGGCGCCGGCGCCCAGGCACAGGCCCAGCCCTGTCGCCAACACCAGGCGTCTGACAACACCATGCTTCGTTGCGGATGCTGCAAGCTTGCTCGATGCGCTCATTGCGAATCTCCTGGCAGGAAAATGGAATTCAGGTTGGCGTGGCCATGACGGAAGGACATTAAACCCCGGACCGGTGCATGGCAAATCAATTCAGGTCTCGGTGGATGAAGCAGGCGGAAGTGGCGTTGCGGGGCGTTGCGAGTACGTGGCGTTGCGGGCAACGACACTGGATCCCCGCTTTCGCGGGGATGACGGTAAGGGGCGTGCGGAGGTAAGTAGCCCACCACGGGCCGCTGGTAAGCGGGAAACATTGCGTGCGAGCCGCGCGGGTGCATGGGTGCTCGGGGCCGCACGATCATTTGTCCGATCACCCCGCCACTTCCCTGACGATCAGCGAGCCATACTTGTCCACGATCGCCGTCTGCCCCGGCAACAGCAGCGTGGTGGCATCGAGCTGGGTGAGCACGGCGGGGCCGGCCACTTCCGCATCCACGCCGAGGCGCTCGCGGTGGTAGACCGGCGCCATCACCGGGCCTTCGGGCAACGCCAGCGTCTGCTCGCCGACTCGGGCCTGATCCGCCGAACCGCGCGCCGTGATCTGCGGCAGCTTCACCGCCGGCAGCATGCCGATCGCATCGACGCGCAGGGTGACGATCTCCACCGGCGTATCGCGCAGGGCGAAGGTGTAGAGCCGCTCGTGCATGTCGTGGAAGGCCTTCACCGTGGCGTCCAGTGCCGCAGGCGTGACTTCGCCGCCCGCCCAGGGGATGTCCAGCTCGAAGCCCTGATCCTTGTAGCGCAGGCTGGCCTGCAGCAGCAGCTTGCGGTCCTTCGCGGCGACGTTCTCGTTGTCCAGCCAGGCCGCAGCCTGCCGACTTAGTTCGGCAAAGGTGTCGGACAGCGCCTTCAAATCGTAATGGCCGGCGCGTTGCAGGCAGGTGCGCGAGAACTCGGCGCGCAGGTTGGACACCAGCAACCCCAGTGCCGAGAGTACGCCCGGCGCCGGCGGAATCAGGATGGTGCGCGAGCCGATCAGGCGCGACAGCGTGCAGCCATGCAGCGGGCCGGCGCCGCCGAAGGGCACCAGCACGAAGTCGCGCGGATCGAAGCCGCGCTCCACCGACACCACGCGCATGGTGCCCACCATGTTGTGGTCGAGCACGTCGAGGATGCCGCGCGCCGCCTGCTCCACGCTCAAACCCAGCGGCCTGGCGATGCGGTTCTCGATGGCATTGCGCGCGGCCGGCAGGTCGAGCTTGAAGGCGCCGCCCAGCAGCTCGGGCAGCAGGTGGCCGAGCACCAGATGCGCATCGGTCACCGTCGGCTCGACACCACCCCGGCGGTAACACACCGGGCCGGGCACTGCACCGGCGCTCTGCGGTCCCACCAGCAGGCCGCCGTCGGCGGTGGCGCGGGCGATCGAGCCGCCCCCCGCGCCGATGGTGAGGATATCGACGATGGGGATGGCCATCTTCCAGTCGCCCACCATGCCATTGGAGGTGAGCCGCGGTACACCGTCCTGAATCAGGCCGATGTCGGCCGAGGTGCCGCCGATGTCGATGGTGATGAGGTCGCGAAAGCCAGCGCTCGCGCCGATGAAGGCCGCACCGACCGCGCCTGCAGCGGGGCCGGACAGCGCCGTCTCCACGGGTTTCTTCTGGGCGCTGCGGGTGCTGGTCATGCCGCCGCTGGATTTCATCAGCAGCAGGGGCGCCTTGATCGCGCATTCGGCCAGCCGCTCCTCCAGCCGCCGCACATAGGTGGAGACCACCGGTGACACATAGGCATTGAGGATGGTGGTGACGCAGCGCTCGTACTCGCGGAACACCGGCAGCACTTCGCTGGAGAGGGAGACCATCACCTCCGGGATCTCGGCCCTGAGGATATCCGCCACCCGCTGCTCGTGGGTGGCATTGCAGTAACTGTGCAGCAGCGTCACGGCCACGGTGCGGATGCCCTTGGCTGCCAGCTCGCGCGCGACGGCACGCACCGCGGCCTCGTCCAGCGGCTCGACTTCGTTCCCGTGATGGTCCAGCCGCCCGGGCACTTCCCACACCAGCGGCACCGGCACCGGACGCGGCGGCTTCACCCAGGTGTACATGTTCGCCTTCTTGGCGATGTTGTGGCGGCCGATCTCCAGCATGAAGCGATAGCCCTGGGTGACGATGACTGCGGTGGCCGGGCCCTTTCTCTCCAGGATGAGGTTGGTGGCCACCGTGGTGGCGTGCAGCACGCGCCCGACACGCGATCCCGACACGCCGGTCTCCGCCAGCACCTGGGCGATGCCATTGCGGAAACCGAGCGAGGCATCCTCGGGGGTGGAGGCGGTCTTGCTCACCTGCAATGTCGAACTCACCGGATCGAGGAACACGATGTCGGTGAAAGTGCCGCCGGTGTCCACGCCGATGAGGCAGCCGCTCGCCGGCTCCATCTTCAGGTCGCCGCTCATTCGAAGCTCTCCTGGTACTCGTGGCGATGAAAGGGCTTCACGGGCGGCCGCACGGCGCGTGCCTGCCTGGTCTTCTCCGCATCGACGTCACTGCCGTCGACGCTCAGCACCACGCCGTAATCCTTCTCTGCGCTGGCCCGTGACACATAACCGGACAGCACATCGTTCAGCACCCGCTCGGGCTCACGGTCATGCGGGTGGCCCCAGCCACCGCCACCGCCGGTCTCGATGCGCAGGAGGTCTCCCCGCTTCACCTTGTTGCCATCGCTCAAGGGTGCCAGCACACGCTCGTCGGCACGACCGGGGTTGATGACGCAACGGCCCGAGCCCGCGCACATGCCGCCGGCCGCGCCCCAGGGCGGATTCACCGGCCCTTCGATGCGCACCGCCATCACCACGTTGTCCGAAAGCACCTCCACCTCGCGCACCACGCCACAACCGCCGCGCCAGCGGCCGGGGCCGCCCGAGTCGGCATTGATGGCATAGGTGCGCACCAGGAAGGGATAGACGCCCTCGACGAACTCGGCCGGGTAGTTCTCCTGGTCGGAGCTGTAGATGGCGTCATGGCCGTCGGCAAAGGGGCGCGCGCCATAGCCCACGGCCACGCCGTCGGTCATGAGGAAGGGCTTGTCGTTCTCGTCACGGCCGCGCAGGTTCCAGATGACGTAGGCGGTATGCGCGGCGCTAGCCTTGCCGCCGGAGGCCACACCCAGCAGCCCCATCCAGGCGGCGACATTGCGCATCATGGTGACGCTGCGCTGGCCGAGCGCCGCGGGAAACTTCGGCTGCAGGATGGAACCCTCGCGCACCTTCACCTCGTCGAACAAGGCCTCCGCGCCGGAGTTGATGTTGTATTCACTGCTGTCGCCGATCAGCATCAGGCCCACCGCCATGGCGGGCGAGGTCTGGTTCATCAGGTAGTTGATGGGGCCACGCACCTGGTTGTCGCTTTCGCTGGCGTCCAGGGTGACGCGGTCCGGGGTGACATCCATCTTCCAGCGGATGCGGATGGGGCCGCTGCCATGGCCGTCGTCATCGACCACGTCGGTGAAGCGGTAGCTGCCATCGGGCACCAGATCGCGGAAGCGCTGCCTCACCACGCGGCTGGTGCGCGCCAGGATGTCCTCGAAGGCGGCACTCAGCTTGGCCGCACCGAAGCGCTGCGCCAGCTCCTCGATGCGCCGCTCGCCCAGTTGCACCGAGGCGATCAGCGCGCGCATGTCCCCGCGCACCAGCGAGGGAAAGCGCGAATTGCGAATGAACATGCGCAGCAGGTCGTCGTTCAGCTGCCCCTCGCGTGCCAGGCGCACCGGCGGAATGATGATGCCCTCCTGGAACCAGTCCACGCATTGCGGCGAGATGGAGCCGGCCAGCATGCCGCCGATGTCGGTGAAATGCGCCCAGGACTGCGCAAAGGCCACCAGCGTGTCGCCCAGGAACACCGGCGCAATCAGGCACTGGTCCGGCCCGTGGGAAATGGCGCCGCGCGCGGCATAGCAGTCGTTGTACCAGTAGATGTCGCCGCGCTTCATCTGCTCGGGCGGGAATTCCCCGAAGATGGGCGTCACCAGGTCCGACGCGGAGGGCTTGGCCTTGCCGGCAATCAGCTTGCCCTGGGCGGTGAAGACGCCGGCGTGAAAATCCTTCTTCTCGCGGATGAAGGCCGACATCGCGGTGCGCTCGATGAGGCCTTCCATCTGGCCCTGGATGGAGCGAACGGAGCCGAGCACGATCTCGCGGGTGACGGGGTCGGCGGTCTTGGGAGTATCGACGCTGGGGATATCGCCTCTGGTGGTATCACCCCCGGGGGCGTTGTTCACTGTCGTGGTGCTATCGCTGCTGGCCATGTCTGCAATCCCGGCTGAATGACAGCCTTGAATCTACCATTGCCGGGCTTTACCAGAGCTTATTGCGCAGTGCCCGGACGTGATAACTTGCCTGCTGCAAGACCCACAAGAAAAGAACGAAGTCAACAAGGAGGAGAAACCATGACGAGCCTGCGTGCCGCGCTGTTGCTGCTTGCCCCCCTGCTGCTGCCTGCCGCCCCCGTCGCGGCCCAGAGTGATTTCCCCAACCGGCCGCTGCGGCTGCTGGTGCCGGTGCCGCCAGGCGGCGGCGCCGATTTCATCGCCCGCCTGGTGGCCGAGAAAATGGCCACCGACCTGGGGAAGACCATCCTGGTGGAAAACAAGGGCGGCGCCTCCGGGGCCATCGCCTCGCAGGAGGTGGCACGCGCACCGGCCGACGGCTATCTGCTGCTCGAGTGCTACGTCGCCACCCACGGCACGGCCCCGGCCGTAACCAAGCTGCCCTATGACGCGGTGAAGGACTTCAGCCCCATCGGCATGATTGCGGCGACCTCCAATGTGCTGGTGGTGAACAGCTCGGTAAAGGCAAACACCCTCAAGGAATTCATCGCCCTGGCTGCGGCAAAGACACAGGGCCTGAGCTACGGCTCGACAGGCAACGGTTCTGCCACCCACCTGACCATGGAATACCTGGAACAGCAGGCCGGCATCGACCTCGTGCACGTGCCCTACAAGGGCGCCGGTCCGGCCATGACCGACCTGATGAGTGGACGCCTCACCGCCATGTTCCCGGGGCTGACTGCCGCCATCCCGCACATCCGCGCCGGCAAGCTGCGCGCCATTGCGCTCTCCTCGGCCACGCGCTCGCCGCTGCTGACCGATGTGCCCACCATCGCCGAATCGGGCTTCCCCGCCTTCAATGCGCTGCAGTGGTACGGCCTGTGCGCCCCACCCAAGACCCCGAAGGCCATCGTCGACCGCCTGAACAAGTCGCTCAACGATTCACTCGCCCTGCCCGACCTGAAAGCCAAGCTCGCCGACCAGGCCGCCGAAGTCATGCCCATGACCCCGGAACGCTTCGGCGCCTTCATCCAGGAGGAAGTGACGAAGTGGACCCGGCTGGTGAGGGAAGCGAAGCTGGAGATCGAGCAGTAGGGGCGTTCACACAGCACGCGGCACGCTGCCCCCACCCTGTCCCTCCCCCGCTTCGCAGGAGAGGGGACATTCTGCGGCATCTGTAGTGAATCGAACGACGACTGCCTCTCTACCATTGAGCGACACGAGTCAATGGCTTCAACGCGAACACTGAAGAAGGTCCCCTCTCCTGCGAAAGCGGGGGAGGGACAGGGTGGGGGCAGAATGAGGGTTTCCGGAAATCGGTGCAGAACCTTCGACAAGGGGTGGCACCGCTACCGCCTCAGGCCATCACGCCAGGGCTGGCCGCCACCCCGAAACGCATCTCCGTCAGCGCCGCCACTTCCTCAAGCCTGACGCTTGGCGCGGTTTCCTCCAACACGAAGTCCTTGCCGATTTCCAGCGTAACAAGGCCGGTGAGCGGCAAGGTGCACTTTGCCAGCTCAGGCCTGCACCAGATAGTTCCTCATCATGCCCAGGTCCTCGTGCTCGAGGATGTGACAGTGGTCCAGGTACAGGCCGGTATGGCTATCGAATGTCATCAGCTCGCGCACGCGCTCCCCGGGCATGACCATGCCCACATCCTTCAGGCCTTCGTCGGTGGCACCGGCGATGAGGTCCTGCTGAAGTCCGCCACCTGGGCCGCTGCGCCCGATGACGCGGAACTGCAGGTTATGGATGTGCATGGGATGGACCATGGACATGCCCGAGCGCTGGTTGACGAACGCCCACACTTCGGTGGTGCCCAGCCTGACCTTCTCGTCCCCGGACACTTCCATCATGTCGTCGCCGGAGGTGCGGCCGTTGAGCATGAACTGGCCGCGCATCAGGGTGCCGGTGCGTCCGTGCGGATGCGGATGGAACCAGTAGGTGCCGGCGCGATTGTCGACAACGAACTCGTAGACAAAGGTCTTGCCCGCGCCGATGGCATACATGGGATGCCCATCCATGCGCTGCACGATGTGCAGGTTGTGCCAGTGGACGATGGAAAACTCGGGCAAGCGCTTGTTGAAGCGGATGCGCAGCTTTTGTCCGCGGCGCACGCGGATGACGGGCAGGTACCCGGAGCCATCGAGACAACCCAGCGTCTGCGCATTGCGCGTCATCCCCGCTCCCGGCCAACGCAGGACCCTGGCGGTCATCGCCACCGAGCCCGGTGTCGATGCCGACACCCTCAAGGAAGCATTGCGTCAGGCCATTGCCGACGATCAGGCCGGCTATCTCGCCGGGTGCAAGGCCGGTGCCCGGCTGCTGGAAAAACTGGCCACAGCACCGCGGGTTAGCGGGCATGGCGGCAGCGCCTCACCCCTGCCCCCGCTCCTCATAGGTCTGACCATCGCGAATGTGATAGATACGACGGAAAGTGGGAATGATTTTCTCGTCGTGCGTCACCACGATGATGGCGGTCTGATACTGCTGCGCCATCTGCCGCAGGATGCGCATGACGTTGAGCGCACGCTCGCCATCCAGCGGCGCGGTCGGCTCGTCGGCCAGGATCACCGGCGGCTGGTTGGCCAGTGCCCTGGCGATGGAAATGCGCTGCTGCTCCCCTCCGGACAGTTGCGACACCCGGGCCGAGGCTCGATGCGCCAGATCCAGCGCCTGCAGCAATTCCAGCGCCCGCTGGCGCGCCTGCCGGTTGCTTTTCCCGGCCAGCATGGGCAGCAGCGCGACGTTGTCGGTGGCATCCAGGAAGGGAATCAGATAGGGCGCCTGGAAGATGAAGCCGATGCGGTCGCGGCGCAGCGCGCGCAGATCGTCGTGTTTCCAGCCGCCCTTGCCGCTGTCGAAGATGGCCTCCCCGCCGATGGACATGCGTCCCGCAGTCGGTTCGATCACTGCACCAAGGCATTTCAACAGCGTGCTCTTGCCCGACCCTGAAGGACCGATCAGACCGACGACTTCGCCAGGTGCCACGTGCATGTCCACATTCTTCAGTGCGTCGACGGCGGTGTCACCGCTGCCGTAACGCTTGCTCAGCCCTTCGATGAGGATGGCCTGGGGATGGGCCTGTTTCAGGGAAAGACCGGTGGCCATGCTCAACCTCCGATGGCCGTGGCCGGGTCCACGCGCAATGCTGCGCGGATGGCCACGACGCTCGCCAGGGTGCAGATCAGCATCACGGCGAAAAAGCCGCGGAGCGTATCGCCGGACTCCAGCAGCACGAACTTGGGAAAGTAGGGCGCCCACAGCGTGGCGGCGCTCTTGCCGACAATGAAGCCAACCAGTCCCAGGCCCAGCGACTCCTGCAGGATCATGCCGGCAATGGTGCGGTCCCTGGCCCCGATCAGCTTGAGCACGGCGATTTCGCGGATCTTGCCCAAGGTCATGGTGTAGATGATGAACGACACAATGGCGGCGCTGACCACGGCCAGGATGACCAGAAACAGGCCGATCTGTTTGGCTGCGGTGGCGATCAGCTTGGCCACCAGGATCTCTTCCATCTGCACACGGGTATAGGCCTGCAGGCGTTTCCAGCGGCGGATTTCCTGGGCCAGTTGCTCCGGGTCACGACCCTGCGCCACCTGCACCAGCACGGCGTTGACATTGTGGTTGGCGGACTGGCCGGCGATGACCGCATCGAGCAGGCCGGGAACACCGGGGCGGTTGAACGCCGGGTTGGCGGCGGTACGTGCCCGTTCATTGAGGATGGTGTCGTTGTCCTTGAGGAACTGTGCCTCCTGTGCATCCTTCAAGGGGATGAAAATCATCGGATCACCACCCGAGGACACCATGCGCTGGGTCAGGCTGACCTAGCCCGAAATAGCTGTACCAGTAGATGTGAGAGGATTTCACGAACTGGACATTATTTTGGAGGAACAGGTTATGCCGACCAAGCACCACAAGGCGGAGCAAATCGTAGCGAAGTTACGGCAAATTGAAGTTTGTATGGCGCAGGGCAAGGCATTGGCTGCGGCCTGCAAGGAGGCAGCGGTATCTGAACAGACCTACTACCGCTGGCGCAAGGAATACGGCGGTCTGAAGGTTGGTCAGGCCAAGAAGCTCAAAGA
>CANJJT010000121.1:0-12056 GCA_947474715.1 Betaproteobacteria bacterium
CGCATGGGCTGGGCGCGTCTTCTCAAGCGCGTGTTCGACCTGGACCTCGAACACTGCCCGCAGTGTGGCAGCGAGTTCAGGATCATCGCCGCCATCGAGGCCCCAGAGGTGATCGCGAGGATACTCACGCACCTGGGCTTGCCGGCGAGAGCGCCGCCGCGCTCACCGGCGCTGCCGCTGCCTCTCTTTCAGGTAGCCTCATATTCAATGCGAGACCGGCTCTGCAACAGCGCCGACGATCCTGCGCGGCCTGCGCTCGCACATGGTGGTCAGTGCGCGTCGAAATCGGCCCTCACGGGGCGATCCAGAGACCGACAAACCGGCGTGAGGAGGGATCTTTCACAATACACCGCGCAAACTGATCGCCTCTTGACCCGGTGATACCTTTGCGCATGGAAAAAAAGGGGGGGTGAATTTCCTATACGTTGTCGACTGAGCCGTTCGTGACACTACGATGGCAGCCGCAGGGCGCGCTTTCATTTCGAGAATAATTCAATGCGCGGTGTGGCGAAAACCTTAGGCTGCGGTGAGCGGTCGGATTTGTTGATACTTGTTCTGCTTCTCCAGTTCCCGCAGATCAAGTGCCTGCTCGCGCGCGTAGCGAGCTCAATCCTCAGTTCCCCTTGCGTCAAACCAAACAGGCGGATTTCACTGAAATGGAGGGGTAATTGCCCTCTACTCCATGCTTAGCCGAATGGCAAAGTATGGGATAAATGAGGTCTCAACTTTCATCGAAGGATGTCGATAAACACTTAACAACTTCATTTTTATGGCCAAGGCAACTTTCAGCATAAAGAATCTGATCGAACTGTTGACCGAAATATCTGCTGTTGTGCGTGCCCCTCGTCGGGTGTGCCTGATGCAGACGGGATACAGCACACTGAACCCGTTGTTTGAGGGTTGTCTTGCCCATAGTGATGAAGCGCAGATAATTTATAGGAATATCGTGGCAGTTGTACATTAAGGAAGCGGGGTTTCTCATGCTGCAAAGACTGCATCTTGCTTGCCGTTTTTATGTCGATCTTCACTACTCTTGGCATTTGGCTTGGCACAAAGCCGCACTCAGGAAGCGGATTGCCGTTTAAGAATAAAAGGGGCCAGGCTCATTTGTCCCCCCTCGCCAGTCAGTCTCGACTAGCCACCGCTCCCTCGGCAATCGCCCGTAGATCCTGATCTGGTGTGGCGTTTCAGTCACTCCTGTCCGCCGGTTGCCATCTCGTGCGTTGCTCTGGGTATTGATTCTTCGATATCCCGGTCCCATGCCCCGACGAACCCGCATCCACATCGACGGCGTGCCGCTGCACATCGTGCAGCGCGGGCACAACCGCGAGCCGTGCTTCTTTTCGGATGACGACTGCCACGCCTATCTGCACTGGCTGGATGAGGCGCTCGCGGAGTGCCGCTGCACGCTGCACGCTGCATGCCTATGTGCGGATGACCAACCATGTGCACCTGCTGCTCACGCCTGCCGAGGCGCGGCTGGTGCCGCGGTTGCTGATTTCCCTGGGCCGGCGTTACGTGCAGTACATCAACCGCAGCTATGGCCGCACCGGCACGCTGTGGGACAGCCGCTACAAGTCGTCTCTGGTACAGGAGGATGCCTACCTGCTCGCCTGCCAGCGTTACATCGAGCTCAATCCGGTGCGCGCGCGCATGGTGAGCGACCCGACGCAGCATCGCTGGTCGAGCTATCGCGCCAACGCGCCAACGCGCTGGGTCACGCCCAGGCGCGGGTGTCGCCGCTGCCGGTCTACCGGGCGCTGGGCGCCAGCGACGAGGCACGCAAGGCGGCTTATCGCAGATTGTTCGACGCGCACATCGATCAGCCCGCCATCACCGATATCCGTCTGGCACTCAGCCAGAATCAGCCGCTGGGCAGCGCGGCGTTCTACGCAAAGATCGAGCAGCTGACGGGGTTGCGGTGGCAGGCGCGGTTGCGGGGGCGGCCGCGGGCGGATGGCGTGACGGTTCCAGCATGACTTGAATGAGCCTGGCCCCTTTTCACTCCGTGCGCAGGTCCAGACTGGTGTCCTTGACCAGTTTTTCCACGCGGCCGATGAAGCTGATGATGGCCTTCTGGAAATCCTCAGGTGCGGTGCGCACGATGGTGGAACCATCGGAGGTCAGCTGTTTCTGCACCTCGGGGACGGCAGTGACCTCGTTCAGACCCCTGTTCAGTGCGGCAACGACAGGCCGGGGCATGCCGGCCGGCCCGACGATGCCGAAGAAGGATACATACTCGAATCCGGGGGACAACTCGGCAAAGGCCGGCGTATCCGGCATCGTGGACATGCGCCTGGGCGAAGTGACGGCCATCAGCTTGAGCTGGCCCTTCTTGACATAGGGTATGGCCGAGGTGGGCGAGCCAAACAGCATGTGCACACGCCCGGCCAGCAGGTCCAGATAGGCCGGTCCGGTGCCCTTGTAGGGGATGTGCACGATGAAAAGCTTGAACTCGTGCTTCATGTACTCGGTGGCCAGATGCGCGCTCGCCCCCACGCCCGAGGAGGCGTAGTTGAGCTTGCCCGGATTGCTCCTCACATAGCTCATGAAATCATTGAGGTTGCCGGCCGGCACCGAGGGATGGACCAACAGCGTGAGTGGGGCCTCGGTGAACTGGGCGATGGGCTCGATCACCTTGAGCAGGTTGGGAGGCATCCTGACCACCACACCGGCATTCACATAGGTGGCGCCGGACACCACCATGATGGTGTAGGCATCCGGTGTCGTCTTGGACAGATCCGACAGGGCGATTACACTGCCCATGTTCGAAGCGCGATTCTCGACCAGGAAGGAGTGATCCCATCGGTTGCCCAGGTTCTGCGTCATCAGGCGCGCCACGATGTCGGTGCCGCCGCCGGGCGATGCCCCCACGATGACCTTGACCGGCTTGTTCGGGTAGTTGCCGGGCAGCCCTGTCGGCTTTTGCGCTACGGCCGCAACCGGCAGCAGCGCCAACGACAGGGCCAGGGTCCAGCCGTGCAATCCGCAATGGTTCATTACCTTCCTCCTCGCAATCAAACGGCTCTGGCGGGCGGGACAGGTCAACTCAGGTTAGCCATAGGCAGCCTGTCCTCTGGTATGTGAGCAAGAAAGCCTCACAGCGCTTGCAGGCGTGCTTCACGTCCCGTGGCTGCACCATGTTACAGAATAAAAGGGGCCAGGCTCATTTATCACCCTTGCTCAGTCTCGACTAGCCACCGCTCCCTCGGCAATCGCCCGTAGATCCTTATATGGCGTGGCGTTTCGGGCACATGACTTGAATGAGCCTGGCCCCTTTTTGCCGATGGTGCTACTCTAGTAACACCAATTTCCAAGAGGACTTCTGCCATGTCCACCACCTCGCTGAAACTGTCCGATGCACTCAAGCAACGAGCCGTTGCAGCGGCCGAGAAGAAGGGCGTTTCGCCGCATGCATTCATGGTCGATGCGATCGAGCAGGCGGCAGCCATGGCAGAACGGCGTGCCGCTTTCGTGAACGATGCGCTGGCGGCCCGGGAACAGGCGCTGAAGACAGGCAAGGGTTACGACACCCGCGAGGTTCACGCTTACCTGCGGCAACGCATCGCTGGCAAGAAGTCCCCCAAGCCGAAGGCGCGCTCTTGGCAAGGCTGAGTTATTCGGCTCAGGCCCTGGCCGACCTGGAGCGACTCGCTGACTTCCTGATCGAAACCGATCGTCTGCTGGCGGAGGAGGCGATCGGATTGATTGAAGAGGCGGTAGATCTGCTCGTTCGCCATCCTTTGATTGGTCGCCCCGTGGAACCCCCGTTGCGGGAATTGGTGATTTCCCGTGGTCGCACCGGGTATGTGGCACTCTACAGTCTCGAGGAGGCGCACGACGCCGTGCTGATTCTTGCGATCCGGCATCAGCGAGAGGCGGGCTATTGGGTGCAGGACGAGGAATAACAAAAGGATCCCTTTTTGCGCCCCAGCGGGCACACTGCCCCGAAAAACGGGTTGGCAACATTCCCGCTTGGCGCAAGATTCTTCCCTGTCCTGTTGCCGCGGACAGTCCCACGCAGTGCTTGCCCTTACGGGAGGTGACGATGCAAAGCCAAGCTCGATTCGAGAAGCTGCCTGCTACGTACACAACGTCACCGCTCTGCATCGCGTCGCGACGGGTGCGCATGGCGCGGGTGACGCTGACCCGCCAGGGCTATCTGGTCATTGCAGTCGGCTGCGTGCATTTATCGCATCGCGCTGGGGCCGCGCGCAGGCCAGACGGTGCTGCGCCTGCGCACCGTGCACGGCCGGGACAACAATAGGTACCCGTCAGATCAGGTGCCCTGACGCTCACGAATGGCCGCCGCCACGGCCTCTGACACCACGGGCACCACGCGCGGGTCGAGCGGATCGACGATGATGCGGTCCTGGGAGACCTCGCCCAGCAGTCCGGCAATGGCACGGGCGGCCACCACGTAGTCCGAGCGCTGGTAGGAGGTGGCGTTGGCGATGAAGCCGCCGGCCTTGTGGATCGACGGAAAGCCGAGCACGTTGTTGACCCCATTGGGGGCGTCCGAGCGACCGGTGCCGACGAAGGCCGCGCCGGCATCGCGAAATCGCTCAAAGGCAACGGCAATGTCTTCATCCACCGTCGCGAGGATTTCCGGATTGGGGTTGGCCAGTGAGACGATGCCCGGGCGCTCGCTCATCATCAGCAGGTGCTTCAGGGTAAACGGCGTGCGTTTGCCCGCTTCCGCGGCCGAGAGACCGACGTAGATGTCGGCGCCGCGCAGTCCGTTTTCCCAGGGCCCGGTACGCCCAGCCGCGTTGATGATGGTGGCAAGATGATTCTTCTCCTCGTTCATGCCTTCCTTGCGGCCGGCGTACAGGAGCCCCTTCGAGTCGGCCATCTGGATCTTGCCGGGATTGACACCAGCGGCGATCAGGATGAGTGCAACGCCAATGGCCCCGGCCCCGGCGCCCTGGAAATGGATGGCCAGTTCGTTCAAGGGCTTGCCCATGAGCTTTGCGCCGTTGATGAGCGCCGCCGCAACCACGATACCCGTTCCCCACTGGTCGTCGTCGAACACGGGAATGGCAATCCGGTCCTGGAGCTTCCTTTCGACCTCGAACGAGTGAGGTGAGGAGAGGTCCTCCAGGTTGATGGAGCCGCCGCGCGCGGGGAGTATCCTGGTCAGCAATTCGACGATTTTGTCGGGGTCGGTTTCATCCATGACCAGACTGATCGCCGGAACATCCGCCAGGGCCGAGATCAGGATGGCTTTGCCGGTCATCACCGGTGCGCCGGGTTGCGGGCCAATGTCGCCCAGCCCGAGGATGGCCGTGCCGTTGGTGATGATATAGACCGCCTTGCCAATGGCGGCAATCTTGTCCTTGATCGCGTCCAGGTTCGATGAACGACTGACCGGAATGATCAGGTTGGTATGCGACAGCGCTTTGGCGAGGCCGTACAGCGTGTTGGCCCGATACAGGACGGCCTGGCGGGCCCGATCGTCGGCAATGTCGGCCGCGAACATGCGCAGGTCAATCGACTCCCAGAGCAGGTGCTTGATGACAGTGCAGATGAAACCCACGCCCGGCGTATAAACCTCGGCCAGCACCTTCAGGGACGGGATCCTGACGCGGCGCGCATCGCCGACGGGGTAGCAGGGGTAGTGAATGGCATCCAGGTAGGTGTGCACGAAATCCATCGTGCTTCCGCCCTGATAGCCGCCGGCGATAGTCGGCGCCGAGGAGCGGAACCTGTCCCGGCCGGGGACATTGAAATGCCTCAGGATCTCGGTCACCTGTTCGGGTGAAAGGAGTTTGCCGTAGCCGTGCTGGACGCTGCCAAGCTTGCGCACGATGGCGGCAATCTCCGGCGTGTTCGGGAATTGGCGTACGGGATTTGACAGGTCGACCGCCATGGGCGCAGTCGAGGCGGCGCTTCGGTTCTGAAACTGGCTCATGTTTTCTTCCTTCATGGACGGCAGGGGACTCGTAGAGGTCATTTCACCATTGAGGGGATATTCCCCTCACGCTCCCCCACATCAGGGGCCATTTCAGTAATTCAGAAATGGCCTCTTGGACCGTCTGGGTGTGAGGGCATGCTCTCCAGCTTATCTGTATTGTGCTCAACCTCAACCCTGTCCCGGCCCCTTCAACGGCCAGTCCGGACGCCGCATCTCGAGCGAATCCTTGACGACGCTGTAATCGAAGTAGCCCAGTCGCGACATGGGGCGCGCTTTCACGGTATCGAAGCGACCGTTGATGATCAGGTCGTCACGGATGTGCACCGCGACCACCCGGCCCATGACCATGTGCGTATTCGACTTCTCCCCCAGCGGAATCTTCATGATGTGGATCACCTGGCACTCCAGGTGGACCGGCGATTCGGCCACGCGTGGCGCCTTTACAATGCGCGAGGGCGCCTTGGTCAGGCCGGCCACTTCGAATTCATCAATGTTGCGTGGCGCCATGGTCGAGGAGTCGTTCATCTGCCGACCCAGTTCTTCGGTGCACAGGTTGAACACGAACTCGCCGGTCTCGCGCGCATTACGCAGGCTGTCCTTTTCCCCACCCTCCAGATGCTGGCTGGAGGCGGTGAACATCACCGCGGGCGGATCGCTGGCGATCGAGTTGAAATAGGAATAGGGCGAAAGGTTGGCAATGCCATCCTTGCTCAAGGTGCTGATCCAGCCAATGGGCCGGGGCGCCACCAGCGCCTGAAACGGATTGTGCTTGAGACCTGCCTCCCGATGGTCATGGCCCCCGCCGATTTCGTAATACATGCGGTTCTCTCCTCTGGTCGCAACTGATGAAGCCGGCGGGTCTTTTGAGTGCTTTTGAATGCCCGAGCCCGGCGTCTCCGAAACATATCACGGCGCCGCGAATCCCCCTTGTCAAAGGACGGCGCGGCCTGCAAGGCGACTCGGCGGAGCCGAGCGGGGGGATTGGCTTTTACCCCTCTCCCGAGAAGAAGCGGGGGGGGCCAGGGAGGGGGCAGATTTAACCGACTTGCGAAACCAGCTTTCCAAATACGCTCAGTTCCTCGGCCGATTCGTCCTCAAAAACGTCCGCGCATGCCTTGCCGCCAACCTGACATTCCCCTTCGTATCCTTCCACGGAAACAAACGCACCTGCGCATTTGGCGCCAAATGCACCATCTCCATGGCCACCGTGTAGCAGTGTGACTCGGTGTCATCGGGCATCACCAGCAGCGGTACCGGGCAGTTGCGCACGAATTCGCGGCTCACCGAGAACACCAGGTCCGGATTGGCGAGATACATTTTCTTCAGGTACTTGTCGATCATGTCGGGCGTGATATCCGGGCGGTGCTTGCAGGGATCCGGGCCCCACTTCACGACGTTCGTCTTGTAAAAGTGGTCAGGCAGGTCGGCGCGAAAACCGCTGGGCTGTGCCGACACCGCCACCACCACTCGGCCGGGCGCATGCTTGATCAGGGTCCAGAGAAGTGGGTTGCCGATGCATAAACCCATCACCATGAACTTGTCGATCTTCAGGTAATCGAGCAGGCCGATCATGTCATCGGCGTGTGCCTACCAGGGGCGGTCAAACTCCAGTGGCCCCGTGGACTGCCCGCCATTGGCATGGCGCAGGTCCAGCGCGATGGAACGGAAGTCTGACTTGAATTCATCCAACACGCGCACGGCGCACCTGCACGGATGAGCTGGGCGCGCCTGCTCAAGCGCGTGTTCGAGTTCGACCTCGAACACTGCCCGCAGTGTGGCGGCGAATTCAGGATCATCGCCACAATTGAAGAGCCTGCAGTGATTGTCAGGAACCTCACGCAGCTGGGCTTGCCTGCGAAAGCCCCGCCGCGCTCCCCGGCTCGGCCCACGCTTGCGCTAAGCGGTCGGAGTGCCCAGGCGTGAGGCGACTCGGGCCGAAGCAGGGCCTGGAGAAGCCACGCGCGAGGGTGAGTTTTCAGCAAACACCGTGCGATTGACCGCTTGTCGGGCCGGCGGTAGGGCCGCGCATGGGGAAAAAGGTGGTTTGAATTTCCTATACGCCGATTGCAGGTTGTCGAGATTGACTAGCGCTTTGGCTTGGACACCGCGCGCTTGGGCACGCCCGCAGCCGCATTGCGTTTGACAGTTTTCTTTTTTTTCGCCGAAGCCTTCTTCTTCGCGGGGACTGCGCGAGCTGCCTTGAGGTGCACATCCGGCACCACCTCGGCCGCCATCTCGATGCCGAAGATTTCGGCCAGGCTTGACTCGTCGAGCACTTTCCTGGCGGCGGGCGCTTTCTTCGACAGCGTCAGGCCGGCACCAGCCCGGGCGACGAGATCTCTGGCGTCAACCTTGCGCAGGGCAAACAGCAGTTCCGGTTGCTGGTCCAGGCGCGCTCCCACGCCGTAGAACACCGCGGCAACGTGTTTGCACATGGCCGCCCAATCGGGACAACTGCATTCGAATTGGATCTCTTTGGGCGATGGAAACAGTCCCGTTTTCGGTTGGCAGATGTGCTCCATCACGCCTTTCGACAGTCGCCCTTGCAACAACTCAACCATCGAGTCGATGGAGCCCGCGCAGGCGCCGCCGAGAGCCTTCCAGTGCGCGTTCGGTACTTCCGCGATATTGACCGTGACTTTATACAGGGCGGAACCCATCACTTGGGCGGTCACTGCGCCTGCGGCGATGTTGAGATCGATCACCGAACCGTTGCGCAGGTAGGTTCGTCCGCGTGGCAGCCGGTTTGCGTAATCGCTGTAGTGCTCCAGGTTGCTGCACCAGGCCTTGCCCCAGAAGGTTCTGGCGATGGCGCCCCGGGACGCGGGTACCGGGGCAAATGCCTGGCCGGCTTTTGACCGGGACCGTGCTATGGCGCGCTCCGCTTTTCTGCGGCGTTCGGCGGCCGAAACATAGGGCTTCCATCCGTATGACATCGCTCCTGCTCCTCTTGTCGTTGCTCAGGTTTCCTGCCGCGCCGCATGAATGTCGAGGGCCACCAGATCGAGCAATTCCTTGTCGCTCAATTCCGTCAGTAGCAGCTCGGCACTGCCCTCCAGCACATCACGCACGAGCTGTTGCTTTGACTCGATCAGGCGATCGATCCTGTCTTCGACCGTGCCACGGCAGATGAACTTGTGCACCAGCACGTTGCGCTTCTGTCCGATGCGAAAAGCGCGATCGGTGGCCTGATTCTCCACCGCCGGGTTCCACCAGCGGTCGAAATGCACCACGTGCGAGGCGGCGGTCAGGTTGAGCCCGGCGCCACCGGCCTTGAGCGAAAGCACGAAGAACGGCGTCAACTCGTCCTCCTGGAAGCGCCGCACCAGTTGCTGCCGCTTCGCCACCGGTGTGCCGCCGTGCAGCACCAGCCCGGCGCGCCCAAACACCGCGCCAAGAAAGGCCGCGAGCGGCTCGGTCGCCTCGCGGAACTGCGTGAACACCAGCACCTTTTCCTGCTTGGCGGCGATGACCTCGGCGATCTGGCGCAGGCGCGCGAACTTGCCGCTGTCCGGCTCGGCCCAGGCCGCGTCGCCCAGCCATTGCGAGGGATGATTGCAGATCTGCTTGAAGCGCATCAGGAAGCTCAGCACCACGCCCTTGCGGCCGATGCCGTCGGCACTGTCAAGTTTCGCGGCCAGCTCCTTGACCGAACGCTGATACAGCGCCGCCTGCGCCGGACTTAGGTGGCACCAGGCTTTCAGTTCGGTCTTGTCGGGCAGATCCGGGATGACCGCTTTGTCGGATTTCAGGCGGCGCAGGATATAGGGGCGCACCAATTCGCGCAGCGGCGCGTAATGCTCGGACTTCACCAGCCCGCGCGCGAATGTGGTGAAAGCCTTGTCCGAGCCGAGCAGTCCCGGATGCGTGAAGTCCATGATCGACCACAGGTCGGAGAGGCGGTTTTCCACCGGCGTGCCGGTGAGCGCGATGCGCGCGTGCGCGTCGAGCTGCTTCGCCAGGCGCGTTTGTTTGGCCCCCGGATTCTTGATCGCCTGCGCTTCGTCGAGCACCACCACACGCCACTGCTGTTTTGCCAGCCAGGGCAGACGCAACAACGAGCCATAGCTGGTGATGACCAGATCCACGTCTGCCAGCCGCGCCTGATCGAGCGCTCGCAATTGCGCCATCGGCATTGCCGACGGATGTGCAATCAGTGCGTTCAGCGTGGGTGCAAAGCGCCCAATCTCCGCCGCCCAGTTCGCCAGCAGCGAAGCCGGCGCGATCAGCAGGCTGGTGCGCCGCTGGCCCTGCTTTCCCCCGCGCTCGTCTTCGCGCTTGAGCACCAACAGCAGCGACAACACCTGGATCGTCTTGCCCAGGCCCATGTCGTCGGCGAGGCAGGCACCCAGGCCGAGCCGGTAGAGCAGGTACAACCAGCGCAGGCCCGCCTGCTGATAGGGCCGCAGCGTCGCCTTCAGGTCCGGACCCGGCTCCACTTGCGCGAGGCCTTCGGGTCCGCGCAGGCCGCGCAGCGTATCGGCGAGCCACGGGCCGGCGACCACCAGCGACCAATCTGCGTCGGTGGCCTCGATAGTGTCTGCGTCGACGCTGGCGCCGGCGACCAGCCGCATCGCCTCGGCGAAGGGCAGGCCGCCTGCGGCCGCAACCTGCTCGATGCTGCGAAACCGCTCGAGCATGCGCGTCAGCTTCGCCCGATCGACTTCGACCCATTGGCCGCGAATGAGCTGCAGCCCATCGGAGCCGGCCAGCAGCTTCTTGATCTCGGCGCCAGTCAGGCGTTCGCCGTCGAGTGTGAGCTCCATGCTGAAGTCGAGCAGCGCGTCGCGGCCGAGCAGCGACGGCGCGTTGCCGCCCACCGTCGCTTTGACTTGCGGCCGGGATGGCCGCCCCGAGCGCCAAGCGGCTGCCGTGCGCACCACGATGCCCGCCGCTTCGAGCTGTGGCACATCGGAGAGGAACTGGTAAGCCTCCGCAGCGCTCCAGCGCAGCGGGTGAAAGATCTCGCCCGCATCGACCATGGCGCGCAGCCAGGCACAGTGCTCGGCCGCGCGCTGGACCGGCACCAGCAATGACAGCAGCCGCGCCTGGTTTTTCGCGTCAGCGTATTCACGCAATGCCTGCGCCAGCGGCAGGTGTTGCGCCTTGGCATGCGCCGACAGGCGTGTGGTGTAGGTGGCGAGAAAGGCGAACGGCGCGTCCTCGTCCTTGCGGTTCTCGGCCAGGTTGAAGTGCACCCGGCCGACCAGGTTCCAGGCCGGATGCAGACCCTTGAGAAAGTCCTGCAGCGGCTGCTTCGACTGTTTCAATTCGTCGCGTAACGCCGCATCGAGCTCGGCCCACAGCGCACGCAATGCCTGCGGCGTCAGATACTCCACGCCCGTCATCGGCGGCGCGTCTGCGACGAGCGCTTCGAACTCCGGCTCAGCAGGTGCGGTTGGTGGCGCTTCTTGCGCCTTGGCGCCGATGTCGCCGCTGTCGGCCGGCGCGGGTGCCGCGCACATCGCGGTGATGTAGCGCGCGCCGAAATCGCGCCAGAAGCCGAATGCCGCGGGCAGCGCGGCGCCGACTTCAGCCGCACCGAGCTGCAACAGTCCGTACCCGGTGCCGCGGGAAAACGACTCGGCCAGGCGGCGCTGCAGCGCATCCGGCAGCACCGAAGCGTCATGCTCCGGCGCCAGCAGCAGCCGGCCGTACGGGGTCAGGATGGGAGCGAGTGCCGTGGCATGGATGTGAGTCGTCATTGCGTCAATTTCGATTGTTCCCCGGGGTACGGGCTGTGCCTAGAGGGGTGGGGACACTAGGGATGGGTACTGAAGCTAGTATGCGAGCGGGCCAAAGTACACCTCGATTCTAATACCCGGATGCCCCTGCAACTCCAGAACCGATGGCATGGGAACACTCACCACTATGTCTGCTGGACTGAGCACAGCCGACAAGTCATCCGGCTTTACAAACCCCGCTTGCAGCAGCAGTTGGTTCTCAGCCCCCGCTGCGGTCACCTCAAGGGCAATGGTGGCGTCAAGGCTGCAGTACGCTTTGCTCAAAGGCTGACCAACCTGTACGCCTATGTCGCCCGGTTTGACATCCGCCACTACTACGAGAGCATCGACCACCGCGTGATGCTTGCTCAATTAGGCCACGTCAGCCGCGATGTGTTTGACCTGGTGCAGGACTA
>CANJJT010000122.1:0-11395 GCA_947474715.1 Betaproteobacteria bacterium
TGCCGACATTGCATAAACCCTGAGCACGGCTGTTGCCTTGCAGAGGGGAAGCACCGGAGGACACGCAGGGCCCGCATCCGGTCATGACTGGCGAACGATCAAGGCAGCGGGCCAAAATCCCCCCGCTCGTTCGCTGCGCTCACGAGTCGGCCCCCTTTGACAAGGGGGTCAACCGCGCCGCAGCCACGTCTCCCCGGAAATTCACGAAGAACCTTTGACAAGGGGGTCAACCCGCGGCGTCTCCGGAAACTGACGAAGCGCCAGGGTGAACCGGCGCCTCGCTCAGTGCATTACTTGGTCGCGGCAATCACCTGCTGGTTGAAGGTCGCACCGATCTTCAGCACGCCCTCGGCGAACTTGCGGGGATCGACGCGCAGTTCGCGCTTGTCGACGAAGGTCTGCACGCCCTGCAGGCCGGTGGCGCGGGTCAGCGAATTGGCGAGGCTGGCGGTGTCGAAGTTCTCCACCGTGCGCACGGTGCCGAATTCGCCTTCGGTGTAGACGGGGGCCTTGACGATCAGGCTGCCCTGCTCGCCGGTGAAGAAGATCTTCACGTCCTTGCCGTTGGTGAAGCGCAGTTCGCTGCGTCCGCCGATGCCCAGCTTGGGGTGGACTTCGGCTTCGGCGCCTGCGCTGAAGCTGCTGCGTCCGCTCGATTCGAGTTGTGCAATGTCCACATGCAGGGTGGGCATGTAGGCCACGGCATTCAGGTGCGCGCCCATTTCGTGGACAGCCTTGGTGCCCACCTGGTCAAAGGCGCCGGCGTTGCCGATGTAGCTGTCCAGGTGCATGAAGAACATCGGCAGGCCCGTGGGTGTGAGCACCACGTATTCGCGCGGGTCGCCCTGCATGGTCGGGTTGGCGGTATAGGGCCGGGTCGTGATCGGCTTGATCTTCTCGAAGCCCGGCGCCTTGAGCACCGCCTCCATGGGCACCACTTCCTTGCCGGCCGCCTTGAGGCGCTGGACGAAGTCCTCGTACAGGCGGTCGGTGATGGCCTGCAGCAGCGGCAGGTCGGCGCCGGCCAGGCCCATCTCCACGCGCCGGTTCTGTGCCTGGGTGATGCTGCGGTTGACACCGGTGGACTGGCCGATGTTGGCGATGCCGCCACCGGCATAGGCGCTGGCCTGGGTCTTCACGGTGAAGGCGACGCGGAAGGTGGGCACGAACACGCGCGGGGCGGTCGCCACATTCACCAGGTTGTGGTTGAGGTCGAGCTTGGCCGCCAGCGGCGTGATGCTGGCCCCCAGTTGCTTCACCAGTTCCTCCGGCGGTAGCGCCGGCTGGAGCGGGGCGGCCGGCTTGGGTGCCAGCAAGGCCACCGTGGCGTTGGGATTGGCTGGTGGCGCATCCAGGTTGGCGGCGTTGCAGCCCTTGGCGAGGAACAGGGTGGTGACATGTTCCTTGCGGGCCAGCGCCTGCTTCTCGCGCTCGGCTGCACGCGCTGAGGACTGGCGGCCACTTTGTTCGGCGGCGCCGGCGCCGGCCTTGGCGGCGACGCTGCCGGCGATGTGCCCGAACAGTCCGCCGATCTGGCCGAACAGTCCGGTGCGGTTGGCCACTTCGGCCGCCACACCGCCGACCTGCCCGACCGTGGTGGTGGTGGCGCCGCTGTCCTGTTCCTTCTTCGCCTCGGCGATGGCCTGGTCCATGGTCCCGAGTTCGGTGTGCATCTGGCGGCAGCTCATTTCGCCATCGGTCATTTTCACGCGTTCGATGACCTGCGCCTGGAGCGTGGGCGCAGGCAGGGTGGCCAGCAGGATGGCCAGTGGTGCGGCAATGCGCGAGACTGGGTTGCCTTGCATGTGGTTTTCTCCGTGCGGTTCTGTTTGTTTTATGGACAGAACCCGGCGGGGGGCTGGATAGGCGGCCAGGTCACGTGCGCCAGGCCGCATCGGTGTGATGCGGCGCTCCCTCCCAGGCAAGGGCGTGGCACCTGTTGCGCACGCCGATGTCGCACCCGGCAATTCTACGTGGCACACGCGGGTATTCAAGGCAATTCCCGGGGGATTGTTCAGCCGGGTCTTTGCGCCACCATGAACAGGCGCCGGAAGGGGAACAGCGTCCGGCCGTCGGCGCGCGCCGGATAGGCTTGTGCCACGCGGCGTGCGTAGTCGGCTTCGAAGGCGCTTTTCTGCGGCTCGTCCAGCACGTCGAGGAACTGGCGCAGCCAGGTGCCTTTGGTCCATTCCTTCACCGGGTCCTGGCCGGTGAGGACCTGCAGGTACTCGGTCTCCCAGATGTCCAGTGCAGCCGCCTGCGGCCGCAGCGTGTCGTAGTAGAAGGCGGGCGTTTCCACCGGCGCCGGTTTGACCAGCGGCCGGATGCGTTCCCACCAAGGGCCCTCGCGGGCGGCCTCGACGATCAGCGTGTGCGAGGGCGCGGCAAAGTTGTAAGGCATCTGCACCGCCAGCACGCCGCCGGGGGCCAGGCCGTCCATCAGACGCGCAAACAGTTCCCCGTGCCCAGGCAGCCAGTGCAGGGCGGCATTGGAGAAGATGACATCGGCGGGCTGCTCCGAGTGCCAGTCCGCCAGGCCCTGTTTGACAAAGCGCAGGCCGGGGAGGTCCCTGGCCGCCTGGGTTAGGGTCTGTTGACCTTCAGCACGCGAGTGCGCCGGAGGTCATTTGACTCCAGGGCTAGGCGCGAGGAGCGCCGCAAGCCGGGTGCCTGCAAGCGACGAGCAACGACGCCATGGGGTCAAATGACCCCCGGCCCGCAGGGTTGCGCCTTGAAGCGGCGTCTGCGGCGTTGCTCGACTGCGACCATGGAACCACCATGGCCGCAGCCTCGCGCCTTGCATCCATCCGCTTCAAGGCACAACGCATCTCGCGCGGTGAAGGTCAACAGACCCTAGCATGGCCTCGGAATCATCCACGCCGGTGATCTGCGCCTGCGGCCAGCGCGCCGCCATCACGCCGCAGGCGCTGCCGGTGCCGCAACCCAGGTCGTAGACCACCCGCGGCGCGGCCAGGGTGATGCGGCCCAGCAGGTCCAGCGCCGGCCGGAAGCGCGGCGCCTCGAACTTCAGGTATTGCTCCGGGCTCCAGCTCATGCGCGCCTGCCACTGTCGCTGCCGTAGCCGTACTCGGCGCGGCGCGCAGCATCCAGCGCCTCGTGCAGTTCGGCGCGCAAGCTTCTTTCGGTGTCGTCATCAGTGGCGCCGCACTGCGCCAGCAGCACGCGCGTGGCGGTGGCGTCGGCGATGCCATTCGGGGCTGCGTCCGCGAGGCGCTTCAGCAGCGACATGGCATGGGCGCGCTGGTCGAGCAGTTTGGGCAACTGGTCATCGCAGCGGGCGATCGGGCCGGGATAGCGGCGCACTTCGGCATTCAGTTCAGCGGCGCGCGCCTGCATGTGCGCATGCAGTTTTTCCCGCAGGGCGATCCAGGCTGGCGCCGGCCGTGGTGAGGGCGCTGGGTCAGTGTTGCGGCCGGCCGTTGCGGCGGCGGATGGCGTGGCTGATTGCATGGTGGTGCTCCTTTCTGACGACGGGGCGCAGTGGATTGCAATGCGGTGATGCGAAGCCCAATGTGTGCGGATGGTGGGCGGATTGTGCGGCCCGCGGCTTCCTTCGTAAAATGAATTTATGCTCATGATTCATGAGGACAGTGCATGAAAATCGATATGCTGGGGGTGCAGGCCTTCGTCGCCATTGCCGAGCAGGGCGGCTTCCAGCGCGCCGCCGGCACGCTCAACATCACCCAGACTGCGCTCAGCCGCCGCCTGCAGACCCTCGAAGCTTTCCTCGGCGTGAAACTGGTGGAGCGCACCACGCGATCGGTGGCGCTCACGCGCATCGGCGCGAACTTCCTGCCCCAGGCCCGCCGGCTGATGACCGACCTCGCGGCCGCGCTGGTGGAGATCCGCGAAACCGGCAAGGCGCTGCGCGGTGACGTGACCCTCGCCTGCGTGCCCACGGTCGGGGTGCAGTACCTGCCCAGCATCCTGGAGGACTATTGCGCGCGCTTTCCCGACAACCGCATCAAGGTGCTGGACCATGCCTCCTCGGGGGTGGCCCAGGCGGTGCTGCGCCGCGAGGCGGAGTTCGGCATCAACATTGCCGGGCGCCACCACGCCGAATTGCTCAGCACGCCGATCCTGGAGGACCGCTTCGTGGTGGTGTGCCGCAGCGATCACCCACTGGCCGGCCGGCGTCGCATCGCCTGGAAGCAGCTGGTGCCGCATCGCCTCATCCTGCCCGGCACCGACAGCAGCAACCGGCCGCTGCTGGATGCCGCCATGGGCGAAGCCAGCGCGGCGCTGGAGTCCATGTACGAGGTGCAACGCAGCTCCACGGCCGTCGGCCTGGTGGCCCAGGGCCTGGGTGTGGCGGTGGTGCCCAGCCTGGCGCTGCAGCCGGGGGCCTATCCCCGGCTGCGCGTGATACCGCTCTCGGAGCCGGTGATCACGCGCACCTTCGTGCTGTTGAGGCGCCGCAGTGCACACCTGAGCCCGGCGGCCCAGGCGCTCTACGACATGATCCTGGCGCGGGCAGGGCAGGGTCGTGCCGCAACCGGCTGAAGCCCTGAACCGGCCGGTATCCTGACTTCGTTCGCGCCGCTGCGAACATCGGCAATGCCCGCGATGCGGGGACTCGTGAAATGGCCTAAGGTTGGGGGTGCAGGCCCTCTCGGCACGTGGCTGCCAGGCTTGAAGATCCTGTCCGCATGAACGGACCGGCAAGGCTGCGGGGACGCGGCCATACACCATTCCAGAAGGAGGATGAACATGAGTAGGTCCATGCGTGAATGCAGTGGCGCTGAGTCGCAAGGCAGTTCGCGGTGCGGAAGTGGTCGGATGGCCGCCATGGCGGTCGCGATGTGCCTCGCGGCATCCGTGCAAGCGCAGTCCGAGCCGGCCTCGGCCTTCCCGGGCAAGCCCCTGCGGGTCATCGTGCCCTTTGCGCCGGGCGGGCCGACCGATGTGCTGGCGCGCCTGCTGTCAGCCGCACTGCACGAAGGCCTGAAACAGCCCGTCATCGTCGACTTCCGCAGCGGCGCGGGCGGCCTGATCGGTTTCGATATGGTCGCCAAGGCGGCACCGGACGGCTACACCCTGCTGATGGCGGGCGACTCGCTCACCATCAAGCCGGCACTGTTTGCCAAGCCGCCCTTTGATCCGGTGCGCGACTTCTCACCCGTGATGCAGATCGGCGTCACGCCCTTTGTCATCGTCACCCATCCCTCGCTGCCGGTTCGCACGGTGCCGGAGCTGATCGCGCTGGCGAAGTCGAAGCCGGGTGCCCTGCAGTTCGGCTCGGCCGGCACCGGCGTGTCCTCGCACCTGTCGGGGGAACTGTTCCGCTCCATGGCCGGCATCGACGTGCTGCACGTGCCTTACAAGGGCCAGGCCCCTGCATCCACTGCACTGCTGGGCGGCGAGATTTCCTTCATGCTCAACAACCCCGTCGTCGCGCTGCCACTGGTGCGCGGGGGCAAGCTGCGGGCAATTGCTGTCACCGGGAGCAGGCGCTCCGCGCTGCTGCCGGATGTGCCCACGGTGGCCGAGACCCTGCCCGGCTATGAATCCGGCACCTGGTCCGCCTTGCAGGCTCCCGCAGGCATGCCCGCCGAGATTGTGCGCAGGCTCAATGCCGAAGCGGTTCGCCACATGGGTACGGCGGAGACGCGCAACCGCATGGCCGAACTGGGCATAGAAGCGGTGCTGGGCACGCCGGAACAACTGGCGCAATTGATCCGCACCGACACGGCCAAGTGGGCACGGGTGGTCAAGCAGGCCGGCATACCGCTGGAGTGACGGCAGGCTCCTGGAACGGCTCGATACGGTTGATCACATTCATCCTGAAAAGCCATTGATGAAAATCAGTATTGATTAAAAGTGATCATATTGACCAAAGTGACCGGCCCCGCGTGCCGGTGGACATGAGTCCGTCCAGGGGGTGCTGCAACTGGTGTGCGAGCAGCATGCGGCCATGAGGATGTCCATCCCCGGTTTGTGTTTCGGCGGCCCTGGGGTACCCTTTCGGTCCGATGGGGCCAGGCAACTCCAGGCACGGGCGGTCGTGACCCAACGACCCGGCCGGGACAAGATGACCGGACCTGGCCCGCACAACAGGAGGCGAATCGAATGCGGCAACTCACGGTGGGATCGACCTCGGGCGTGGCCCGGGTCAATGGCATTGACATCCATTACCAGGTCACCGACTACACCGACCCCTGGGAGAAGCCGCAGACGGTGCTGCTGCACCACGGCTTCGCGCGCAACCAGCGCTTCTGGTACCAGTGGGTGCCGCTGCTGTGCCGCGACTTCCGCGTCGTCACCTTTGATTCGCGCGGCATGGGCGACACCAGTTGCCCGAAGGATTACGAGTTCAATGCCGGGGATCTGGTGACCGATGTCATCGGCCTGATGGATGAACTGGGCCTGGACCGCGTGCACTGGGGCTCGGAGGCTTCCGGTGGCATCGTCGGGGTGGCCACCGCGCTGGCGCATCCGGAGCGGGTCGCCTCCATCACCACCTGCAACACGCCTTTCAAGATCCCCAAGGGGTTCCTCGGCATGTTCGTCAATGAGGAAGTGCGCGCGCACGGCATGGGTTACTGGGCGCAGAAGACCCTCAAGGGCCGTGTGGACGTGGACAAGGTGCCGCAGGGCTGGATCGACTGGACCACGGCCGAATTCGCCCGCGCCGATGTGGAGACCACCATCGCCATCCACGAACTGATGAAGAAGGTGGACCTGTGGGAGCAACTGCCGCTCTTGAAGACACCGCTCCTGATTCTGGTGGGCGATGGCAGCACCATCGCCACGCATGAGGACATGAAGGCGATGAGCGCGCGCATCCCCGGTAGCCGGCTGAAGGTGTTCGAAGGCTACGGCCAGGGCGTGGGCTTCATGCTGCCGGAGCGCTGCGTGGCCGAGATGAAGGGCTTTATCGCGGCGCTGCCGGCGGCTTGAGGGAGGCGGCATTGGAGTCAGACAGGCAAAAGACGGTGTCGCCGGCGCCACTGTCGCTGGCGCAGGCCTATGCGGCACTGGCGGCGCACCAGCCCGATGGCGTGGCGCTGTGGACGGCCGGGGGCGCCATCACCCGCGCCGAACTGGATGAGCAGTCACGTCGCGTCGCCGCTGGTTTCGCGAAACTGGGCGTGCGGCGCGGCGACCGCGTGGCCATCTGGCTGCCCAATGTGCCGGCCTGGCTGGTGTGCTTCCTCGCACTGGCGCGCCTGGGCGCCATCGCGATCGCCACCAATACGCGCTTTCGCAGCCGGGAGATCGCCGACATCTGGTCGCGCGCCGGCGTGAAAGGCGTGGTGTTCTGGCCGCATTACCGCAATATCGAATTTGCCCGCCTGCTGCAGGGCGCCCGCGACGAACTGCCGGCACTGGATTTCCTCATCGCCTATGAAGACACCGGTCCCGGTGGCGCCGCCGCCGATGCGTCCGCAGTGCACGGCCTGGACGTGCCCACGCTGCCCTATGCCGCGCTGGCGGGCGAAGCCCCGTACACCGAAGATCAGGGCGAGGCGTCGCTGCCGGTGGTGACCTTCACCACCTCGGGCACCACCGGGCGGCCCAAGCTGGCCACGCACACGCAGGCGAGCATCCTGCGCCATGCCGAGGCTGTGGCCCCGGCCTTTGGCTTCAGTGATCCCGGTGCCTGCGTGCTGCAGATGCTGCCCTTTTGTGGCACCTATGGCCTGGCGCAGACCATGGCGGCGCTGTACGCCGGCACGCCCATGGTGATGCAGCACACCTTCGATCCGCCGGCGGCCGCGGCGCTGATGCGCGCCCATCACACCACGCATGGCTGCATGAACCTCGACCTGGTCGAGCGCATTTACGCGGTGGCGGGTGACCCCGTCTCACTGCCGCGCATGAAATTCTTCATGGGCGCCACCGGCATGCCGCTGGCCGAGCGCGAAGACCGCCTCGGATTTCGGCTGCGCGGCCTGTACGGTTCCTCGGAGGTACAGGCGCTGTATTCGCTGCAGGACGATGTCGGCGACCCGATGGCGCGGATCAGCGGCGGCGGCCAGCCGGTGTCGGCACAGTCCCGGGTGCGCGCGCGCAAGACCGCGGACGCACCCGAGGCACCGGGCATCCAGCCGCACGGGGAATGGGGCGAACTGGAGTTTTTCGGTCCTGGTGTCATGGCTGGTTACCTGAACGATCCGCAGGCCACCGCGCGGGCCTTCACCGACGATGGCTGGTTCAGAAGCGGGGACCTCGGCTACACCCTGGCCGACGGCAGCTTTCGCTTCGTCTCGCGCATGGGCGATGCCATCCGGCTGGGGGGCTTTCTGGTCGACCCGCATGAGATCGAGACCTTCATCGAGGAGTTTCGCGGCATCGAGACCTGCCAGGTGGTGGGCGTGGAGATCGAGGGGCGCACCCGCGCGGTGGCCTTCTACACCTGCATGCCGCCCGAGGAAGGCGCTGTCATCGAGGTGGCCGAGGCCGAACTGCGGCAGCACTGCCGGGAAGGCCTGGCGGCCTACAAGACGCCGCAGCACTTCGTGCAACTGGAGGAATTTCCCGTGGTGGTCAGCGCCAACAACACCAAGATCCGGCGCGCCGAGTTGCGCAACATGGCCGAACGCCTCCTCAAGGGCGGGGCTGCGCCGGCCTGACGCTGCAGCCTTCGCGGAACCGTCCCCGATCTTGGGTTCAGCGACTCAGGGTGCGTCGGCGACGATGTTGTTGTCCTTGACCAGCTTCATCCAGCGCTCGGTCTCGGTGGCGACAAGCTGGCGCAAGGGCGCCGGCCCGGTGCCCACCAGCACCCAGCCGTCGGCCTCCAGCGGCGCGATCACCTCCGGCGATTTGGCAGTCTTGATGAAGTTCTCGCTCAGGCTGTTGATCACGGCGGCCGGGGTGCCAGCCGGCCCGCCGATGCCCACCCAACTGGTGTAGTTGAACTGCGGCACGCCCTGTTCGGCAATGGTGGGCAGGTCGGGCCACACCTTGGGACGCGTGGTCATCGTGGTGCCGAGGGCGCGCACCTTGCCGGTCTTGGCCAGGCGGATGGCCGTGCCGATGCCGATGGCTGCGGCGTCCAGTCGCCCGCCCAGCAGGTCGGGCAGCAGCGGCCCCTCACCCTTGTAGGGCACATAGGTCACCTGGGTGCCGGTGAGCGTGTGCATCCACACGTTCATCAGGTGATTGATGCCCCCCTGGTTGGTGATGCCCACGTTGACCTTGCCGGGGTTGGCGCGGGCGCGGGCGATGAACTCCTGGAAGTTCTTGATGGGAAACGACGGGTTGGCAAGCAGGATCTGCGGCTTTTCGCTCATCAGCGAGATGGGCGAGAAGTCCTTGATCACGTCGAAGGGCAGGTTCTTGAACACCACCGGCAGTACCGTGAAGCTGCCGGCCATGACCAACAGCGTGTGGCCGTCCGGCGGCGCCTTGGCCACGTGGCCCGCGGCGATGGCACCGCCCGCGCCGACCTTGTAATCGAGCAGGAAGGTCTGCCCCATCAACTCGGTCATCTTCTTGGCATACAGCCGCGTCTCGACATCGGTGGGGCCGCCGGTGGCCACTCCCAGGACCATGGTGACCGGCCTGGAGGGGAAGGTCTGCGCCGTGGCTGCCGGGGCGGCAGCCAGCCACACGGGGGCCGTGCAGGACAGGAGCGTGCGAACGAAACTGTGGCGAACGAAACTGCGGCGGGTGAAAGGATGCATGTCTATCTCCTGGTTGTGCCGCCTCTCGGGGCGGTGGATGTGCTTGTCCGGGTTGAGCATTCTGCCCCAACGCATAAACAGATAGGGTGTAATGAAGTTACTGATTCAATGAAGAAAAATGTCTAAATTGCCGCCAGGCGGCCTTGCCAATGTGCTGCGCGGTGTTCAAGTTTGCCCGGCCTTGCGGCCTTGCGGCCTGTCGGGCACCGATTTCGGTTGTCTACGCCGTCATGCAGCTAATCCTGGTACCCGGTGGCTGGAGTCTGACCATTTTCTTACGCAAGAGATATCCCTTCAAGTGTGCGTAAGGTTTTTGGGTTCCGGGTCCTGCTCGAAACAGGCTGGCGCTGGATCGCCATCGGCCTGAATTTCCGTCGGGAAATCATGGGCCGGTGAGCTTCTCTCGAAGCCCATGGAATCGGTCTCGATGGCGCGCAGCAGGAGGGCCTGTCCCCCCGAAAGGGGGATTTTCGCCAAACACTGCGCGATTCCCCGCTTCCCGGCCCGGCGAGGCCCTCGCGCGAGGAGCAAAAGGCGTTGAAATTCCTATACAATCCCGCCCTTTGTCGCTTTTTGTCGCCTTTTTTGGCGCCTCCGGATTTGCGCGGACCAAATCGTTCCAGACATTCGCATCGTAGCCGCTTCGGCGGCCGGAGAGTCATCCTGTTGTTGCATCACGGGTCCGGGGTCCCGGTTCGAGCCCCGATGAGACCGGTGGCACGGGCTGCACGGGCGGCTATCGCAGTATCGTCAAGATCGTTCGACACAATTCGTTTGCATTCACTTTAGAGAAGGCATCACCATGGCAAGGCAGAAGCCGCTTCACCTGTATCGCAACATCGGGATCATTGCGCACATCGACGCCGGCAAGACCACGACGACCGAACGCATCCTCTACTACACAGGCAAGAAGCACCAGATCATCGACGTCCATGACACCAAGGACGGCAAGACCAGCACGACCACCGATTACCTCGAGCAGGAAAAAAAGCGCGGCATCACGATCCAGTCCGCCGCCGTCTCGACCGAGTGGAAGGGCATCCAGATCAACGTCATCGACACCCCGGGGCACGTGGACTTTACCATTGAGGTGAATCGCAGCTTGCGAGTGCTGGACGGTGCCGTGGTGGTGTTCGACGGCGTGGCCGGCGTTGAGCCGCAGACCGAAACCAACTGGCGGCTGGCCAACCAGTACAACGTGCCGCGCATGTGCTACATCAACAAGATGGACCGCATGGGCGCCAGCTTCGAGAAGGCCATCACCGGCATCAAGGAGCGCCTGGGCGCCACCATCGTGCTGTGCCAGATCCCGATCGGCAGCCATGACGAGTTCAAGGGCATGGTAGACCTGATCGCCGGATGCGGCTATGTGTGGAAGGAAGAAGACAAGGACAGCCCGTGGGAGACCATCCCCATCGAGGAAATGAAGGGCCGCTTCACCTTCTCCACCACGCGCGACAACGACTGGATGGACCAGTTGCTGGACTTGCGCAAGGAAGCCATCGAAACCGCACTGGCTCTGGACGATGACGCGTTCATGGAATTCGTCGAGAACGGCAAGTTCGACATCGCCAAGGTCAAGGAATGCATCAGGAAGGGCACCGTGCAGGGCAAGCTGGTGCCGGTGTTCTGCGGCTCCTCGTTCAAGAACAAAGGCGTGCAGCAGCTGCTCGACGGCGTGATCGACTATATGCCCTACCCGGGCGAGAACGGCGGCATCTCCATGGTGGACCCCGACGGCA
>CANJJT010000123.1:0-11233 GCA_947474715.1 Betaproteobacteria bacterium
ACCCCCTTGTCAAAGGGGGCCGACTGGCCGCAGGCCAGCGGGGGGATTTTGGCCAGCCAGGCGGGTCTCATGGCCCTTTGTCGACATGGCATGAACCCTGAGCACGGCTGTTGCCTTGCAGATGGGTAGCACTGGATGATACTCAGGGCCCGCGTCCGGTCATGACTGGCGAACGATCAAGGCAACGGGAGAAAATCCCCCCCGCTCGTTCGCTGCGCTCACGAGTCGGCCCCCTTTGACAAGGGGGTCAACCGCGTCGCAGCCACGTCTCCCCGGAAATCGGCGAAGAGCCTTTGACAAGGGGGGGGGGTAACACCGTCACGCCGCCCGCCCGCTAGAACGACCTTGGCATCCCCAGCACGTGTTCGGCCACATACGACAGGATGAGGTTGGTCGAGATGGGCGCGACCTGGTACAGGCGCGTCTCGCGGAATTTTCGCTCGACGTCGTAATCAGCGGCGAAGCCGAAGCCGCCGTGGAATTGCAGGCAGGCGTTGGCGGCTTCCCAGGAGGCGTCGGCGGCCAGCATCTTGGCCATGTTGGCCTCGGCGCCGCAGGGCTGGTGTGCGTCGAACAGGGCGCAGGCCTTGAAGCGCATGAGGTTGGCGGCCTCGACGTTGACGTAGGCCCTGGCGATGGGGAACTGCACGCCCTGGTTCTGCGTGATGGGACGGCCGAAGACGATGCGCTCGTTGCCGTACTTCACCACCTTTTCGATGAACCAGTAGCCGTCGCCGATGCACTCGGCGGCGATCAGGGCGCGCTCGGCGTTGAGGCCGTCGAGGATGTACCTGAAGCCCTTGCCTTCCTCGCCGATCAGGTTCTCCACGGGAATTTCCAGGTTGTCGAAGAAGATTTCGTTGGTCTCGTGGTTCACCATGTTGGTGATCGGGCGCAGGCTCATGCCTTTGCCGATGGCCTCGCGCAGGTCCACCATGAAGATGGACATGCCTTCGGACTTCTTCTTCACTTCGGCGATCGGCGTGGTGCGCGCCAGCAGCACCATCAGGTCGGAGTGCTGCACGCGCGAGATCCACACCTTCTGGCCGTTGATGACGTACTTGTCACCCTTTCTCACGGCGGTGGTCTTGATCTTGGTGGTGTCGGTGCCGGTGGTGGGTTCGGTCACACCCATGGATTGCAGGCGCAGTTCGCCGGTGGCGATCTTGGGCAGGTAGCGGCGCTTTTGTTCCTCGGAGCCGTGGCGCAGCACCGTGCCCATGTTGTACATCTGCCCATGGCAGGCGCCGGAGTTGCCGCCGGAGCGGTTGATCTCCTCCATGATGATGGAGGCTTCGGTGAGGCTGAGGCCCGAGCCGCCGTATTCCTGCGGGATCAGCGCGGCCAGCCAGCCCGCCTTGGTGAGTTCGTTGACGAATTCTTCCGGGTAGCCGCGCACCTCGTCGATCTTGCGGAAGTACTCGCCGGGAAAGCGCGCGCACAATTCGCGCACGGCATCGCGCAGGGGCTGGTGGCTGTCGTTGATACCGCTGGCGTTGGTGGTGTGCATGGGTCCTGATCCTGTTTTGATTATGTTCAGCTGGCGGTTCGCCAGGCGGGGAGGGCGTGATGGGGGAACTCTGCCTCGTCTACTGCGCGCGCACTTCCATCGCCAGGCCGCCGCTGGCATTGCGCGCCCACAGCAGCGCGCCGCCATCGGACTGCGGCTCGCCGCAGACACTGAAGGGCGCGTTATCGAACAACGGGCTCATGGCACGCACGTTGAGCGAGGTGGGCGTGAAATTCGGGTTCTTCTGCCGCAGCAGCTCGGCCAGCAGCGTGGCGATCAGCGGGCCATGCACCAGCAGTCCGGGATAGCCTTCCACTTCGGTGGTGTAGGGCCGGTCGTAATGGATGCGATGGGCGTTGAAGGTGAGCGCGGAATAGCGGAACAAGAGGCGCGTGTCGGGCTGCACCTGCTGTGCCCACAGCGATGAGGCCGGGGCGGATTTGGCGGGCGGTGGTGCCGCACCCGGTGCGGCTGCCTCGCGGTAGACGATGTCCTGTTCCTCGATTAGTGCGGTGCCGGTGCCATCGCCGATTTCATTGCGTACCTTGGCGAAGATGAGCGTGCCCGACTGCCCCTGCTTCAGCTCCAGGCTGGTGAGGGTGGCGGTCCGGGTCGCTTCGCTGCCCACCAGCAGGTCGCGCTGATAGGTGATCTTGCTGCTCGCCCACATGCGCCGCGGCAGCGGCATGTGCGGGATCAGGCCGCCCTGCAGCGGATGGCCGTCCGGGCCCAGATCCGACTGCCGTACTGCGGGCAGGAAGTAGATCCAGTGCCACAGCGGCGGCAGCGGCGTGCCTTCCTCGGGCGCCTCCACGTCCAGCGTGGCCGCCAGCGCCGCAGCGGTGCGGTGGGCGATGCTGCAGGTGAGGCTTTCGCTGCGGCCGACATGCTGGCGCAGCGCGTCGATATTCAGGCTTTCCACGGTCAAGGCGGGCTCCGGCAAACGGATATTCGGAAAAATGCGATCCAGGACGACATTCTAGTGTCCCGAATCGTAAGTTCGTTGAATTCTGAGGGGGCATGAACAAACCGCCCTGCATCGGAAAAGTGTCGAAATCGGTGCCAGACAAGGCGCAAAGCGGAGCAAGCCTGGTTGGCTTGCGAGCATTGGCAACGCCGTGTGGCGCCGATTCTCGGCATTTTTATTCGGCGAATTTGCGATTCGGGACACTAGCTGCGCCGGCCAGCCGCCATGCCCGCCAGGCCCTGTGTGGCCATGATGAGTTCACGCGAGCCCACAGGGCGCCATGCTGCCCTGCAGCGATGGTGAATATCATGCCGTATGCCCTGATCACGGCTGATCACGGCGGGTGGTACTGGTATGCTTGCGTGCCGCAAATGAGGGAGCGGCTTTCCGGCCAAGCACAGGGATGGGACCTGTCCGATAAAAGTCCGCCTGCCGCCGGATTTCCAGAGACGCAGGGTGGCAGGATGAACCGGGGGCGTCACCGCCCGCATTGCCCGGGCACATCCAGGCAAGCAGATAAAGCAGGCAAACCAGCAAACCAGGCGCAATTGGCGCACGTGGCTCATGTCACACGCAGCACACAAAGGAGATGCAGATGAAACGATCACTCAAAGCAGTTCTGGCCCTGGCGGCATTGGGCTCGATGGCACTGACCACGGCCGCACAGGCGCAGCAGTATCCGACCAAACCGGTGCGCATGCTGATTCCTTCCCCGGCGGGCGGCGGCACCGACATCCTCGGCCGCGTGCTCCGGGACGGCTTTTCCGAAGCCCTGGGCCAGACCGTGATCGTCGACAACCGCGGTGGCGCAAGCGGCCGCATTGCAGCGGCCTTTACCGCGAAAGCGGCGCCGGACGGCCACACGCTGATGTTTACCTACGGCGGCGTGCTCACCACCGGCCTGCCCCTGTTCAAGGACGTGCCCTATCATCCGATCCGGGACTTCACTGCGATCGCGATGATGTGTCACGTGCCCACCATGCTGGTGGCCCATCCGACCTTCCCGGCCAAATCGGTGCAGGAGCTGATCGCCATGGCCAAGGCCAAGCCCGGTGCCATCACCGCCGGCGCCTCCAGCCTGGGCTCGAGCTCGCACCTGAACATGGAACTGTTCAAGCAGATGGCCGGCATCGACATGCTCACGGTCTCCTTCAACGGTGACGCCGGTGCCATGCAGGCACTGCTGGGCAACCAGGTGCCGTTCGCCTTCAACAACCTGGTGGTGGCCCTGCCGCACCTGCAGTCGGGCAAGCTGAAGCCGCTGGGCATGGCCACGGCACAACGTCTGGCGGAAATGCCTGACGTGCCCACCATCGCCGAATCGGGCGTCCCCGGCTATGAGGGCCTGTTGTTCTACGGCCTGGTCGGTCCGGCCAAGCTGCCCCCGGCCATCGTCTCACGCTTGCACGACACCATGCAGAAGGTGAAGCAGCTTCCCGAGACCAAGGCGCAGATGACGCGCCTGGGCGCGGTGTCGCTGGACAAGTCCAGCGTGCAGTTCGGCGAGTACAACCAGAAGGAACACGCCAAGTGGACCAAGGTGATCCAGGCCGGCAACAACAAGGCCGAGTAAGCCGCAGTCCGCAGCAGTCGTCAGCAGCGGTGCGCGCCGCGGAAAGCCTGCCGCAGCGCGCACTGCACCGGCCCTGAAAGGCCCGGTCTACCGCAGTACCCTGAAAGAGGATTTGAGATGAGTGTCGTGCGTGAACAGGTGGCCCCGAAGCAGGGTGCCGAAAGGGAGATCGCCGGTGAGTGGCTGGCGCGCTTGAATGCCGCCTTGCAATCGGGCAGCCAGGCGGAGCTGGCAGCGTTGTTCCAGGCAGACGGACACTGGCGTGATCTGCTCGCCTTTACCTGGTACCTCACCCCCAGCCAGGGCGCCGACACCATCGCGGCGTTGATGCTGTCGAAGCAGCCTTCGGTGAAGGCGCGCGGTTTTGCCCTGGCCGAGGGGCGCACGCCGCCGCGGTGCATGAAGCGCGCCGGCATCGACGTCATCGAGGTCATTCTCCAGTTCGAAACCGAGGTCGCGCGCGGCTACGGCGTGGTGCGCCTGCCTGTGTCCGACCCGACCCGTGCCTTCCAGCTGCTCACCACGCTCGATGAGCTGAAGGGCTTCGAGGAAAAGATCGGCAAGCGCCGCCCCACCGGCGAAGCCTATTCACGCAACTTCGGCGGCACCAACTGGAAAGACCAGCGCATCGCCGCGCAAGCCTTCGCCGACCGCGAACCGACGGTGCTGATCGTCGGCGGTGGCCAGGCCGGCCTCACCGTGGCGGCCACGCTGGGCCAGCTGGGCGTGGACACGCTGGTCATCGACCGCCTCGCCCGCGTGGGTGATTGCTGGCGTACGCGCTACCACTCGCTCGCCCTGCACAATGGCACCGAGGTCAACCACCTGCCCTATCTGCCATTCCCGCCCAACTGGCCGACCTACCTGCCCAAGGACATGATCGCCGACTGGTTCGAGTCCTATGCGTGGGCCATGGAAATCAACTTCTGGACCAGCACCGAGCTGGTCAACGGCAGCTACGACGAGAAGAGCGGCACCTGGAAGGCGCTGGTGCGCAGGGGCGATGGCAGCGAACGCGTGTTGCGGCCGAAGCACCTGATATTCGCCAATGGCCTGGTGGGCTTTGCCCGCAAGCCCGAGCTGCCCGGCCTGAAGGACTTCAAAGGCGATGTGCTGCACACCGCCGAGTTCACCGATGGCGCCAAGTGGCGGGGCAGGAAGGCCCTCATCGTCGGCAGCGGCACCAGCGCCCACGATGTGGCGCAGGACCTGTACAGCCACGGCGTGGAGCCCACCATGATCCAGCGTGGCTCGACCACGGTGATCAGCATCGACCCCAGCGCCAAGCTGCCCTACGGCATCTATGACGGCATTCCCCTCGCGGACGGCGACCTGTTGGTGGCCACCAACACGCTGCCGGTGGCGCGCATCGCCTACAAGCAGGTGTCCGATCGGATGGTGGAACTGGACCGCAAGATGATCGACGGCCTCATCGCCGCCGGCTTCAAATGGGACATGGGTGAAGACGGCACCGGCCACCAGATGAAGATCCGCACCCGCTACGGCGGCTACTACCTCGATGCCGGCTGCGCGCAGCTCATCATCGACGGCGAAGTGAAGCTGCTGCAGCATGAGCAGACCGATCGCTTTGTCGAGGGCGGCCTGCGCCTGAAGGACGGCAGCGTTCGCGAAGCCGACCTCGTCATCCTCGCCACCGGCTTCGAGACCCAGGAAGTGCTGGTCGCCAAGCTGCTGGGTGAAGACGTGGCGAAGAAAGTCGGCCCCATCTGGGGCGTCGCCCCCGACGGCGAGATGAACAACATGTGGCGCCGCACCGCCCAGGAAGGCCTGTGGTTCGCCGGTGGCAGCTTCTCCAACTGCCGCACCTACTCGCGCTTTGTCGCCCTGCAGGTGAAGGCGGTCGAGGAAGGGTTGATGCCCAAACGCTGAGGCCATCGCGGCAAGGCCGCGCTGTAAGCGCCCGGGTCAGAGACGCTTCGCTGATTGTCGGGGATGGCATTGGCAGCAAGCTTGGCAGGCCCGGGGTTGACCCCCTTTGACAAGGGGGTTAATCGCGCCGCAGCCACGTCTTCCCGGACTTCGGCGAAGAGCCTTTGAACAGTGGGTTGACGTCTCGACGCCTTTCGTGTTTCCTCAGGCCGCCGTCTTCGCAATCACGCCCGCATCGGCCAGGCCATCAATACCGCGGCACAGGTCGATCAGCTTGCGCGTGCGCTCGGCACCCACCACCGGGACGGACTGGGCGCTGAACTTGGCGTCCAGCTGCGCATCGGGCATGGGGTTGCTGGCGCTGCCCAGGCAGTGCTCGATGTGCACCTTGAGCACGCGGCCGTCCTTCAGGGTGACGCTCATTTTCGCGGCATCGGTCATCAGGGCGTTGTCTTCCACTGCCTTGATGCGGTCCTGGAAGGCGGAGATGGCCGGGTCGTGCACGCATGCCTCGTTCATCACTTCCACGCCGGTGACGCCGCGGTGCAGCGTGGCCGACACCCAGTGATGCATGCTCACATGCGCTTCGAATTCGTCCTTGGGATGCGGCCGGTTGCACAACGCCATGGCATTGGCCGAGGCGTAGACCTCGATGCCCTCGACCTGCTCCGGCTTGAGCGCGTGCTCGCGCAGCAGCAATAGGCAGGCATCGAGGATGGGGTGGATGACGATGCCGCCCGGATGCGCCTTGTAGGTGTTTTTCAGCAGCTCGAAGCGGCTGCCCAGGTTGCCGATCAGCGCCTGCATGTCCGGGTTGGTGCCGAACACGTCGAAGTAGCCGTTGTGGCCTTCCAGCGCGGTGTTGCCGCCGGTGAAGCCGGCCTGGGCGAGCAGCGCGGCGCGCAGGCCGGTCTGGCCGGCGTGCGCGGGCATCAGCGCGGTGCACATGGTGCCGTGCAGGGAGCGGATGCCGGCGCACTGCGAGGCCGCAATGCCCACTGCGGCGCGCAGGTGCGCGGCATCCAGGCCGAGCAGCTTGCCCGCGGCCAGCGCCGTGCCGATGGCGCAGGTGATGCCGGTCTGCGACCAGGCCACCGGGCTTTTCGCCGGGGCGATGGAAATGGCCTTGCTCAGGCGGCAGTTGATCTCCACGCCGAGGGCGAAGGCGGTGAGGGCATCGCGCCCGCTCACGGGCATGCGCTCGCACAGGGCGAGCACCGCCGCCATCACCGGGCCGGACGGGTGCACGATGGCCTGGGCATGGGTGTCGTCGTAGCCGTAGACGCTGGCGGCGAGGCAGTTGATCAGCGTGGCATGCAGGATGTCGGCCTGGTGGCCGCGGCCGAACACCGTGGCCGGGCCGCTGCCGGTGGTGCCCGCCAGTGCCGTCTCGGCGCTGTTCACCGCGTCATGGCGTGCCCCGCCGATGGAACAGCCGAGCACATTGAGCAGCGAGCGCGTGCCCTCGGTGCGCACATGGGCGGGCAGGTCCTCGGCCCGGGTAGCGAGCACGTACTGGGCGAGCTGGTTGGTGACATCGGGATATTTCGCGGGTGATGCGTTCATGGAGGATGGTTCCTTGTGCCTTTTGTATTGCGGTCGGGCTGTTTCACAGCCCCAGGATGGCTTTCGCCACGATGTTGCGCTGGACTTCATTGGTGCCGCTGAAGATCGACACCGCGCGCGTCATGTAATAGCTGTGCGCGGTGGTGGCGAAGTGGTCCGGGCCGATGGTCTCATCGGTGCGGCATTCCCAGAAATCGGTCTGGCGTGCCATGGCGTGCGGGCCGGCCAGGTCGAGCAGCACCTCGGTGGTGACCTGCTGCAGCTCGGCGCCCTTCATTTTCAGCACCGAGGACTTCGGGTCGAGCTTGCCGTCCTGGCGCTTGCCGGCGATGGCGCGCATATTGGTGATCTCCAGTGCTTTCAGCTCCACCTCGATGGCGGCGAGCTTTTCGCGAAAGCGCGGGTTGTCCGCCAGCAGCGCGCCATCCTGGGTCACCGTGGCGGCCAGCGCCTTGGCCCGCGCAATGCGCGCCTTGGACAAGCCCACGCGCGCCACCGTGGCGCGCGCATTGCCCATCAGGTGCTTGGCGATGTCCCAGCCGCGGTTCTCCTCGCCGATGCGGTTGTCGATGGGCACCCTGACGTTGTCGAAGAACACCTCGTTCAGGTGGTGGGCGCCGTCGATGGAGATGATGGGCCGCACCGTGATGCCCGGGCTTCGCATGTCCACCAGCAGGTAGGTGATGCCCTTCTGCTTTTTCGCATTCGGGTCGCTGCGGAACAGGCCGAACATCCAGTTCGACCAGTGCGCGCCGGAAGTCCAGATCTTCTGGCCGTTCAGCAGGTAGTGGTCGCCGTGGTTTTCCGCGCGCGTGGACAGGCTCGCCAGGTCCGAGCCCGAGCCCGGCTCGGAAAAGCCCTGGCAGAAGAAATATTCGGCGCGCGCGATTTTTTGCAGGAAGCGCTGCTTCTGCGCTTCGGTGCCGAACACCGCAATGGTGTTGCCCGACTGGTTGATGTTCTGCGAGCGTTGCTGCGGCGCATAGGCGCGGTGCATCTCCTCGGCGAAGATATAGAGCTGCGTCGCGCTCCAGCCGGTGCCCCCCAATTCGAGCGGCCATTCCGGGGCCACCCAGCCGCGGTCGGCGAGGATGTTGTGCCAGGCGACGTAATCAGCCTTCTGCAGGAACTGCCCGCGCCAGGCGCGTTGCTGCGAGCCGCGCGGCAGCGAGGCCTTGAAAAAGGCGCGTACCTCGTCGCGAAAGGCGAGTTCCTCGGGGCTGAAACTGAGATCCATGCTGACGGGCTCCTCCGTTGGCGGCAGTCGGATTTGCCGGCACATTCTTCTATGGGAATGGTCGGTGATGGCACGCTGCGGCGATTATTGTCCCGGCATTCTAGTGCGTTGACAGGGGCGCCGGCGCATTCCATGATGCGCTGCGTTTGTCACAAGCATCAAGCGCTGCACCGGCCGGCTTCATCAGGCATGCGGCGCAGCCCATCAGGATTCCGGCCAAGCCGGAGGACAAGCAAGGAGGCGCAATGCAGTTCATCAAGGCAGCACGTGTGGGCTTTGCCGTCACAGGCATCCTGGGCGCAGGATCGGTATTCGCGCAGGGCACCGACAACTGGCCGACGCGGCCGGTCACCATCGTCGTCCCTTATCCGCCGGGCGGCTCCACCGACCCGGAGGCGCGCATTTATGCGCAGAAGTTGAACGAGAACACCGGACAGCAATTCCTCATCGAGAACCGCGGTGGCGCCGGCACCACCATTGCCACCGGCATCGTGGCGAAATCCCCGCCCAATGGCTCGATGATGCTGATGACCAACCCCAGCATCGCCGTCATGCCCCTGTCGTACAAGGACCTGCCCTTCGATTCGGTGAAGGACCTGGCGCCGCTGTCGTTGCTGAGCAAGCGCTCCAGCCTGCTGATGGTGCCAGCCAGCCTGGCCGTGAGCAATCTGAAGGAGTTGCTGGCCTACACCCGCGCCAACCCGGGCAAGCTCAACTATGGCACCGCCAGCGTCGGCGGCATCACCCACCTGGCTGCGGAGTGGTTCAAGCAGGCCTCGGGGGCGGACATCACCATCGTGCTTTACAAGGGCACCGGCCCCATGACCACCGACCTGCTGGCCGGTCGTGTGCACCTGGGCATGGGTGGTGTGCTGCCGATGCGTCCCTACATGGCCGCGGGCAAGCTGCGCGCCATCGGCGTCTCGGGCGCCGAGCGTGTCAAGGTATTGCCCGACATGCCCACCCTGGCCGAGCAGGGTGTCACCGGCTACGACTACACCTTCTGGTCGGGCTTCCTCGCCACGGCCGCCACGCCGCGTGCATTGGTGGAGCGCATGAGCGCCGAGCTCATCAAGGTGGCGCGCGATCCGGCCCTCGTGAAGAAGATGGAGGGCGAGGGCTACAACATCGTCGGCAGCAGCCCCGAACAGCTGCGCAGCCACATCGCCAGCGAGACCGCGCGCTGGGGCAGGGTGGTGAAGGAGACGGGGATCAAGCTGGAGGAGTAGCGCTGCATGCCAGGCAAGCCAAACCCACCACGCCACGGCTAACCAGGCCAACCCGGCCGACCAAGGAGAAACGCCATGCGCGTTGATGACAAACTCGACCTGGTCATCACCCGCCTGCTCAAGGCCCCTCGCGCCCTGGTTTGGCAGGCCTGGACCAGTCCCGACCACCTGAAGGAATGGTGGTGCCCCAAGCCCTGGACCACCGAGGTGCGCGCCTTCGACCTGCGCCCGGGCGGTGCCTTCTACACCTTCATGCGCGGGCCCGATGGTGGGGAGAGCGACAACCCCGGGTCCTTCCTGGAGGTGGTGCCGCAGGCGCGCCTCGTGGTCACCTCCGCGCTGATCGGTGACTGGCGCCCGGCGCCCGCGCCGTGGATGCCCTTCACCGCCATCATCACCTTTGCCGACGAGGCCGGCGGCACGCGCTATACCGCCACCGTCATGCACCAGGACGAGGCCGGCCGTGAGCAGCACGAGAAGATGGGCTTCCATGAAGGCTGGGGCACCTGCATCGCGCAGCTGGATGCCTATGCGCAGGGGCTGGCTTAAGCAGACTCGGCGCTGCCGGGCTGCGGGCCGCTGTCGTTCAAGCTCACACGCCGATGTCCTCGTTCCACAGCGTCGGGTGTGCTTCGATGAAGTGCCGCATCAGCGCCGTGCAGCGCGGATCATCCACCACCTCGACGGCGACGCCGCGGCTTTTCAGCAGCGCCTCCTCGCCCATGAAGGTGGCGTGCTCGCCCACCACCACGCGCGGAATGCCGTAGAGCAGGATGGCGCCGGAGCACATGGGGCAGGGCGAGAGCGTGGTGTACAGGGTGCTGTTTGCGTAGACCGAGGCGGGCAAGCGGCCGGCGTTCTCCAGCGCGTCCATCTCCCCATGCAGGATGGCGCTGCCCTTTTGCACACGGCGGTTGTGGCCGCGGCCGATGATGCGGCCTTCATGCACCAGCACCGAACCGATGGGGATGCCACCTTCGACCGCACCGGCCTCGGCTTCGGCAATGGCAGCGGCGAGAAACGGGTCCATGGGGGGCTCCCTGGGGTGTGGAAATTCGGCAGGCGTGATGATCATAATATCTGCATTTAGCCAATGAAGATATTGATGCCTGTCAATAGTTGATCATAATGATCTTGGGCATGGGGTGGGCCCGGATTCCAGGCAGCCGAGGCTGCGGCGCGGTTGACCCCCTTGTCAAAGGTTCTTCACCGATTTCCGGGGATGGCATTGGCAGCAAGCTTGGCAGGCCCGGGGTTTACC
>CANJJT010000124.1:0-10781 GCA_947474715.1 Betaproteobacteria bacterium
AGCGATGGCGAACCCGGGGTGCAAACCCTATGGCGTGGATTTCACCAACTCACCACCTTGACCGAGATGTTTAGAATCATGAACCCAGACGATCATTCAACAGCATGAAAAAGATGTGGGTAACGATTAGTTTGACAAGGGGGTAAACCGCGCTCTCCCCTGGGGGACGGTTAAGCGGCTCTGCCCCACCTGGTGATTCTGTGTTTTCCACGCCACATCCATCCGCTCAAGCAATGACAGAGGTTTGTCACGCAAGTACACGGGAATCCGGTGATTTCGTGTTTTCAGCGGCGGTCAAAGCTGCAAAGCTGGTCCCGCTCAAGGCCCACACCCAATAAAATAGCCATCATTCATCCTATTGTTTTCTATCCACAGAAAAACATGTCCGAACTCAAGCTCGACGATCTGCTCAACCACGACGAATTCATCGGCCGCCACAATGGGCCCAGTCCTGAAGAAGAGCGCCAGATGCTCGCCGTCCTTGGCGTGGCCACGCGTGATGAGCTGATCACCCAGGCCATCCCGGCGGCCATCCGCCTTGACCGGCCGCTCGATCTGCCGGCCCCGTGCACCGAGTCACAGGCCCTGGCCGAGCTGAAGGAACTGGCCGCGCAGAACGAAGTGCGCCGCACCTACATCGGCACCGGCTACTACAACACCCACACCCCGCCCGTCATCCTGCGCAACGTGCTGGAGAATCCGGGCTGGTACACCGCCTACACCCCCTATCAGGCGGAAATCTCGCAGGGGCGCCTGGAGTCGCTGCTCCTGTTCCAGCAGGTCATCATGGACCTCACCGGCATGCCGGTGGCCAATGCCTCGCTGCTGGATGAAGCCACCGCCGCCGGCGAAGCCATGACGCTGATCCGTCGCGGCGCCAAGAGCAAGGCTGAGGCCTTCTTCGTCGATGCCGCCTGCCACCCGCAGGTCATTGCGGTGATCCAGACGCGCGCCAAGTGGGCCGGCATCCCGGTCATCGTCGGCCATGCCACCACCGATCTGGATCCGGTCACCGTGTTCGGCGCGCACCTGCAATACCCCGACACCTACGGCGCCGTGAACGACCCTTCCGCGCTGATCGAAAAAATCCATGCGGCCGGCGGCCTGGTGTCCCTGGGCACCGACCCGCTGTCGCTCGTCCTGATGAAGTCCCCCGGCGCTCTGGGCGCTGACGTGGCCATCGGCAGCACGCAGCGCTTCGGCGTGCCGCTCGGTTATGGCGGGCCGCACGCCGCCTACATGGCGGTGCGCGAATCGCTCACGCGCCAGATCCCCGGGCGCATCATCGGCGTGTCGGTGGACGCCACCGGCCGCACCGCCTACCGCATGGCGCTGCAGACGCGTGAGCAGCACATCCGCCGCGAGAAGGCCACCAGCAACATCTGCACCGCGCAGGCGCTGCTGGCCAACATGGCCTCGCTCTTTGCCGTGTGGCACGGCCCCGAAGGCCTGCGCCGCATTGCGCTGCGCACCCACTTCATGGCGCGCCTCTTGGCCGGTGCGGCCAGCGCCACCAAGCTGGAATCGGCCAGTTTCTTCGACACCATCACCTGCAAGGTGCCCGCCGGCTCCGGCGTGAAGCAGCGTGCCGAGGAAAAGCGCGTCAACCTGCGCTGGGTCAGCCCGGAACGCGTCGGCATCAGCGTCGATGAGACCACCACCCTGGATGACGTCGCCGACCTCGCCTGGGTGCTCACCGGCCACCATGTCAACGTGCATGAGCGCGCCAAGACACTCTCCACCGGTGCCGATGCCATCCCGCTGCCCCTGCGCAGGCAAGACCCCATCCTCACCCACCCGGCCTTCAACCGTTACCACTCGGAAACGGAAATGATGCGCTACCTGAAGCGCCTGGAGAACAAGGACTACTCCCTCGTCCACGGCATGATCCCGCTGGGCTCCTGCACCATGAAGTTGAATGCCGCCGCCGAGATGATGCCCGTCACCTGGCCCGAGTTCGCCAACCTGCACCCCTTTGCGCCGCGCGCGCAGGCCGCCGGCATCAACAAGATGCTCGACAGCGTGTGCATGGCCCTGGGCGAGATCACCGGCCTGCCCAAGGTCACCATGCAGCCCAACTCCGGCGCGCAGGGCGAATACGCCGGCCTGGTCACCATCCGCAACTACCACGCCTCGCGCGGCGACAGCGCGCGCGACATCTGCCTCATCCCGCAATCGGCCCACGGCACCAACCCGGCCACCGCGCACATGTGCGGCATGCAGGTGGTGGTGGTGGCCTGCGACGCCAGCGGCAACGTTGATGTCGAAGACCTCAAGGCCAAGGTCGACAAGCACAAGGCCAAGCTCGCCGCGCTGATGATCACCTACCCCTCCACGCACGGCGTGTTCGAGCCAGGCATCAAGGACATCTGCGCCATCGTGCACGCCGCCGGCGGCCAGGTGTACATGGACGGCGCCAACCTCAACGCCCAGGCCGGTCTCTCCCGCCCCGGTGACATCGGCGCGGACGTGGTGCACATCAACCTGCACAAGACCTTCTGCATCCCGCACGGCGGTGGCGGCCCCGGCATGGGCCCCATCGCCGTGGCTGAACACCTGGGCGCGCACCTGCCCGACCACCCGGTGGTCGCGGGCGACGACAAAGCGGTGAGCAACGGCACCGTCAGCGCCGCGCAGTCCGGCAGCGCGCTGATCGTCAACATCTCCTGGATGTACATCCGCATGATGGGCGCCACCGGCATCCGCCAGGCCACCGAAATGGCCATCCTCAATGCCAACTACATCGCCAAACGCATCGGGCCCTACTTCCCCGTGCTCTACGCCGGCGAGAACGGCCGCGTTGCGCACGAATGCATCTTCGACCTGCGCGGCCTGAAAGAAGCCTGCGGCATCGGCGCTGAAGACGTCGCCAAGCGCCTCATCGACTACAGCTTCCACGCCCCCACGCTGTCCTTCCCGGTGGTCGACACCCTCATGGTCGAGCCCACCGAAAGCGAAAGCAAGGCCGAGTTGGACCGCTTCTGCGACGCCATGATCGCCATCTACGGCGAGATCGAAAAAGTCAAAAAGGGCGAGTGGGACAAGACCGACAACCCGCTCAAGAACGCCCCCCACACCGCCGAGGAACTGGCCGGCGACTGGCCCCACGCCTACAGCCGCGAAGCCGCCGCCTTCCCCACCGCCTCCGCCCGCGCCCACAAATACTGGTCGCCCGTGAAGCGCCTGGACCAGGTCTACGGCGACCGCAACTTCGTCTGCAGTTGTCCGCCCATGGACGTGTGGGAAGCCGAGCACGACGGCGCCAAGAAGGCCGCCTGATCCCTTGAGGTAAACCCCCTTGTCAAAGGGGGCCGACGCGACGTAGTCGCGCGGGGGGATTTTGATACCGATACGCTTGAATTGCACCAGCCCCTATCAGGTGGATGCCTTGCGGTGTTCTGTTTGGACTCGCGGCAAGGCTTGGTCATGGCACGCAGATCCGCGCGCCTGGTCAAAATCCCCCCGCTCGTTCGCTGCGCTCACGAGTCGGCCCCCTTTGACAAGGGGGTAAACCTCGTCGTCCCCGGAAATCGGTGAAGAACCTTTGACAAGGGGGTTGACACCGCCGGCCCTGTCGCACTTGCCGCTGCGTCTCCCCGCAAAACGGCGAGCTACAGCCCCATCTTGACGCTACTAACGCAGCCCGTTAGTATTTTGCCGTGATCAGCTCGTTCAAGTGCCGCGACACCGACCGAGGCCTTGTTCAATGGGACAAGGGTCGCGCGCTTTGCCAATGGGGCTTCGGTCGCCATCCGGAAATTGCAGATGATCGATGCAGCGACCCGCATTGAAACCCTGTGCATTCCGCCGCAGAACAGGCTGGAGAAGCTTTCAGGCGATCGCCGCGGGCAATGGAGCATTCGCGTCAATGACCAGTTCAGGGTCTGCTTCGAGTGGCGCGACCATGCCGCCTGGCATGTGGAAATCGTCGACTACCATTAAGGAGCACCAACATGCCCAAGCGTAAAATCCCGCTGGCCACGCCCGGAGAAATCCTGCTCGAGGAATTCCTCAAGCCACTGGGTGTGACGCAATATCGCCTGGCCAAGGAAATCGGCGTGCCCCAGCGCAGAATCGGCGAGATCGTCGCCGGCAAGCGTGCCATCACCGCGGATACGGCTGCGCGTCTGGGGGTCTTCTTTGGCATGGAGGCAGAGTTCTGGCTCAACCTGCAGGCGCGCTACGACCTCACCCAGGTCCGTCAGGCCCTGGCCGGCAAGCTGGAAGCGATCCAGCCTCTTGCAACCGCCGCGTGACCCGTCGCCTCCCAAGTCAGGACCCCACCATGCTCACCCCCGCCACCCTCGAAGCCCTGCTGCAATTCCGCCGCGAACGCGACTGGGAGCAGTTCCACAATTTCAGGAGCCAGGCCATCTCCATCAGCCTGGAAGCAGCCGAGCTGCTCGAGCACGTGCAGTGGGCCCCCGACACCGAACTGCGCGCCGCCGTGTTCGAACCCGATGGCCGCGTCAAGGAAGCCGTGGCCCAGGAAGTGGCCGACATCGCCATGTACCTGTCCCTGCTCGCGCACGACCTGGGCCTGGATCTCGACGCCGCCGTGCAGAAGAAACTCGCCCTCAACCGCGAGCGCTACCCCGTGGACAAGGCCCACGGCAAATCCACCAAGTACACCAAACTCGGCTGAGCCCGGCACCCCATCGGTGTTAACCCCCTTGTCAAAGGGGGCCGACTGGCCGCAGGCCAGCGGGGGGATTTTCACCCGCAGCCCCTTTCACCCGCCAAATACCGCTTTACCCCGCACTCCAACACCCCCCGGCCTTATACTCCACCCCCCATGCTCAGTTACCGCCACTCATTCCACGCCGGCAACCACACCGACGTGCTCAAGCACACCGTCTTCGTGGCGCTGCTGCGTTACCTCGCCAAGAAGGACAAACCCTTCATGTGCATCGACACCCACGCCGGGCCCGTCGTGCACGACCTGGAGGGCATCTACGCCAGAAAGAACAAAGAATTCGAAACCGGCATCAGCCGCCTGTGGGCAAAGCTCGTGCTGCCCCCGCTGCTGGATGACTACCGCGACCAGGTGCGCGCCTTAAACCCCAACCGCGAAAAGCTGCGCCACTACCCCGGTTCGCCGCAGCTCGCCCTGCAACTGCTGCGCCGCAAGGACGCGCTGCGCCTGATCGAGCTGCACAGCACCGAATCCGCCAACCTGGAAAAGCACTTCCGCGATGGCGACAAGCGCGTGCAGGTCACCGCGGGCGACGGCTTCGAGCGCGTGCTCAAAATGCTGCCCCCGCCGCAGCGGCGCGCGCTCGTCCTCATCGACCCGTCCTACGAGGTCAAGGACGACTACGCACATGTGCCCGCCACCGTGCGCGATGCGCTCAAACTCTTTGCCACCGGCACCTACATGGTGTGGCACCCGCTGGTGCAACGGCGCGACTGCGCGCGCCTGCCCGATGCCCTGAAGCGCCAGTGCGAGCTCGCCCCCACGGGCAAGGTGGACTGGCTGCACGTCACCCTCAACGTCAAGCGCCCCGCCGAAGACGGCTTTGGCCTGCACGGCAGCGGCCTCTTCATCGTCAACCCGCCCTGGACCCTGCCCGAGCAACTGCGCGAAACCATGCCCTGGCTGGTCGACGCCCTGGGCCAGGACGACAGCGCCAACTTCTCCCTCGACTTCAAGATCGCCTGACCGGCCGTCAGGCTGGGAGGAGGTTAACCCCCTTGTCAAAGGGGGCCGACGCGGCGCAGCCGCGCGGGGGGATTTTAGCCAACCGGGCTGATCTCATTGCCTCATCCAGACTTCGCTCTGAACGCAAACCATCGTTGTTGCTTGGCAGGCAGCGTATTGCCGGTTCACATCCAGAGCGTCAACCTGGGAATAGCCCGTGAATTGCGAGCGCAGCGGTAGAAAATTCCCCCGGTCGCGCTCACGCGCCTCATTTACGTAAACGAGGGCGCAGCCGCGCGGTGGGATTTTCATGTCGAAATCCCACCGACCGCCACCACCGCCCTCGTCCTGGAGGGCAAGCGCTACGACGCACCCTCTGCGGCGGCCATGTCCATCACCCGTGTCAATGTCAATGGCTGGAATTTCTGGGAATGTCGCCTGCCGGGCCAGGCTGCATGGCGCCTGATCAGCCAGATGCGCAAGCAGGCGTGATCCTGCATTGAATGGCTGGCGGGCGCATGGCGCCAGGAAAGGCCGGGCGTACCCGTCCTGCTTCCGGCCACTCAATAGTGTACACTTTCATGTACATTGTTAACCCCAGGAATTGCACATGCGTGAAACATCCTTCACCGAATTGCGCAACCAGGCCAAACACTTCTTCGACCTGGTCGAGGCCGGCGAAACCGTCCGTGTCCTGCGCAATGGCAAGCCCATTGCCGAAATCCACCCCATTCCGCGAGATCTTCCGTCGTGGAAGCAGCGTGCCGCCCGACCGCTGGCCATCGGGGGCAGTGCCATCAGCAGCCTGATTCTCGAAGACCGCCACAAGTGATCGTTGCAGCGAACAGGGGTGAAGGCTTCTGCGCGCGATGAAAGTGTTCTTTGACTCATCGGCCTTTGCCAAGCGCTACATCCAGGAAGCAGGCACGCCCGAAGTGCTGCTGTGGTGTGACCGTGCCAGCGAACTGGCCTTGTCCGTCATCGCCGTGCCTGAACTGATTGCCGCCTTCAATCGCCTGCTGCGCGAAGGGCGCTTGTCCGAGGCACAGTACCGGCAACTGAAAGGCGATCTCATGAGCGACATTGCCGATGCCTTCATCTGCGATACCTCGCCCCAGGTCATCCAGAAGGCTATCGACGCACTCGAAGCGCAACCCCTGCGCGGCATGGATGCCATCCACATCGGCGCTGCAGTGCTGTGCCAGGCCGAGGCATTCATCTCCGCGGACGCGCGCCAGTGCGATGCAGCCCGGCACCTGGGCCTGCAGGTTGTCGCGGTAAAGGCCGCCTGAAGGTTTCACGATCCGAGGGCTTCGGTTTTGACACCCCTCGTGCTCGAAGCACGCGGGAAGGGCGCCGCCACTGGTTAACCCCCTTGTCAAAGGTTCTTCACCGATTTGCGGGGAGCTTGATTCCCAATACCGTCATTCCGGACGCGCTCGCTCATGGCTGTTCATGAGCGAGCGTGAGCCGGAATCCAGCGTCTTCGGCTTTGTGGAGGCAAGAGACACTGGATCCCCGTTTCCACGGGGATGACGCCGGGGTTTCACAGTGTTCAACAACGCTCAAGTTGCAATTTGCAGGAGCCGAAAAGGCGCTTATCAGGAAAAAAGACGCGGTGTATTGACTCATCCTGGAGCGCAGTTCATTCCCCGGAAATCGGCGAAGAGCCTTGTCAAAGGGGGCCCTCATTTACGTAAACGAGGGCGCAGCCGCGCGGGGGGATTTTCGCCACCCCATCCGCGCCTGTGCCGTACGCCAATACCATCAAATTCGAATACACCACCATGTCATCAATAAGTTTGTGGCCAAAATGTAATCACCGTATACCCAAGCCCCTGTGTGCCCCACCACACCCACCCACACTTGAAGAGTGACCCCCATCGCCTGCACCCCGCGGCGAAGCGTGCTAATAAGGATGTGTTCCCAATGTAAATCGCCTGGCCACCCATGAAGCACGCCCCCTACACAGACATGACCCGGGACGAACTGCTGAAAGCCTTCGACCGAATCCGCGTGTGGCAACGTGGTGACCAGCGCGCAGTGCACAAGCCATTGCTCGTGTTGCTGGCTATGACGCGCCTGGCGGATGGTGAACCTGCGGTAGGGTGCGGCGAGCAGATCGACAGACCGTTCGGCACTTCGTCCGGACCATAGACGCAAAAGAACTTGATGTGCGTCGCTTCAAAGCTAACCGGGTTCGTACCAAGTCGCAGGGTAAGACTACCCACCGAAGAAATGTAAGAAATCGAGGACAACGTCCGGAATCCCATCGCGAGATAGCGAGCCTATCTGGACGAGAATCCTTGGCATCGCTCCAACCTTGGATACATCGAGCTAAGTAAATTCGGTAGATAATGTGCACCTATCCGCATTGCGGATTCGCATATACACCCAAGAATTGTTCTGGATATCAACCTAATGGCAATCGCTGACATACAAGTCCAATAAGAGTCCATCCAGAAAAGATGGAAGGGGATTCTTCAAGATATTCGCAAAGAGTATCTCTCTGAGAACCAGCGGTATCCTTGGATCATTGGCTTTTCCGGTGGTAAGGACAGCACAGTTGTTGCACATGGTGTGTTTGAAGCGCTGTTGTCTATAGCCCCGTCTCAAAGAACTCGTCCAGTCCATGTCGTTTCAAACGATACGATGGTCGAAAGTCCACTTGTCATCGCGCACTTAGACAAAGTTACTACGCTGATTCAGCGGGCGGCAACCGATCTTGGGTTACCAATCACAGTTGCCCGAACAAAACCAGATATCGATAAATCATTCTGGGTTTTGCTAATCGGAAAAGGGTATCCCAGTCCGAATCAGACTATGCGATGGTGTACCGATAGGCTAAAAATTCAGCCAACCAGTAACTATATAAAGCGCTATATCTCTGAAGCTGGTGCCGCTATTGTTGTATTAGGGGTTCGACGCGATGAGAGCGCTACACGTCAACAATCAATAGATCGTTATCGAAACATGCGCGGTTCTAATTTGACCGAGCACAATGATCTTTCCGGTGCCTATGTCTATCGCCCGATAGTGGATCTAAGCACCGATGACGTCTGGGAAATATTGGGCGACTTCCATGCCCCGTGGGGCGGGAGCCATGTTGACCTATTCCAGCTATATAGAGATGCAGAAGGCGGTGAGTGTCCTGTCGTTCTGAGCAAGGAGGAAGCGCCTGGTTGTGGTACCAAGAACAGTCGATTCGGTTGCTGGACTTGTACTGTTGTGGAAAAAGACAAGAGCCTTCAGGGATTTATAGATGTAGGAAGGCATGAGTACAAATCGCTTGTGGAATTCCGAGATTGGCTTAAGGACAACAGAAATAATTCTGAACTTCGACAAGCCTATCGTCGCAATGGAAGATTGACCTTTGATGCCACTGGAAAACACATTCCGGGGCCATTCACTATTCAGGCACGGAAGCAAATACTAGAGAGGTTGCTTAAGGTTCAGAAGGAGTTCGGCGCTGAATTGATCACCGATGCGGAACTCGATTTGATTTATCAGCATTGGTCAAATGAACTACAACAAGAGAAAGCACTCGCCGATGGATGATTCATATCTTGATGACGCATACCTGAACGACCTACCGCTTTGGGCAGATGCTGATGCGCACAAAGTAATGGAGGAGATATGCGAAAAGCACAATGTTCCGTTAGAGGTCATAACTGAATTAGTCATTGTTCAGCGGGACCGCCAGAATCAGGAACGTGCTCACGGAATCAATATGAGATTCGAAGAGATATTAGGTCTGATTGAGTAAAGCAGCTTCGGGGGGAATAAAAATAATGTGGATATCCAAGCTGGAACTCATATGCTTCAAGAGCTATCAACACCAAGTATTCGAGTTTCCTGAGCCGTCCGACGGACGAAATATCGTTCTTGTTGGGGGAATGAATGGCTTCGGCAAGACCTCAATTCTTGAGGCACTGTATCTCTGCCTATATGGGAAGGACGCAATTATTCACTTGGCTCGGGCCGGGCTGAAGACAGACGACAAGAGGGGCTATCCAACGTTTCTTGAGCGTGCGTTCAACGGTGAAGCCAAGCGCGATGGCTTAGACACCATGATGGTCCGAATAACCATCAATCGCCTCAAGACAAAAGCAATCGAAATCGGACGCAAGTGGTTTTTTAGAGCAAATGGTAATTGGACGGGCGAAGAAGAAACGCTAATTCGCGATGTGATACGCGGCATACCGGAAGCACCTAGGGTCGACGGTAAGAATGGCTTCCATGTGGCTGATCTGCTGGATGAGATATTTGTTCCTGCACACATAGCCCCTTTCTTTTTCTTTGATGGCGAGGAAGTCAAGAAGCTGGCGGATCAATCCCGCGTTGAGCAAGTGAAGCAAGGCCTTGAAGGCTTGCTCGGTGTTGTGTTATTGCGCTCGTTGGCAGATAGGTTGAAGAATTTTGAAAATACCAAACGCGGTGAGGTCGTATCCGTCAATGAGAATGACCTCAATAGATTGCTTGAGCAGCTAACAAAAGGGCAAGAGGAACTCAAGGGCTTACAAGAAGAGGCTCAAAAGAGTGATGACGAAAAGAAGCGGTTGCGAGCAGAGCAACAGTCACTAGTTGAGCGGATTACCGCTGCCGGTGGCGGTGGTGGAGAAATAGCTACCGTCAAAGAGCTGGTTGAAGAGAGAGAACAAGCACGTAGCAAATTAAAGGAAAGTCACAAGAAACTTGAAGAAATATTGGCAGGTCGCCTTCCCTTCAATCTTGTTCCGAAGACACTAGTAGACAAATTTCGAGAGCAGTTAGTTGCTGAAATTAAGTATTTCGCATGGGAAGATGAGAAACGTGCTCTAGAGCCTCGTAAAGCAAAATTCGAATCCGCATTCTTGGCTCAGTCAGAGCCAGAAGTACACCCACAGCTAACAGATGAGCAAGTTGCAGCGATTAGCAAGCGAATGGAAGCAGCTTGGGCGAGCCTTTTTTACCCACCGCCAGATGATTGTGCAAAACACATTATTCATGACGGGTCTTCGTGACTTAGTGTGGGTAAATTAAAGGGCCAATATGCCGGAAACCCGCATGGATAGTGGTTCTTCGGCGTTTTCAATGCTGCTAAAACTTGTCATGATGTTTGGATGGCAAATTCAACCAAGCGAAAGCGGCGGCTGTGGGA
>CANJJT010000125.1:0-10209 GCA_947474715.1 Betaproteobacteria bacterium
ATGGCCTTTTGCCGACATTGCATGAACCCTGCGCACGGCTGTTGCCTTGCAGAGGGGAAGCACCGGAGGACACTCAGGGCCCGCATCCGGTCATGACTGGCGAACGATAACGGCAACGGGCCAAAATCCCCCCGCTCGTTCGCTGCGCTCACGAGTCGGCCCCCTTTGACAAGGGGGTTTACACCGACAGCCCTGCCGCGCTTTCGTTCCCGGAAATCGGTGAAGAACCTTTGACAAGGGGGTTGACACCACTGCTTCGCTGAACGGTTGCAGATGTCCGAAGACGCAACGATCCTTCAGTCCTTCGCCCCAGGCAGCTTCCACAGGCTGATCAGCACGGGCAGCCAGTGCGGGGTGCGGAACTTGGAGATGCGCTGCGCTACCGGCAGGACGGGGGTGTAGCCGTCCAGGGTGTAGCGGTCGGCGTCGGTGCGGGAGAGGCGGATGACTTCGCTTTTTTCCAGGTCTTCCATTTCGTCCACCGCCTCGGCTGAGAGACCGCTCCAGATGACGAGGTTGGCGAAGTCCGGGGCCACCAGGTTCTTGTCGCCGGCGAAGCCGGGCAGCCCGGCGAGCTGGGCGAAGGACACTTCTTCATTGGCCTGGAGCACTTCCAGGATGCGTCGCCTCAGTTCAGAGATGGGTTCGGACAGGTTTTCAGACATGTTTGAGAGGCCCCTTCATGGGTGTATGCGGTTGCAGCGCTGATAGCAATCGTACAGGCAGCGCAGGGATGCAGGCGATGTGCCGATTCTACGGGGCATGGGTGCCCAGGAGCGGTGTTGATAGTGCTTACTTCAGCATGATGCTCACCGGGCAGTGGTCGCTGCCCAGCACGTCGGCGTGGATCTGTGCGGTCTTGACGGATTTTTTCAGCGCTTCCGATACCAGCACGTAATCGATTCTCCAGCCGATGTTCCGGTCACGCGACTTGGCGAAGTGGCTCCACCAGCTGTAATGCCCGTTGCCCTGGGTGAAAAGGCGGAAGCTGTCGACGAAGCCGGCATCGACGAAGGCCTGGAAGCCCGCGCGTTCCTCGTCGGTGAAACCCTTCTTGCCGCGGTTGGGCCTGGGGTTGGCCAGGTCCAGTTCGGTGTGCGCCACGTTGAGGTCACCGCAAAAGATCACCGGCTTGGTGGCTTCCAGCAGCTGGCAGTAAGCGAGGAATGCCGGATCCCAGTGCTCATGGCGCAACTTGAGGCGCGACAGATCTTCCTTGGCGTTGGGGGTGTACACCGTGACGACATGGATTTTTTCGAACTCCGCAGTGATGACGCGGCCCTCGTCGGCGCTATCGCGCTCCAGTTCGTCGGCGAAGCGATAGCGCTTGGCGAACGCGTGTGGAAAGCCGTTGGTGACCTTCAGCGGTTCCTTCTTCGAGAAGATGGCGGTGCCCGAATAGCCCTTCTTCACCGCCGAGTTCCAGTACTCGTGGTATCCGGGCAGGTCGATCTCCACCTGGCTCCGCTCGGCCTTGGTTTCCTGCAGGCACAGCACGTCCGGCTGGTGATCCGCCATGAACTGCTGGAAGGTGGCTTTCTTCAGCACCGCGCGGATGCCGTTCACGTTCCATGAGTAGAGTTTCATTCTGGTTTCTCCGAATAACCTGCTTCCTTTTGCCCGCGGATGGCCAGCACATAAACCGTGTCCAGTTCCGGGACATGCCGATACAGCGCCACATAGCCACGGGTGCGCTGTCCGATCACCAGTTCGCGCAGCCCACTACGCACGGGACGTCCGATCATCGGGTTGCGTTCGAGCACGGCTATGGCCTGGATGATGTCGCCCACCCGGGTGGCGGCGTTGGCCACCTCATGCTGCATGAGGTGATCCAGAATTCCTTCCAGATCCTCGCCAGCGCTGGGTGCAAGTTCGATGCGCGTCACGGTCAGCGTGACGGCTTGCGGGCCTTGGGTCGGGCCGGTGTCTGGCCTGCAAGGCGGCCTTCGAGATATCGGCGCATGTCTTCCCACGGGATGGTCTTGCCCGTGGCTGCAATTTTCTGGTAGCGATCCTCGGCCAGCGCATGGAAGGCTTCGCGCTGTTCTTCCTGTTCTGCTTTCTCGGCGATGGCGGAGAGTATGAAGCTGTGCGCCGTGGTGCCCGTGCGCTCGGCGGCCCGGGCGACGCGCTCCTTGAGATGCTGTGGCAGGCGGATGGTGGTGGTGGACATGGCCGCTCCTTACACCGAACCAGTGTAGCACAGGAGTGCTACAGTCCGGCGCAGGCTGTAATTCCGATTCGCCCCTGTTGGCGGCCTGTACAAGGGGCGAGCCCTGCGGCGGCTGGTAGCCCCAGGACCGTCTACTTGAGCTTCTGGCGCAGGAACGCGCCGAGTGCGTCCACCACCACGACGCAGGCGAGGATGGTGAGCAGGATCGCCGCCACCTGGTCATAACGGATCAGGCGCAGCGCTGCCATCAGCTCGAAGCCGATGCCGCCGGCACCCACGATGCCCAGCACCGCCGAGGCGCGGAAGTGGTATTCCCAGCGATAGATGGTGATGTCGGCCAGTTGCGGCAGCACCTGCGGCAGGACCGCATGGGTGATGACTTGAAAGCGGCTTGCGCCTGCTGCTGCCGCAGCCTCCAGCGGTTTCGGATCCACATGTTCTATCGCCTCGGCATAGAACTTGGCAACCATGCCGGTGGAGTGCAGCGCCAGCGCCAGCACGCCGGGCAGTGCGCCAAAGCCGACAGCCGCGACGAACAGCACGCCGAAGATGAGTTCCGGCACCGAGCGCATTGCGGCCAGTGCGGTGCGACATACGCGGTACACGGCGGGTGCGGGCGAGGTGTTCGGCGCTGCCAGCAGTGCCAGCGGCAGCGACAGCACCACCGCGAGCGATGTGCCGGCAATCGACATCGCCAGCGTGTCGAGCAGCGGTTTCATCCAGGCGCGCCAGCGGGTGAAATCCGGCGGTACCATTTCCGAGGTGAGCTGGGCGATCGCCGGGCCCCCTTCGATGAAGCGCTGCGCGTCGAAGAAGCCGGTGATCGCGAGCGAGGCCACGCAGGCCGCGGCAATCAACGCAATCAGGCGGGTGTGGCCCAGGCCCTCGCGGCGTGCCGCCACGAGGATCGCTTCATGCCGTGCGGCGGCAGACATCACTTCATTTTCGCCAGATCCATCTTCAGGACCTGGGCCGTGTCACGCAGGATGTCATAGGCCTTGTCATTGGTGGGCGCGAAGGCATCCACGCGGAATGACTTGAGCACTTCCTTGTCATTGATGGTGAGGAAGGCATCGCGTATCGCCTGCTTGAGTTGCGGCGCAAGATTGCCCTGCATGGTGATCGGATAGTTGGGAATGTCCGCGGTCAGGTCGATCTTCACCACTTTCGCCGAATCGATGGTCTTGCGCTCGATCAGCGTGCGGAAGATCGGTTCGGACAGGGCGCCGGCCGGAATCTGCCCCGCCTGCACTGCGCGTGCCACGGCGTCGTGGGTGCCCAGATGGACCACCTTGTAGTCCTTATCACCCTCCAGCCCGCCCTTGCGCAGCAGGTGGGCGCGCGGGGCGAGGTGGCTGGAGGTCGAGGTCTGGTCGCCGAAGCCGAAGGGCTTGCCCTTCACGTCGGCCAGCGTCTTCACCGGGCCGCCCGCGGTGGCGATCAGGATCGACTGGTAGCTGGGTGAGCCCTTCTCGACGCCCACGGCGAATGCCTCGATCTCCGGCGCGCGCGATTTGGCGAGCACATAGGAGAACGGACCGAAGTAGCCGATCTCGATGCGCCCGAAGCGCATCGCCTCGATCATCGAGGAGTAGTCGGTGGTGACGATGATCTCGATTTCCTTCTTCAGCGTCTTCTCCAGATAGGCCTTGAGCGGCTGGGCGTTCTGGATCAGGGTCGACGCGTTCTCGTCGGGCAGCAGGGCCACGCGAAGCTTTGCGGGGTCGCGGGTCTGTGCCAGGGCGGACAGCGGCAGCGCCATCGACAGCGCAAGCATGGCGGCAAAAGTACGGCGTTTCATGGGTTCACCTCGTCATGTGGAAGAATGAAGGGAAGGGCACGGCACGGCACGGCAGATTCAGGCCGCCTGGGCTGCAAGGAAGGTCTGGGAATCGGGCAGGTCGGCGGCCTCGATCTCCCGTGGTCCGGCCACGGGAACGCCGCCATAGATGCGCTCCAGCGCGCCGGCATCAAGCGCGCCGGGCGCGTCATCGAACACCACACGCCCAGCCGCCAGGCCGATCACCCGGTCGGCAAAGCGGCGCGCGAGATCGACCTGATGCAGGCTCACCACTGCGGCAATGCCGGCGGACTGGCATACGTCGTGGATCAATGCGAGCACCCGCTGTGCGGTGGCCGGATCCAGGCTGGCCACTGGTTCGTCGGCAAGCACCACCCGGGGCCGCTGCGCCAGGGCGCGCGCCATGCCCACGCGTTGCTGCTGGCCGCCGGAGAGCTGGTCGCAGCGGCGCAGCGCGAAATCCAGCAGGCCGACGCTCTCCAGCGCCTCCAGGGCGATCAGTCGGTCCTCGCGGGGAAACGGCAGCAGCGTGCGCAGGCCCGAGTGGAATCCCAGCCTGCCGGTGAGCACATTGTCGAGCGCGCTAAGCCGCCCGATTAGCTGATGTTGCTGGAACACCATCGCCGCGCGCATGCGCAACTGGCGCAGCGCCGCGCGGTCGCGGGCCACGCCCACGTCCTGCAACCAGACCTCGCCCTCGGTGGGTGGCACCAGGCCGTTCAGTGCGCGCATGAGCGTGGATTTGCCCGCGCCCGAGGGGCCGAGCAGCACCAGGAACTCGCCCGGCACCACATGCAGATCCGTTGGGTGCAGCGCGCGGTGGCCATTGGGATAGGCGACACCCAGTCCGCGCGCCGCGAGCAGCGGGCCTTCGGTCGGGGCGGCGCATTGTGTTCCGGTCACGGCGATCTCGAAGTTCGTTGGGCAGCCCGGACCTTAGCTGCCGCGCATGACACCAAGATGACAGAACGTGAAGCGTCATCAAAATGAATCATGAAGCGTGATATATAAGCGGCACCGATCAGGCATTTCGCCATTCCGTCAATCCGCTTTCTGGCTTCATCGCTCTCAGGACCATCCGCCATGCACCGACCTGCTGCTGTCGTCACCAACCGTGCTTTCCCTGAAACCCTGGAGCTGCTCTCCGGCCATTGCGAGGTGCGCGCCAACCAGGCAGATGAGCCGCTGCCGCGCGGGGAGATCCTGCGCCGCGCGGCCGACGCGGAGGGGCTGCTTGCCTTCATGCCCGACAGCATCGACGAGGCCTTCCTGGCGGGCTGCTCGCGGCTGCGCGTGATTGCCTGCGCGCTCAAGGGCTACGACAACTTCGACATCGACGCCTGTACACGGCGCGGCGTGTGGGTGAGCATCGTGCCGGACCTGCTCACCGAGCCCACCGCCGAACTCGCCATCGGACTGGCGATCGGCCTGGGACGCCACGTGCTTGGCGCCGACCGGGTGGTCCGCGAAGGGCGCTTCGCCGGCTGGCGGCCGACCTTCTATGGCGCTTCGCTCGATGGCAGCACCGTCGCCATCCTGGGCGCCGGGCGTGTCGGCCGCGCCATCGCGCGCAAGCTCTCGGGCTTTTCCTGCGAGGTGTTGATGACCGACGCGGTGCCGCGCGAACCGGCACCGGCGAACGCGCGCTTCGCCAGCATGGACGAGGCCCTGGCCCGCGCCGATTTCCTGATCCTTGCCGTGCCCCTGGATGCCGGCACGCTGCACATGGTCAATCGTGCCTGGCTGGCGCGCGCCCGGCCCGGCGCGCTGCTGATCAATCCGGCGCGCGGCTCGGTGGTGGACGAGGCGGCGGTGGCCGAGGCGCTGGCTTCGGGGCGGCTAGCGGGTTATGCGGCTGACGTGTACGAGTTCGAGGACTGGGCGCGGCTCGATCGGCCGGCCGGCATCGATCCGCGCCTGGTCGCCTTCGCCGACCGCACGCTGTTCACCACGCATATCGGCTCGGCGGTGAGCAGCGTCCGCCTGGCAATCGAACTGGACGCCGCGCAGAACCTGATCGAGGCCCTCTCGGGTGTGCGACCGCATGGTGCGGTCAACGAACCTGCCCGGGCCGCCGCATGATCGATCTCGCCTGCCTTGCCTCATTTGTCGCGGTGGTCGAGACCGCCAGCTTCAATGCGGCCGCCGCACGCCAGGGCCTGTCGCAATCCGGCGTGAGCCAGCATGTCGCTCGGCTGGAAGCAGTGCTCGGCGCCAGCCTGCTGGTGCGCAACCGCCGCGCCAGCGTGCCCAGCGAGGCCGGCTTTAGGCTGCTGCCCTATGCGCGCGAACTGCTGGCACTGGAGCGCCGAGCACGGGCCGCGGTCCAGGCATCGCGGCTCACCATCGGCGCTTCGGGAAACATCGCGGTCTATCTGCTGCCCGACCTGGTCCGGCGCTTCGAGGCTTCCGAGGCTGGTCGCGGGATCGAGGTGGCCATCACGGTGGATACGAATCCCGAGGTGCTGCGCCGGCTGGATCGTCGCCTGCTCGATGTGGCGCTCACCGAATGGTTGGGCACCGATGCGGATGTCAGCGGCGCCGTGTGGCGCCGCGAACCCATGGTGGCCATCGTCCCGCCCGGGCACGCGCTGGCGCGCGGGCGCAGTGTTCAGCTTGAACGGCTGGCGCGTGAACCGATGATCGGCGGCGAGCCCGGTTCGGGCACCGCAACGCTGCTGCGCGAGGCTTTCGGCGAGGTGGTTGAAGGGCTGGTCGTGCGCCTGACCTTCGGCAGCACGGAAGGCGTCAAGCGCGCGGTGATGGCGGGCCTTGGCGTTTCCATCGTGATGCGCGCCGCGGTCGAGGATGAACTGCGCTCGGGGCAGCTCGTCGCGCTGAGTCTTGCCGGCCGCGCGCTGACCAAATCGCTTTATGCGGTGCGCCGCACCGATGACGCGCCGGGTTCGCCGGCCGCCCGCTTCTCCGCCTTCATCGCCCAGGGCCGCTCGCGCAGCCGCGGCGCGAGCGCGCACTGAGGATCGAAGCCGCGTCGAGCGCCGCCAGCGCAATCGCGCTGGCGTTCAATGGGCTGGTGAACGTAGCCGTCGATCCGGTATTGCGCTGGACGCGTCGAAGCCAACTGGGAATCCCTGTGGAAAGCGCAGTCCTTCCTGATCACCGTAAGTCTCCCCAAAGCCACGAGACCAGGCCACGCCCCAGGCTGGCGCTAACATTGCTCGCATCAGGTTGGTTGCCGTTCGAAACGCACAGCCCCCATCGTGGCCAAGGCCGTACCCGATGGCTACACGCTGGCGGTGTCGCCCGCCTCATTCCTCACCACCAACAAGAGCATCTTCAAGACACTGCCCTATGACCCCAGGCCGACTTCAGCCCGATCACGCCGCTCGTGAACCAGGCCATAGTGCTGGTGGTGAAGGACCGCTCCCAAAGAAATCACTCTTAACTTCCGACTCGTCTGTGATTGTCCCGACGTCTTCACCAATTCCCGCATCCCCTGCATCACCCAGTTGGCGACTGCACCCTCAATATCAGGATCCCTCCATTATTGATTTATAGATCAATTAATGTTAGTGTAGATCGACTAGAGATCAATTACAAAGTTCATGACTCCAGCCGACTTTTTCAACCAGATGGCGCCCGCTGCGCGCAAGCGCTTCGGCAGCGACAAGCGCTGGGCTGCCGCCTGCGGATTGACGGCGGAAACGCTGTCCCGCCTGCGCAAGCGCAAGTCATGCGATCTCCAGACACTGAATGCGCTGGCCGCAGCGGCCGGGTATGAATGGGTCATGGCCCCGGCAGGCGTGATCCAGAATGGCTCCTTCTTCGGCCGTGATCAGGAAGAGGATCTCGCGGAGCTTTGCGCCTCGGGCAACACGGATGCCCTGATCTGGCAGCAGCATGGGAGCGGGTTCTTCATGGGGGGGCTGGCGATGGTGCTTGCCAGCGTCCGTGGGTTCGACCGCCGCCGCTATATCGAGCTCGCCGAGGCTTTGCACCCGGGTATCTCGCAACCGGAAGTCTTCGAGCTCTGGCTGCAACGCAGCCCACTGCGGCCTGCGCGTTTCGTTCCCATGCTCAGGCACTGGAGGCCCCATGCGACCTGACCCCCGAGCCCAACCAGGTTACGTCGAGGCCCTGACAAGAATCATTGTGAAGATTACGGCATCGCTTGGCGACGTGAACCCCAAGCGCCTGCCCATCAAGCTCTACGTGGCAGGCGGGGCGGCGCTGCACTTGCGAACGGGAAGCCGGGTGACCGCGGATGTCGATGGAACTTTCTCCCAGCGTGTATTGCTGGGAGACGATCTCGAGGTGTCGTACCGAGACGCCGATGGCCGCGCGCGACTGCTCTATTTCGACCGTAACTACAATGACACCCTGGGCTTGCTGCACGAGAACGCCTATCAGGATTCCGAGCCCGTCGATCTGGCGGGCGTGGATGTCAAGCTCATTGACGTACGGATGTTGACGCCGCTGGATCTCGCTGTATCGAAACTGGTGCGATACAGCGATCAGGATCGTGAAGATATTGAAATCCTGGCACGTGAGGGACTGATCGACGCAAAAGCGCTGCGTGCGCGTGCCGAAGAAGCGCTCGGTGGCTACATCGGCAATATGAAGTCCGTGCAGATGTCCATCGACCTCGCCTGGAAACTCATCGAGGCCCATCGCCCAGTCAGGAAATCACGCACTCCGCGTAGCTAGGAAGTCCGCCCGCACTCGACTCGTATGCGATTGCTTCGGCGTCCTCACCTGCTCCCGCGTCGACTCCTCTGCCACAATCCTTTCCCCCGCATCGCCGTCTTCCGGACCCATGTCGATGATCCAGTCGGCGTTGGCCCGGATGTCCAGCTTGTGTTCGATCACCACCACGGTTTTGCCGCGCGGGTGGTACAGCACGTGGAGGCGTCTTTCCACATCGGCCATTCACTGGTTCACCGAAACCATGTGCGATCGCCAAAGTCTGAAATGACAAACCTGTGGTCATCCGAATTTGAGCGGCATGTCAGAATGCAGGTTAGCCATATTTGAGGCGACCAAGATGCGCACAACCGCCCCGGCTGGAACCCAAAGCGTCCTCAGGACGGTCCGGCTATTGAAAGTGGTCGCCGAACGCAAGGAAATCGGCTGGAGGTTGACGGACCTTGCCGCGCACTGTGGTCTGGACAAATCGACCACGTACCGGCTCCTTGCATGCCTGACCTCCCAGCGGATGCTGGCGCAGAGGGTGGAAGACAAGCGCTATGTGCCGGGCCCCTTGCTGTACGAACTCTCCCTGTCCCTGCCGAGCTATGCTGATTTCCGCGACTCTGTTCGTCCGCACCTGCAGGATCTGTCGCAACGCCTCAAAGGCACGGCGTTTCTTTATCTGCTTGCCGGCGACGAGGTCATTTGCATCGACAGGGTCGGGGCAACGCATCCGCCGCCACTGACGGGCATAGGGACACGCAGGCCCATACGCCAATCCACGTTTGGCGTGGCCATGATGCTGGCAATGGCCGCGCCGCGCCAGAAGCAGATCATGAAGCAGGGGATAGGGGAAGTTCCGGCGGGTAGGGCTTCCGCCTACCGCAAGATACTTCAGCAATCGAGGCGCTATGGCTTCGGCGTCAACATGAACGACATCGTCCCCGGTCTGAGTTGTGTCGCGGTTCCCCTGTTCAGGCAGGACGGCAAGACGCCCTTTGCGTCCCTGGGTGTCATGGCGCCCAGTACTGATTTCGTGGAATCAAGATTCAGGTCGATTGCAAAGTTGGTGGCTGGCGAGGCTCGTCGCATCGAGGCCGAGTACCAGCATCTTATTGCTGATTTCTACCTGTAGAGATCACGCCGGGCCAGATTGGCAGCCCCTGAGTTTTTTTAAATGGTGACACAACGTTGCCATTGGGGATTGCCCTTACGTCCCGGTACCTCAAGAATCCGCGTAGTACTACCCATCGAGATTCAATAGATCGGCAAAGCACCCGCTCCAGCGGGTCTCAAGCCGCCTTCAGTCACCAAGAGGACTGTCAATCCCTTCATCCGGGGCAGGCAGAGAGGAGACGAAATTGGAAGACATTCAAGTTTTGCGCACGGCTCGGGTTCGCAGGGCAAGTATGGGGGCGGCTGTTGCCGCCGCACTGTTGGGCTGTGGCATTCAGGGCGCAAGCGCCCAGGCTTTTCCCAATCAGCCGGTCCGGCTGATCGTTCCGTTCGGGGCTGGTTCGGCCACTGACATAACTGCTCGGCATCTTGTGCCTGCCTTGCCCCGTTCGCTGGGCCTACCGTTAAT
>CANJJT010000126.1:0-10093 GCA_947474715.1 Betaproteobacteria bacterium
GTGGATCGCCGGCATCATCAACGGCACCTCCAACTTCATCCTGTCCGAAATGCGCGACAAGGGGCTGCCCTTTGCCGAGGTGCTGGCGCAGGCGCAGAAGCTGGGCTATGCCGAAGCCGACCCGACCTTCGACATCGAGGGTATCGATGCCGCGCACAAGCTCACCATCATGTCGGCGATCGCCTTCGGCATTCCCATGCAGTTCGAGAAAGCCTACACCGAAGGCATCTCGAAGCTGACACGCGAGGACATCCAGTACGCCGAAGAACTGGGCTACCGCATCAAGCTGCTGGGCATCACGCGCCGTACTCCCGAGGGCATCGAACTGCGCGTGCATCCGACGCTGATCCCGGAGCGCCGCCTCATCGCCAACGTCGAGGGCGTCATGAATGCCGTGCTGGTGCAGGGCGATGCCGTCGGTGCCACGATGTACTACGGTGCCGGTGCCGGCGCCATGCCCACGGCCAGCGCCGTGGTCGCGGACCTGGTGGACATCACGCGCCTGCATACCGCCGACCCGGGCAATCGCGTGCCGCACCTGGCTTTCCAGGCCGACCAACTGGCCGACACCCGGGTCCTGCCCATGGATGAAGTCGTCACCTCCTACTACCTGCGCATGCGCGTCACTGACCGCCCCGGCGTGCTGGCCGACATCACGCGGGTGCTGGCCGACGGCGGTATCTCCATCGATGCCATGGTGCAGAAGGAGCCTCCGGCGGGCGAGGAGCAGGTAGACATCATCATGCTCACCCACGAAACGCGCGAGAAGCAGATCAATGTGGCGATCGCCCGCATCGAGGCCTTGCCGGTGGTCACCGGCAAGGTGACGCGCATCCGGCTGGAAGAACTCGGCCGCAACTGAACAGGAACAACGCGTCCGCCAGCGCGGGCGCGATGGATACACACCCATGAAATACATCAGCACCCGCGGGCTACCGGCACAGGCCGGCAAACCCTTCTGCGACATTCTCCTGGAAGGCCTGGCACCCGATGGCGGGCTGGCGGTGCCGGAACGCTATCCGCACTTTGACGAGGCGGACCTGCGGCGCCTGCGCCCCATGGGCTATCGCGACCTGGCCTTCGAAATCCTGTCGCGCTTCATCGACGACATACCCGCTGCGCAACTGCGCGACATCGTCGATCGCACCTATACCGCCGCCGTGTTCCATTCCGAGGACATCACGCCGCTGAAGACCCTGGAGCCGGGGCTGCACCTGCTGCAGCTTTCGAATGGCCCGACGCTGGCCTTCAAGGATGTGGCCATGCAGTTGCTGGGCAACCTGTTCGAGCATGTACTGTCGCAGCGGGGCGAGTCCATCAACATCCTGGGGGCCACCTCCGGCGACACCGGTTCGGCTGCGGAATACGCCATGCGCGGCAAGCAGAACATCCGCGTGTTCATGCTGTCGCCGCACGGTCGCATGAGCCCCTTCCAGCGGGCGCAGATGTATTCGCTGATGGATGCCAATATCTTCAACATTGCCGTGCGCGGCTCCTTCGATGATTGCCAGGACATCGTCAAGGCGGTGTCCAATGATCTGGATTTCAAGGCACGGCATCGCATCGGGGCGGTCAATTCCATCAACTGGGCGCGGCTGGTGGCGCAGGTGGTGTACTACTTCAAGGGTTACTTTGCAGCCACCGGTGGTCAGGGTGGCGAGGGCGGCGAGGTGTCCTTTGCCGTGCCCACCGGCAATTTCGGCAATGTGTTTGCCGGCTATGTGGCGAAGAAGCTGGGCCTGCCCATCCGCAGGCTCATCCTTGCGACCAACGAGAACAATGTGCTGGATGAATTTTTCCGCACCGGCAGCTACCGCGTGCGCTCCAGTGGCGAGGTGTTCGAAACCTCCAGCCCGTCCATGGACATCTCCAAGGCCTCCAATTTCGAGCGCTACATCCACGATGTCATGTCCGGCGACGGCACGCAGGTGAGGGCCCTTTGGCAGCAACTGGATCGCCAGGGGCGCTTCGACCTGGCCGGCTCGCCGGCCTGGGCCCGCGTGCAGGCCAGCGGTTTTGTCTCGGGGTACAGCACCCATGCCGACCGTATCGCCACGATCCGCAACATCAGCGCCAAACACGCTTACGTCGTCGACACGCATACCGCGGACGGCATCAAGGTCGGGCTGGACTATCGCGAGCCGGGTGTGCCCTTGCTCTGCCTGGAGACTGCGCTGGCTGCCAAGTTCGACGCGGCCGTCCACGAGGCCATCGGCCGCAGCCCGGACCGTCCGGCAGGCTATGAAAACATCGAGAGCCTGCCGCAGCGTTGCGAAGTGTTCGACTGCGATACGGCGGTGGTGAAGCGCTATGTCAGCGAGAGGGTGGCCTAATGAGCACGAATTTCTTTCCGCAGCCGGGGCAGAGCCCGGCGGACCTGGTGGCTTTGCTGGATGCTGCATCCACCCGCCTGACCACCCCGTGTGGAGCCGGCAGCATGGTGTGGCGCCGCTGGGGCGATGACAGCGGGCCGCCGGTGGTGCTGGTCCATGGCGGCGGCGGCTGCTGGTCGCACTGGATACGCAATCTGCCGGTGCTCATCCCGCATCGCACCGTGTACGCCTGCGATCTGCCGGGGCTGGGCGAATCCGACATGCCCGAAACGCTCAACCTGGACTGCATTTCCGAAACGGTGAACCGTGGTGTCGGGCAATTGCTCGGAGACCGCAGCTTCGACCTGGTGGGCTTCTCCTTCGGTGGCCCGGTGTCGGCCTATGTCGCCTGGCAACGCGGGCCGCAGGTGCGCCATTACGTCATGACCGGCTCGCGCTTCGTGCTGGATCCGGAATATGAATTTCCGTCGCTGACCAACTGGAAGAAGCTGGAGGATCCGGAGGCTCGCCTGGCCGCCCACCGCAGCAACCTGATGGCGGTGATGCTGGCCAAGCCCGAAAGCGCAGACGACCTGGCCATGCATCTGCAGATCACCAACACGCCCCGTGCGCGTTATTACGGCCCCGCCCTGGGGCCGGGCGAGAAGCTGCATGAGTATCTGCCCAAGGCACGGCCCAGCGGCAATATCACCGGCATTTCCGGTACGCTCGACCAATTGAGCCACCGCATCATGGATCGGCAGGAGGAGGCCCTCAAGTCCATCCATCCCCAGGCAAGCTTTCATGGGATTCAAGGGATGGGGCATTGGGTGCAGTTCGAGGCGGCCGACACCTACAACCCGCTCCTGCTCAAGGCGCTGGACATCCGCTGATCTCCGATACCTGTCCCTGAGTTATGACCCCTGACCACTGCGCATGCCTGAATCCCTGCCCCTGCCGGAACTTGATGTACACCATCCCACGCTGAGTGTTGAGGCGCAGGCGGCTGCCGCAGCAACGGTGGCTGAGCTGGATGCCAAAGCCTCTCGGACGCTCACGGCTTGTGGATCCGGCGCCATGGTCTGGCGACGCTGGGGCGACAGAAGCGGGCCGCCGGTGATCCTGGTGCATGGTGGGGCCGGTGCCTGGTCGCACTGGATACGCAACATCGGCCCGCTGCTGGCGCAGGGCTACAGCGTGTGGGCACCCGACGTGCCCGGACTGGGCGATTCCGACATGCCCGAGGCGCTCACCATGGACGCCCTGTGCGGGACCGTGGAGCGCGGTGCGGACGAGGTGATACCGCAGGGGCTAGTGGATGTCATCGGGTTTTCCTTCGGTGGGCCGGTGGCCACATCGCTGGCGAAGCACCTTGGATCACGCCTGCGCAACCTGGTCCTGACGGCCTCGCGCTTCGTGACGGGTTACCAGCGCATCTATCCCGAGTTGATCACCTGGAAGGGCATTGCCGATCCGCAACTGCGTCTGGTTGCGCATCGCGTCAATCTCGGCCGCATCATGATGGCGAGGGAAGCGAACATCGATGCGCTGGCCGTTTATCTGCAGGCCAACAATGCCGCGCGCTCGCGATTCTTCGGCCCCAAGCTGAATCCGGGCGGCCGGCTGATTGACTGCCTGCCCCAGGTACAGGCGCGCGGCCGCGTCACCGGCATATCCGGTGCCGAAGACCAGGGCGCCACCGGCATCATCGACAAGCAGGAAACTGCGCTGCAGGCACTGCAGCCTGGCGCGAAATTCTTTGCGCTGCCGGATGCTGGTCACTGGGTGCAGTACGAGGCGGCCGGGCGTTTCAACCGTTTGATGCTGGATGCACTGAAAGAGGGTGGTTGACCGGGGCGAGCCTGGTCATTGCACGGCTGTTGCGTAACACTGCTGTGGCGTAATGTCGCGTCAACCAGGCATCTATGCGGTAAATTGCCGTGATGTCGCCATGGAACTCCGGGAGGGAATCAGGTGAGAATTCGATTGTTGGTCCTGCTGGCGCTGGTGTGCATGGCGCCCATGCACGATGCATTCGCCCAGAAGAAGATGTACCGCTGCGGCAGCAACTATCAGGACCGCCCCTGTGACGCTGCACCTGCCCCGGCACCACCGGCTGCAGCGGCCAAGTCCGCAGCCTCGGTACAGGCGGTGGGAGCAACGTCGGAATCCGCCGCCGACAAGAAAGCCGCCTTCCAGCGCCAGGTGCGCTGCGAGAACTACGGGCGTCAGATGGATGAGTTGCGCCAGCGGCAGAAGGGCATGCAGGAAGGTGCCATGCTGGAGGCGCAGATCAAAGCCCTGGACAGTCGCATGAAGGGTGACAGCTGCTGACGCCCGGTCCTGAGGCGCGCGGGCCTGGCCGCCCGCCCGTTTCCCTTGCCGCTCCTGCCACCATCCCGTCGGGGCTGCCCCCGGCGTTCCGCCATCGCAATTACCGGCTCTACTTCCTCGGCATGTCGGCCTCCCTGGCCGGCTACTGGATGCAGAGCATCGCGATGAGCTGGCTCATCTACCGCATCACCGGTTCGGTGTTCATGCTGGGTGTGGTGGCCTTTGCCAGCCAGATTCCCATGCTGGTGTGCGCGCCGTTCGGCGGGCTGCTGGCGGACCGCTTCGACCGCAGGCGCCTGCTGGTGATCACCCAGTCGCTGTCCCTGTCCCAGGCGGTGCTGCTGGCCGCGCTGACCCTCGGGGGCGCCGTTGCCCCCTGGCACCTGGTGGTGCTGTCCTTTCTGCTGGGCATCATCAATGCCGTGGATGCGCCGGCCCGGCAATCACTGGTGGTGCGCCTGATCGAAGACCCGGCCGACGTGCCCAATGCCATCGCCGTCAACGGCCTGTTGTACAACCTGGCCCGCATGGTGGGGCCTTCAGCCGGCGGCCTGCTGGTGGCCGCGTATGGCGAAGGCGTCTGCTTTGTGGTCAATGCCTTCACTTACCTGTTCATGATCTTCATGCTGTTCCGCATGGCCATTCCAGCGGATGGCAAGCGGCGCGGCAGCGCGGCCGATGGCGGCCTGCTGGGTGGCTTTCGCCACGCGCGCAGCACACCCACCATCAGGGTGCTGCTGCTGGTGCTGGCCGCCATCGGCCTGGTCTCCCTACCGCACACGGTGTTGCTGCCATACTTTGCCAAGCATGTCTTCCAGGGTGATGCCGACACCCTGGGACTGCTCATGGGGTGCACGGCATTCGGCTCGGTCATCGCCGCCTTGTATGCCCTCAGGTACCGTCAGTTGCGCAGCACGCCTTCACTCATCGCCGGGTCCTGCATCAGCCTGGGCTTCGCGCTGGCGGCCTTTTCCCAGGCGCCTTCACTGCCCCTGGCGCTGGCCGCCATGATGGTGGTGGGCGCTTCGACGCTGCTGATTGGCAACGGCAGCAGCGGCCTCATCCACACGCTCATCCCCGATGCACTGCGCGGTCGCACCATGTCCTTGTTCACCGTGGCCTGGTTCGGTGTCGTCCCGCTGGGCAGCTTTGCGGTGGGCGTGCTGGCTGACCGCATCAGCCCGGAGATCACGCTGGTGCTGTGTGGTGTCGCCACCCTGGTCGTGGGGCTGCTGTTCCGGCGCATCGGTGTGCCGTATTTTGAAGGCGTGATCCGATGAAGATCCCGACCTACGTCATCGCCCTGCGCCACCGCGACTTCCGCATCTTCTGGTGCGGGCTGGTGGTGTCACAGACCGGCGTATGGATGCAGAACATTGCCATGAGCTGGCTGGTGTACCGCCTGACCGGTTCAGTGCTCATGCTCGGGGTGGTGGCCTTTGCCAGCCAGATCCCGGTGCTGTTCCTGGCACCCGTGGGCGGCCTGCTGGCAGACCGCTTCGACCGTCGCCGGCTGATACTGGTGACGCAGGCGGTGGCCTTCTGCCAGGCCACTGCGCTGACTGTGCTCACGCTGACCCATAGGGTGGAGCCCTGGCATCTGGTGGCGCTGGCTCTGCTGCTGGGCACCATCTACGCGGTGGACACACCGGTGCGCCAGTCACTCATCGCGCGGCTGATCGATGAACCGCGTGATCTGGGCAACGCCATCACCCTGGGCGGGATGAGCTTCAACCTGTCGCGTCTGGTGGGGCCTTCCCTGGGCGGCATCGTCGTGGCGGCCTGGGGGGAGGGCTATGGCTTCGCCCTCAACATGCTGACCTATGCGGTGGCCATCGTGTTCATCTGGCAGACCCGCACACGTGGTGCTTCCCAGCGCATCGCCGTGGGTGGTGGCCTCAAGGCGGGATTCCAGTATGCCTTCGGCACGCCGGTGCCCAGGGCGCTGGTGCTGAATGCGGCGGCGGTGGCCTTGTTCACGCTGCCTTATGTGGTGCTGCTGCCGTATTTCGCAAAAAATGTTTTCTCCGGCCATGCCGATACCCTGGGCGTGCTGATGAGTGCGCTGTCCGTGGGCGGCATCATCGCTGCCGGCTATGCGCTCAGCCGGCGCAAGCTGCCGGAAATACCGCGCATCATCTGGGTGTCCTCGGTGACATTCGGCATTGCGCTGCTGCTGTTCCCGCGCATGCCGGTGATCTGGATGGCCTGCCTGTGCCTGGCCGTCGCCGGCGGCTGCACTTTCCTCATCGGCAATGGATCGAGTTCGCTGATCCAGAGCGTGGTCAGCGACGGCTTGCGTGGACGCATGATGTCCATCTTCACCATGTTCTGGTTCGGCTTCGTGCCGGTGGGCAGCCTGGTCGCCGGATTGCTGGCTGACAGCATCTCGCCGGAACACACGGTGGAGCTGTGCGGTCTCGCCTGCATCGGCTCCGGGCTGTGGTTCCGCCGCAGCCTGCCGCACTTCGAGGCCGAGTTTCGCGCACGCAAGGGCTGATGCGGCAGACAACAGGGGAGACTGCCTGGGCGTGTTCCATCCATGCGGCGTGCCTTGCAACGTGGCTGGCTGCCGTAACGCTGTTCCTTCCGGCTTTTCAAAAGGGGCGCTGTTGGCCATTCCGGGCAAGGAGAGACGGCGGCTTCGGCTCTGTTGCCATCCATGGCAGCAGACCGCATGATTACAATAAATTCATTGAGATAATAAAGAAAAAGAGTATCTCATGAAAATGATAATAATAAGTTTTCAGATGCCGCGCTCCGGATGCTGGCGCAACCGGGGATGCAGCTGGTCATCCTTGCCTGGCTGTGGATGCCCGAGGATCTGCGGGCATGCCCGCGAGTGGACGCAAGGGCCGGTCGGCGGCAAACTGCGCGTCCCGGCCAGCAAGCAGTAAATTGTCAGGCCCGCCAACTTTGCAAGGATGCTGATCCATGAATGCGCAACTCCACCCCGAGAAGAATGTCCTCGGCGGTCCCCTGCTGGCCTGCAGCTATGCGCCCCTCACAGGTTATTTCCGTGATGGCTGGTGCGCCTGCCACGGCGTGGAGGGTGTGGCCCACCTGGTGTGCGTTCGGGTGACCCGGGAGTTCCTCGATTTCAGTGTCAGCCGCGGCAATGACCTGGTGACCCCGCAAGACGAGGTGCGCTTTCGCGGTCTCAAGCCCGGCGACCGCTGGTGCCTGCATGTCATGCGCTGGATGGAGGCCTACAAGGCAGGCATGGCGCCGCAGGTTGTCCTGGAGGCCACCCATGAGCAGGTGCTGCGCTTCATCCCGATGGCGACGCTGCTTGAACATTCCATGGATGACACACGCTCCTGATGGCGCAGGCGTGCACCCGATCAATGCATCGATTTCGACATGTCATCCGGCAGTATCGAATGATCCTGGTTCCGGCTGTCTGAGGGGAGTGCTGCATTGGGCAGACTGATGATCGCCGCGCTGATTGCGCTATTCGCGCTCGGCTCCTACTTTTTCAAGACCACCGAGAACCCCTTTACCGGCGAGAAACAACGCGTGGCGATGACGCTGCAGCAGGAAGTCGCCCTGGGGTTGAAGAGTGCGCCGGAGATGGCTGCACAGATGGGTGGCCTGTCGCGTGACGAACGTGTGACCCGCGCCGTCAAGGCCATCGGCGAGAAACTCCTGAAGTCAGCCGGGCTGATCGATTCCCCTTACCGCTTCAGCTTCCATGTGCTGGCCGACCGGAAAACCATCAATGCCTTTGCCCTGCCGGGCGGGCCGATCTTCATCACCGAAGGCCTGCTTCGGGTCCTGAAGGGTGAGGCGGCGGTGGCCGCCGTGCTGGGCCATGAGATCGGCCATGTGATGGCGCGGCATTCTTCGGAACAACTGGCCCTGCAGCAACTGACGCAGGGTCTCATCAGCGCTGCCGTGGTCGGCTCGGGGGATTACTCCACCGCCCAGATCGGCCAGCTGGTCGGCGGCATGATCAACATGAAATACGGGCGCGACGATGAGCTGGAGGCAGACAAACTGGGTCTGCGCATTCTCGGAAGTGCCGGCTACGACCCGCACGCCATGCTGGGGGTGATGGAGGCGCTGGCCCGGGCCGCCGGGACGAACCGTCAGCCCGAGATGCTCTCCACCCATCCCAATCCGGACAACCGTGCCGCCCGCATCCGCGAGGAGATCGCGCGGCAGTTTCCTGGCAAGGCCACGGCGCCGCGCTGAGGGCGTCACCGTTATTGTGGTGGATCAGCCGGCTGCACCGACACCGGCGTGCTGCGGCTGTCATGCAGCAGGCCGCGCAGCCATCCGGTAAAGGGCGAGCCATTCACTTCTACCCGCACGAAGTGCTCCAGCGTGCGTCCCTGCTCGTCCCTGAGCGGGCGGTTCTGCTGGTACAGGTGCGTGTCCCCGTGCACCAGCATCACCGGTCTGGCCAGTCGCGTCGTGAGCTGCCGCAATTGCCCGCGCAGGCCGGCATAGACATCGGTGGCACTCTCGGCGCCATCATCGACCCCGGGGCGGGCTGCGCCAAAGCGGGGATTGGCCTGCATCAGGATCACCATGCCGGCCAGATTACGCTCGACCACCCGTTGTGCCGATGCCTCCAGCCAATCACGCACGGCGCCTGAACGCTGGCGGTGCTCCTCGTCCATCTGCGGGGTGCGGCCAACGTTGTCGTTGCTGCCCTGGACATTGACCGTGACAAACAGCATGCGGCCCGCCACCCAGCGCATGTGCTCCGGATAGGCTGTGCGGCCAGCCTGTGCAGGCTGGCGTTCGACGCTGATCCGGCGCTGGCCAAGGCTTTCGTCGCCATGCAGGAACAGCTTGCGAAAGTGCTGCAACCGCTCCATCGGGTCCATGCCGCTGCGGTGGCAGTCGGTCCAGTCGTTGTCGCCGGGAATCAGGATGAAGGGATGGCGGATACGATCGAACTGGGCCTTGCGTTCCCGGAACCAGGCATCGGTGCAAGGGCCGCGGCCGGAAGTGATGTCACCGACATGGACAACAAAAGCCAGTTCCTCGCTATTGATCTGCTCGATGACGCGATCCAGTGCCAGCGCCTCGAAGCTGGAGTACGGGGTGTCACCCATGAGCGCAAAAGCGGTGGCGGGGCCGGAGGGCAGCTGAGCTGGCAGGGTGCATGCGCCCAGCAGCAGGGCCAGTGCCGGGCTCAAGACGGCGGCAAGACGTTTCAGAGACAGGTGCACCGGCAGCTTCCGCGGGCAGGAAAGCCGCGAGCATCGCACAGCGCCACGAAGCGGTACAGTGCCGCCCGTGAGCCGGTGTCACCAGGGCTATGCCTTAGAGCGCCTAACAGAATTGCCGTCAGGCGCCCTGACTTAGGGGAGCGCGAGGGGATGTGTCCCCTCGCATTGTTAGGGAAGCGCTGATCAAGTCCCAAAGTAAGAAAAAGACTGAAAAACTTCCCTCTGAAGTGGGGGATTCTCAAGGGGGCCGTGCCCCCTTGA
>CANJJT010000127.1:0-9746 GCA_947474715.1 Betaproteobacteria bacterium
CCTCCAACATCGTCGGCGCCATTGCCAACGAAGCGCAGATGGACAGCCAGCACATCGGCCGCATCGAAATCTTCGATGACCACAGCCTCGTGGATCTGCCCGAAGGCATACCCAAGGAACTCTACCGAGAACTGCAAAAAGTCTGGGTAGCCGGCCAGCAACTGAAGCTCAGCAAGATCGAGTCCGGCGGCGCGCCGGCCGCACGGCGGACCGCGCGGCCGGCGAAGAAGCCGCATCGGAAAGGGCCGGCTGGTTGAAATCAGCGGCACAACTGGCCGCTACGTATGCGAATAGGACAGGCCTTGCAGCACCATGCCATCCTAGATGTTCATGATAATAATAGTTATTCTTACCCTTTATCCATAACGCCTACCACTTGAAATTGATCATTAATCAATCCTTGGTCAAGTGATCAGCCTGCGGCAGCGGCTCCAGGCCACTGCGATCCGACCGCAACAGGTAGATCCGGCCGTTGTGGCGCACCGCCCGCATCGCCGGACGCCAGGCCGCAAGGCTTGCGCCCTGGCCGGAATCGGCACTCACCCCCCTCATGCAGACAAAGCCGAGGCGGAAAGGTGACGTGAAGTTGCCGCTCAGGCCTTCAGCGCATTGACCAGGAAGGGCAGGCTGGTGTCCATGCGGTAATCGATATCCGAGTGGGTGTCATCGAACTCCTCGTACACATGCTTCACGCCGGCCGCGGTCAGGCGGCTGGAGAGCAGGCGCGCGCCGTAGTGGATGTGGTACTGGTCGCGCCAGCCGCAGTCGATGTAGATGCCACGCATCGAATTCAGGTTGGTGCGGTTGGCCTTGACCATGTTCACCGGGTCGTTGGCGCGCCACTTCGCCCAGCGCTTTTCGATCACCTCCCCCGACTCCAGATTGAAGGGCAGGCGAAAGCCATTGGGTGCGCGGCGGTCCGGATCATAGGTGGCCGCCATGCACAGGTTCATCAAGCAATGGCCTTCGGCGTGGCTGAGCTTGTCCTTCTTCCACACCTGCTCGAGGAAGCGGCTCACCCGGCCGTCGTCCAGCCCCTCGGCCAGGCCCTTGCGCGAGGACTCCGCCAGCGCATCGTAGGCGCCGGCCTTGCGTCGCGGCAGCCGGTGGCGTGCCAGTTCGTTCAGCGTGTTAGGCCAGTCATGCCAGTAGACGAAATCGAAATGGGCATCGCCCGAGTGGCAGGCCACGGCGCCCCAGTGCTCGGCGTGTTTCATGGCATGCACGATGGAACCGTAGCCGCCGGAGGATTTGCCGAAGCAGCCGCGATGCTCGCGCCCGGGCAGGGTGTGGAACTGCCCCTCCACCCAGGGGGCGATCTCGCGGGTGAGGTAATCAGCATAGCGGCCCAGGGCCGGGGAATTGACGTACTGGTTGCCGCCCAGGGCGGTGAAGCAGTCCGGGAAGACCAGGATGACCGGGTCCATCTTCCCCTCATGGATGAGGCGGGCGGCACGCTCGGGGACGTTCTCGCTGAAGGGCTTCCAGGCGGTGTGCGACAGGCCTGTTCCGGTGAAACCGACCAGGTCGAACAGCACCGGAAAGCGCCGGTGCCGGCCGCGGCGGTCGGTCTCGCCGTACTGCGGCGGCGTCCACACGGCCAGCTTGCGCACGTGCGGGTCACCCAGGGGATTGCCCTTCAACAGGGTGGATTTGTGTTCCAGCACATGCAGCGTGCCGGCCGGGGCTTTGGAGCGTTTGATCGCCATGGGGATGTCCTGCCAGGAACGATGAGATGGGCAATTCTGGCACGATTGACATTGCAGGACCTTTATGAGGGGCTGTGGGGGATAATGCAGGCTTCCACTTCAAGCAGCAGCCCACATGCCCATCCAATGGTTTCCCGGCCACATGAACTCCGCCAAGAAGAAGGCGGCGGAAACCATGAGCGACATCGACGTGGTGATCGAAGTGCTGGACGCACGCCTGCCCGAGGCCAGCAGCAATCCCATGATCCATGCGCTGCGTGCCCATTCGCAGCGGCCCTGCCTGAAACTGTTGAACAAGGCCGACATGGCCGACCCGGTGGTGACCAAGGCCTGGCTGGATGTGCTCAACCAGAGGAAGGGCGTGATGGCGATTGCCATCTCCTGCAAGAAGGCCGGTGAAGTCGCACGCGTGCCGACGCTGTGCCAGCAGCTCGCCCCGCATCGTGACACCACCTTCAAGCCGCTGCGCATGCTGATCATGGGCATCCCGAACGTGGGCAAGTCCACCTTCATGAATGCGCTGGTCAAGCGCAAGGTGGCCAAGGTCGGCGACGAGCCTGCCGTCACCAAGCGCCAGCAGCGCTTCGACATCAGCCCGCGCCAGATCGTCATCGACACGCCCGGACTGATGTGGCCGAAGATCCAGCATGAGTCCGACGGCTTCATGCTGGCCGCCAGCCATGCCATCGGCCGCAATGCCGTGATCGACGAGGAAGTGGCTGAATACCTGGCCGGCGTGCTGCTGGAGTTCTATCCGCAACGGCTGGTGGAACGCTACAAGCTGGACCTGACAGGCATCGATGCGGTGGGCGTGGTCGAAGGCGTGGCGCGGCGGCGCGGCTGCATCCTCAAGGGCCGGGGCGGCGAGCTGGACCTGGAGAAAGCCTCGCAGATCCTGCTGCAGGATTATCGCGACGGGGCGCTGGGACGCATCAGCCTGGAGTCACCCGAGTCGCGGGCCGCCATGATCGAAAGAGAACGACTGGCGGCCGAAGCCGCCGCGGCCGCAGTGGCCGCCGCCGAGGCCGAAGCGGCTGCCGCGAAGAAAGCCCGCACCCAGGCCGATCGCGACTGGAAAGCCGGCCGGGATAAGGAACGCGAATGAGGGAACGCGAATGAGGGAACGCGAATGAGCGGCGCACCCACGGCTGACGAACGCATCACCGAACTGGAGGTGAAGCTCAGTTTCTCCGAGGACATGCTGGAGGAACTGAACCGCACGGTGTTCCGCCAGCAGCAGCAACTGGAACTGCTGCAGCTTGAGATCCGCGCCCTGCGCCAGCAAATCCAGATGCAGGCACCGAACGAGCCACGCAATGCAGCGGACGAAGTGCCACCGCATTACTGAGCGGTGACCTGAGGAAACGCTGATCAGACTTCCAGTTTGAGGAAGCGTCGGTAAGGTTTCCTCTGAAGTGGGGGATATGCAAGTTTCTTCACCGAATTCCGGGGAGAGCAGGCTGCGGTGTGGTTTACCCCCTTGTCAAAGGGGGCCGACTCGTGAGCGCAGCGAACGAGCGGGGGGATTTTCTCCCGCTGCCTTGATCGTTCGCCAGTCATGCCCGGAAGCGGGCCCTGAGTGTCCTCCGGTGCTTCCCCTCTGCAAGGCAACAGCCGTGCTCAGGGTTCATGCAATGTCGGCAATAGGCCATGAGACCAGCATGGCTGACCAAAATCCCCCCGCGCGACTGCGTCGCGTCGGCCCCCTTTGACAAGGGGGTTTACACCGCCGGGCCTGCCAAGCTTGCTGCCAATGCCATCCCCGGAAATCGACGAAGAACCTTGTTAAAGGGGGCACAGCCCGCTTGTTCAATCCATCCCTAATCGGCGGTCGCGCCTGCCAGTTCCACCGCCTTGCGCCACTTCACCAGCTCCGCATCGACAAAGGCGGTGAACTGCTCCGCGCTCATCGGCTCGGGCGTGATGCCCAGCCCGGCAAGCTTCTCGATGATCTGCGCATCCTGCACCGCCTGCTGCATGATGCGGTTGACCGACTGGATGGCTGCAGCGGGCGACTTTCCTGTGGTGAGCAGGCCATACCAGTTGTCCGCCTCAAATCCAGGCAGGCCGGATTCCGCAATCGTCGGCGTGTCGGGCAGGGCACGATTGCGGGTCGCACCGGTGACCGCGATCAGGCGCACCTTGCCGGACTTCACCTGGGCCATGGCGGCCACCATGTTGCTGAAGTAGACCGTCACCTCGCCGCGCAACAGTCCGGTCAGGGCAGGCCCGCTCCCCTTGTAGGCGATGTGGGTGAGGTTGACTCCGGCGGCGTTCTTGAACAGTTCGGCAATGATGTGCGAAGCCGCACCGCTGCCACCCGAAGCATAATTCGCGGTCGCAGCATTCTGCCGGGCATAGGTGATGAGCTCTTTCACATTGGTCACCGATATCGACGGATGCACGATCAGCACGTTGGTGGCCTTGCCTATGAGGGCAATTGGGGCAAGATCGCGGCGGGCGTCAAAGGGCATGTTCTTGTAGAGCGCCGGATTGATGGCATGGTTGCTGGCCACCAGCAGAAGGGTGTGCCCATCGGGGGGGGACTTGGCAACATAATCCGCGCCGGTGTTGCCACCAGCGCCGGGCTTATTCTCGATGATCACGGACTGCTTCCAGGCTTCCGTGAACCTGGGCACGAACAGGCGCGCCAGCAGGTCGGTGGAACCACCCGCCTCGAAGGGCGAAACGATGCGCACCAGCTTGTTGGGGTAGGTCTGGTTCTGTGCCTGCGCCGGTGCGGTCACACCCAGCACCACCAGGGCCAATGCGGCCGACAGCCATGTTGCGGTTCGAAACTGCATGATGTCTCCTCCTTTTTATGTACTGCTCCTGACTTCTGCTAAATCACGCCCTGCTCCCTGAACGCGGCAATCCGGTCTGCGCCGTAGCCATATTCCGAGAGGATTTCTTCCGTGTGCTGCGCCAGCGCCGGCGGCGGGCGACGCGGCCCGATGTCCCAGCCGCTGAAGGCCATCGGGGCACCCACCAGCTTCACCTCCCCGGCCTTGGCGTGCTGCACGGCGACCACCAGGTCATTGGCCAGCACCTGCGGGTGGTTGAGCGAAGCCTTCAGCGTGTTCACCGGTGCGATGACCACGCCAGCCGCCTCGAAAATCGCCGTCCACTCGGCCACCGTCTTCCTGCCGAAAGCCTCATGCATGTACTCGTCCAGCGCAGCGCGGTTCTTCACCCGCAGTTCGCCATCGGCAAAGCGCGGATCGCCCACCAATGCTTCGCAGCCCAGCAGGCCACAGAGCTTTTTCCAGGAGGCCTCATTGAGGGCCCCGGTGACCACCCAGGCATCGCTGGCGCGGAACGCACCGTAGGGCGCCAGATGGCTCACGCCGGCGCCGGCCCGCTTGGGCTCCTCGCCATGCATGAGGAAGGAGGCGGCATGCTGGGCCATGAGCGCGAGCGCCGTCTGCAGCAGCGACACCGTGACCTTCTGGCCCCGACCGGTGCGGGTGCGCTGCATCAGCGCCGTCATGACCGCCCCGTAGGCGGTGATGCCAGTGCCCAGGTCCACCACCGAGGCGCCGGTTCGGCAGGGGCCGCCCTCGGGCTCGCCGGTCATCGACATGTGGCCGCTGAAGGCCTGCACCGCGCCGTCGTAGCCGGGCTTGTCCTTCATCGGCCCCTTCGCGCCATAGGCCGAGATTGAGCAGTAGACCAGTCGCGGATTGATGGCAGAGAGCTGCTCGTAGCCCAGGCCCAGCCCGTCCAGGACAGGCCCGGAGAAGTTCTCCACCAGCACATCGGCCTGTGCGGCGATCCTGCGGATGATTTCCTGCCCCTCCGGGCGCTTGATGTCCACGGTAAGGCTGCGCTTGTTGCGATTGACGCTGAGGTAGTCCAGGCTTTCCCCGTTCCACAGTGCGCCCCAGCGGCGGTTCTCGTCGCCCAGGCCCGGGCGCTCGACCTTGATCACCTCGGCACCCACCTCCCCCAGCAATGAACAGCAATAAGGGCCGGCCAGCACCCGGCTCATGTCGAGCACCTTGAAGCCTTCCAGGGGCAGAGGCAGGGCTGCGCTCATGGCGCGGCCCTGCACTGCCAGCTGCCTCGCTCCACCGATGCCAGGCCTGCTGCCTGCATCAGCCGTCCTTCCAGTCGGGTGGACGCTTCTCCACGAAGGCGGTGAAACCCTCGATCGACTGCGGGAAGCTCGCCATCAGCGTCACCATGTCCGAAGCCGTGCGCACCGCCTTCTCGAACTCCATGTCCATGAGGCGGTAGAAGAGTTCCTTGCCGACCTTCATCACGGTGGGGGACTTCTTGGCGAAGCGCGCCACCACCTTGTCCACCTCGGCTTCCAGGTCGGCTGCCGGGACGACGCGGTTGACCACCCCCAGGCGCTCGGCCTCGGCGACATCCATGGGCTCGCCCGAGAAGCAGAATTCGAAGGCCTTCACCCTGCCCATCACGCGCGGCAGGTAGGCCAGGTGATAGGCCGGCACGATGCCGCGATCCACCGCCGGTAATCCGAGGGTCGATCCCTCGGCGGCAATGATCATGTCGCACATGAAGGCAATGGTGCAGCCGGCCTCGCGAGCGTGACCGTTCAGCATGACGATGGTGGGCTTCTCCAGGCTGCGGTGCGTGCTGTAGAAACCCCAGTAGAAGGACTCGAAGTGCGCCCGTGCCTCGAGGCTGGTGCGTCCCTTGTGCAGCTTCAGGTCGATCCCAGAGCAGAAGGCAGGCGGCGCCCCGGTGAGGACGATGGCCTTGACCTGCGGGTCGGCGTTGGCGAGCAGCAAGGCATGCTTCACTTCCACCTCCATCGGGTGGTTGATGGCATTGCGGACATGCGGGCGGTTGAGCGTGATGCGGGCCTGCGGGCCCCTCACCTCGTACTGGATGGCGGTGTACTCCATGCGTTCCCCTGTTTTTCAGTGCGTTGGAGCAGAGGAGTATCAACGCGTTGACAAGTCCGAGTCCAATACCAATACTGTCCCTATTGATACGAAATCGATATCAATCATGAAACGAATCGAGTACTTTCTCGCAGTTGCTGAGGAGCAGCATTTCGGGCGTGCCGCCCGCAAGCTGCACATGTCTCAGCCGCCTCTGAGCCATCAGATCCGCCTGCTGGAAAAGGAACTGAGCATGGAACTCTTCGTGCGCACGACGCGTCGCGTCGAGCTCACGCCAGCAGGGCAGGAGCTGTATGAAGGCGCGCGCCTGGCCATGGCCCAGCTCGACCATGCCATCGCCTCAGCCAAGCGCATCCATGGCGGCTCGGCCGGCATCCTGCGCATCGGTTTCGTGTCTACCGTCGCCTCGCGCATGCTCTCGGAACTGCTGCACGACTTTCGCGAGCACTACGGCGATATCGACCTGCAACTGTTTCATCTGACTTCAGCCCAGCAGGCCGCGGCGCTGGAGAGTGGCACCATCGACGCAGGCTTCTGCCGCACACCGCCCGGTGGCAGCGTGCAGTCACGGGTACTGGTGCGCGAGCCGCTGCATGTGGCCATTCCATCCGGTCATCCACTGGCGGCGCGCAAACGCGTGCCGGTCGTCGCGTTGAAGGATCAGCGCTTCGTGATGTGGGACCGGGAACAGACCTCCGGCATTGCCCTCACCGTGCTGTCACTGTGCCGCAAGCATAGTTTCGAGCCAGCGGTGGCGCTGGAGGTGACCAATCCATCGGCGATGCTGGGCTTTGTTGCGGATGGGGTGGGCGTGGCTATCGTCCCGGCCTCGGTGCTGCTGCTCAAACCCGACGGGGTAACCTTCCTGCCGCTGGACGACCGCGCCACTTCGAGTATCGCCATCGCCTGGCGGCCGGACAACCGCTCGCGACTGGTGCCGCATTTCGTCGACGTGGTGACCCGAGCCACCGAGCGCAAGGCGCGTCAGTTGCAGCCGGCACGGCCCTCAGCGAAAGGGACGGCAAGCGTGAAGCCTGCGAAAGATGCAGCGAGGGCAGTCCCACGGGTTCGTGCCCGGCGCTGACGCGCAGGGGACACCCGGCCTCAGCGTCCCTTGAACACCGGCTTGCGCTTTTCCTTGCGCGCGGCGGCGGCTTCGGCGCGATCTTCGCTGTTCTTCAGGGCGTCGATGCGGCCCATGTCGCGGTAAAAGCGCTCGGCCGGACTTTTCGGCAGAGTGTCCAGGGCGAAGCGCTTCAGGGTCTGCACCACCAGCGGCGCGTTCTCGGCGATCTTGCGCGCCCAGATCTGGGCCTCTTCCTTGTGCTTGCCCCTGGGCACGATCTTGTTGATGAAGCCCACGTCGTAGAGCCGCTGCAGGGAGATTTCCTCGCCCATCAGCATCACTTCCATGGCGATGCGATAGGGCACGCGCGCGGTGAGCGCGGCCATGATGCCGCCGGAGGCACCCACCTTGGGCTCCGGATAGGACAGACGCACCGATTCGTCGGCGATGATGATGTCGGCCATCAGCGGATAGACGAGCGAACCACCGATGCACCAGCCGGTGAGCGCGGCGATGATGGGTTTCTCCACATCGATGCCGACGTTGGGCACGCCGCGCCAGGAGTCCTTGGGCGGATCGATCCAGTCACGCCCCGAAGAAAAGGCAATGTCGCCGGCCGAGGTCAGCACTGCCACCCGGTCATCGCTGTCATTGAAGCGGCGCCAGGCCTTCGCCAGCCCGACGGCCACGGCCTCGCTGATGGCATTGCGCTTCTCCGGCCGGTTGATGGTGATGGTGGCTACGTGGTCTTTCGACTCGTACAGCACTGCGTCGTCTGATGCGCTCATGGTGTCCCTCCTCCGGGCATTGGTTTGGCGGCATTTTGGCATGGTCTCCGAAGCGTACTGGACTGAAGCCACTGGAGACCCATCCGCCAGAAAACCATCACCCGGGGAACTCATCACCAGAGTGGCCACCGGGCGCTAGAATCACGTTCCGCCTGCAGCAACGCGCAGCCCGCTTCCGCCGCGCAGCCCCGCTCAGGACAAATGGCCCACACTGGCAACAACTGGAGAGACCCGAATGATCTACGCACGCAACGGCGCTGCCGCCATGGACACACTGCATGCCATCAACTCCCCCGGCACCGGCCTGGAGCACTGGGCAGCCGACTTCATCGGCCCGCGCACCTCGCGCGGCCATGCCCCCGGACCGCAGGCCACCATGTCGGACATGGCGCCGCATGAAACCATCATCCAGCACTTCCACGGCACCACGCAGTTCCAGTTGTTCGCCGCCGGCTCCGGCAGCATCGGCCGCAAGGGCGATCCGATCCAGCCGCTGATGGTGCAGTTCAAGGACCACCACACTGCCTATGGCCCGTTGGTCGCCGGCCCCAACGGGCTCTCCTTCATGGCCTTGCGCATCCACACCGGCAATTCAGCGCCGGTCTATCTGGACAAGCCCGGCTACAAGGAACAGCTGAAACCCAGCAAGCGGCGCAACTGGATTTCCAAGCCGGTGGTCATCTCGACGCCTTCGGTGCGCCAGTTCCGCAAGGAGGTCGTTTGGGAGTCACTGTACGACCCGGCCACCATCGATGACGAGATGAATGCCCAGGTGCTGCGCCTGGGCGCCGGCCAGACTGTCGCCGGCCCAGATCCGAAGCGTTCGGGCGGCTATTACATCTTCGTCGCCAGCGGCAGCATGGTGAAGGACGGCGAGGACATGCCGCTGTGGTCCATGGTGGTGGTGGAAAACACCGAAGACGAGTACGAAATCACGGCCGGCAAGAAGGGCCTTGAAGCACTCGTTCTGGAGTTCCCGCTCGACATCGAGTAAGGGCAGAGGGGCGCTGACGGCGGACCGCGCCGGCACTGGTTAACCCCCTTGCCAAAGGGGCCCTCATTGACGTAAATGAGGACGCAGTCGCGCGGGGGGATTTTGGCCAGCCGGGCTGGTCTCATGGCCTTTTGCCGACATTGCTTGAACCCTGAGCACGGCTGTTGCCTTGCAAAGAGGAAGCACCGGAGGACACTCAGGGCCAGCATCCGGTCATGACGGGCGAACGATCAAGGCAGCGGGAGAAAATCCCCCCGCTCGTTCGCTGCGCTCACGAGTCGGCCCCCTTTGACAAGGGGGTAAACCGCGCCG
>CANJJT010000128.1:0-9552 GCA_947474715.1 Betaproteobacteria bacterium
CCACCGCCATAGTAACCAAGCTTGACCGCATTGGCAGGGTCTCTATTGACGTTCAGCAAACCGTCGAATGGTTCCTAAATGAAGGCATTCGGCTGCTTGTCTTGCAGCTTGGCAACCTTGATTTGACGTCATCAGCCGGCTCACTGATGGTCAACATGCTGGCGGCTGTAGCTGACTTTGAGCGAGATTTGATTATCGAACGAACTCAAGCTGGTCAGGCCCGTGCCCGAGCTGCAGGCAAGCACATGCGGCGACCGGCAAAAACCACTCCTGCGCAACAGCGTGCAATTCGGGGAAGGCTGGTGGCTGAGGCTACCGTCAGCAGCATGGCCGAAACCTATCAGGTCAGCAGGGCCACCATCATTGCCATTCGGAATGCTGGGCCATGAGCTGCTGGTGAAACTTCAGTGCGTGTTCTCTATGGCGGAAATCGCAGCGTAGAAAAAGCTCGTCCAGCCTGAACGGCGCGGCGCTCAATGTCCGTCGCCGAGTCAATCAATCCTTTCTGCTCAAGAAAAATCAGAAAAGCGCGGGTACTAATCTTCCGGCAGTTGTCCGGCACCATGAAGCTTGCGCGTGCAATCTTGTGGTCTTCAAACAGGAAAACGCCTGTCTTCGGCGGCGCCTTGAGGGCAAACTCGTTCATCGCTTCCTGAATCGCCAGTTCGCCAAGGTTGCGGGTCCGTGGCGAAGGTGATTCGTTCACGGTTTGCCTGAAGTGCTCGAAGGTCTTGGTGGACATGACAGAAATCTGTGACGAGTTAACCCAGGTCGCCAACTTACCGCTGGTCGGGGTCTGATTGCGCGTGACTTCGTGCAGGACCATATCGACCAGCATGACCGTCCAGCCCGATTTCAGCAGCACGTCGAGCGCATCGGCGTAGGCCAGCGTGATGAGCGGCCCGGCATCGGGCAGCAGCGCAATATCCTTGGCCGAAGACATTGCTGCCGTGCTCAAGCGCTCGGCAAGGCGTTCAGTTGATCGACCATTCCTTGCGTGGCGGCGTCCGGTAGCCGTGGCATGGGCAAATGCGCCTGCGCCATCAGCAGAAACAGGTCTTCCTCGCTGTCGATACCTAGCGCCCGCATGGCTTTATCGTCGCCAATGCGCCCCAGCGAAAAATCGAGCAGTACCTTGAAGTTCTGGTTGCCGGTCGATTCCGATGCCTCGAAAGTCTCGACAAGGTGGCGCAATTCAGCATTGAACAGCGCGTTGACCGACGTATCGGTCTTGGCCGCGATCACCTTGGCACGCTTGAGCAGGTCGCGATCAACGGAACCTGTGAAGTTTACGGTTGCCATTCTTGCCCCCTGGCAATTAACACATAAATAAGTGTAACACGCAAATGAGTGTATGACTCTGATGGGGCTCTTCATGTCGGCGACCGACGCTGCGTTCCCGACTGAGGTCGGCGTGGGTCGCCTTACCGCGCAATTACGCAGCTTTCCGGCGGGCTACGCGGTCGTCCAACTCCTCCCGAATCTCGTCCATATTGAGTTGCAGAAAAAGCTCGGGGTCGGCCCGAAGTTCATCCGGGATGGCAACGATATTATTGGGCGACAGGATCGCACCAAACTCAAGCGAAAAGAGCATTTCGGCAGGTGGCGGCATTTCGATGTTGATCGAGTACATATTCTTGAGAAAAGCGTGGCAGCGGAAGTATTCCGTTTCATTGCCCCCCAGCATCTTACGCACGTCAAAACCGCCTTGCGATTAGGCCAGCGGAGAACAAAACCGACGCGGGACCGCGAGCAGTTCTTCCTCGTTCAACGGCTTGCGTATGTCGCGCTTCAGGTTGTAGCGGTCGTGAAGTTCGAGGAACATTTCTGCCAGCATGTTCGGCGTCAGATGGACAGGCTCCAGTTATGGCCGATCTTTGAACCGGCGCTGAAGGTACTTCTGCCGAAACACAGCCTCCAGCCGTATGGTCTTGCCAGCAAGTTCGCGGAGCTTGTCCGCGTTACTGGAATTCGGCAACTTCCAACGACGCCGACGCCGACGCCGACGCGAAATTTCCACCTCCTTATCGTAGGCCTTGACGGCATTTCGGTATTGAGGTTGATCAATAGCGACAAGATTACCGTCGTTTACCGTCGCTCCGGTGAACTAAAAAACTTCGCCGTATACGTTTTTTTGCGAAAATAAACCAAAAAACAACGGGTTGCAAAGGCCTATTTTTGGGGGATCAGCATCCGCTCGACATAACGCGCAATCAGATCCACCTCGAGGTTCACCCGGGAGCCCGCCTTGAGGTGCTTGAGCGTGGTCGCGGCCACGGTGTGCGGAATCAGGTTCAGCTCGAACGCCGGGCCATCCACGGCATTCACGGTGAGGCTCACGCCCTGCACGGTAATCGAGCCCTTGCGGGCAATGTAGCGCGCGAGCTCCTGCGGCGCCCGCACGCGCAACAAGGTGTTGTCCCCCAGGGACTGGAACACCAGCACCTCGCCCACGCCGTCCACGTGACCGGACACCAGATGACCGCCGATGCGGTCCGACAGGCGCAGCGATTTCTCCAGGTTCACCTCGCCCTGCGCGTCGAGCCCCGCTGTGCAACGCAGGGTTTCTGCAGAGACATCGGCATCGAAACCGGCGGTCGTCTTGGCGATCACCGTCAGGCACACGCCATTCACGGCGATGGAATCGCCAATGGCGACATCGTCCATGCCCAGCCTCACCGCATGGATGCCCAGGCGCACGCCACCTGGCCGGTTGTCGATGCGGCTGATCTTGCCCAGTGCCTGCACGAGTCCTGAAAACACGGCTGTCTCCCTGTTGTGCAGGGCGGCGGACTAGTCTCCGGCCGCCCATGCCTGCCGTCATGGCCGACATGATTGATTACAATCTTCATCAATAGGCAATGATGAAGCTGATACCCATCCTGAACTGATAATAATGACTGCCGCGCAAGCCATCGTCGCGCCGGCATCAAACCACAGTCCGAGCCTACTGATTTCACGGCGTGTCAGCAAGCTAGAATCGGACGCACAGTGCTTCGTCCCCGCCGCCATCCGGAACATACCGCGACAGCCTCATCGAGGAACCCTTCATGAATGTCCTCTACCGTCTTGCCGTCCTGCTCTGCACGGTGTCCGCTGCCCAGTTTCCGGCCGGCCCGCTGGCCGCCCAGGACTACCCTGCGCGGACCGTGCGCATCGTGGTGCCTTTTCCGCCGGGCGGCACACCCGACGTGCTGGCCCGCTGGATGGCGCAGAAGCTGCAGGAAACCTGGACCCAGACCGTGCTAGTGGAGAACCGCCCCGGCGGCAACACCATCATCGGCACCGAGGCCGTGGCCAAGGCCCCGGCGGACGGCCATACCCTGCTGTCGATGTCGAGCGCCCACATCACCACGCCACTGCTGGTGCCCACACCCTACGATGCCATCGCCGATTTCGCTCCGGTGGCCACGCTGGCGGCCAGCGACTTCATGCTGGTCATGCATCCCTCGGTGCCGGCGGCCAGCCTGAAGGAACTCATCGCCTACGCCAAGGCGCGCCCAGGCCAGCTCAACTATGCCTCTTCGGGCAATGCCGGGGCACCACACCTGGCCGGCGAATTCATGAACATCCTGGCCGGCATCCGGCTGACGCATGTCCCCTACAAGGGTATGGGGCCGGCAGTCACCGACCTGGTCGGCGGCCAGGTCCAGCTGGCCTTTGCCCCGGCGGTGAATTTCCTGCCGCATGTCCGGTCAGGCAAGCTGAAGGCCGTGGCGGTTTCGGGAAACCGCATGGCGGTGCTGCCCGAGATGCCAACCTTTGCCGAAGCAGGACTGCCCGGCTTCGAGGCGCGCGCCTGGTATGGCCTGCTGGCGCCGCGCGGTACACCCGCCGCCATCACCGGCCGGCTGTCGGGTGAAACCGCCCGCATCCTGAACCTGCCCGAGATCCGCGAGAAGCTGGCAGGCCAGGGCGCCACTGCGCTGATTTCAAACCCTGAGCAGTTCCTCGCCATCATGAAGGCAGACGCCGCACGCATGGCCAATGTGGTGCGCACGGCGGGCATCAAGCTGGAGCCATGATCGCTGCAGGCACGCTGGCACAGGCGCACGCAAGCACGCGGACACCCCGGCAAACGAGCACGCAGGCCGAAGCCTGGGTTCTTCACCGATTTTCGGGGAGCGCATTATTTCTCCCAAGCCGACAATCGGGCGAGCTTTGCCCCACCTAAATGCGCTTTTTCCTTGCTTTGCACATGTCAGGAATAGGCTTTGTCGAAAGCCATCGATCTCCAGCGTCATTCCCGCTCATGGAACGTGAATGAGCGGGAATCCATTTTGACTGCCTCCGAGTAAATGGATCCCCGCCTGCGCGGGGATGACAGTAGTGAGTTATCCCTGCTTCCAGATATGAGGCCATTGTTTCGGTAGGCACTGCAGACAGATTCGCAGATACCAGACCTTTCCCCGCAAATCGGTGAAGAGCCGAAGCCTGCCGGCCCATCACCGGCCGGTGACGACGCGCGCCAGCAAGCGCAGGTCCTGCCCGACGCGGGTGATCTCGCGCAGGTCCAGCATGGGTGTGGCGGCAAGCTCGGTGAGTTCGGGCAGATCGAACATGCCCAGGCCGCCATTGCCAATCAGCCGCGGCGCCATGTAGACCAGCAGTTCATCGACACAGCCCTCGGCCAGCAGCGAACCGTTGAGGCGCGTGCCGGTTTCGATGTGGACTTCATTGATGCCGCGCCGCGCCAGTTCCGTGAGCATGGGCGGCAGGTCCACCTTGCCGCTCGCATTGGGCAGCGCGATGATTTCCGCGCCGCGTGCCTCCAGTGCCTTCTGGCGTGCCGCATCAGCCTCGCCACAGAACACCAGGGTGCCGCCGCCGGCGAATATCTTGGAATCCGGCGAAGCCTCGAGGCGGCTGTCGACCACGACCCGCAGCGGCTGGCGCGGCGTGTCCACCATGCGCACATTCATCTGCGGATCATCATCGCGCACCGTGCCATAACCGGTGAGCACGGCGCAGGCGCGTGCGCGCCAGGCGTGACCATCGGCACGCGCCGCCTCGTCGGTGATCCACTGGCTTTTGCGGTTGGCGAGCGCCGTGCGGCCATCCAGCGTCGCGGCCACCTTCAGGCGCATCCAGGGCCGGCCACGCTCCATGCGCGAGACAAAGCCGATGTTGAGTTCACGCGCTTCGGCTTCCATCACGCCGCATTCGACACGGATGCCTGCCGCGCGCAGGCGTTGCAGGCCGGCGCCGGCCACCTGCGGATTGGGGTCGCGCATGGCGGCAACCACGCGCAGGATGCCCGCCGCGATGACGGCATCGGCACAGGGTGGCGTGCGCCCATGGTGGCTGCACGGCTCCAGCGTGACGTACAGGTCCGCCCCGCGGGCCTTCGCGCCCGCCTCGCGCAGGGCCACCACCTCGGCATGCGGACCACCGGCTTTTTCATGGAAGCCCTCGCCCACCACCTGGCCATCGCGGACGATGACGGCGCCGACCCGGGGGTTGGGCGTGGTGGTCCACAGACCGCGCCCCGCCAGCGTCAGTGCACGGGCCATGAAATCGCGGTCCATGAGCGATGACTCCACGGCGGGCGGGTTTGCGGGACGGCTCAAGGTGAGGGGGGAACTACTTGGCCGGGATCTTGCGCACACGCTGCTTGCCGGTCGGGCGCCTCACCGACAGGATGGCGTCGCGGAAGTCATCGACGCGCTGAAAATCCTCGTACACCGAAGCAAAACGGATGTAGGCGACATCATCCATTTTCTTCAGCTCGCGCATCACCATCTCGCCCACCACGCGGCTTTTCACCTCGCGCTCGCCCAGCCCCAGCATGCGCTGCTCGATGCGGTTGATGGCCTCTTCCACCTGCTCTGCAGGGACCGGGCGCTTGTGCAGGGCGCGCATGAACCCCACGCGCACCTTGTTGCGGTCATAGCTGATGCGATAGCCATTGGACTTGACCACCAGCGGCATGGACAGTTCCACCCGCTCGTAGGTGGTGAAGCGCTTTTCGCAATGCTGGCATTCGCGCCGCCGGCGCACGCTGTCGCCGTCGTCGGAGAGCCGCGAGTCGATGACTGCGGTATCACCAGCCTTGCAAAAAGGGCATTTCATCAGGCTGCCGCTGCCGCTGCCGCTCGTGCAGGCGCGCCATACACCGGGAAGCGCCGGCACAGCGCCTCGACGTCCATGCGCACGCGCGCCAGGTTGGCCTCGTCGGCCGGCGCATCCAGCACATCGGCAATCAGGTTGCCCACCTTCTCGGCCTCGACACGGCCGAAGCCGCGCGTGGTCATGGCCGGGGAGCCGATGCGGATGCCGCTGGTGACAAAGGGCTTCTCCGGGTCGTTCGGGATGGCATTCTTGTTCACCGTGAGGTGGGCCTTGCCCAGGGCCGCCTCGGCCTCCTTGCCATTGATCTTCTTGGCACGCAGGTCAAGCAGGAACACATGGCTCTCGGTGCGGCCGGAGACAATCCTCAGACCGCGTTTGATCAGGGTTTCCGCCATCACGCAGGCGTTCTCGACGACCTGCTGCTGATAGGCCTTGAAGGACGGCTGCAGCGCTTCCTGGAAGGCCACCGCCTTGGCGGCAATCACATGCATCAGCGGGCCGCCCTGCAGGCCGGGAAAGATGGCCGAATTGATGGCCTTCTCGTACTCGGCCTTCATCAGGATCAGGCCGCCGCGCGGGCCGCGCAGGGTCTTGTGGGTGGTGCTGGTAACCACATCGGCGATGCCCACCGGGCTGGGATAGACGCCTGCGGCGACCAGGCCGGCGTAGTGGGCCATGTCCACCATGAAATAAGCGCCGACATCCTTGGCGATTTTCGCGAAGCGCTCGAAATCCATGCGCAGCGAATACGCCGAGGCACCGGCGAGGATGAGCTTGGGCTTTTTCTCATGGGCGAGGCGCTCGACCTCGTCGTAGTCGATCTCTTCCTTGTCATTCAGGCCATAGCTGACCGGATTGAACCACTTGCCGCTCATGTTCACCGGCGAGCCATGCGTCAGGTGCCCGCCCATGGCGAGGGACATACCCAGGTAGGTATCGCCCGGCTTGAGCAGTGCGAAGAACACCGCCTGATTGGCCTGCGAACCGGAGTTGGGCTGCACATTGGCGGCTTCGGCACCGAACAGTTTCTTGGCGCGCTCGATGGCCAGGCGCTCGGCGATATCGACGTACTCGCAACCGCCGTAATAACGCTTGCCCGGATAGCCCTCGGCGTACTTGTTGGTCAGCTGCGAGCCCTGCGCTTCCAGCACGGCGCGGCTGACATAATTTTCCGATGCGATCAGCTCGATGTGATCTTCCTGGCGCTGGTTCTCAAGCTGGATGACTTTGAACAGTTCCGGGTCGGCGTGGGCGAGGTCGATTGCGTTCATGGACATGGAGAAGAGCCTTGATCTAGAGCGGCAGGAAAGAGGCATATTTTAGCATGTACCCCCCTCCCACCTTTCAGGATATTTCCTATTATTTACATGGGGTTAATATCATTGCGCTGGCCGAAACGCAGGACTGCCGGCCGCCATCGGCAGAAACACCCCGGGAGGGCCGGAACTGCCCGCCGCCAGCCCAGCTGGCCACCATCCACCGACAGCCCCGACCAGGGGCTGTTTACCTTCAAGGCGCGAGAGGCGTTGAAGGCAAAACAGACCCTAAGCTTGCTTGCGAGGGGAGACCAGCACGTAGAAGCCGCCCTGGGTCTTGTTCAGGGCATCGATCTCGAAGCGCTGGCACAGCCGCGGCAGCCACCAGGACGAAGGCTTCTGGGTCAGATGGGCATTGCGCCCATCCTCCAGCACCTTGATGGCCGGGCCGGTGTGGACAGAATACAGGCCGTACTTCACCGTGATCGCGGCCAACTCGTCGAGCACATTGTCGAGCAGCTCGGGCTCGATGTGTTCCAGGACGTCGAAGCAGCACACCAGTTCACCGGAACGCGGCTCGCCGTACTCCGGAAAGGCCGGGTCATAGGGCCGATAGTCGATCTGCACGCCCAGTTCATTGAGCGCCTTGATCAGGTTCTGCTTGCCCGCGCCGTAGTCGGACAGCGACTGCACCTTGCTTTTTTCGATGACGGTTTTCACCAGCGGCGCAAAGCCGATCGAGGCCACCCCGTACTCCGGGTTCTGGTGCAGCGCCTGCTGCATCCTGCGGTAATCCTCGGAGATCACCGGCCTGCGTGCACCCGCGGCGAAGCCAGGCGCCGTGGCAGCGTCATCCTGGGTGGGGGTGGGGGTGGGGGTGGGGTGCTGCTCAGACATGTCCGGCTCCGTTCATCGCAGGGCGGCCAGCGCCCGCACATCAGCATTGCCGCCGGAGAGGATAACGCCGACGCGCCGCCCGCGTACCCGCTCCGGGGACTTGAACACGCCGGCCACACCCAAGGCCCCGGTGGGCTCGACCACCAGCTTCATGCGCTCCCAGAGAAAGAACATCACCTCCAGCAGCGCCGCATCGTCAACCGTGTCCATGTCATGCACCCGTGCCATCACCAGCGGAAAGGTGATGTGGCCGAGCGCGTGGGTGCGCGCGCCATCTGCGATGGTATCCGGGTTGTGGCAGCTCTGCAGGGTCTTCGTCCTGAAGGAGCGCGTGGCATCGTCGCCGGCCGCCGGCTCGATGCCGATCACCTTGCAGTCGGGCGACAGGCCGGAGGCGGCCAGCGCGCAGCCGGACAGCAGGCCGGCGCCGCCGCAGGGCACGAACAGGTAATCCAGCGGCCCGATGTCCTCGAACAGTTCGAGTGCCGCAGTGCCCTGCCCCGCCACGATATGGGGATGGTCGAAGGGCGGGATCACCGGCAGGCCGCGCTCCTTCGCCAGCGCCGCGGAGAAGGCCTCGCGATTCTGCGTGTGGCGGTCATAGAGGACGACTTCGGCGCCATAACCGCGGGTGGCCTCGATCTTCACCGCAGGGGCATCCTGCGGCATCACGATCACCGCCGGTATGCCCAGGTCGCGCCCGGCCAGCGCCACCGCCTGCGCATGGTTGCCGGAAGAATAGGCCAGCACGCCGCGCCGGCGGGCGTCCACCGGCAGCTGCACCAGCGCGTTGTAGGCGCCGCGATACTTGAAGGCACCCATGCGCTGCAGGTTCTCGCACTTGAAGAACAAGGACGCGCCGGCGCGCTCGTCCATGGTGCGAGAGGTCATCACCGGCGTGCGGTGGGCATGCCCCTTGAGGCGGTTGGCCGCCGCCACGACATCCCCGAAATCCGGAAGCGCATCACTCATGGTCATCCTTCACGATGTCCTGCCTGAAATGAAAAACCGCCATCCCTTCGCAGGAATGGCGGTCCGATGATGCAACTGCTGCAGGCTTGCCAGCAGGTTCAGTCCTGTATCAGGCCTTGGCCAGCTTGGCGGCCGAGGTGCCGGCAACCTTGCCGAACACCATGCCGGCAGCGAGACCGGAGCCACCCGGATAGTTGAAGTAGAAGATGCCGCCAACGATCTCGCCAGCCGCATACAAGCCCGGGATGGGCTTGTCGTCGGCATCCAGCACATGACCTTCGGTGTTGATCTTGATGCCGCCGAAACTGAAGGTGATGCCGCAGGTCGTGGCATAGGCCTCGAAGGGCGCCTCGTC
>CANJJT010000129.1:0-9504 GCA_947474715.1 Betaproteobacteria bacterium
CATGTGCAAAGCAAGGAAAAAGCGCATTTAGGTGGGGCAAAGCTCGCCCGATTGTCGGCTTGGGAGAAATAATGCGCTCCCCGCAAATCGGTGAAGAACCTTTGACAAGGGGGTTAACACCCGCAGTCCTGCCGGGACTGCGTTCGCGGAAATTACTCCGGCTCGATGCCGGCGGCCTTGAGCAGCGCGGTCCAGCGCGGCACTTCCTTTTTTACATAGGCATCGGTTTCATCCGGCGTCAGGAACAGCGCCCGGCCCGCCTCGGAATTGCGACGGAGGATGTCCGGGTCCCTGCCGACGTCGGTGATATGCGTGTGCAGGGTGTTGATGATGGGGCGCGGCGTTTTCGCCGGCGCAAAATAGCCGGTCCAGGAATTGATGTGGACTCCGGGCAGGGTTTCCTGCATCAGCGGCGTGTCCGGCAGCGCCGGGGAACGTTCGGTGGAGGACAGCGCCATGACATGGCCCTGGCCGGTCTTGATGGTGGGGAAGATCAGGTTGAGGGACACCATGACGCCGCCCAGTCGTCCGCCCCACAGATCATTCATCATGCGGCCCGCTTCGGCATAGGGCACCCAGGTGTGGGTGAGCTTGGCCCCCTCTCGCATCATGTTGTTGAGCGTCTGGTAGGAGCCGCTTTGCCCGCCCACGGGATACTTCTCCGGCTCCTTGCGCATGCGCTCGAGGAACTGCGGGAAGGACATGCCCTTGAACTCGGCACGCGTGAGCAGGCCGAAATACTGTTCGCCGACGATGGTGATGCCGGAGAAGTCCTTGACTGGGTCGTAAGGCAGGTTCTTCACCATGCCCGGTGCCGTGGACAGGGCGCTGGTGCTGCCCAGCAGGATGGTGTAGCCGTCGGGCTTGGCGCGAGCAGCCACCGCCGGGCCGATGGTGGCACCGGCACCGGGACGCGCCTCGACCAGCACGGGATGGCCGAATTTCGGCTGCAGTTTGCCGGCCACCAGACGCGCGCCGATGTCGGTGGCGGAGCCGGCGCCGAAGGGAATGATGATGGTCAGTGGGCGCGAGGGGTATTTGTCCTGCGCTTGCGCCAAGGGTGTCGAGGCGAGAGTGCCCAGCGCCAGGGCGGCGCCCAGCGCCCGGCTGATGGTGGTGGCATACGACTGCTTCATGGGTTGCTTCTCCTGTTGTTGTTCTGTCGCATGGCGCCTGTCCTCTGGTTCTCTTCCTCCGGGACGGCGCCTGCTGCGATATTCGTCGCGGGATCGCGTCAAGCCTACAAGAACATGTCCAGCGTCTGCGCCGTGATCGAACGCAGCTTGAGTTCGGCGCTGAGGGCGCGCCCGGCGCCGGCGACGATGCGCGAGATATTGGCCTTGTTGCCGTTGACGACATCGATGGGGCCGGACACCACCAGCCCGGCGGCGACCTGATCATCGGCGCCACGCACCGGGCAGGCGCAGCCGGCTGCGCCATTCCATTGCTCGGCCACCGCCCAGCCCAAGTCCCTGGCGCGGGTCTGGCGCAGGTCGGCGGATATTTCGGCCAGTGTGGTGCGCGTCTGCCGCGCCACCTTGGCGTAGGGCTCGCGGCCCAGCCACAACGGCCAGTCCTTTTCCGGTTCGTAGGCGATCAGCAGCTTGCCGAGCGAGCGGGAGTGGATCTCCAGTCGTTCACCCAGCTTGACCGTGTAACGCACCGGGCCCTGGGCTTCGCAGCGGTCGGCATAGATGAGGGCGTGGTTGCGGCGGTCCAGATAACCGAAGGCGGTGTTCAGTCCCAAGCGGTCGCAGACATCCTTGAGCGTGTCGCGCACGGTGCGATGCAGCGTGCCCGAGGCGGACAACTGCAGGCCCAGCCGATGGGCCCGCGGTCCCAGTTCGAAGTGCCCGCGTTCGTTGCGGCGGGCATAGCCCAGGGCCACCAGTTCGTTGAGCAGGGCTAGCAGGCTGACCTTGGGCGAGAACAGGCGGCGGCTGGTTTCAGCCAGTGACAGCCCTTCGGCGTGCTGGGACAGCAACTCCAGAATGGCCAGCACCCGACCCACGGACATCGGCCCGCTGCGCTGGGGGCGTGTGCTCTCGCTGGGTGACAGGGCAGGGTTCGCCGTGATGGCGCTGGACACGGCAGACAGGTTGGCTGATGACAAGCAGGGCTCCTTTGGGTGTTCGAGGTTGTGCTCGGATGTTCTCTTATCGGAACAATATTTTGATATCAGAACAACCGTAAGCAAGCTGGGTGGACCTGTCAAGTTTGTGAATGCCTGGACGGATTTACGAACGCACATTCTTGCGAACGCACGGTCAGGCATGTGCCATCCAGTGCCACCCTGTGCGGTCATGCGCCTTGAGGCGCAATGACGTGCAACAGGCGCAGCGCTGATGCGGGCCTTGTGTCCGTCAGTGAAGTCGCAACTCAGGGGGAGGCGTAAAGGCCGCACGTTTGCGGCAACCAGCTGGCGCAAGGGCCGCGGGCATGGCAGGGGTGTTGCGGTGGCGCTGCCGGGAATGCTTCAGCAGCAGCGACAACCGCCTGGATGGGCGCAGCTTTGCAGGGTGCGATTGCCGTCGCCCGGGCCTTTCATGGTGAACATGCCCAGTGAGGGGCCGGTGAGGGTGACCCGGGGCGAACTCGCCTGGCAGCGGGGGCAGGGCTGGGCCTGCTGGTATTCGGCCATGGGGCGCACGGCGGTGAATTCACCGCAATCCGGACAGGCATATTCGTAGGTGGGCATGGCTTGGTTCGATGAGCAGGGGTGGGCGGGGTGGCGCAATCAGAGGCCAGGATCAGGCAACTATTCTAGAGCAGCGCCACCCTGATGAAGACCCGCGGCTCTGCTGCAGGGCCGCGGGTTGTCGTGAGCGCTACTCTGCCTGGATGTTGGCGATCTTGATGACCTTGGCCCACTTAGCCATCTCGTCGCGCATGAAGGTGTCGAACTGCTGGGGTGTGCCGCCACCGGCATCTGAACCGTCGTTCTTCAACCGCGTGGACATTTCCGTGGAGAGTATGGCCTTGTTGGCATCGGCATTGATTTTGGCAATGACGGTGGCCGGCGTGCGTGCCGGCACGTTGAGGCCGTTCCAGGCGGTGGCGGAAAAGCCCTTGAGGCCGGCCTCGTCCATGGTGGGTACATCGGGCAGCGCGCTGACGCGCGTCAGGCTGGTGACGCCCAGGGCGCGCACTTTACCGGCCTGGATCAGCGATAGCACCGAGGTCGTGCCATTGAAGAGGAAGCTGACGCGGCCGGCCATGAGGTCGGTCAGCGCCGGGGCATTGCCCTTGTAGGGGATGTGCTGGGTCTTCACTTCGCCCATCATGTTGAGCAGTTCGGCCGACAGGTGGCCGGATCCGCCCACGGTGGAGGAGCCGTAATTCATCCTGCCCTGCTGGGCTTTGGCCAGCGCAATCAGTTCCTTCACGCTTTTGGCCGGCACGTCGGTGTTGACCACCAGCACCAGCGGCGAGGTGTTGATCAGGATGACCGGGGCAAAATCCTTGAGCGTGTCGTAGGGCAGCTTGCCGGCAAACAGCGTGGCATTGACTACCAGCGGCGCCGGGGATACCAGCATGGTGTGGCCGTCGGGTGCTGCCTTGGCCACGGCATCGGTGCCGATGATGGTGGCGCCGCCGGTGCGGTTCTCCACCAGCACCGCATTGCCGTTCCAGTATTCGGTCAGCTTCGCCGCCATGGTGCGCGCGATGATGTCGGTGCTGCCACCGGCTGCGAGGGGGACGATCAGCTTGACCGGCCTGCTGGGGTAGTTCTGGGCGTGGGCGCCTGCTGCAGGCAGCAGGCCTGTGGTGACGATCGTGGCGGCCATGGCTGTCGCCATGGCGAGGGTCTTCGCTGTCCAGTTCTTCATGCCTGTCTCCGTGCTGTGTTTCCCGGTACCTGGTAACGGGTACCTGGGCTTGCGGATGTCGCAGGCGGCAGTATATGCCGTCACACAGCCAGGGCGGGGCAGGGGAGGTTCAGCCGGAGATCAGGTGGCCGACGGCGTCCAGCGCAGGTCCAGCGTCATGGGCGAGGCCGGGTTCACCGGTTCGCTGCGCACCTGCATTGGTCCGGGCGTGTGGCCATAGTCTCAGAAGCGCGCATAGCGGCGCGATTCGGCTTCCTGGGCGTTGACCGGGAAGGTGTCGTAGTTGCGCCCCCCCGGATGCACCACGTGGTAGGTGGCGCCGCCGATGGAGCGGTTGCTCCAGTTGTCCACCAGGTCGAATACCAGGGGCGAGTGGATGTCGATGGTTGGATGCAGGGCCGAGGGCGGGTTCCAGGCGCGATAGCGCACGCCGGCGACGAACTCGCCGGGAACGCCGGTGGGCACCAGCGGCAGCGCGCGGCCATTGCAGGCCAGCAGGTGGCGGCCGGGGGTCATGCCCTGCACTTTTACCTGCAGGCGCTCCACGGAGGAGTCGACGTAGCGCGCAGTGGCGCCGGCGCTCATCTCCTCGCCCATCACGTGCCAGGGCTCGATGGCCTGGCGCAGCTCGATCTGCACCCCCGCATAGGACACCGTGCCATAGCGCGGGAAGCGGAATTCCAGGAAGGGCGTGTACCAGTCCGCATCCATCGGGTAACCGGATTCGCGCAGGTCGCGTGCGATGTCGCGCAGGTCCTGCTCGATGAAGTGCGGCAGCATCCAGCGGTCGTGCAGCTGGTTGCCCCAGTTCACCAGGCGGCTGCGCCAGGGCTGGCGCCAGAAGCGCGCCACCAGCGCGCGCAGGAGCAGCATCTGCGCCAGGCACATCTGCGGATGCGGCGGCATTTCGAAGGCGCGCAGTTCCACCAGGCCGAGGCGTCCGGTGGCACTGTCGGGCGAATACAGCTTGTCGATGCAGAACTCGGCGCGGTGGGTGTTGCCGGTGAGGTCCACCAGCAGGTTGCGCAGCAGCCGGTCGATCAGCCAGGGCTTGTTGCTTTCGGTGCCGGACTTGAGTTGCAGGTCCATCTGCTGGAAGGCGATTTCCAGCTCGTACAGTGTGTCATCGCGTGCTTCATCCACGCGCGGTGCCTGGCTGGTGGGGCCGACGAACTGGCCGGAAAACAGATAGGACAGCGCCGGGTGGTTCTGCCAGTAGGTGACCAGGCTGCGCAGCAGGTCGGGCCGGCGCAGGAAGGGGCTGTCGGCCGCCGTGGCTCCGCCCAGGGTGATGTGGTTGCCGCCGCCGGTGCCGGTGTGGCGCCCGTCGAGCATGAATTTTTCGGCGCCGAGCCTGGCGCGGCGCGCCTCGTCGTAGAGCGTGCCCATGTTGTCCACCAGTTCCGACCAGCTGGCCGAAGGATGGATGTTGACCTCGATCACGCCTGGGTCGGGGGTGACCGCCAGCACCCGCAGGCGCGGATCCACCGGCGGCATGTAGCCTTCCAGGCGCACCGGCACCTTGATGACGGCGGCGACGGATTCGATGGCCGAGACCAGTTCCAGAAAATCCTCGATGCGCTTGAGGGGCGGCAGGTACAGGTGCAGCCGGCCGCCGCGGACTTCGGCGCACAGGGCGGTGCGCACGACTTCGCGTGCCTGCGTCACCCCGGCCGGCGGTGCCTTGGCGTGGCGTTTTCGCTCGGCCAGTTGATGCGCCTTGTGCAGGCTGCCGCGCTCGGAGAAGGGGTCGACGTCATACTCGAATTCCAGGTCCTCGGGCAGCAGGTCGGGCAGCGAAGCAAGCGGCAGGCGCACACCCATGGGGTGGGAACTGGCCAGCAGGAACAGCCGGCCGCGCTTGAAGGGCCAGGGCGAGCTCTGCCAGGCCGTGGTCGCTGCCTGTTCATCATCGGACTTCTTATCCTTGGCGGCTTCGCGCGCGCGCAGGGGCAGCACATAGCCCGAGGGGTGCTCCAGCCCGTTCTCCATCGAGCGGATCACCTGGGCGCGCAGGTCGTGGGTGTCCAGCCTGGTTTTCAGCGGGTCGAAATTATCCGGCAGCTTCTGCTCGCCCATGATGGCAAGGATGGGGTCTTCCCAGGCCGGGATGACATGGCGCGGGTCCAGACCCAGCTTCAGCGCCAGGGCGTCGATGAGTTGCTTCACGTCGTCCAGGGTGGCGGTGCCGGGCACCGATTCGCGCGAGATCAGCGAGGCATCGCGCCACACTGGTTCGCCGTCCTTGCGCCACAGGATGGGCAGGGCCCAGCGCGGCAGCGGCTCACCCGGATACCACTTGCCCTGGGTGTACATGAGCAGGGCGCCGGGGGCGAAGCGCTGTTGCAGCCGCCAGGCAAGGTCCTCGGCGCGCTGCCATTTCTCGTCGGACAGCGCGCTGGTGTTCCACTCCGGCCCGTCCATGTTGTCCACAGCGACGAAGGTAGGTTCGCCCCCCTGGGTCAGCCTGACATTGCCGGCCTGCAGCTCGGCATCGATCTGCAGGCCCAAGGCATCCATGGACGCCCACTGCGCCGGGGTGTAGGGCAGGGTGACGCGCGGCACTTCCTCAATGCGTGTCACCGTCATCTGGAAATCCAGGTTGGAGCGACAGGGATCGGTGAAGCCGCTCACCGGGGCCGCCGAGGAGGGCAGGGCGGTGGCCGCGAGGGGTATGTGTCCTTCGGCGGCGAACAGGCCGGAGGTCGGGTCCAGGCCGATCCAGCCGGCACCGGGGATGTAGACCTCGGTCCAGGCATGCAGGTCGGTGAAGTCGGCGCTCGGACCGGCCGCGCCTTCGAGGGGCACCTGGTCGGCTTTCAACTGGATCAGGTAGCCCGAGACGAAGCGTGCCGCCAGGCCGAGGTGGCGCAGGATCTGCACCATCAGCCAGGCGGAGTCGCGGCAGGAACCGCGCGCCAGGCCCAGCGTCTCCTCGGGGGTCTGTACGCCCGGTTCCATGCGCACGAGGTAGGCGATCTCGTGCTGCAGGCGCTGGTTGATATCCACCAGGAAATCGACGATGGCCGTGGGGGCGCCGCCCGTGCCCAGCCCCTTGTCGGCGCGGAAGCCTGCCAGCCATTTCGCCAGTAGCGGCCCCGGTGCTTCCTTCTCCAGATAGAGCGCCAGCTCGGTGAGGCTCTGCGCCGGATAGGTGAAGGGGAAATGCTCGGCCCAGGATTCGACGAAGAAGTCGAAGGGGTTGATGACATTGAGGTCGGCCACCAGGTCCACGGCGACTTCCAGTTGCGTGGACTTCTCCGGGAAGACCAGCCGCGCCACGTAATTGCCGTAGGCGTCCTGCTGCCAGTTGATGAAATGCGTCTCGGGCAGGATGCGCAGCGAATAGGCGACGATGGGGGTGCGGCTGTGGGGCGCTGGGCGCAGTCGTACCTCGTGCGGGGAGAGTGCCACCGGGCGGTCGAAGGTATAGCGCGTGAGGTGATGCAGCGCGACGCGGATGCTCATGGCCTGTTGCCTCCTGCCGGTGCGCGCGATGCTCCGGTTGCTGTGTGCTGCCTTGGGTGGCGCGGCAGCGCCCGGGGGACTTGCTGGACTACTTGAATATTTCGCCCTGGAACTGCTGGCGCGTGGCGTTCTCGTCCTCCCAGTTGGGGTCGGGCAGTTGCGAGAACACGCGGCGCAGGCCTTCGCCCCAGCACTTGTGGATCATCTCGAAGTAGACGTCGTCTTCGAGGATGCGCCGGCGCAGCCCCAGTTGGTGCGCGTCGCGCTCGTACCAGGCGAGGTCTATGGGCAGACCCACCGAGATATTGGATCGCATGGTCGAGTCGAAGGACACCAGCACGCACTTGGCCGCTTCCATGAGCGAGCTGGAGGGCCGGATCACCCGGTCGATGATGGGACGCCCGTACTTGATCTCGCCGATCTGGAAGAAGGGCGTCTCGGCCGTGGCTTCGATGAAATTGCCCTCGCTGTACAGGCGGAACAGGCGCATGCGTTCGCCTTTGATCTGCCCGCCGATGATGAACGAGGCGGTGTAGTCGATGTTGTTGCGCTCGAGGTAGGCGCCGTCCCGCGAACGCACCTCGCGCATGCTCTCCCCGAGCAGGTTGGCCACGTCGAAGAGCGACTCGCACGCCCAGATGTTGCCCTGCGGGTCGTCGCGCCGGCTGTGCAGCTCGAGCATGTTGAGCGCGCTCTGAGTGAGCGAGAGGTTGCCCGCCGTCATGATGACGATGGCCCGGTCGCCGGGACGCTCGTACACCTTCATCTTGCTGAAAGTGGAGATGTGATCCACGCCGGCATTGGTGCGCGAGTCGGACGCGAAGACCATGCCGGTCTCGAGAAGGATGCCTACGCAGTAAGTCATTTTTTTTCGCAGGGGCGCCGGGATGAGAAAGCTGCAATATTCTAACCGAGCGCAGCCCGCGCACCCGGTTCAATGCGCGTGGCAAACGGTGGGATTTTCGCGCTCCGGCGGGGCGCGGCAGGGGTGTTTCTGGCATGGCGGGCGGGTTCAGGCGTATTCGGGCACAAGGAAGTGCTTGTTGATCTGCGAGTTGAGCGCCTCGATCTTGTCGAGGAATTTCATCAGGTACTCGTGCAACCCGAATTCGAAGATCTGCTCCGGACGCCCATAGTGAAGGTGGGCATGGATTTCCCCGCCCATGCGCTCCGGTTCGCGGTGGTCGGTGTAGGACAGCGACTGCAGGATCTCGTAGATGTCGTTCATGCAGGCGTGCAGGCTGCGGGGCACGTCGTCGCGCAGGATCAGCAGCTCGCCGATGCGGAACGGGGTGATGATGTCGCGGTAGATCTTGCGGTAGGCCTCGAAGGCGCCGACCGAGCGCAGCACCGATCCCCACTGGTAATAATCGACCGCGCCGCCCACGTCATCAATGGAGGGCAGCAACGTGTGGTACTTCACGTCCAGGATGCGCGCGGTGTTGTCGGCGCGCTCGAGGAAGGTGCCCAGGCGGATGAAGGAGTAGGCCTCGTCACGCAGCATGGTGCCGAAGGTGACCCCCCGGAACAGATGCGAGCGGTTCTTCACCCACTCGAAGAAGTTGCTGATGCCGCGAGCATCAACGACGGCAAAGTCGAGCTGGCGCATCTCCAGCCAGGTGGCATTCAGGCTTTCCCACATCTCCGAAGTCATGGAGCCGCGCTGGCCGCGGGCGTTCTCGCGCGCCAGTTGCAGGGAGGAGTAGATCGAGCACGGGTTGCCTGAATCGAACACCATGAACTGCATCACCTTCTGCGGCGTGAGTTCGGTGTGCTTGGCGTAGTACTGCGTGGCCAGGCCGGTGATGACCAGCGGCAGGGCCCAGGGCTCGGCCCATTTCTCGCCGGTTTCCATAACGCGATAGGGCAGCAGCGCCATGCGGTAGGTCACGTCCAGCATGCGGGCGGTGTTTTCGGCGCGCTCCATGTGGCGCGACATCCAGAACAGGTCGTTGGCGGAGCGGCTCAGCATGTTGCGTCCGCGGCGTTGGTTTTTGTGGACATGGGCTGGAGGGCTCTTTGAGGCTGTTTCGGGTGAGGAGTAAGGAGTGAGGGGTGAGGCGTGAGAGCTGAGGTAAGGAGTGAGGAGTGAGCGTAGTAATCGGCCCAATGCCGCAAATCGCGCCGAAGAAACACGGTGCACGTGGATGTGGCAAGGTGGAATGCGGCGCTGCTGAAGACCGGTAAGACAATGGTGCGTCCTGCC
>CANJJT010000130.1:0-9323 GCA_947474715.1 Betaproteobacteria bacterium
CCACTTGGCCACTTCCCGGCGGATCTCGCTGGCGAACTGCTCCGGGGTGCTGGAGACGGCCTGCAGGCCGTTGACGGCGAAGAGATCCTTCAGGTCCTGGGTGTTGATGATCTTCACCAGGGTGGCATTGAGCAGGTTGATGATCTCGCGCGGCGTGGCCGCGGGCGCAATGATGCCGTTCTGCGAGGCCACTTCGTAGCCGGGCACGCCGCTTTCAGCAAAGGTGGCCACATCCGGGATGACCGGCGAGCGCGAGAGGCTCGCCACGCCCACCAGCTTCACCTTGCCCGCCTTGATGAGCGGCAGCGTGGGCGCCACGGATACCAGCGCAATGTCCAGGTGCCCGCCCATGAGGTCGGTCAGCGCCTGGGCGGCGCCCTTGTAAGGCACATGCGTCAGCTGGATGCCGGCCATGGACTGCAGCAGTTCGGCCCCCAGGTGCAGCGATCCGCCCGTGCCGGAGGAGCCATAGGTGAGCTTGCCCGGGCTAGCCTTGGCCAGGGCTACGAACTCGCGCGCATTGCTGCCCGGAAACTTCGGCCCCACGACGTAGACGATGTCCCCCTGTGACACCAGGCTGATGGGCGCAAAGTCCTTCAGCACGTCAAAGGGCACCTTGTTGTAGACGCTGGGGTGCAGGGTGATGGAGGACGAGGTGATCATCAGCGTATAGCCATCGGGGCCGGATTTGGCCACGTGCTCGGCGCCGATGATGCCCCCTGCTCCGGCGATGTTCTCGACGATGAACTGCTGGCCGAAGACCTTGCTCAGGCGCTGGGCCACCGCCCGCGCTGGTATGTCGATGGGCCCGCCTGCGGCAAAGGCATTGACGATGCGCACGGGCTTGGCAGGCCAGGCGGGCGCCTGGGCCGAGGCCGCACCAGCGCACAGGGCGAGCGCGGCCAGCAGGCCTCTGGTGACGACGGCATGGACGGACCCTTTGGTGGCTTCTGGCGGCTTCATGGTGACTCCCTCATTGGATGCAAACGGGTGTGACTGCAGGCTGGTCGATGACTGCTTGGCGACTGATTGACCCTGGGACCTTGGGCACCCGGCATCCCCGGCCGGGGCAGACGAAGGGCAACCAAGCCCTACTCCGCTTTCACGCTCTATTCTTTCAGTATCTTCGCGAAGCCTGCGCTCTCATTGCGCACGAAGGTGGCGAATTCCGCGGGCCTGGAGCCCACCGGGTCGATGCCGGTGGCCAGCAGGCGCTCGCTGATGTCGGCATTGCCCACGGCCCGCGCCAGCACGTTGTTGAGCTTGTCCAGGATGGGCTGGGGCGTGCCCTCGTTCACCGGGATGCCGTACCCGCCGAGGAATTCGAATCCGGCCACGGTGTCGAACACTGGTTTGTTGCCGCGCATGAGGCGTGTGGGCTTCTGCTAGGCCACCCCGAGGATGCGGACCTTGCCGGTGCGCGCCATGAGCGTGGCACCCAGCATGGTGACGGCGGTGAAATCTCCGAGCAGATATTGCTGGTGCAGCAGCGTGTCCAGCAGCGAGGTCAGGGACGACATGAACAGGGTGTGGCCATCCGGCGCCGATTTGGCCAGCGCCTCCGAGGCGATCAGGCCGGTGGCCCTGGCGCGAAAATCAGTCACCACGGGCTGCCCCCAGGCTGCGGTCATGCGCGGCCCGATGCGGCGCAGGAAGACATCTCCCGGGCCATCGGGTGAATTGGGGATGATCATGATGATGGGTTTGGCGGGATAGGCATCGGCCCCCTGCGCCATGACGAGGCCGGCATACCCTGCAGCGGCCAGTGTCCCAGCACCCCGATGGCACAGATGGCACCAACGACACCAGCCACACTGTCAAACATGGCCCCTCGCCGGCCACAAACCGCTGGCTTGATCATCTGTCCTCCTTGTCCTGTGCCTGGTTCCGGGCCGGCCTGCGTGGTCAACGCAGGGCCCACTCCCGGTAGGGCATCGATGGATTTTTTTCAAGCATACCCGAATCAACCCGGGGAACCGGCGATGGCGCACCACCTCGGTGCCCGACGGAAAATCCGTCATCGAATTGTTGTACTCTTGCGCCCTTCGCAACACAGCACCAGCTCATCAAGGGGCCGTCGCCAGCCAGCCCGCACCGACCCACCACAAAGAGGAGAAAAACCTTGCAATACGAAAGCATGCTTGCCGAGACCGTCCGCTTCCCCGGAGACAAGGGAGACTACATTTCCGCCTATGTGGCCCGCCCCACCGGCCCCGGCCCCTTCCCCGGCGTGGTGCTGATCCATCACCTGCCCGGCTGGGACGAGTGGTACCGCGAAGCCACGCGCAAGTTCGCCCACCATGGTTACTTCGCCGTCAGCCACAACCTGTACGAGCGCGTGGGCGATGGCAGCCCGGATGATGTGGCCGCCAAAGTGCGCGCCCAGGGCGGCGTGCCTGATGCGCAGGTGGTGGCCGACACCGAAGGCGCGGTGCAGTGGCTGCGCGCGCAGCCGCAGTTCAACGGCAAGGTCGGCGTGATCGGCAGCTGCTCCGGCGGCAGGCACGCCTTCCTGTATGCCTGCCAGACCAAAAGCATCGATGCGCTGGTCGAGTTGTGGGGCGGGCGCGTGGTGATGAAGCCCGATGAACTCAACCCCAAGCAGCCGGTGGCGCCCATCGACTACACCAAGGACTTGTCCTGCCCCATCCTGGGTCTCTTCGGCGCGGACGACAAGAACCCGCCCCCAGACCAGGTGGCGCTGCACGAGGCCGAGCTGAAGAAGCACGGCAAGGACTACGAGTTCCACATGTACGAAGGCGCGGGCCACGGCTTTTTCTATTACGACCGCCCCATGTACCGCCAGGAGCAGGCCGTGGACGGCTGGAAGAAGACGTTCGCCTTCTTCGAAAAGCACCTGAAAGCCTGAGCGCCCATGTGCACCTCCATTGTGGAAATTGCCCCGGTCGAAGGCCAGGGCCGCACCCCGCGGGGATGGATAGACCTGACCACGGCAGTGGTCTCTTTCGACCATCCCCACCACGCGCCATACGAGGAGGCGATCTGCATCGACTTCATCAACGCCAACCTGGATGCCGGCGCGCGCGTGGCGGTGGAAATCCCGCTGGAATCGGCGCGGGCCTTCGCGAGCGCACTCAACCGGGCGATTGCGGAAGCTGATGAATTGGCAATTGAGTGTGCAGCCTTGCCACCGGCAGAGAAGACGTTGAAGGTGGCAGTGGGCTGAGTTTCGCCCTCCTGCATCACCTGAAATGCGGCGCATCCCCGGACCGGGGATGCGCCTTTTTTATGCGGCTTCAGGGATCCGGGAAACGAGAGCGCAGCAGGGCTGCGGGTGCAACCCCCCTTTCAAAGGGAGGTAACGCGCCGCCTCACCCCCCTCACTCACGAATCACCCCCGCTCGTACGCCCTGCGCACTTCCTCTTCGGTGCACTTGAACTCGGTGCCGGCGCGTTCCTTCTGCAGTTCCATGGGGGTGCGCGAGTCGAGCTTGCCCCAGCCACGCTCCATGGCCGTGGTCATGTCGGCGTAGGCATCCTCGGCGATCTTCATGGGCACGCCCAGTTCCTTCGCCATCTCCAGGGCCAGGGTCATGTCCTTGTAGGCCAGTTCCAGTGCGAAGGCGGGCGGGTCGTATTTCTGGGTGAGGAATTGCTCGCCCAGGCCGTCGAAGGTGCGGCGGCGACCGGTGGCGCCCTGGCGGATGGCGTGCCAGAGCTGCAGCGGCTCCACACCGGCCTTCACGCCCAGGGTGAAGATCTCGGCGATGGCCATGCGGATGGAGAAGCTGGCGCAGTTGTGGGCCAGCTTGGCGGCGATGCCGGCGCCGATGGGGCCGATCCACATGCTCTGGTCGCCGATGGCGAGCAGCAGTTTTTCGTACTGATCGAACACCGCCTTGTCACCGCCGACATAGATGGCGAGCTTGCCGGACTTGGCGCCCGACGGGCCGCCGCTCACCGGCGCATCGAGCAAGTGGATGCCCTTGGCCGTGAACTGTTCGGCCACGCGCTTCACCGTGGACTGAGAGTTGGTGGTGAGGTCAAACCAGGCGGCGCCTTTGCGCATGGCGCCCAGCAGCCCCTTCTCGCCCAGGCCCACCGCTTCCATGTCAGCGGGCTTGGGCAGCGAGGTGAACACCACGTCGGCATCGCGCGCCGCCTCGGCCGGCGAGTCGGCCCACTTCGCGCCATTGGCGATGTGTGAAGCGGCTGCCTCACGGCGCAGGTCGTGCACGGTGAAATCGCAGCCGGTTTTCTGTGCGTTGGCGGCCATGCCGGCGCCCATGGTGCCTATGCCTATGAATGCAACTTTCATGTGCTTCCTCCTCCTGGTTGTAAAGATGATGAATCCGTTTTTGGCGCATCGAAGAATGCCTGCACCGCCTCGATGTGGCGCGTGATGCGCATCGGCGGCAGGCTGGCAATGATGCGCTTGCCGTAGGATTTGGTGGTGACGCGCGGGTCGCAGATCATCAGCACGCCGCGGTCGGTCTCGTCGCGGATCAGCCGGCCTGCGCCCTGCTTGAGCGCGATCGCCGCCTGCGGCAACTGGTACTCCATGAAGGCATTGCGCCCGGCCTTGTTGATGCGTTCCAGGCGCGCCTCCAGCACCGGGTCGCCAGGCGGGGCGAAGGGCAGCTTGTCGATGACCACCAGCGAGAGCGCCTCGCCGCGCACGTCCACGCCTTCCCAGAAGCTGCTGCTCGCCACCAGCACCGCATTGCCCAGGCGGCGAAAGCGTTCCAGCAGTTCGCTGCGCGAGCCCTCCCCCTGCACCAGCAGCGGAAAATCCAGCCCCTCCTGCTTCAGCTTCTCGGCCAGCAACTCGTAGGCGTAGCGCATGGCGCGCAGCGTGGTGAACAGGATGAAGGCGCGCCCGCCACTGGCGCGCAGCGCCTGCAGCGCATTGGCTACCACCGCCTCGGTGTGCTCGCGGCTGTTCGGGTCGGGCAGCAGGCGCGGCAGGTAGAGCAGGCCGTGGTTGGCGTAATCGAAGGGGCTGTCCCAGCAGGCGGTCTCCGCATCTTCCAGGCCCAGCTCGGCCAGGTAATGATTGAAATTGCCCGCCACCGCCAGCGTGGCCGACGTGAATATCCACGCCTGCGGCCGGCCCTGCAACTGGCGCTGGAAGATCGGGGCGATGTCCAGCGGTGTGGCATGCAGCTGCAGCGAGTTGCTGTAGGACTCGGCCCAGCGCACCAGGTCATCGCGCCCCTCATCGCGCCAGTTGCGCAGCGCCGCGAGCAGCTCGGCGGCGCGCCGCGCGCAGGCGGCGATGCCCTCGTCGCGCTCGGCCAGGGTTTCCAGCAGCGCCCCCAGCGGCGCCAGCGCAGCCTCCAGCGCCGCGGTGCAGCCGGCAAACACCGGCCGCTCGCGCAATTGTTTGGTGGTCATGCGCGCGCCTTCGCGCGGCAGCGTGAGGCGCAGGTCGCGGGTGGCCAGTTCCAGCTTCGCCGACTGCACGCCCAGATCGGCGACGTCCTTGGCCACGGTGGCCGCCGCGATGCGCACGTCGCGCGAGAGGTCGAGCAGTTGCGCGGTGGACAGGCTCTCGCCAAAGAACAGCGTGGCGGTGTCGGGCAACTGGTGCGCCTCATCGAGGATCACGGCATTGCAGGCGGGCAGCAGCTCCGAGAGCCCTTCGTCGCGCAGCATCACGTCGGCGAAGAACAGATGGTGGTTCACCACCACCACGTCGGCGTTCATGGCGCGCTTGCGCGCGGCCATGACGAAGCACTTGTCGTGATACGAGCACTGGCTGCCCAGGCAGTTCTCGCGCGTGGAGGTGGCGAGGCTCCAGGCCGATGCATCCTCGGGCACGTCGGGCAGCTCGCTACGGTCGCCGCTGTGGGTGATCTTGGCGAAGCGGACGATCTTCTGCAGGTGCACGACATTGTCGCGGTCGGTCAGGCGGCCATCGGCGGCATTGCGCTCCAGATGGTAGTGGCAGACATAGTTGGCGCGGCCCTTCAGCAAGGCCATGCTCACCGGGATGCCCAGGGCATCGCGCACACTGGGGAGGTCGCGGTGATAGAGCTGGTCCTGCAGCGTCTTAGTGCCGGTAGAGACGATGACCTTGGCGCCGGAGAGCAGCGCCGGCACCAGGTAGGCCATGGTTTTGCCCGTGCCGGTGCCCGCCTCGCACACCAGCATGCCGTTGTTGCGGATGGCCGCGGCGATGCGCGTGGCCATCTCCAGTTGTTGCGCGCGCGGACGGTATTCGGGGATGGTGTGGGCGAGCGGCCCGCTGGCCGAGAACACGCGCGCCAGTGCCGCATCCAGCGGATGCGGGCTCGGCTCTCCGTTTTGCGGCGCTCCGGCCGCTGGTTCAGGGGAGTTCGTCAACCTTGACCCAGACGCTGCGCCGGTCGCTGCGCTCGGCAGCGCTGCTGGAGAGGATGCCCGAACCCGAGCGCGATTCACTCATGCTGCTGCCACCCAGTTCCATCCACTCGCCCAGGCGCCCGCTCACCGTGGTCTGGGCGCGCTGGATGTTCACCGTGCCGCCCGGCCCCGGCGTGTCGCGCTGCGGATTGATCTCCAGCGTGACGCGGTCACCGGCCAGGCGCGGTTGCACCTGAAAACCGGTGCCGACATCGCGGTAACTGGTGGTGTCCTGCACCAGCACGCCATTCACCGTGCGCGTCACCAGGCGCGAAGGCACCGGCACCGACTGCCCGACATTGATGGTGGCGATGCCGCCCTCGATCACCTGCACCGTCTGGCTGACGCGGTCCTGGGTGTTGCGCCGGTCATCCTGCAGGCGGCCGTCGATGCTGGCACTGCTGGCACCGGAGCTGAGGATGACGCGCGCGCCGGCCGATGCACTGCGCACCTCCTGGCTGCCATCGGCATCCTGGCGCACCGAGATCTGCAAGCGGCGCTGGCGCACATCCAGCTGGCTGATGACACGCCGGATGTCGGCCACGTTGTTCGGGCTGGCACGCAGGATGAGCTGGTACTGCATGCCGGTGAGCGCCCCGCCCGGCTCCACCAGCGGCCGCAGGATGGGCATGAGTTCTTCGGCGGTGCGATTGCGCAAGGGGATGATTTCCATCTGCTGCGCCTGCACGCCGCCGGAGGCCAGCACCGACAGCATTGCCAGCAACAGCATGGCGAAGCGCGTGCCGCGCGCAAGGCGTTGCAGCACATTCCTTACCGAAACTGAAAAATCATGCAGTGAATGAAGCGGATTCATGGGTCCAATCTTAGCCGACCACCGTTGCGGCCCTGCCCGCTCAGGGCGGCCTGTTGCCACCCCGGATACCAGGTCCGGAATGGGCGCTGCAGGGGAAAGGCTTTACTTTCCCGGCACATTTTACTAAATTACTTCAATGCAGTTCCTTAAACCCATGTTTTTCGTGGCATTTTCAGCCGTACTAACTGGCTGCGCCGGCCCCACGCCCGCCCCCGTGGAAGAGGCCGGGCTGCGCACGTCCGCGCCCGCCCCTGCGCCAGCCAGCAACGCGAGGCGTGAATCGCCTGCACGGGCACCGGCCACGCCGCCTGCGCCGTCCACGCAGACAACACGCTCGCCCGACATGCTGCTGCACGCACTCAGCATGGCCGGCTTCACCTACACCCGCGGCGGCAAGTCCGTCACCTCCGGCTTTGACTGCAGCGGCCTGGTGGCCTTCGTCTTCCAGCAGGCCTTCGGCATGAAACTGCCGCACAACGCCCGCGCGCAGAGCGAATTCGGCCGCCCCGTGGACAAGTCGCAACTGGAAGCCGGCGACCTGGTGTTCTTCAACACGCTCAAGCAGCCCTATTCCCACGTTGGCATTTACCTCGGGGACGACCGCTTCATCCACGCGCCCAAACCAGGCGCCGTGGTGCGCACCGAGAACATGCGCCTGGCCTATTGGCATACGCGCTTCGATGGCGCGCGACGCCTTACCGATTAAGCCCAGACGCAGCAAGGTTTACCCCCTTGTCAAAGGGTGCCGACTCATGAGCGCAGCGAACGAGCGGGGAAATTTTCATCCCGCATGCCTCAAACCAAGGCCCCCTGCGCCTGTCGTGCAAGTGATCCCCATCCACGCATAAAGACGCAGTCGCCCCATCAATGGCGGCATGGCACGTTTCTCGCAATACCCTGCCCTCAGCAACGGCCCAATCCACCCCAGCGAAGCGCCCCCGGAGGCAGACATGCTCTTGATCACCATATTCGACGTCGATACCAGCAACAACCGCTTCACACTGGCCATCCATGGCGACCCGGACGGGCTGTGCGTGGCGCGCTACTGGAACCTGCCGCGTCGGCCCTTCGCCAGCATCGTCAGAAGGCCGACAGACCCGGCCGACCAGTTGTCCGGGGAAGTCTCTGCCATGACCCTGGATGAAGCCCTGAAATCAGCCAAGTCCGAAATCCAGGAAATCGACGGCACCATCATCGCCTGCATTGAAAGCCCCTTGTACCGCTGGAACCGGGACGAGCAGCTCGCCGTGGGCTGAGGGCTGCGGCCCGTACACAGTCCCTTGCCCGGGCTGTTCCCCAAGCTCAAGTCAAGACACTGTTCCAAAACGGCCGGCATGCACACCAGGGCCAGGCATCCCCGGATAGCCAGAGCGTCTACTCTTCCATCACGCTTCCACGATAATTCTTCCCCGATTTCCGGGGAGCCGCCTGGTGCCCCCCCCCCTTGTCAAAGATGCCCTCAAGTACCCGGATCGTTACATGGTCGGCACCATGTCACCTCCGATTTCATGAACTACGATGACGAGGTGAAGCAGGCCCGCAACGGCTTGCTGCCAAGGCTGACACCGGGCACCCTCGTCAAAGTAGCCAACCAGAGCAAAGCGGCTGATGAAGGTGCAGGATTGATGCCTCACGTTGCCATGCATCCAGTACCCACTTGAATTGATTCGACAGACTCCGGAACTCCACGATGCTCTACCTGAAATGCACGGCCGCTGTTCAAAGGGATCTGGGCCTGCGCAAAGAACAACTTGCCATTGCAGAACCCAGTGATGCCCCCTTGGGGAACTGGTACGTCAACCGGTTCAATGTGGGACGTCGCCATGCGTTCGTCTTCATGAGCGAAACGACACTGCTGTCGTTCATCCTGTTCAAAGGTCAAACCAGAATCACGCCCGAAACGCTGTCGGTCATGCTGCTGGGCGGCCTTGAGCAACTGCTGCAACTGCACGGACTGCCCAAAGAGGCCATAGACCGGGCGCTGGCGCCCTATCACACCGGCTTGTATGCGAAGACAGACAGCCGGGCCGACCTTGGGTCCCTCAACGACCTGGTCAGGCTCTACCAGTGGATGATCGAAGATGACGGCGGACTTGATCATTGCAACCTGACAGGCATCATCCTGCAGGTCAACAAGACGCCCCAGCGGCGGATTCGCTGG
>CANJJT010000131.1:0-9053 GCA_947474715.1 Betaproteobacteria bacterium
AGAAAATCCCCCCGCTCGTTCGCTGCGCTCACGAGTCGGCCCCCTTTGACAAGGGGGTAAACCTCGCAATCCCCGGAAATCAGCGAAGAACCTTTGACAAGGGGGGTAAACCCGGGCCTGCCATTGCGCCCCCGGAATCCGGCGAACAGCCGGGGAAAAAGGGTATAAAGACTTGATGCAAAACGCGTCCAAGCGAATCAGGCCATGAACCAGTTCATCATCCTCGCCCTCATCCTGGTGCTGATGCTGTCGTATAGGCGTGCCGCAGGCTGGATGTGGGCGGTTTTCGTCGGCCTGTTCATGAGTGGGTTGACGCTGCGCACAGGCTACGCGCCAGCCGTGCTGGCCGCCGATGCGCTGGTCGCCGCAGTCCTGCTCATCCTGCTGCTGCCGGCGCTGCGCCGCGCCCTGGTCAGCAATCGACTGCTGAACGTGTTCCGCCGCATCCTGCCGGCGATGTCGGCCACCGAGCGCGATGCCATTGCCGCGGGCACGGTGTGGTGGGATGGCGAACTGTTCTCCGGCCGCCCCGACTGGAACCGGCTGCTGGCCTACCCGCAACCCAAACTGACCGAAGCCGAGCAGGCCTTCCTCGACCACGAAACCGAAGAACTGTGCCGCATCAGCAATGACTGGGAAACCACCCATGTCTACCGCGACCTGCCCCCGCAGGTCTGGCAGTACATCAAGGACCAGGGCTTCCTCGGCATGATCATCCCGAAGCAATATGGCGGCAAGGAATTCTCCGCCTTCATGCATTCGCAGGTGGTGGCCAAACTGGCCACGCGCTGCAGCGCCACCGCCGTGTCGGTGATGGTGCCCAACTCACTGGGGCCGGCCGAACTGCTGCTGCACTATGGCACCGACGAGCAGAAGGCGCACTACCTGCCGCGCCTGGCGCGCGGGCTGGAGATCCCCTGCTTCGGCCTCACCAACCCGCATGCCGGCTCCGATGCCGCGGCCATTCCCGATGTCGGCATCGTCTGCCGCGGCGAGTGGGAAGGACACGAAGTGCTGGGCATGCGCGTCACCTGGGAGAAGCGCTACATCACCCTCGGCCCGGTGGCCACGCTGCTCGGCCTGGCCTTCCGCCTGCGCGATCCGCAGCACCTGCTGGGCGAGGAAGAAGACCTGGGCATCACCTGCGCCCTGGTGCCCACCAATACACCCGGCGTGAATATCGGCCGGCGCCACAACCCGATGAACGCGGTGTTCCAGAACGGCCCGAACTGGGGCACCGATGTCTTCATGCCGCTCGACTGGATCATCGGCGGGCCGAAGATGGCCGGCCAGGGCTGGCGCATGCTCATGGAGTGCCTGGCGGCCGGCCGCTCCATCTCACTGCCCTCCTCTGCAGTCGGCTACACCCAGCTCGCGGCGCGCGCCGTGGGCGCCTATGCGCAGGTGCGCCGCCAGTTCAAGACACCGATCGCCCGCTTCGAAGGCGTGGAAGAGGCGCTGGCACGCATCGGCGGCAACCTCTACCTCATGGATGCCGTGCGGCGCATGACCGCCGGCGCCGTGGACCTGGGCGAGAAACCCTCGGTGATCTCCGGCATCGCCAAGTACCACCTCACCGAGCGCGGCCGCAGCGTGGTCAACGACGCCATGGATGTGCTGGGCGGCAAGGGCATCTGCCTGGGGCCGAACAATTTCATGGGTCGCGCCTACCAGGAACTGCCGGTGGCCATCACCGTGGAAGGCGCCAACATCCTCACCCGCAGCCTGATCATCTTCGGCCAGGGCGCCATCCGCTGCCATCCCTACGTGCTGGCCGAAATGCAGGCGGCCCACGACCCGGACCGCGAGCGCGCCTCACGTGCCTTCGACACGGCGCTGTTCGCCCATGTGCGCTTTGCCCTGTCGAACAAGGTGCGCGCCTGGGTGATGGGCCTCACCTTCGGTATATTCAATGGCGCGCCCGAACGCGCGGCACTGGAAGTGCGCCGGCATTACCGCCAGCTCACCCGCTACGCCGCGGCCTTCGCCTGGCTGGCCGATGTCTCCATGCTGGTGCTGGGCGGCTCGCTCAAGCGGCGCGAGAAGCTCTCCGCGCGCCTGGGCGACATCCTGTCGCAGCTCTACCTCGCTTCCTGTGTGCTCAAGCGCTACGAAGAGGACGGCCGCCAGCGGGAGGACCTGCCCTTTGTCGAGTGGGCCCTGCAGGACACCGGCCACCGCATCGAGGAAGCCTTCGACGGCGTGCTGGCCAACTACCCGAGCCGCTTCATCGCGCTGCTGCTGCGCCTGACGATCTTCCCGCTTGGCCGCCATGCCCGCCCACCGGCCGACCAGCTGGGCAGCGCGATTGCCCACGCCCTCACCGCCCCCTCGGCGCAGCGCGACCGGCTCACCGCCCTCATGCACCTGCCCACTGATGAGTCCGAGCCGCTGGCCATCCTGGAAGCGGCACTCCTGGCCAGTGTCGAAGCCGAAAAGATTGAAGCGCTGATCCGCACCGCGCAGAAGGCCGGCAAGCTGGCAGCGCCTGCCGACGCACTGGCCGATGCCGCCCTCGCCGCCGGCCTCATCAGCACCGACGACCATGCCCTGCTCGCACGCGCAGCCGCCCTGCGCGCCGAAGTGATCCGCGTGGACCACTTCCCGCCGGACCTGGGCGCATCCGACCTGAAACCTGCCGGTGTTACGCAGAGACAGGCCGCCTGATCCTTCCAGGCGCCTGCCCCAACGGCTCACTCTGACCGAAGCAACCATGGCCAAAGACATCTACATCATCGACGGCATCAGGACCCCTTTCCTGAAATCGCAGAACCGCCCCGGCCCCTTCTCCGCGGGCGATCTCGCCACGGCGGCAGGCAAGGTGCTGCTGGCGCGCCAGCCCTTTGCCGCGGAGGCCATCGATGAAGTCATCCTCGGTTGCGCCGCGCCCTCGGTGGATGAAGTCAACATCGGCCGCGTCGCCGCGCTACGCATGGGTTGCGGCAAGGCGGTGCCCGCCTGGACGGTGATGCGCAACTGCGCCTCGGGCATGCAGTCCCTCGACTCGGCCATGGCCAACATCCAGTCCGGGCGCGCCTCGCTGGTGCTGGCCGGGGGCGTGGATGCGCTGTCGCGCACGCCGCTCATCTACAACGAGGCGATGACACTGTGGTTCTCGAAGCTGGCGGCGGCGCGCAGCCTGAGTCAGCGCGCCGCCGTCTTCGCGCGCCTGCCGCTGGCCGCGATGTTCAACCCAGTCATCGGCATCATGCGCGGCCTCACCGACCCGGTGTGCGGCCTGCTCATGGGCCAGACCGCCGAGAACCTGGCCCACCGCTTCGGCATCACCCGCGCGCAGATGGACGAGTACGCCGCGCGTAGCCACCAGCGCGTGCTGCGCTCGCAGCAGAACGGCTGGCTGGATGCCCCCCACGACGGCCTGCCGGCGGAGATCACGCCGGTCTTCGACAGCCGCGGCAACGCCTACAAGTCCGACGACGGCGTGCGCGAGGACTCCACCGTGCAGAACCTGGCGAAGCTGCGCCCCTTCTTCGACCGCAAATACGGCAAGGTCACCGCCGGCAACTCCTCGCAGATCACCGATGGCGGCGTGTGGCTGGTGCTCGCCGACGAAGACGCCGTCGAGCGCCATGGCCTCAAACCCATCGGCCGCATCATCGACAGCCACTGGGCCGGCCTGGACCCGGCCGAAATGGGCCTCGGCCCGGTTCACGCGGCCACCCCGCTGCTGAAGAAACACGGCCTGGGCCTGAACGACCTGGACGCCTGGGAAATCAATGAAGCCTTCGCCGCGCAGGTGCTCGGCTGCCTGGCCGCCTGGGAAAGCGACGACTACTGCCGCAGCGAACTGGGCCTGCCCGGGGCCCTGGGCCGGCTCGATAGGGACAAGCTCAACATCGACGGCGGCGCCATCGCCCTGGGCCATCCGGTGGGTGCCTCGGGCACGCGCATCGTGCTGCACCTGCTGCATGTGTTGAAACGCATGGGTAAAGGAAAACCCGGCCGGCGCGGCATGGCATCCATCTGTATCGGCGGCGGACTGGGCGGGGCGATGCTGGTGGAGACGCTGTAGGTGGGCATGCGTGTGACCGTGCCATCACAGCATCGCGGCTGCCATGGGCGGAATTGCGTCGGGATCCGGTGAATTGGAGAAGCGGCCTTGTGTGTATGTGCTGGCGAGCGGGATACGAGGCACGCTTTATGTCGGGGTGACGTCGGACGTGATCAAGCGGGTGTGGGAGCACAAGCATGACCAGGCTGAAGGCTTTACCCGCAAGCACGGGGTGCACCGGCTGGTATGGTTTGAATTGCATGCCGACATGACTGCCGCAATCACTCGCGAGAAGCAGATCAAGAAGTGGAATCGCCTGTGGAAAATCCGGCTGATAGAAGAGACCAATGTCGCGTGGAAGGATTTGTACGATGGGCTGCTGTAATCGGTTAGCCTGGGATGTCAGTGATCTCTGGAAAATGGATTCCCGCCTGCGCGGGAATGACGGCTTGGTTTGTCCGGTCGTACTTGATCCACTCGATGCATGCACATCTTCAAAGGCCGCACAGACTGTGGGCCGGCATCGCGCCTACGTCTGCCCCCTCGCCCGGCATCGTTCCTGCGGGCACGTATTCAAACCACCGGTCGTCATTCCCGCGCAGGCGGGAATCCAATTTGAATCACCTCTCCGGCGCGCCCCAACCCAGCTCCACTCCTGCAACCACACCACCAACCCACTTACCGTCATTCCCGCGCAGGCGGGAATCCATTTTGGATGGCCTCGCCGGCACGCGAAGAACCAGGCACATCCCTTCAAGCACATCAGTGCCCCAACAATCTTTCCCGCCCACGCAGCAACCCCCCCTCAAGCACCCCAGGCACCCCACAGGCACAAGCCCACATGAACCTCTTCAAACACTGGCGCATCGAGAAGGACGACGACAAGCTCGTCTGGCTGAGCCTCGACCGCGCGGACGCCTCCACCAACACGCTCTCTGGCGAAGTGCTGGAAGAACTCGACCGCATGCTGGACGAGATCTCCGCGCTGGTGCCGCGCGCGCTCATCATCCGCTCGGGCAAGGCCAATGGCTTCATCGCCGGGGCGGACATCGAGGAGTTCCGCGAGGTGCGCACGCGCGAGGATGCCTTTACCATGATCCGGCGCGGCTGGGAGCCGTTTAAGCGCATCGAGTCGCTGCCCTTTCCCACCATCGCCCTGATCGACGGCTTCTGCATGGGTGGCGGGCTGGAACTGGCGCTGGCCTGCCGTTACCGCATCGCCGTGGACCAGCCCGGCACGCGCATGGCCCTGCCCGAGGTGATGCTGGGCATCTGGCCGCTGATGGGCGGGGTGATGCGCCTGTCGCGCTTTGTCCCACCGCCGCAGGCACTGGACATGATGCTCACCGGCCGCGCCATCGACGCGCGGCGCGCCAAACGCATGGGCCTGGTCGACGAGGCGGTGCCGCTGCGCATCCTCATGAACACCGCGCGCGTCTATGCGCTGACGCCACCGCCACGCAAAAAACCCTCGCTGCTCGCGCGCCTGATGAACGCGAAGCAGGTGCGGCCTTTCATCGCCCGCCAGGCCGAGAAGCAGGTAGCCCGGCGCGCCGGACGCGATCAGTATCCGGCCCCCTATGCCATCCTGCGCGCCTGGTCGTCCTACGACGGCGATCCCTTCACCATCCCCGACGGCGACCCGGCCTCCATCGCCCATCTGTTGCAGCACCCCACCGCGGGCAACCTGATCCGGGTGTTCTTCCTGCATGAACGCCTGAAGGCCCTGGGCAAGGCCGCCGACTTCAAGGCGAAACACGTGCACGTGATCGGCGCCGGCGTGATGGGCGGGGACATCGCCGCCTGGTGCGCCTCGCGGGGCTTGCGCGTCACGCTGCAGGACCAGAACGCCGACCGCCTGGCCCCGGCCATGAAGCGCGCGGCGGAACTGTTCACGCGGCGCCTGCGCGACCCCTTGCGCGTTCGCGACGCCATGGATCGGCTGATCCCGGACGTGTCCGGCGACGGCGCCCGCCATGCCGACGTGATCATCGAGGCCATCTTCGAGAACCTGGAGGCCAAGCGGGCGCTGTTCGCGCGCCTGGAACACATCACCCGGCGCGATGCGCTGCTGGCCAGCAACACCTCCAGCCTGAAGCTGGCCGACATCGGTGCGGAGTTCATCAACCCGGCGCGCCTGGTGGGCATCCACTTCTTCAATCCCGTCGCGCAGATGCAACTGGTCGAAGTGGTTTCCGGCACCGAGACCGACCCCGCCCAGGCCGAGCGCGCCGCCGCCTTCGTGCGCCAGATCGACAAGCTGCCGCTGCATGTGAAAGACGCACCCGGCTTCCTCGTCAACCGGGTGCTGGGGCCCTACATGCAGCAGGCCTTCCGCATGGTCGATGAGGGCATTGCACCGGAAACCCTGGACCGCGCCATGACCGATTTCGGCATGCCCATGGGGCCGATCGAACTGGCCGACGTGGTGGGCCTGGACATCTGCATGGCGGTGGGCCGGGAACTGGGCGGCGAGAACAATGCCGTGCCGCACTGCCTGCAGGAACGCTTCGACGCCAAGCAGCTGGGCAAGAAAACCGGCCAGGGCTTCTACCCCTGGAAGGACGGCAAGGCGAGGAAGGCCAGGCCCGGCCCCGTCACCGCCGATCTCACCGAACGCCTGATCCGCCCTTACCTGGATGAAGCGCGCGCCGTGGTGGCCGAAGGCATCGTCGCCGATGCCGACCTCGCCGATGCCGGGCTCATCTTCGGCACCGGCTTTGCCCCCTTCCGCGGCGGCCCGTTGCATTACCTCGACAGCAAGGACAATTCCACAGGAGCAGCCGCATGAGCACCGCCGACACCGCCGGCTATACCACATCGGACCACGTCTATCGTGTGGTCGATGGCATCGAACTCTCGGGCACCTACTACGAACCGAAGCAGAAGCGCGACGGTCCCCTTCCGCTGATCCTGGAAGTGCATGGCGGCGCCTGGACGCGCAACGACCGCCACACCAACTACATCATCCACCGTTACCTCGCCGAGCGTGGCATTGCGGTGTTCAGCGTGGATTTCCGCTACCCGCCCCAGGCGAAGTACCCGGTCACCGTGGAGGACGTGAACTACGCCACGCGCTGGCTCAAGCAGCATGCCGAACGCTTCGGCAGCCGGCGCGAACTGGTGGGCGGCGTGGCCACCTCCAGCGGCGGGCACCTGCTGATGCTGAGCCTGCTGCGCTCGCGCTCGGGCGGCTACCAGCACGATGACGACGGCCTCACCGAACGCGATGCCAGCCTGCCCTTTGTCGTCGCCTGCTGGCCGGTGCTCGACCCGACGGCGCGCCTGGTCTATGCCAAGGCGAACCACCGTGAACGCCTGATCGAGGCACACCGCGTGTTCTGGAACAACGAGGCCGAGATGGCCGATGCCAACCCCTTGCGCATCGTGCAGCGTGGCGAGACGGTGGCGCAGCCCGCGGTGCTGCTGCTGCAGGGTTCCAACGACGAGAACTTCGATTTCCGCAACACCGTGGACTTTGCCGACGCCTACATGCGCAACGGCGGCGAGGTGGAACTGCACGTCTATGACGGCGCGCCGCACGCCTTCATCAAGGAAGACCCGCCCGGCGGAGTGGCGCTGGAAGCGCTGGGCGAGATGCACCGCTTCATCGAGGCGCGCACCGCCTGGGCCCTGCGCGCGCTGCAGGTCTGATCATAATTAATCTTCATGACCAATGGTGACGTGCCATTGGTCATGAAAATGATCATTTTTCTACCGTCGGCTGGCGAACGCGACACCACTGCCGCCGCTCCATGAAGGCGCCGCCCAGCAGCGCCAGGCCCATGGCGATGAACACCGGTTCGGCGGTGACGAAACTGCCGATGCTGCCGATCACCACCGGCAGCACCGATTGCGTGGTCATGCCCAGCGACAGGCGCAGACCCATCGCCTCGCTCACCCGCTCCGGCGGCGCCTCCTGGTACAGCACCGAGGTTGACATGGGCGCACCCAGCCCCTGACCAAAGCCTGCGCAGAAGGCGAACAGCATCAGCAACGGCAGCCAGGAGACCGTGCCGATCAACATGGTGAACACCCCGGCCACCGCCAGCGACACCAGCATCAGCCGCCAGGCCGGGAACCAGCGTGCGAACTGCGCCGACAGGGCCCGCACGATGAAGGAGGCCAGCGAGAAGGCGCTGGCGATCATGCCCATATCCGAGGCCGAGAGCTTCAGCTGCGTGCCGTAAATGGGCACCATCACCACGAACACATCGGCCGCCATGATGAACAGCGTGCTGAGGAACAGCACCGGCCGCAACCCCGGGTAGCGCAGCAAGTCGAGCGCACCGCGCTGGTGCTGCGGTACCGCGCCCGTTTGCGCGCTGGTGTGACGCAGCCCGCTCAGCGCGAACAGCCCATAGGACACCGCCGGCAGCGAGGCGATCAGCACGAAGGCCGCCATGTGGCTGTGGTGGTCGATCAGCAGGCCGGCACTCAAGGGCCCCAGCGCCTGCCCCACCGAAGCACCCACGGTGATCCAGGAGAAATTGGCGGTCCGATCCTCCGGCGTGCTGTACCAGTTGGACAGCGTGCTGGTGCAGGTGTACAGCGCGAAGAAGGCGCCGCCGGTGAGCGGCGCCGTGATGTAGAGCGGCACCAGCCCCGAGGTCACCAGCGGCAGCCCCATGCCCACCGTGAGCAGCGCCAGGCAGACCAGCACCGGCGTGCGCGTGCCGATGCGGTCGATCAGCCGCCCGGCCGGCACCGAGGTCAGCGTGGCGGTGAAGGAAAACAACGCCACCAGCACCCCCAGCATCAAGGTCGAAGCCTGCAGATGCACCGCATACAGCGCCACCAGAAAACGCCCACCGGTGAACACCATCTGGTTCAGCACGAGGAAGGAGACGAGCGGGTATATGGGCTTCATGGGGGCGGGGTCGAGGATACCACCGGGTCGTTCGTCGAATGCCGGGGAAGCCGAGGGTTTACCCCCTTGTCAAAGGGGGCCGACGCGACGCAGTCGCGCGGGGGAATTTTCTACCGCTGCACTTGCAGTGCTCGAACCATTCCCAGGTTGATGCTCTGGATGCAATCCGGC
>CANJJT010000132.1:0-8995 GCA_947474715.1 Betaproteobacteria bacterium
AACAAGGCAACGGGGAAATTGGGGCGGACATGGCAGTCAGGTACCGGATTGGCGTGCTGGAGGATGAGCCCGTTACGTGCATCCTGCTTTCCAGGACCCTGAGGGAGGAGTTCGATGTGTTCTTCGCGGATTCGGGAGCCTCTCTATGCCGGTCCCTGATCGTGGACAGGCTCGATCTCCTGTTGCTGGACATTCTGCTTCCCGAAGAGAATGGCATCGCCATTGCCGGGGCGATCAGGGCGCGTTCGTCAGTGGCCATCATCCTCGTTTCGGGCATGTCATCTGCAGAAGCCATGGTTGCCGGATTGAACGTGGGGGTCGATGACTATGTGACCAAGCCCTTCAACGCCGAAGTGCTGCGAGCGCGCATTCGCAGCGTCCTGCGCAGAACCAGGGAGGGTAGGGTGCCCGGTGAAGTCAACCCGGGCCGCATCAGGATCGGCAATGTCGAGATCGACATCTGGAGCCGCACGTCGGTCCTGTCCGACGGCAGGGTATGCCGGTTTACCGAGAAGGAACTGCAGTTGCTGTTGGCCCTGCTTTGCCGGCCAGGCCAGGTGGTCGATCGCAACTCGCTTTCGCGCCTGCTCTCAGGCCAGGACTGGTCGCCCCAGAGTCGCGGCCTCGATGTGCACATCAGCCATTTGCGCAAAAAACTGTCGGAACTGTGCGGCAGGCATGACCTCATCGTCAGTTACCGGGGGGCAGGCTACGCGCTGAAGGCAGGCCTTGCGGATGCGTGAGCTTGCACTGGGCAATCGGTGACCGTTGACCGGCGCCTTTCCACTGTCAACGGTCAAGGACCTCCGGATTCATCACATTGATTGGTGTGCCCGCGACCCAGGCCAGCAGGCTGTCGATGGCCTTGTTGTAGAAGCTCTCGAAGGTGTTTTCGGTGGCATAGCCCAGGTGCGGGGTGCAGATCACATTGGGCAGCTCGAGCAGCGGATGCCTGCCCTGCAGCACCGGCTCCGCATCGTAGACGTCGATGGCGGCACGTCCGGGGCGGCCCTGCTTCAATGCCGCCACCAGCGCGCCGGGTTCCACCAGGCCGTCACGGCTGGTGTTCACGAACACCGAGGTCGGCTTCATGCAGGCGAGATCCGCAGCGGTGATGATGCCGCGGGTATGCTGGTTGTAGTACACGTGCACGGACAGCACATCGGCGGACTCGAAGAACTCGCGGCGCGTGGCCGGCATGTCGTAGCCCGCAGCAACGATCTTGTCGCGTGATGCCTCGCGCCCCCAGCAGGTGACCCGCATGTCGAAGGCCTTGCCCACGCGCGCGACGATGGACCCAATGCCGCCCAGTCCATAGATGGCCAGGGTGCGGCCGCGCAATCCGGTGCCTGCCGTGGATTGCCAGATGCCCTGCTTCATGTTCTGCACTTCGAGTGGTATGTGGCGCAGGCTGGCGATGATGAGGCCCCAGGTTAGCTCGGCGGTGGTCACACCAACGCCCTTGGTGCCGGGCGCGCAGACAAGGATGCCTTTTCCGGTGAGGGCCGCCATGTCGAGGTGGTCGCGATGGCTGCCGGTCTGGGCGATGATCCTGATGGTGTCCAGACGCTCGACCAGCTCTCGCGGCAGGTGGGACCGCTCCTGCGTGAGGATGATCGCGTCCGCACCCTGCAGGCGCGCGGCCAGCTTCTGCACATCCTTTTCCGTGTCGTGATGGACGATCACCTCGTGGTCGGCGAGGCGGGCATAACACTTCAGCGTGCGGAATGTTCCGCTCCAGTCATCCAGGACGACGATTTTCATGGTATCTCCGGCGGTTCATCGGGATGGGGTGTGCTGCCGACAGCCCCTGAGTTTCATCATGGCTTGAGCGCCGCCAGCAGTCCGTCCAGCGTTTTTACCTGTTCGAATTGCCGGATCAGCGCAATGGCGGTGTCGGTCTTCGCCTGGCCCAGCGCGGGCGCCGCGATCAGGCGGAACTTGGCTTCGATGTCGGCATCACCCGGGGTGAGGTAGCGCGGGTTTTCGCTGCGGTCCACTTCCTTGCTGTAGGTCTCGCCATTCTTCAGCCGGATGCTGACTCGCGCCAGGCTGCGTGCCGGGTACTGGCGCTCGTAGTCGGCGTTCTCGGTGACGCGCACCTTCTCGGCCATGGCCCGATAGGCCTTGTTGGCCAGGGCATCCGGCTGGTAGGCCGGGCCCAGCAACTGCGCCGGATCCCTGGTGCAGATGGCCACTGCCACGCAATGCGGCAGACTGGCGCGCGCCTTGCTGTCGCTTTCCGGATGCGGCTTGTTGAAGATGGCGGTGCGCTTGGGGCAATCGGCATGGATGTCCACCACGTCCTCGGCCCGGATGGGGTGTTCCTGCAGCAGCGCGAAGGTGGCATCCAGCGTCGCTGCGATGGGGCCGACCGTGGCGTAGTACTTGGTCAGCACGCCGCTCAGCAGTTCCCACTGCGTGAACTCACCGGACTTAGAAATGCCTTCGGTAAGGCGTTCGGGGTGGTTCTCCTTGCAGATGGCGGGCAGCCACACGCCGGCCACATCGTGCATGCCATCCAGTCCCCGTTTGGCCATGTCCGCGGCCAGCATGCCGGTGGCACAGGCATGCCCGCCCACCAGCCACTTGACGCTGCCGCCCTGGTTCACCCGGCCCGTGGCGGCCGGCGTGAGACTCAACACCACGCTGATCGCATTGGCGATGCCGGTTGCGTCCAGGCCTAGCAGATGCGCTGCGGTGACGGCCGGCCCGATGGAACCCAGCAGGCCGATGGTCGACCAGCCCTGGTAGAAGGCATGCGGATGCAGGGCGCGGCCGAAGCGGATCTCCACCTCGTAGCCGGCCACCACTGCGGGCAGTATCCGGTCGCCCCCCAGGCCGTCGCGCTCGGCGATGGCCAGCGCCGCCGAGACGATTTCGCAACCGGGATGGACGGTGCCACGCGGGGCCGCGTCGGACAGTTCCAGGCCGAAGATATAGGTGGCATGGGCGAGCGCGGCGAGCGATGCCGTGGTCTTCTCGCCGGTGGGCAGCAGGGTCGCCTCCGGCCGGCCGCCTTGCGCCCGCACGTAGTCGCGCACGGTGTCGGAGATGCCGGCGTGATAACCGGCGACCAGGCAGCCCACCGTGTCGAGCACGCGCTGGCGTGCGCGCAGCAGCACTTCCTCCGGCAGATTGTCGCCGCGCAGCGCCGCGGCTGCGCGGCCCATGACCTGCAAGGGGGCTTCCTGTGTTGCCTTGTTCATGCATGACTCCCGGATGCCACTGGATTCTTGAAGTTCCCCCGGCCGTGGACCGAAGGCTGATGTTTGCCGAAGACGGAGTTGGGAATGCTGTATGGAACGGTGCAAACCTCTGCGTCCGCATCAGTGAAGCTTGTGTCGCACACCACCGTCATTCCCGCGCAGGCGGGAATCCATCTTTGCTGCCTTTGAAGGCAATGGATTCCCGCCTGCGCGGGAATGACGGAAATGATTTCAGTGGTTCTTGCAATGCTGTGCCTTCGATGCACTCGGGGCGTCAGACTCCCTGCCCATCCCTGCGATCGCAGCTACCGGATGCCGAAGCACCTCATTCATTGGGCTTCTCGATCCCGAAGCGCGCCACCAGATCCCTCCACCGAGCGACTTCCGTGACCAGCAGCTTGCGGAACTCCTCGGGCGAGCTGCCCACCATATCGGATTCGAGCGCCTCCATCTTCTTCGCCAGCTCGGGGTCCTTCGCCACGGTCTGGAAGGCGCCGGCGAGCTTGTTGATGATGGGCGCGGGCGTGGCGCCCGGTGCGAAGAAGCCCTGCCAGTTCAGGTCGCGGTAGCCCTTCATGTATTCCGACACCGAGGGCAGGTCCGGCATCAGTTGCAGGCGCGACGGGCCCTTCACCGCCAGCGCCCGGGCCTTGCCCTGCTTCATCAGCTGGAAGGCGGTGATGGTGGATGAGGAGCCGATATCGACCCGCCCGGCCACCAGGTCATTCATCAGCGTGGAGTTGCCCTTGAAGTGGACAAAGGTGACCTTGACGCCGGCATCGGCGTGCAGCCATTCAGCGGTGAGGTGCCCCAGTGCGCCGGCGCCCGAGGTGCCATAGTTGATCTTGCCCGGATTCGCCTTGGCATAGGCCAGGTACTCCGTGAAGTTCTTGAACGGCGAGCTCGCCGGAACGATGAGTATCGACGTCTTGGTGCTCATCAGGGAGATCGGCGCGAGGTCCTTGATGAGGTCGAAAGGCAGCTTGTAGAAGGTGGGCAGGATGGCGAACCCGGCCGTGTTGGTCAGCAGCGTGTAACCGTCCGGCGCCGCCTTGGCCACATAACCGGTGCCGATCGACGTGCCCGCGCCCACCTTGTAGTCGATCACCATCGACTGCCCCAGCAACTTGGTGAGCAGGGGCGTGTAGAGCCGTGCCTCGATATCGGCGGGGCCGCCTGCGGCAAACGGGACGACGATGGTGATGGGGCGGGCGGGGTAGGTGTCGACGCCGGATTGGGCGTGGGCGCCGAGTGATGCCATCACGCAGGCGGCAATGGCGCAGGACAGCAGCGGACGCAGCAATGGACGTGGAAGCGGGCGCATCGGGTTCTCCTCCTTGTGGTCGGGCGGGCGCCCCGTGTTCTTTCTTGTGTGGGGGCGCCGCGAAGGATTCTACGTTGGATGATGAGGAAAAACCGGGATCGAGTCCTTCAAATTCCCGGCCTCCATGACCGCGATTCTGGCCGGTTCCTTGGCCGGTTTGAGCGGCGATGAAGCGGCCCGGAATCAACGGGTTGGCGAATCAGCGGGGCGGGAAGTAGGCCGATTTCTGGCCGGTTTGATGGCCGGTTCAGGAGGGTGAGTGCAATAGCACTCTCCGCCCCCCTTTGGTGCTGGGTTGTTCAAGTCAGCGCTTTCGCGGGAATACGCGTTATGCAGTGCATGGCCAACCCCAGTGCATGTGCTCGCGCCCGGGCCGGGGCCGGGGCCGAGATGATCAAGTCTCGGGGGCTGAAGGAGGAATTCATATAAAAGACCAAAGTCGTAGTACCGCTTGCAATCGAATCGATCGAGCGCCGCATCCTCATCATCCGTGGTCACAAGGTGCTGATTGATGCCGACCTTGCAGATCTTTACGGCGTTGAGACTCACGTCCTGAACCAGGCGGTCAAGCGCAATGTCGAACGGTTTCCACCGGAGTTCATGTTCACGCTGTCGGTGCAGGAGCTGGATGATTGGAGATCACAAGTTGTGATGTCCAATCCGGGCGCCAGGATGGGGTAAAGGCTGACAGGGTATGAGGAGGCATTCGACTCTGACCCTAACAATCGTTACGATTGACGTAACGGCTAAGCGATTGCTATGCTGCTCTCATGATCGTTAGCTTCAGAGACAAGCGCACACGCGAATTCGCTGAAGGAAAGCAGGTCAGGGCGTTTTCGGGGTTTTCCAGGCAGGCGGAAATCAAGCTCGATCTGCTCGAAGCGGCGACGTCATGAAAAGATCTCGCCATGCTTCCGGGAAACCGCTTCGAAGCCCTGAAGGGCAACCGCAAGGGGCAGTACAGCATCCGTTCAACGATCAATGGCGCATCTGCTTTGAATGGCCAGAGGGTTCGCCCGGGCCGGTCAATGTCGAGATCGTGGACTATCACTGAGGGAATAAACATGGCACGCACCGCTATCCACCCCGGCGAACATCTCGCTGAACAGCTCAAAGAACTGGGTATGAGCGCGGCTGAACTTGGTCGGCAGCTTGATGTGCCGACCAACCGGATCACCGGCATCCTGAATGGGCAAAGGGCGATTACTGGTGACAGCGCACTGCGGCTGGCGCATTTCTTTGGAACCAGCGCGGAATTCTGGCTGAACCTCCAGAAGCTGTATGAGTTGCGGCTGGCTGAAGCGAAAGCAGGTGCGGCGATCAGAAAGTTGCCGCGACTGAATGTCAAATCCGGGTTGCGTGGCGCATTGGCCCGCGCGGCGTGAATGGGAAAGCTGACGCTGACCCTATATACGTAAACCGTAGTCTGTCCCTGAGGACTTGCTAAGGAAACACTGATCAAGCTTCCATTTTGAGGAAGCGTAGACAGTGTTTCCTCTGAAGTGGGGGATAGACAAGGGGGCGTAGCTCACTTGTTCAGTCCTTCCTTAGATCCTTGATATCAAGCCTGGCAGGCAGAACAGGCAATCGTCTTTGAGCACATCGCTTATCTCCCCAGCGCCTGATCAATATCCCAAAGAATATCCTCCACCGACTCCAGCCCCACCGACATCCTCACCATATCCGGCCTGACCCCCGCCTTCATCTGCTCCTCCTCCGACAACTGCCGATGCGTGGTCGAGGCGGGATGAATGATCAGTGTCTTGGCATCACCGATGTTGGCGAGGTGGCTCATGAAGGTGGCACCTTCGATGAATTTCACACCGGCCTCGGCGCCACCCTTCACACCGAAATTCAACAGCCCTGACGCTCCCTTGGGCAGGTACTTCTTGGCCAGTTCGTGCTGGCTGTCGCCGGGCAGGCCGGGGTAGTTGACCCAGGCGACGCGCGGGTGGTCTTTCAGGAACTGCGCCACCTTGAGCGCGTTCTCGCAGTGGCGGTCCATACGCAGGGGCAGGGTTTCCATGCCCTGCAGCAGCATCCAGGAATTGAAGGGCGAGATGGATGGGCCGAAGGTGCGCAGCACTTCCATCCGCGCGCGCATGGTGTAGCCGAAGTCGCCGAAGGTCTCGTAGAAGCGCACGCCGTGGTAGCCCTTCGACGGTTCGGTCATGCCGGGGAACTTGCCATTGGCCCAGTTGAATTTTCCCGACTCGACGATGGCCCCGCCCATGCTGGTGCCGTGGCCGCCCAGGTACTTGGTGGCCGAGTGCACGACGATGTCGGCGCCCCATTCGAAGGGGCGGCACAGATAGGGTGAGGGCACGGTGTTGTCCACCATGAAGGGGATCTCCGCTTCATGGGCGATGTTCGCCACGGCTTCCAGATCGATGATGTTGAGCAGCGGATTGCCCAGGGTTTCGGCGTAGACGATCCTGGTTTTCGGCGTGATGGCGCGGCGGAAGTTCACCGGGTCGGAGGGATCGACGAAGGTGGTGTCGATGCCGAGCTTTCTCAGGTTCACGTCGAACAGGGTGTAGGTGCCGCCGTAGAGCGTGGAGGCGGAGACGATATGGTCGCCCGCTTCCAGCAGCGTGAGGATGGCGGTGGCTTCGGCGGCCTGGCCGGTGGCGGTGGCGACGCAGGCGCGGCCGTTTTCCAGCGCGGCCATGCGTTCCTCGAACACGGCAGTGGTCGGGTTGGACAGGCGCGAGTAGACATTGCCGAAGGTCGCCAGGTTGAACAGGCTGGCGGCATGCTCGGCCGAGTCGAAGACGAAGGAGGTGGTCTGGTACAGCGGTACCGCCCGCGCGCCGGTGGCTGCGTCGGGGATCTGGCCGGCGTGCAGGGCGAGGGTGTCGAAGCCGAACTTGTGATCTGGCATTGTTATCGTTTTCGAATGGATGTCATTGTTGATAAAAGATCAGATGAAATATTGTTATCAATCATCATGACAGGATGCTGGTTGCAATGGCGTACAGCACGGCGATTTCACCGATGACCAGGGTGGCGCACAGCACATTGAGCGGTACGTCGTCCAGGCGCAGGCAGGCGCCGCTGTAGATGAACTTCGTCAGGGCCACCCACTGCTGTCCGATAGCCGCTTCGCTCAAGGCCGGCAGGCCCAACTGGGTCCAGACGGCGGTGTGCCGCGCCGCCAGTCGCCTGAGAATGATCCCGGTGGCAAAGGCTTCGACGACTACGAGCAGGATGAGCAGCAGGACGAGTTGCATGGGTGGCTGCGGCGTTCAGAGAAGGTGTTGTGCCTGGGGGAATCCCGACCTGGGTGCCGCAGGCCGGTGGGTGTTAACCCCCTGGTCAAAATTTGCTTGCCGATTTCCGGGGGAGGCACTGGCAGCAAGCGTGGCAGGCACGGGGCTTACCCCCTTGTCAAAGGGGGCCGACGCGACGCAGTCGCGCGGGGGAATTTTCATATCGCTGCCTTGCATCACGCCAGTCCCTGTCAGGTCGATGCCCCGAACTTCTTCTCGCGCCTCTCCCAAGGCGATGCAAGCATCATGCGCAGGGTTCATGGCAAAGCCGGAAGATGGCAATGAGACCAGCCCGGCGGGTCAAAATCCCCCCGCTCGTTCGCTGCGCTCACGAGTCGGCCCCCTTTGACAAGAGGGTAAACCTTGTTGCGGCTTCATCCACGGAATTTGGCGAAGAGTCTTGCATAGGTCCTGGCCTGAACAGGCCGTTCAATACGGTAGCCATTGCGGCCGCTTCGCTGAAATGACTTTGGTATTCACCCCAGCCCAACCCAGCCCCCCGAACAGCCGCCCATGTTCGATCTTCACGCAGCGGTCGATGATGCAGTCCAGGCCCGCCGCTTCGGCCCTGGCCACGGCGTCCATGTTCGTCACACCGATCTGCTGCCACAGCACTTTCGCGCCGATGGCGATGGCTTCCTCAGCGATGGGGAGCACGTCTTCGGTCTTGCGAAAGACATCCACCATGTCCACCTTGACCGGGATGGCCTGCAGCGAGGGATAGCATTTCTGGCCGAGGATTTCGCTGGCGCGCGGGTTGACCGGGATGATGGTGTAGCCGTGTTCCTGCAGGTACTTGGCGGCGAACTGGCTGGGGCGGAACCAGTCTGCGGACAGGCCGACCACGGCGATGACCTTGCTGGTCTTGAGGATGCGGCGCAGGCCGGAAATGTCATCGATCATGGCGTGCTCCGGGGAATGCTGCGGTTGACTGTGGCGGGCCGTTGGATGAGGGGATTCTAGCCCAGGGGTGCACCCCCACGCTGATCCCCACGGCCGAGGCGGCTGGAGAACGATGGATGACCATGCGTGTATATTCGGCTCTTAAGAAACACAATCTATCACATTGAATAGCGGCGTAATTTTATGCGGCTTGAGGAATCGGGACGAGTTGCATGCCAAGCTTTTCGGCACGCTTGGTGAGGTGGTGCATGACGCGCTGTCGGTAGCGTTCCTCGTAGTAGTCCTGG
>CANJJT010000133.1:0-8577 GCA_947474715.1 Betaproteobacteria bacterium
ATGACCTCAACTCTTCGAACCGCCCGGTGCGGCCCCGCATGCCGGGTGGTGTGGCAGGGGCGCAGTCAGCTAGACTGCCCCCTATGCCGATTGACAAGGGGGTAAACCCGGGCCTGCCAAGCTTGCTGCCAATGCCATCCCCGGAAATCGACGAAGAACCTTTGACAAGGGGGTAAACCTCGTCGTCCCCGGAAATCGGTGAACCTTTGACAAGCGGGTAAGCCCTCGGCTTTCCTGTCACGGCGAGACGCGTCCAGGATTTCTGATAACAATTACAGTGTTAAATCAATCAAGACGGTGTCTTATATTACAAGATGATCATATCAGGTTTGCTTTCACCGGGGCCGTTGCTGGTCCACCAGGGCCAGGTTTTCTTTGTCGTGGAACAGCCTGAGGCAGGCCTGGGCGACGTCCGCGTCGTAGATCCTGCCGCCGCCCTGCTCGATTTCAGTCAGTGCCTTGTCGATACCCAGGGCGGGACGCTAGGGGCGGTGCGAGGACATGGCATCCACCACGTCGGCGATGGCGAGGATGCGCGATTCGGGCAGGATTTCGGCATCACGGATGCCGCCCGGATAGCCGCTGCCGTCCAGTCGTTCATGGTGCTGCAGGATGATGGTGGCCACGGGCCAGGGGAACTCGACATTCTTCAGCACGTCGTAACCGGCCTGGGGATGGCCCTTGATCAGCATGAATTCGGCCGCGCTGAGGCGGCCTGACTTGGAAAAGATTATCACCGGCAGGGTGATCTTGCCCGAGATGTTCTGTACCAGACCGATGATGGCCGGGCGGCTGCGATGCGAGGCGCAGCTGGCGTGCACGCCGAGGTCGAAGTGGTTGCCGTCGGCGTGGATGGCGGTGAATTCGTAGTTGCGCGTCTGCGTCTCGCCGGACATGCGCGTGCGGATGATTTCCAGGGCGTGCGGCCGTTCCGCCTCGGTCACCAGGGAGAGCGGATCGAGCGTCTGCATCTGCTCGGTGGTGTAGCCGAAGATCTCGGCAAAGCGGCGGTTGACGTAGGCCAGACGCCCGTCCTGCAGGATGTAGGCGCCGGCAATGGATTGCTCGACAATGCCGCGGAACTGCTGCTCGCGCTCGCGCAGGTGCATTTCGGCGCGTTTGCGCTCGCTGATGTCCATCGCCACCAGGCCGATCCCGATGACGGCCTTGCCCACCAGCACCGGGAAAAAGCTGAACAGCCAGTGGCGTGCCTCGCTGGTGGCGGCATCGATGCGGCTCACCTCGTGATTGAGGGCCGGTTTTTCGTGGTCGAGCAGCTCGTGGAGGCTGTCTGCGATCTGCGGGCAGCAGCTCGGGGTTGAGCGGCTTGGCGAAATGGACATTGAAGTCGCACCCCAGGGCTTTGTCGTGGTCGGCCAGCGAGGCCCAGCCGGTGAGGGCCACCAGCAGCATCGCCGGACGCCTGTCGTGCACGTCGTGAATGTCGTGTGCAAGGGCGGCCTCCTCTTCGAGGCGGCGGAGGCTGCGGGCAATGTCGTAGCCATCCAGGAGCGGGAGTGAAATGTCGAGAAAGGCGATGTCAGGGCGGAAGGATGCGGCGGCATCCAGCGGCATCCAGCGGCTGCTGCCCGTCCCTGGCCGTCATTACCTGACAGCCCTGCAGTTCGAGCAGCATGGCGAGGCTGATCACGGCATCCTCGTTGTCGTCGGCCAAGTACTTTGTGCATTGCGCTTCCCGCCCTTTCCGATATCCACACCGTCTGACAGGAGAATCGATGGGCATGGCAGCGTGAGCTTCGGTGACTGGTCCGGAAGGACTGTCAGGGGCAGGGCGCCTGAGTGAGGCCGCAGGGGACGAGGAGACCACCTTGCAGTCCCGTGAATCGACCGCATATATGGTCAAATCCCGCACCCGCGCCGACTACCCCCTGTGCCTTATGCCGGTGTCTTATGACGTTTGCGTGGCTTGGGCTGTTGCGCGGTGATCATCCCGACAGGGGGTGGCCTCGCCGGGAGCATCGGGGATCGCCCCGGCATCACCTCGAACCAAGGAGTCTGCAATGAAGAAAGTCCTGACCGTCAGAAGCGCACCGCGCGGCCACTGGGTGGGTGATGGTTTTCCGGTGCGTTCGCTGTTCAGTCATGATGCCCAGGTGCAGCAGTTGAGCCCCTTCCTGATGCTCGACTATGCCGGGCCGGCACCTTTCGAGCCGGCTGACATGCCGCGGGGCGTCGGCCAGCATCCGCACCGCGGTTTCGAGACCGTCACCATTGTCTATCAGGGCGAGCTGGCGCATCGCGATTCGACCGGCGCCGGCGGGCGCATCGGTGCGGGGGATGTGCAGTGGATGACGGCCGCCTCGGGCATCATCCATGAGGAATTCCATTCCCGCGACTTCACCCAGAAGGGCGGCACGCTGGAGATGGTGCAGTTGTGGGTGAACCTGCCGGCGCGCGACAAGATGGTGCCACCCGGTTACCAGACGCTGCTCGCACGCGACATCCCGACGGTCGCCATGCCCGATGGTGTCGGCAGCCTGCGCGTGATTGCCGGGGACTATGAAGGCCATCGTGGTCCGGCAAAAACCTTCACCCCCATCCAGGTCTGGGACATGCGACTGGCCAAGGATGGCAAGGCCAAGCTGGCCGTACCGGACGGGCATACCGTGCTGGTGGTGGTGCTGCAGGGGACGGTGCAGGTGAACAACGAGGTGATCGCGCGCGATGCCCAGGTGGTGGTGCTCGACCGCCGGGAGTGCGAGTTCAGCATCGAATCGAACAACGATGCGCGCGTGCTGGTGCTGGCCGGCGAGCCGATCGACGAGCCGGTGGTGGGCTACGGGCCCTTCGTCATGAACACCGCCGAGGAAATCCGCCAGGCCATCGAGGACTACAACAGCGGGCGCTTTGGCAGCATCGCCAAGGAACGGGCCACGCCAGGCGGGGTGACGCTGCAATAGCGCGGCGCCTCGATGGGCAGGCGCCGGGCAGGCCCGGCGTCCCGTTCAGCTGCCCGGCTTGACCACCTTGGCCAGGCGCGCCATCTCCGATTTGATCTTGGCCGCCAGTTCCTCGGGCGAACTGCCCACGGCTTCGGAGCCGGTGCTGAACAACTTCTCCCTCACTGCAGGCTGGGTCAGGGTCTTGAGGATCTCCTGGTTCAACCGCGTGACAATGGCGGCGGGCGTCTTTGCCGGTGCGAACACGCCGTAGGTGGATACCGCTTCGTAGCCCGGCACGCCGGATGAGGCGATGGTGGGCAGCCCGGGAAACAGCGCCGAGGGCTGCAGCGAGGTGACCCCGAGGGCGCGCAGCTTGCCCGATTTGACGAACTGGCTGGCGGTGCCGGCCGGGGTGAAGGTGAGCTGGCACTGTCCGGCGATCAGGTCATTCAATGCCTGCGCCGTGCCCTTGTAGAGCACGCGCACGATGTCCACCTCGGCCATGTACTTGAACAGTTCTGCAGCAATGTGCGGCGTCGATCCGGAACCGGCCGAGGCATAGTTCAGCGCGCCAGGCTTGGCCTTGGCCAGTGCGATCAGTTCCCTGATCGAGTTGGCCTGCACCGAGGGGTGCACCACCAGCACATTGGGCGAGGCCACGGCCAGGGTGATGGGGGCGAAGTCGCGCACCGGATCCCAGCCGGCATCCTCGCGCATCAGCGGGTCCACCCACAGGCTGCTGCCGATGACCAGCAGGCTGTAGCCATCAGGGGGCGCCTTGGAGACGGCCTCCACCGACAGGATGCCGGCGCGGTTTTCCACCAGCACCGGCTGGCCCAGCGCCGGCGAGAGCCCCTGGCTGATGATGCGGGCCACCAGGTCGTTGCCGCCGCCGGCGGCCGAGGTGTAGACGCGGATGGGCTTGGCCGGATAGGCCTGCGCCTGCGCCGTCGCTGTCGTTGCCGCGGTGCTCAGGGCTGTGCACAGGGCCAGCGCCAGTGGCGTGCAAAGATTGCGGGAAAGGCGGCCGATGCGGTGCAGGGGAAAGGTTTTCATGGTCACAGCCGCGGGCCTTCGTAATGGACGGGGCCGGTGTAGGCACGGCCGGCGGGCAGGCCCTTCACCGTGGTGCGATCGATGTGGCGTTCGTTGCGGCGGTCGTAGTCGCCGATCGCCACGTGGTTGGTGCAGCGGTTGTCCCACACCAGCACGTCCTCCTGCTGCCAGGCGTGGCGGTAGCAGAACTGCGGCCGCGCGGCATGCGTCTGCAGGAAGCCGAGCAGCAACTGGCTTTCGTCCGGGTTGAGGCCGACGATCTGCTTCACCTTGCCACCGACATACAGCGATTTTTTGCCGGTCTCCGGATGCACCTGCACCAGCTTGTGCGCCGTGGGCGGGTTGGCTTTGGCTGTCTCCGTGGCGCGCTCCGGCGAGCTGTTGTCCAGGCGCGCCTTGCCGCCGAAATGCACCGCCTCGAGTGGTTCGATGAGGCTTTTCATGGTGTCCGACAGCGTGTCGTAGGCCATGCACATGTTGGCGAGCATGGTGTCCCCGCCGATGCCGGGTACCTGCAGGGCATGCAGCAGCGTGGCCTTGGCCGGCTGCGTTGAATAGGACTGGTCGGAGTGCCAGATCATGCCGGCGAAGGCATCCTTGATGGTGGAGGTCTTGATCTTGTTCGTGATGATCTGGATCTCGTGGTACTCCGGGTGGCGGATGCGCGGGGAGCGGTCGTTGTTATCGACCTCGCCGAAGTAGCGGCTGAAGGCGATGTGCTGCTCGCGCGTCACCGGCGTGCCGCGGAACAGCAGCGCGCTGTACTGCAGGAAGGCGGCGTAGATCTCGGCGAAGGTCTGGTCGTCGATGGGTTTGCTGATGTCGACCCCGGTGACCTCGGCGCCCACGGCATAGCCGAGCGGGCGGAATTGCAATGCCATCTGGAACTCCTCCGGCGGCGGATCATGGTCCGCGCCAATGTGTTGTCTGGATACTGAGTGCTGCGGTGCTGCAGCAGGCAAACGAGGATATCGGCAAGGCCGGGGTGGGTCAATCGGACGCCGCCTGACGTATTGCTTGCCGATGCATGGGGAGGCCGCGGGTTTACCCCCTTGTCAAAGGGGGCCGACTGGCCGCAGGCCAGCGGGGGGATTTTCGCCAAACAGACTCATGCCCGACTGGATCAGATCGTGCCGCCAGTCCCGATCATGCTTGTGGCCTGTCAGGCAGGTCTGGCTGTGTGGTCCGAGCCGCAAGGTTGTTGAAAATCCCCCCGCTCGTTCGCTGCGCTCACGAGTCGGCCCCCTTTGACAAGGTTCTTCGTCAATTTCCGGGGACGGCGCGGTTGACCCCCTTGACAAGGGGGTAAACCACGCCGCAGCCACGTCTCCCCGGAATTTGACAGGGGGGTTGACACCCGCAGCCTTGCAGCGTCTGCTTCCCCGGAGCCCGTCTAAGGCGGGCCGCGCCTCTACTTGCCGGTGATCATGTCCTTGTTGGCGGCGCCGGGGGGCACCATCGGATAGACATGCTCTTCCACGTCGATGCTGGCATGGATGAGGCAGGGGCCGGGGGTGGCCATCTCGCGTGCCAGCGCCGCCTGCGGATCGGCCTCCTTGTCGAGGTCGAGTGCGCGCAGCCCGAAGGCCCGCGCCACCGCCGGGAAGTCCGGTTGTGCGGTGTAGCGCGAGGCGAAGATGCGCCGGCCGTAGAACAGTGTCTGCTGCTGGTTCACCAGCCCCAGCGAGTTGTTGTTCATCAGCACGACCTTGATGTTGGCCTGGCATTCCACCGCCGTGGCGAATTCCTGGATGTTCATCAGCAGGCTGCCATCGCCGGAGAAGCACAGCACGATTTGCTCCGGGCAGGCCAGCGCTGCGCCGATGGCGGCCGGCATGCCGAAGCCCATGGTGCCCAGGCCGCCCGAGGTGATCCACTGGCGCGCGCGTTCGAAGGGATAGGCCTGCGCCGTCCACATCTGGTGCTGGCCGACGTCGGTGGTGACGAGGGCGTCCGGGCCGGCGGCTTTTGCCACGGCGCGCACCAGGCCGTAGTGGCTGCGCGGATTGTCGACATCGGGGAGTGCCAGCGGATGGGCCGTCTTGAGCGCTGTCACGCGCTCCAGCCACGCCACATCCGTGAGATGTTTCGATGGATCGATCCGCGGCAGCAGCCCGGACAGCACGCTCTTTGCGTCGCCGACGATGGGCAGCTTGGCGGTCTTGATCTTGTTCAGTTCCGAGGCGTCGATGTCGACGTGGATGATGGTGGCGTTGGGGCAGAAGGCGCTGACCTTGCCGGTGGCGCGGTCATCGAAGCGCGCGCCGACGCACATCAGCAGGTCGCATTCCTCGAGCACCAGGTTGGTGAAGGGCGCCGCATGCATGCCCAGCATGCCCAGCGACAGCGGGTGGTCATGCGCGAGCACGCCCAGCGCCATCAGCGTCATGGTGGTGGGCAGTGAAAGCCTTTCGGCAAACTGGCGCGCCTCGTCGGCGGCACCGGAATGGATCACCCCGCCGCCGAGATAGAGCACCGGGCGCTTGGCCGCGGCGATCATCTCCATGGCGCGCTCCAGGCTGCGCTCGCGCGGCTTGGGCCGTGGCGTGGCGCAGCCGGGCTCGGGCCAGTGCGTGACTTCGATGGTCTCGTTGAGCACGTCCTTGGGGATGTCGACCAGCACCGGGCCGGGGCGGCCGCTCAGCGCGATGCTGAAGGCGCGCGGGATCACTTCCAGCAACAGGGTCGTGTCCTGCACCAGGAAGTTGTGCTTGGTGAGCGGCATGGACATGCCCACGGTGTCGACTTCCTGGAAGGCATCGGTGCCGATCATGGCGCGCGGCACTTGCGCCGTGATGGCCACCACCGGGATGGAGTCGAGCTTGGCGTCAGCGATGGCCGTCATCAGATTGGTGGCACCGGGTCCGGAGGAGGCGGCGCAGACGGCGGCTTCCCCGGTGGCGCGTGACCAGCCCTGGGCCATGAAGCCGGCACCCTGTTCGTGGCGGGCCAGCACATGGGTGATCCTGGCTGACTGCGACAGGGCATCGTAGAAGGGCAGGATGGCCCCGCCCGGAATGCCGGCGATGACGCGCACGCCCTGGCGCTCGAGCAGGCGCACCACGATCTGCGCGCCAGTGAGGCGCTCGGTGACGGGTGCCGCAGCCTGGGCTTCGGCCTGGGCCTTGCGCTCTGCGAGGGTGATTGCGTTCATGCTTGTCTCCACGGTTTTGCCGGAGACCGGAGGGGGAAACTAAAACCCCGCCGGTTTGGGCCGGCGGGGTTTGCTTGATCGGTTAAGTCTTTTGTCTGATCACGCAGCCGCCGGTCGGTCGGGAAGTACGACCAGTACTACGACCGGAATGACGTCGACGACGGATGCCGCAAACGACAGCCCACGCAGGCCGGCCCTGGCGGGCATGGCAGCGAGTGGTTTGGCGGGCTTGTGAAATTCAGACATGCAAGGATTATGGACTACTTCTGCGCCGGCAGGCAAATCCCGCGCGGTTCGGCGCAGGATGAGGTGCCGGTGCGGCAGGTGGTTTGGTGGCTACCGGGGCTTGTGGCATGCTCCGGCGGCTGATCCGGTCGCACCCCCCAAAAAAAGGAGCCCTCCATGTTGTCTACTCGCAGGTCCAGCCTCTTCGGCATGGCCATGCCGGCTGCCCTGGCAGCTCTGCTGGTGTCACCTGCGGTGCTGGCGCAGCAGGGCTATCCCAACAAGCCCATCCGCTTCGTCACCCCCTATGCCGCCGGAGGCAGCACCAGCATCGTGGCGCGCATGATCGGCGAGAAGTACACCGAGGCCTGGGGCCAGCAGGTGCTGATCGACAGTCGTGGCGGTGGCAATACCATTATCGGCACCGATTTCGTGGCCAAGGCTCCGCCCGATGGCTACACCATCATCTATACCGCCATGACCCATGTGGTGATCCCGCAATTGCTGCCGGCGCCCTATGACCCGCTGCGCGATTTCGCGGCGGTGGCCTCCACTGATAATGCCGAGGAACTGCTGGTGGTGCATCCGTCCTTCCCGGCCAATACGCTGAAGGAGTTCATTGCGCTGGCCAGGGCGAAGCCCGGCCAGATCAATTACGCCTCGGCCGGTTCCGGCGGCGCCAACCATCTGGCCGGGGAGTTCTTCAATGAGCTGGCCGGGGTGAAACTGCAGCACATTCCTTACAAGGGCGCGGCCCCGGCCATCGCCGACCTGCTCGGGGGGCAGGTGCAGTCCTCCTTCGTGGTGCCCATCAATGCCATCTCGCATGTGCGTGCGGGCAAGCTGCGGGCGCTGGCCGTGAGCGGCAACAAGCGCATGTCCAGCCTGCCCAACCTGCCCACCTTCACTGAGGCGGGACTGCCCGGTTACGACGCCGGTTTCTGGCGCGGCATCCTCGCCCCCGCCGGCACGCCCCGGGCCATCATCGACAGGCTCTCGGCCGAGACGGCCAAGATCATCGCCATGCCCGACATCCGCGAGAAGCTGACCAGCCAGGGGCTGGACCCGTACTTCAACGGGCCCGAGCAGTTCAGCGAGATGATGCGCGCCGACGCCACCAAGTACGGCAAGATCATCAAGGTGGCGAATATCCGGATCGACCAGTAGGGTCGGCAAGGGCAGGGGCGGCAGGACTCCGGGTGTGTTAACCCCCTTGTCAAAGGGGGCCGACTGGCCGCA
>CANJJT010000134.1:0-8272 GCA_947474715.1 Betaproteobacteria bacterium
ACCAAGCGTGCCGAAAAGCTTGGCATGCAACTCGTCCCGATTCCTCAAGCCGCATAAAATTACGCCGCTATTCAATGTGATAGATTGTGTTTCTTAAGAGTTATTTCCCGACCACATGCCCTCCCTCAAGGTTCCAGACCCGGTATTCCTGGGTGGCCCAGTCGGCACCAATGTGATGTTCGCCCTGGTGGGGCGGCGTGACAGCCCTGGCAAGAACACCATGCAGGTTGCACCCGACCTCTATGTCGTGGTCGAGTCCGACATGGTGGATCGCATCATCGAATCGGAATCGGATCACGCACGCTTCCTGGTCGGCATGGTGATGTGGCGCCCGGGCGAGTTGCAGGCAGAGATGAAACGCGGCCTGTGGTACGAAATGAAGACCGAGACCAGCCTGGTGCTGCGCAAGAAAACCGACGGGCTCTGGGAAGAACTGGTCAACCGCTCTGAGGCATTCGCCGACGCCATCTGACCGGGCCGCATGAGGCCGTCCTGCCTCATGCCAAACCTCCGCTGAAGCATAATGGATGTCCCAAAGGGTCCGACCGAGACCCTCGGGGGGGGGATGTCACATCCTCATCGATGCATGCCAAAGGAGGCAAGGCCATGAAGTCAGGCTCCCGTTTCGCCTGTCGCAGTCGTATCGTTCGTTCTGCTGGCGTCATCCGTTCGATTGGCCCCATTCAATCCGGTTGGCCCTGGCCTTCCCCCCGGTCCGCATTGCCCGCAGTTGCAGCAGTGCTGCTCGCAACTGCAGCCCACGGCCAGAGCAGCCAGACCGCCGAGTGGCCTGCGCGCCCAGTGCGCATCATCGTCGCCCAGTCACCGGGTGGTGGTACTGACATTCAGGCCCGCATGTTCTCCACCCGCCTGAGCGAGGGCATGGGCCGTCAGTTCCTGGTGGAGAATCGCACCGGCGCCGGCAACACCATCGGCTTTGCCTACGTGGCCAAGGCACCGCCGGATGGCTACACCTTGCTGGCGGTCACGCCCAGCTTCACCTTCTCGCCGGCCCTCTACAAAGATCTTGGCTATGACCCCCTGCGGGATTTCGCGCCCATCTCCAACGTCACCCAGGCGCCCTACCTGCTGCTGGTCAATCCCTCGCTACCGATACGCTCGGTCAAGGAATGGATTGCCCATGCCAGGGCGCAGCCCGGCAAGCTCAATGCCGGCGTGGGCGGTGCCGGCAGCTTCACCCATCTGGCCATGGCGTGGCTGGCGGACTCGGCCGGCGTCGAGGTGTCCTTCATCCCCTACAAGGGCACCGGCCCGGTGCTGATCGATCTGATGGCCGGTCAGCTGGGCACGACCTTCGGCAATGTGCTGTCCTCGCTGCCACATGTAAAAAGCGGCAAGCTGCGCGCCCTTGCCACCAGCATGAACCGGCGCTCGGCGGTGCTGCCTGAGCTGCCCACCATCGCCGAAAGCGGATTCCCCGACTACAACCTCAACACCTGGCACGGCTGGGCCGCTCCGGCCGGCACCCCGGCCGCAATCATCAACCGCATGTCGGGAGAACTCGCGCGCATGGTCAAGTCACCGCAGATTGCCGAACAGCTGGCCGCGGACGGCGGCGAGCCAGTAGGCAGCACCCCGGAAGAATTCCGCAAGCTCATCGCATCGGAAGTGCCCCGCTGGAGACGCGTCGTCGAGGCGGCAAGGATCTCCATCCATTGATTCAATGATTCACGGACAATCCTGGCAGACAAGCTGCCAAGGCGGTACCAAGCGGGACAATCTGGCAATAGTCACAACCACACAGGAGGAACAGGCATGGATCTGCAGTTGAAGGGAAAGCGCGCGCTGGTTACCGGCGGCAGCCGGGGCATAGGCAAGGCCATAGCCAGGGAACTCGCCCTCGAAGGTGCGCACGTCGCAATCCTCGCACGCGATCCGGCCCGGCTGGAAGCCACGGCCGCAGAATTGCGCCAGGAAACCGGCTGCACCATCGTCGCGGTGAGTGCCGACACCACTCTCGACGAGGACATGAAGCAGGCCATAACCAAGGCAGTGGCGGGACTGGGCGGGGGCATCGACATCCTCGTCAATGCCGCAGCGGAGCCCGGCGGCTATGCCGCACCACCGAAGATCGAGACGCTTCAGTCAGACTTCTTCCATGGGGAAATGAACACCAAGGTGATGGGCTACCTGCGCAGCGCCCGTGAAGTCGTCCCCTACATGAAGCAGCAGGGTTGGGGCCGCATCGTCAACATCAGCGGCCTGGCCGCACGCGGCACCGGCAACACCGTGGGCAGCGTACGCAATGTTGCCGTGGCAGCGCTGAGCAAAAATCTCGCCGACGAACTCGGCCCCAGCGGCATCAATGTGAATTGCGTGCATCCGGGGCTGACCCGGACCGAACGCACCGCCGACAAGGTAAAGTCCCAGGCGGCCAAGCTCGGCATCAGCGAAGCGGACGTGGAAAAGCAGATGGCCCACCACAATTCCATCCGCCATGTGGTCGACGCACGTGAGGTTGCCTACGTCGTCACCTTCCTATGCTCGCCCAGGTCAATCGCCCTGAATGGAGACATCATTGCCGCCGGTGGCGGTGTCGGCAATGCCATTCACTACTGAAGCGGCCCGACGAGGAACAACAACATCGCGACATTCAGGGACGCTCAGACGAGCGCCCCTGAGTGTCGGACTGATACAACTTGGGGAAGCACTGAACAAGTGGGCTGCGCCCCTTGTTCAGGCCTTCCTTAGTTCGGTCACCCAAAACGAGTTGGGATCCATCCCAATACACTTTTACCAATCGAGCCGGGCGGCTTCGGCGCGTTCGTTACAAACTTCGAATGGCACGACTGCTGCACAAGTCTCGCCGCCATGTCAGAACTCACGCCCTTCATGTTTTCAAGTATGCATTCGTCGTAGTTGCTAGGCCACATCAAACCGGCCGCCTCCGCGTTTCCGAAGCAACGCTCACGGCAACTGGATCAGTCTGTGCCGGACTAATCAGTGCCTCTATTGTCGAAATACTGCCGGTCGATAAACAACGCAGCGACAAGGATTAGCTGCCGCTCTTCCACGGTCAGCCGCCCGTCCTGATACTCCACCCGATGTTGTACCTCCTCGGAAAATATCGAGCGGAGCAGCCCCTGCACCCTTCCAGTGAAGGTCGCTATCTGCCGATCACCTTTCATGAAGGAAAAAAAATTCGTACTCAGCGAAAACTGATGCAATCCGGAGACAGTCATACACACCCTCCCCTTCGCATCTTCTACGTCGAAGCGCTTGCTGAGCAGGGAGAAGCGCTGCTGTAGCGTCCCAAGCAGATGTCCCTCCGTCGTCCAGACTTCAAGTCGCTTGAACCACCAGCGAAACGAGTGGCTTAATCCGAGTGCCGGATTCCTGTCACTATCATGCATAGTGATATCGGGTTCCTCGTCGCGCCAGCCCGACACAGGGAGCTCCTGCACGGCAGAGGCCAGCATGTCACCAGTTCCCGTGGTGACTGCATAAAGGTTACGCATCTTAAAGCCGATGCATTCATACTTTCGCTTGACGATCAAGGATCGGTGATTGCCGATGTCTTCTGCAAATCGTTTGTTGCTCATAACACTTCCCTGGTTACTTCAAGTTTAAGGCTCCAAGATGTCTGCTCAATCCAGGGCGATTCAATCCGAATAAACCCTAAGGAAACACTGATCAAGTCTCAAATCGAGGATCACCGTTCAAATTTTTCCTCTGACGTGGGGGATCTACAAGGGGGCATAGCCCACTTGTTCAGTCCTTCCCTAAACATAAAATATTGAATGTCAACAGACCCTAGTCGCCGCAGCGGCGGCCAGCCTCTATTTTGGCAATCTCCTCGAGGTCACCACGCGCATTGCCGGCCATGCCCGGGTCTTTGGCGATGGCCGCATGGGCTTCGCGGATGGCGGTGAGGGTGGCGGCCTTGTTGCGCAGCGCACACTGCGCGTGTCCGACATTGAGGAGAATGGAGTGCTGCATCAGGATGGTTGTGCCGGGATACTTGCCGGTCACCTTCGGCGCCAGTTCGAAAGCCTGGCGGGCCTTGAGTGACTCCTGCAGATACGCCTCGCGACGACCCTGCCAGCCCAGGTAGATGCCGAGCAGCCGGTGGATGTCTGCAGCGAGGTAGGCATCATCACGGCCGACCAGGCGGTGGACTTTTTCCGGGGGTATCTTGTCGATGAGTTCTGCGGCGCGGGTCATGCGTGCAATGGCGGTGGGCAGGTCGTTCGCCGAGGAGGCAATTTTCGCCGCGCCATGCAGGGCCAGCGCCAACTGGGCCTCCCCGGCGCCTTCGGCCTCGGCGCTGGCCAGGGCTTCATCGGCCATGCGGCGGGCGTCCTCCGGACGCTTGTCACGGAGGGCCTCGCGTGCCTTGTCGAGATGGCTGCGCCAGTCGCGCACCAGGACTTTCCCTCCGGCATCCGCCTGCTGAGTCGTGGCAATGAGCATCCACTCCAGTTGCAGGTGCCTGCCCGGTGCGCCATCAATGCGGGTGATGTGCAGGCGTGCGTATTTCCCCTCGCTGGTGCGCACCACAAAGCGCGCACCATCGCGCAGTTCGGCATCCGGGCCCTGTGCGGCGAGCGAGCGCAGGCTGTAGTCGAGTGTTGCCAGTTGTGAGGCCTCCATGGTGTCCACCCTGGCCTGGTCGGCCTCGCCCGCTTTGGCACCGATGCGGGCGAAGGCGGCGCCGTTCTTCGCCTCGAGGTAGCGTTCATCGGCCTTCACGAAATGCCACCAGAGGTCGGTGCCCGCATCGTTGGCGAGGCCACCATGGTCCAGGTCGATGACGAAGCTGGGAGCGAGGTCGGCCCGTCTGGCCAGGCCCGCCTGCATGGCCAGGTCGGCTGGCAGCAGGCCCGGGGCAAACCGGTAGACGCCGCCTGCAACGGCGATGAGCAGCGCCACGCCGGCCAGCGCCAGGCGCGCGCGGCTGTCGCGTAGCAGCAAGGCCAGGGACTGCCGGCCATTGGGGACCGAGCCCGGGGCTGCGTACGGATCCATCGGTTTGCCGGCCGGGGCCGGGCATGACAGAGCGCCGGCTGGCTGCGGGCTGACCACAACGGCTTCACCGAAATCGAAGGGCGAGGATGGGCTGGGTTCTGGGGCTGTGGCAACAGTGCCGGGTGCCGCGGCTGCCACCGGCAGATCGATGTAACGGTCGAAATCGACCGTGCCTGCCGGGGCACTCAGGTGGAGTCGCCAGCGGTGATAGAGGTATCCCGGAGTGATGCCTTTGCCCTGGCCGAAGTAGCCGGGATAGTCGGTGCCCGGGAGGTGGCCTGGCAGGTTGAAGACGATCTGGAGCCAACCTGCGGCATCGGACACCAGGGTGTGGGTGATTTTCCACAGGATGGCATCGGTTTGCTCGATGTCGACCTCGCGCGTGTCGTCGCCGTTTTGCCTGACCTGGCGGATCCAACGGGTCGATTCGCAGGAGAGTGTGGCCTTGAGTCCGTTTTGACCGACCGGGCCGACCTCCAGATGGCCCTTGAGGCTGCCGCCTGCCCGGGCAGGGCCCTCAAGGTGCAAGGCTACCTTGCCATGGAGGAGGCGGTCCAGCGTCTTGCGCGCGATTTTCCAGAACAGCCAAGTGCCGGTGGAAAGAAAGATCGCGAATAACAGCCAGACCCACCAGTCCATCGTGGACAGCCGGTTGTCCTGGTAGAGCGAGGCCACGGCATAGGCCGGCAGTCCGAACACGAAGCAGGCGATGCCCCATTCGAAGACCAGCACACCGGCAGTGTCATCCGAGCCAAGGGTGCGCTGGTCCTCGAGTTTTCGAGTATCAGGCAACTTGCTCATGGCCTGCTCATCTCAGCCTGAATCGATGCGGCCTTACTCTTCGACCTTGATGCCGGCCGCCTTCACCACGCCAGCCCATTTGGGGATTTCCATGCGCAGGTAGCTGCCGAAGGTGGCCGGGTCCATGAGGGCCGGTTCCGCGCCCTGGGTGAGCAGGAATTTTCGCATCTCGGGACTATCGACGATTTTTGCTATTTCCGCATGCAGTCGCGCGATCACGGGGGCCGGCGTCTTTGCCGGGACCATGATGCCCTGCCAGGAGGCGACCTCGAATCCGGTCAGGCCCTGCTCGGCCAGCGTGGGCATGTCCGGCATCAGCGCGGAGCGCTTGGCGGCGACGGCGCCGATGGCGCGCAGCTTGCCAGCACGGATCTGCGGCAGGCTGTTCATGAGGCCGATGCAGAACAGCTGCACCTGGCCTTCGAGCAGGTCTACGGTGGCCGGGCCGTTGCCTTTGTAGGGCACGTGCACGAGGTTGATGCCACCGGCGCTCTTCAGCAGTTCGCCGCACAGATGGGGTGTGCCACCGGTGCCGGTGGAGGCGAAGTTGAGCTTGCCCGGGTTGGCGCGGGCGTAGCTGATGAGTTCTTTCAGGTTGGTCGCCGGCACCGACGGATGCACGACGATGATGCTGGGCACGATGGCCATCAGTGTCACCGGCGCCAGGTCGCGCAGGGTGTCGTAGCCCAGGCGTGGGTACAGACTGGGTGAGATGGTCTGCGGGCCAGCAGTGGCAGCCAGCAGGGTGTAGCCGTCGGGTGCGGCCTTGGCGACGATCTCCGAGCCGAGGTTGCCGCCGGCCCCGGGCCGGTTCTCGGCCAGCACCGGCTGGCCCAGCGCCTCGGCGAGCCGCGGCGCGATGGCGCGCGTGACCGAATCGGTGGTGGATCCGCCCGCTGAAAAGGGCACCACGATGCGCAGTGGCTTTTCGGGCCAGGCCGCATGGGTGGCAGTCATGGTCAGCGCAGTGGTTGCAGTGATGAGTGCAAGCGTGTGCAGCGATTTCATGGGCTTTCTCCGGAGGTGGGCACGCCATGTGTTGTCGTTCTGCGTGTGCCAGTGATTCTAGCGACAAAAACAAGGCAAGCCGGAGCAGACACCCCGGGTCTGCCAGAGAGGCAGTAGCACAAGCAATCCGATGGGCAGGTATGAGGGTTTCAGTCACACGGCCGGTGACTGCAAAACATCACAGGATCTCCTTTTGTGACTTGATCCGAGAGTCTTCAAGCAATCTTCGACAGGATTGTCCTGAATTGACCATGGGATAGAATGGCCATACACAAAAACGAAGCTCGCATGCACGAGCTTGATACAGCAAGACGCATCATGGCCATATAAACCAAAGGAGGTTGCCAATGATTCAGTCTGGATATCTCGCCGCTACCACGGCTGCTGTCTTCACACTGGTCCCGACGTGTCTGGCGCTTGCCCAGTCCAATTACCCGAACAAGCCGGTCAAAGTCATCTACGGTTATGCCCCTGGCGGCTCTGAAACGCCGGGCCGCCTGGTGACCCAGCGCCTGAGTGAAGTCTTCGGCCAGCAGGTCATCATCGATTTCAAACCGGGCGCTGGCGGCATGACCGGCGCCGAGTTCGTGGCGAAGTCCCCGCCCGATGGCTATACGCTGGTCTATATCACCGCCAGCCACATGCTCAATTCGCTGCTCAATCCGAAGACCGTGCCCTATCACTACGTCAAGGACTTCACCCCGATATCGCTCACCTCTTATGGCGCATTGGTCATGGTGATCAACCCCAAGGTGCCGGCCACCGATCTTAAGCAGCTGGTGGCGCTGGCCAAGGCGAAACCGAACCAGCTGAACCTGGCGTCCTCGGGCACCGGAAGTTCCAGCCATCTGGCGGGCGAGCGGCTGAAATGGGCTGCGAACATCCAGATGGTGCATGTGCCCTACAAGGGAGGCGGGCCGGGGCTGGCCGATGTGGTGGGTGGCCAGGTCGAGACGTATTTCTCCGGTGCACCGGCGGTCATGGGCTACATCAAGAGCGGCAGGCTCAGGGCCATCGCGGTCACATCCAAGGTCCGGACATCCGCGCTGCCGGATGTTCCCACCATCGTCGAGCAGGGTTTTCCCGACTATGGCGATGTGAGCGGCTTCTATGGCTTTCTCGGGCCGGCCGCCATGCCAGCGGCGATCGTCAGCCGCCTCAACAGCGAGATCAACAAGGCGGTCGCGCTGACTGACATCAAGGCCAAGTACACCGATCTGGGCCTGGATGCGGCGGGCACCTCACCGGAACAGTTTGCCCAGCATCTGTACGCCGAGTACGACAAGTGGGCGCCGATTGTGAAGATGGCGGGCATCAAGACGGAATGATCCGCCCGGGTGCCAGTGCACCCGGGCTGTACCCGCATGGAAGCGGCGTGCTGCAGCCGGCAGGCGCCGTGTTTTGACAAACCCACCAGCCCAACCGTAGTCGCGGTTCATCATGAAACAGGTTCCAAGGAATACCCAGCCCATGC
>CANJJT010000135.1:0-8053 GCA_947474715.1 Betaproteobacteria bacterium
CACCTCGGCAATGATCTGCACATGATTGAGCGCGGAGCGGCCGCCCGTGTAGGTGGGCTGTGACACATTGACGCAGCTTTGCAGCGTGACGATGTTGTCACCCGACTTGAAGCCGCGGTCCACGCTGAAAGGCGGCCATCCCATTTCGGTGACGGCGTCCTCGTTCTCCGGCAGCACCACATTGAAGGTGAAGCCGATGCTGCCCTTGTCGGTGGCGCCTGGCGGAATGCGCTGGCCGGCGACGTTGCGCATGTACAGGCGCAGGAAGCGCCCGATGCTGGTGTTGGCGCGCCGGCCCACGCGCATCACCCCGGCTGCATGGTTGAAGTCCAGATCGCGGATGACGGGCCCGTTGAGGATGATGAGCGGCTCCCAGCCCGGGGTCGCGCCGGCATCCTCCAGCCAGAAGTCCGGATCGAGCACGGCCTCGACCACGGCAATCAGCACCGGCATGTATTCCGGGCGGCAGCCAGCCATGACGCCGTTGACCGCAATGTTCCAGATGGTGGCCTCCCGATACTCGGGGAGGCAGATGCCCAGCACTTCTCCAGGTGAGCGATCGCTGAATTCGAGGAAGGCCTCCACCGCCTGCACAGTGGGCGGAATCACCGGCAGGCCATCGGTCCACAATTGATTGTCGAAGTGGTCCTGCACCTCCTGCAAGGTGCCTCGGTACACAATGTCGCTGGCTTGAGGCTCGGGTGCCGGTTCTGGCGTCTCCGCCACTTGCGAGCGCTCGCCCCAGCCCTTGAGAATCTCCGGCAGCAGGTGATTGACGACCTTCTCGCGCAACTGCTCCGAGGTGTCGATCATGGGCACACCCGGATACTCAGCGATGGCGACATCGGAGGCACCCAGGCCCTTGGCCACAGCGCGTCCCAGCGCCAGGAACTGGCTGGCAACGATGGATACAGCAGGTATTCCGGCCTTCTCGGCTGCAACACTGGCCCGCAACACGGCGGGCGTGCAGGCCCCTCAGGCGCCTACTCCGGAAATGACGGCATCGCAGCCCTGCTGGCGCAGCAACTCCGGCAGATTGGCCACGTACTCACGCTCGTTGGCAGCGTGGGTGTTGCCCATCGATACATGGTCGATGATGCGGATGCCTGGAAACCGCTTGCGCAGTTCCTCGTTGAGGATGACATAGATCTCGTCACCCTTGAACACCCAGTCCCACATCTGGGCAACGGTCTTGCCGTTCAGATCCACCAGGGCCGGTGCCGGCTTGACCGGTCGCGACACGAACCGCCCCAGCGGCCAGACCACTTCGTAGATTCCCTCGCCCTGCCCCTGCTCATCCTTGCCCATGCCCTGTCTCTCCTTGAATGCCGGATGCCGTTTCCGGCTTACTCGGGTGTAATCCCCGCTTCCTTGATGATCTGGCGCCAGCGCGACAGTTCGCTCGCGACGAGCTTGAGGACGTCTTCGGGCGCGCTGCTGGTGGCTTCGACACCCTCGGCGAGAGTGCCCTTCACGTAATCCGGCGAGCGAAACACGTCCAGCGCGGTGGCGTTGAGCTTCGCGATGATGGCTGGCGATGTCCTGGCGGGTGCCACCACGGCATGCCAGGCCGACACGCTGAAGCCCGGGAACGTCGTGGCGATGGGTGTCGCATCGGGCATGAGCGCGGTGCGCGTGGGATGGCCCACGGCGATGACCTTGACCTTGCCTGCCTTGATGAAGGGCTGCACCTGCGGAATGCCGGTAAACATCATGTGCAGCCGCCCGGCGATCACGTCGGTCAGCGCAGGGCCGGCGCCCTTGTAAGGCACGTGCACGAGCTGGATGCCGGCAAGGATGTTGAGCCACTCGAAGCCCAGATGATTGGGCGTGCCCGATCCGGGTGAACCGTAGTTGAGCTTGCCCGGCTGGGACTTTTCGAGCTTGATGAGTTCCTGCAGGTTGTTGACGGGCAGCGAGCCCGTAACCGCCAGCGCAAAGGGCACGTAGGCGGCCATGCTCACCGGTGCGAAGTCCTTGAGTGGATCGTAGGTGATCTTCATGCCCAGGGCCGGTGCACCCACCAGGCCGGCAGAGGTGGCGATCATGAGCGTGTAGCCATCGGGCGCGGCGGCCGCGACCATGCCGTGGCCCAGGGTGCTGCCTGCACCGCCACGATTGTCCACCAGCAACTGCTGGCCGAGGATTTCACCGAAGCGCAACGACACCTGGCGCCCGGTGAAGTCCACCGAACCACCGGGCGGATAGGGAATGACCAGGCGGATCGGCTTGTTCGGATAGGCCGCCTCGGCTGCCAGGGACGGAAGCGCGGCACCGACAAGAGCAGCGGTGATGAGGCCTGCTGCAATGATGCTGACCGGATGCTTCACGATGGGCTCCTTTGCCTGGATGGGCGCTGCTGTACCTGCGATCCTGCCAGGGAAACTATGAACAGGGATTTCCAGAGCACCCCTAGTGCCTGAATTCCTCCACCGAACCGGCAAACGTGCCATCGTGCCGCTTGAGCGCCCGCGTCACTGCGGTGGTGGCGCCAAAGGTGGGCACAAAGGCCGAATGCTTGCCCGGGCCGCCGATCACGGCGACGAGAATGGCCTCCGGATCCCTGCCCAGCAGGATGGGCTCATCCAGCGAGGCATTGCGATACTTCTCGTACTTGCCTCGGAAGCGCCGCTCGATGTTCTCCGGAGAAAAATCGCCCAGGCGCATCTGCGTGTGCCGGTGCAGGTAGCGCTTCACATCCAATTTGGAATAACCGCCATCGGCCATCACGCGGGCATGTTCGGGCGAGAGGATCACCAGCGGCTGGGCGCGCAGGGGATGGTAGTTGTCGTTGATGCCGAGCGAACGCATGCTGCCGGCCAGGGTGTGCAGCAGTCCCTCGGCATTGGTGCTCTCGTGGTCATTGACGTTCTGCGGCGATTCCGCGCCAATCACCGTCACCGCGCTGGCCTGCGCCGGCAGGCCGCGCTCCACATGCAGCGGCTCCCAGGGATTGGCTGCCTCGTTCTCGGCAACAAGGTAGGTGTACTTGGCGGGCGAGCCCATGGTGGCCATGTCGCCAAAGCCGGGCGTGCCTCCGCCGATGTTGAGCATGGCCAGGCGGATGGCGCGGCCGATGGTGGCGTTGCTGCGCCGGCCCGGACCGAAGGCGCCGGTGCCGCCGTTGATGTTCAGTTCCTTCGCAATGGGGCCGTTGACGATCACCAGCGGGGAGCAGTTGTGCGTGGTGGCCTGCAGGCTGTAGAGGTTGAAGGCCTCATCGCAAATGGCCTCGATCGCCAGCATCACCAGCGGGAAATACTCCGGCCGGCAGCCGGCCATCACGGCATTGGCCGCCAGCCGAATGGGCGTGGCATGGCCGTAGCGCGGCGCGATCTTGCCGATGGGCACCTCCCAGGGTCGGTCGCAGTACTGCAGCATGGCGCGTACGCGCTCTGTCGTGGGCAGCACCACCGGCAAGCCGTCGCTCCAGCCCTTTTGCTCGATCACATCGCAGGCGGCATCGTAATCGCCTTCGACGTGCAGCGTCTCACGCAGTTCGGCCGTGCTCATGCGCCCCCCTTGTCCTGCACACCGGCCTTGCCGGTGAGTTCATCGATGAAGGCGGCCAGCTTGGGCACCACGATGGCGGCCCGCTCCATCACGCGATCACGCGTCAGTCCACCCAGCGGATGGGGGATGACGATCTTGTGCAGGTCGGGCACGCCGAATACCTTGGCCTGGTTGCTGGCCAGCTTGAGGAAGGACTCGGTGCAGATCACCGCACTGGACAGGCCGCGCTTTCTCATCGTACACATGTCGTGGACACTCCACGACGTGCACGAGCCTCAGTCGCCTATGGCGGAGATGACAAGATCGGCTTCGGCGACGAAACGCTCGACATCGGCGGGGGCCATCGGGCCGATCGCGAGCTTGCGGCCGGTAATGAAGCGCACCTGGGGCAGCCCGGCCTTGATGCCGTCCATCACCGCCTTGAGCAGGTAATCGGCATTGCCCTTGCCGTTGTCGTACACGCCGATGGTGAGGGCATCCTTGCCGACCTGCCGGGTGGCCACATTCGCCACCTCGTCAGGAACAGGCGCCTCCGGTATGACCAGATCGAAACCTGACATGTCGTCCTCCTGTATGGACTGCCGGCTTGCGGCCGGCAGGAAAACAGTATCCGGCCGGATGCTCTCCGCCCGTACTGCCATCTTCTTGTGCGCCCACTATAACCGACCGGCAGGCGTGCGGGCGCAATCCCGTTCCTCCCAACCACCTCTGATGCATGGGCAAGGCAGCCCCCCCCTTTTTGAACGCTCTGCCAACGAACTATCCGGCCAGCTACGTTCCCACCACCACCAGCAGTTCCGCCGCCAGCCGCTGCTGCTCGGGCAGCCGCGGCATCAGGATGTCGGTGCAGACCACCTGCATGCCCAAGCCGCGTATGCGTTCGGTGAGCGCGGCATCGCGCGTGTCGATGACGAAGTGACTGACCAGTCCTTCGTAATACTTCGCCACGCCCCAGGCGGAGACTTCGTGCCCCAGTTCGCGCAGCAGCTTGGCCGCCGGCCCCTTCACCGCTTCGCCACCAAGGATGGGGCTGACGGCGATCACGGGCACGCCCCGCGCCTTTGCGCCGGCCATCGCCGAGCGCATGCCCTGCACGGCGAGCATGGGCTCGAGACTCAGCACCGGGTTGGACGGCGCAAAGACGATGGCCGAGAGCGCCGGATCATCCAGCGCCGCACGTGCCGCCGCCGACAGCGGTGCCTCACCCGCACCCTGGTAGAGAATCTCGCTCGCCTCGGGCACGGCGCGATGGCGCACGAAGTAGTCCTGGAAATCAAGCAGCCCCTGGGGCGTACGCACCTGGGTGCGCAGCGGCGCATCGGTGACGGGCGAGAGGGCCGCGCGCAGCTTGAGCGCATCGCACAGGTGGCGCGTCACTTCGCTCAGCGTGCGGCCTTCCTCCAGCAGCGCGGTGCGCGTGAAATGTGTGCCGATGTCGTGGTCGCCCAGCTGGAACCAGGCGGGGCCGCCCAGTTCGGCGGTGCGTTGGCTGGCCGTCCAGGTCTCGTCGCGCAGGCCCCAGCCACGCTGCTCGTCGTTCAGGCCGGCGAGCGTATACATCACGGTATCGAGATCGGGCGAGATGGCCAGGCCGCAGAAGCGGAAGTCATCGCCGACGTTCACCAGGATGGCCAGGTCCTCGGGCGGCATGAGCGCGGCAAAGCCCGCGGCCATGCGCGCGCCGCCGACGCCACCACAGAAGAGCGCAATGCGCGGCTTGTTCGAACTCACCGGAACATGTCCGTGTCTTTGGGCCGCTGGATGTCGGCCGCGCGCCCTTCGCCACGCGCATAGGGCACGCCGCGCAGCAGCGCCACCGGCGTGCCTTCAGCGGCCTGGCCGATCATCAGCGAGGCGGCGGCAGCCACTTCATCGGCCAGGCCCACCACTGTGGCCATGAGCGTGCGCCCGACGCGGTCAGGCTGGCCGCGTAGGTCGAGCAGGGCCGGCAGGCCGGCGCTGCCGATGGCGGTGCCGACGGTGCCGGTGCGCCAGGCACGGCCGATGGAATCGAGGATGACCACGGCGAGCTGCTTCCCGCTGGTCTCTTCCAGCTCCGCGCGCAGGCGTGCCGCCGAAGCATCCGGATCGACGGGCAAGAGCAGCACGATCTCCTGATCGGAACCGGGCACGTTGGAGGCATCGATGCCGGCATTGGCCAGCACCAGGCCACGCCGGTCTTCCACCACGATGAGCCCCGGGCGCACGCGCAGCACCTCGCGGCTTTCCTGCAGCATCACTTCGACGAGGCGCGCGTCCTTGCCAGTCTGCTGTGCGTAGTCGAGCGCGCGCGCCGAGGGCGTGACATCGGCCAGGCGCACGAAGCGGTTCTCGGCCTTGGAGACGATCTTCTGCGCCAGCGCGACCACATCACCATCGGCGAAGGCGAGGCCGCTCGCGGCCATCGCCTGCACGATGATGGCGGTCAGGCTGTCGCCCGGTCGGACCTCCGGCACGCCTTCGAGCGTGCTGACTTCCAGACGCGCCATCAGCCGCCTTTCTTGAGCGGCGCCGGTTGCAGGCCGTCGATGCCGGTGATGCGGATGCCGGAGGCGGAGACCTTGTAGGTGCGGTTGATGAAGATCAGCACCGAGGTGAGCGCTTCGGCCGCTGCGGAATTGGCCAGCGGGCCGGCGTGGATGCCGCGCAGGCCGGCCGATTCCACCAGGCTGACGACGCGGTCGCGCGCCTCGCGGCTGTCGCCGCACACCAGCACGTCGCATTCGATGGCATGGCCTTCGCTGGCGAAGTGGTGCGAGCCGACGTTCTGGAAGGCGGAGACCACTTTCACCGATTCACCCAGCGCTGCCTGCAGCGCCACCACGCAGGAACCGCCCGGGGGCAGTTGCACGGTGCCGACCTTGGGCGGCACCAGCGGCACGGTGACATCGACGAGGATCTTGCCGGCGAGCGCATCCTTCAGTCCGACAGCGGTGGACATCTGCGCGGCAAAGGGCACGCTGAGGACAGCGATGTCGCAGTCAGCCACGGCCTCGGCATTGCTGCCGCCGCGCACTGCATCACGGCCCAGGCGCGTGTTCATGTCAGCGGCGGCCGCGGCGGCCTTGGCACCATCGCGCGAGCCGATGAACACGGCATGGCCGGCCTGCGCCCATCGCCAGGCAAGACCACTGCCTTCGGCGCCGGTGCCGCCGATCACGCCGATGCGTACGCTGGGGCTGGTGGGTGCTTCACTCATCTTGTCTTCTCCGAAAATGTTGCGAATGGGTTTGCATGGATGGTAGGGGCAGACGGCTGCGCAAACGGGCGCTGACCCGGGTTTGATTCGGTTCTCTACGCCAGCCCGGGCAGGATGCGCTGGCCCACGGCTTCCAGGCAGTCCATGGCTTCCTGCCAGCTGCCACCGGGAATGTCGAGCGTCATGCTGTCGACGCCGGCGGCGGCATAGCGCACGCACAGCACGCGCAGTGCTTCCACCGCCTCATCGAGCGGGGCCTTCTCCTCTCCGACGCGGCGCACCGCGCAGCGCAGGGCCAGTTGCACGCTGCCGGCGTGGCGGCCGGCCGCCACGGTGTGGCGATCCAGTTCGGCGCGCGCGGCGGCGATGGCATCGGGCTCCATCTGTCCGGGGTGCTTGAGCGCCAGCGGATGCCAGGCATCGCCCAGCGCTGCGGCGCGCTTCATGGAACGTTCGCTGTTGCCGCCCACCCAGATCGGAAAGGGCTGCTGCAGCGGCTTGGGGGAAAACTCCAGGTCCTGGTAAGTGTTGAAGCGGCCCTCGAAGCTGCTGGTCTCTTCGGTCCACAGGTTGCGGAAGATGCGCAGGGCCTCGTCGGTGCGCGAGCCACGCAGCTTGAATTGATCCGCCAGGCCCAGCGCGGCGAACTCATCCTGCCACCAGCCCGCGCCGATGCCACAGAAGGCGCGCCCGCCACTCAGCACATCCAGCGTGGACAGCATCTTGGCCGTCACCAGCGGGTTACGGTAAGGCAGGATCATGACGCTGGTGCCTACGCGGATGGAAGTCGTGCAGCCGGCCAGGTACATCAGCGTGAGCAGCGGCTCGTGATAATTGCGCAGCGCCTCCCAGCCCTTGCGTTCGGTCTGGCTGAGGCCCTGCTGGGACGGCTTGACCGAGCGGTACTGGTCCTGTTCGCCTTCGCGCTTGGGAATCACCAGGTGCTCGGTGACCGCGACATGCTCATAGCCCAGCGCCTCGGCGCGCTGCGCCATGGCGGCGAGGTTGGCGCCGTTCGCCAGCGGCCCCTTGTTGAACAGCACCACACCGAACTTCATGCTTTTCCAGTCGAAGAATTCGCGCCATGGCCCGGGCAGAAGCGGGCCGGGGCGGTGCGAGGAGAGGACGGCTTATTTTAGAGTCTGTTGAGACCCGGCGGGCGGGAGTCGGCGGATGGGTTGGTCACCGATTCCCGGTTGCAAGGCCGCGGGTGTTAACCCCCTTGTCAATCGGCATAGGGGGCAGTCTAGCTGACTGCGCCCCTGCCACACCACCCGGCATGCGGGGCCGCACCGGGCGGTTCGAAGAGTTGAGGTCATGAGAGACGGGGTACGCCAAGGC
>CANJJT010000136.1:0-7959 GCA_947474715.1 Betaproteobacteria bacterium
CCAAGCACCCGCGCCAGGCTTGCTGTCTTCATCGGGTGCCCCCTACTGGATCTTGATATTCGCCGCGACGATCACCTTGCGCCATTTCTCCATCTCCCGGACGATATGGCGCTCAAGCTCTTCAGGTGTCGTGCTGACGGCCTCTCCCCCGCTGTTTGCGTACGTGTCACGCACTTCCTGGGAGCTGGCGGCTTCGCGCACGGCAGCATTCAACCGGTCTATGACTGGCCTTGGCGTGCCGCGCGGCGCCACGATGCCATACCAAAGGCTTGCCTCATAGCCGGGCACGCCCGACTCCGCAACCGTGGGGATATCGGGCAACTGCGGCGACCTCGAGCGGCTGCTGATGGCGAGGATTTTCACCCTGCCGGCCTTGGCAAGTGATGAGGCAGCCAGCGGCAGCGTGAACATCATCGACACTTCCCCGCTGACGATATCGTTGAGCGCCTGGCTCGCGCCTTTGTACGGAACGTGCAGCATCTGGGTTCCTGCCATGCTTTGCATCAGTTCCATGGACATGTGTCCGCCCGAGCCGTTGCCGGATGAAGCATAGGACACCTTGCCTGGATTGGCCTTGGCCCAGGCGATCAGTTCCTTCACGGAGAATGCCGGCACTGATGGATTGACGGCGAGCACTGTGGCAGAGGAATCCAGGATCAGGGAGACAGGCGCAAAGTCCTTCAGCGTGTCATAGGGCAGCTTGGCCACCAGGGTGGGATTGAGGCTATGTGCAAGGGATATGAGCAGGATGGTGTAGCCATCCGGCCGGGACTTCGCCACGACCTCGGTTCCGATGACCTGGCCGCCCCCGCCGCGGTTATCGATGATGATCTGTTGTCCAAGGCTGGTGACAAGCTTTTGCGACATCGCCCGGCTAATCACGTCCGTGCCGCCACCCGGTGGATAGGGAACAACCCAGCGAACAGGACGATCAGGCCAGGACTGGGCAACAGCCGCGCCCACACCAGCCACCACAGACGCGAGGATGAACACCAACCTGAATATGTTGAGACCCATCTTGCTTTCTCCTTTGGCATGTTTTCAGCGTTCAATGCGCTGCTGCGGATCTACCCCGCATGTCAGGGTCGCCCGCTTCATGGGCTTCGCATGCCGCTTCTTGATCGAGCGGCTATTCGAAGCATGGTTCAGTGTACCGCAGGGACACGGTCCTTTCCCTGCCCGACAAGCCTGCGGACCCATGCGCGCTTGATGCATCCAGCCTCTTTCGCCACAATGCCCCTCCCTCCCACCTGGATACCCGGTGCCCCATGCCCGCAGCCAATGACCCAAACGCCAATTCCTTCATCAACGGCCTGACAGGCTTCAGCCAGGGCTATCGCAATGCCGCCCTGCCCGATGAGGCGCTGCGACGCTCCATCGATGCCATCACCGACACCATTGCCTGCGCCGTGCTGGGGGCGCGCCAGCCACTGGAGCAGCGCCTGCGCCGCGCGCTGCTGGGCCATCAGGCCGGCAAGAAGGAACTGGGGGAAGTGCTTTCCCCGGCCAGCCTGAAGAAGGCCGGTACCGATGCGCAGGGCAGCGTGGCGCTGTACCTGGGCACCCTCGCCCATGCCGCCGACTTCGACGACATCAGCCACCCGGCTTACTGCCATGCCAGCGCCCTGCTGCTGCCCGGCCTGCTGGTGCGCGCCGCCGTCACCGGCCGCAGCGGCGCCGATCTTGTTCGCGCGCATATCTTCGGCTTCGAGGTGCTGGGCCAGCTCGGCCGGCGACTCAATCCCCAACACTACGAACGCGGCTGGCATGCCACGGGCACGCTGGGCACGGTGGCCGCGACCGCGGCACTGTGCCATCTGGAGAACTTCAGCGCCGGGGCCACACGCACGGCGCTGGGCATCGCCGCCTCGCTCGCGGGTGGCGTGCGCGAGAACTTCGGCACCATGACCAAGCCGCTGCATGCGGGTCTGGCGGCGCGCTCGGCCATCCTCGCCACGCGCCTCGCGGCCGAAGATTTCACCAGTGCAGCCGACGGCATCGAGGGCAAGAACGGTTACTTCAAGGTGCTGGGCGGCAGCGCCCAGCCCAAGTACCGCAAGGACTGGGGCGCACCGCTGGAGATCATGACCGAGCACGGCATCGGTCTGAAGGCCTTCCCCTGCTGTGCCGCGACGCATCCGGCCATCGATGCGGCCATGGCGGTGCGCAAGGCGCTGGGCAATCCCGCCCATGGCGAGATCGAATCGGTGCGCGTGGGCGCGACACGTCTGTCGCTGGAACCCCTGGCGCATGACGATCCCCACGACGCGCTGCAAGCCAAGTTCAGCATGCCCTATGCCGTGTCCACCGCCCTGTGCGATGGCATCGTCAACCAGCACAGCTTCACCGAGACGCAGGTGCAGCGCGCCGACATCCGCGCCCTCATGCAGCGCGTGACCTGGGGCGTGGATGAGCGCGTCGCCGATGACACCGAGTTCGCCGCCATCGTCGAGGTGAAGCTGAAGTCAGGCAAGACACACACCCAGCGCATCGACGTCGCCAGTGGCAAGCCGGGCAACTGGCTCACGCCTGAAGCTGTCCGCGGCAAGTTCGAGGACTGCCTGGGGGAGTCAGCGAAGGGCGCGCAGGGGAAGGCCTTGTACGAAAATGCGCGCGGTCTGTATCAGTCAGGCTCCATGGACGCCCTGCAGGTATCCCTGGCTAACTGCATTGCGGCGGAAGCTGCCTGAAACGGGTGACCGTGCGGCCCGCCGGTCAGCCTCACCGTCCCTGAGTATGGGGCGGCCGGCAAGGCCTGTCTTGCGCCTTCCCTAATCCTCCAATTTGATGCCGGCTTCCTTGACTACCCGGTTCCAGCGCACCACCTCGCTTTCGATCTGCTGCTGGAACTGGGCCGAGGTGCTGCCCACGGCTTCACTGCCATCGGCTTCCAGGTTCTGGATGATGTCGGGCATTTTTGCCACCTGCACGAACCAGCCATTCAGCCGGTTGATGATCTCCGGCTGCGTGCCGCGAGGCGCGGAGAAGCCCATCCAGGTGGTGTAGTTGTATTCGGGTATGCCGCGCTCGGCGATGGTGGGCACATCGGGCAGCAGACGCGAACGCTTGTCACTGGTGATGGCCAGTACCCGCACCTTGCCTGTCTTGAGCAGGGGCATGGTCACGGCGATCAACGCTGCGGTGGCGTCCATGCGCCCGCCCAGCATGTCCACGAGAATGGGCGCGGTGCCTTTGTAGGGGAAGAAGGTAACCTTCGTGTTGGTGAGGCTGTGCATCCAGGCACCAATCAGATGGGCGCCCCCGCCGGAACCGGTGGTGGCATAGTTGATGCGGCCGGGGTTGGCGCGGGCGTAGGCGATGTACTCCTCGAAAGTCTTGGTCGGGAAATCCGGCCGCACCAGCAACAGTTGAGGTTTCTTGCTGAGCAGCGAAATCGGCGCGAAGTCCTTGAGCACGTCGATTTCGAGCCGGGGATACAAGGCCGGAAAAATGGTCACGCCGGCGGTGACCGCCAGCAGCGTGTAGCCATCAGGGGCCGACCGGGCGACATGGATTGCGCCGATGGTGGTGCCGGCGCCCGGCTTGTAATCCACCACGAATTTCTGCCGCGCAAGCTCTGTCATCTTGCCCGAATACAACCGGGCCTCGATGTCATTGGGTCCGCCCGGGGCCTGGGCCACGATGACGGTCACCGGGCGTGCCGGCCAGGCCGCCGTTGGTTGCGCACCGGCCATTGTCGACAGCGTTGCAGCACAGGCCGCAAGCGCAAGGGTGCAGAAACGCGTGCTCGTTACCATTCTCGCTCCTCCTGATTGTCAGACGGCTTGTTCCGCCTGTTTGCCACGATCTCCGCCGTGCACTCGAAGAATAATCCATTTCGACCGGACAGCCATGCTCAGGGCGACTTGATATAACCTCTGGCCTTGCACGGACAGCCATGAGGCGGCCTTGAGCACCGAAAAAAGACCGGCTGCCCGCATCTCCAAGGAGGAGCATTGCAAGTGCCATCAGCGAACGCCAATCGTCAAGCGCCCGAGCTTCCACTGCACGGCCTGCGCGTGCTCGACCTGTCCACCGTCGTCGCCGGCCCTTACGGCGCGGAGATGTTCGGCGAGTTGGGCGCCGATGTCATCCGCATCGAGCCGGTCGGCGCATCCGCCTCGCCGGCCCCGGCTGCCAATGCGCCGATCTCCGAATCCGAAGGTTTCCTGTGGGCACTGCAAAAGAACAAGCGCGCCATCTGCATGGACCTCAAGCACCCCGAGGGCCTGGCCCTGTTCATGGACCTGGTGCGCCAGAGCGACGTCGTCTGGGACAACTTCCGCCCCGGCGTGACCGAACGCCTGGGCATCGACTACGCGAAGCTGAAGGCAATCAACCCGCGCATCATCACCTGCGCCATCTCCGGTTACGGCAGCGAAGGCCCGTGGAGCCGCGTCGGCGCCTATGACATCACGGTGCAAGCGCTGTCGGGCGTGATGAGCATCACCGGCAGCGGCGAGCCCGGCTCGGAGCCGGCGCGCTGGGGCGTGCCCATTGGCGACATTGCCGGGGCGCTCTACGGTGTGATCGGCGTGCTCGCCGCGGTGGAGGAACGTAGCCGCACCGGCGTTGGCCAGAACGTGGAGATCGCACTGCTCGACGTGCAACTGGCACTCAACTGCTACCGCGTGCCGCAGGTGTTCGGCACCAATATCGATTTCGCCCCGGCCTCCCCGCGCAAGGGCGGTGCCGGCACCGTCCCCTACGGCCCCTTCCGCTGCGGCGACGGCAAGTGGGTGTCCATCGGGCCATCGAGCAATTTCTGGGGCGCCTTCTGCCAGGTGATGGGCCATCCCGAACTGGAGAAAGACCCGCGCTTTGCCACCATCGGCGACCGCCAGAAGAACCAGCCGGCACTGGATGCATTGCTGGAGACCATCTTCCTGGAACGCCCCTCGGCTGAATGGGAAGCCGGCCTCTTCGCCGCGCAGATTCCCTTCGGCCCGGTGCTGGATATCGCCGGCGCCTTCGCCCATCCGCAGGCTGCCGCGCGCGGCATGCGCGTGGATCTGCAGAACAACGCCGGACGACGTGCCCCGGTGGCCGGCACGCCGCTGCGCTTTGAAGGGGAAGCAACGCGTGCGCAGCATCCGCCGGCACTGTCGGGGACGGACACCGCCGCGGTGCTGAAGGAACTGGCTGCGCTCGACGATGCCCGCATCGGCGACCTGGCCGCCAAGGGCATCATCGGTGCGAGGCAGGTTGCCGGCCAGCGCCCCAGCCGCACTGCGAATCAGGCTCAAGGCAGCGCTGCTACCAACACCGTGTCCGCGCTCGTAGCCGGACTCGCGCGCCGCCCCGGCCCCCTCAACGGCGTGCTGGTGCTGGAGATGTGCGGCGATGAACCGGCCGGCACCATGGGCACACAGATGCTCGCCGACCTGGGCGCCACGGTCATCAAGCTGGAGCGCATCGGCAAGGATGGCGCGCCCACCCAACCCGTCTCTCCGGTGCCCGAGCCCCTCGCCTATTACTGGGGCATGAACCGCAACAAGCTGTCGCTGTCGCTGGACTTGAAGTCCGATGCGGGCCGCCAGTTGCTGCACCAGCTCGCGGCCAAGGCCGACGTGATCTACGACAACTTCCGGCCCGAGGTGATGAAGCGCATGGGCGCCGACCCGGCCACACTCAAAGGCATCAACCCCGCGCTCATCTGCTGCTCGGTCACCGGCTTCGGCCGCAGCGGACCGCTGGCCGGCTTCCCCGCCTACGACGCCACCATCCAGGCCATGGGTGGCGGCATGAGCATCACCGGCTTGGCCGACCCGGCCGCCATCCCGGTGCGCTGCGGCAACCCCATCGGCGGCATTGCCGGCGCGCTCTACGGCGTGGCGGGGACGCTGGCGGCGCTGGCACGCCGCCGGCGCACGGCGCAGGGCGCAGCACTGGACGTGGCGCTCTTCGATGCGCAGCTCGCCATGAATGCCTACCGGGTGCCGCCGGCGCTCGGCGCGGGCAAGCAGTACGGTCCGGAACCGCATCGCGGCGGCAGCGGCGCCCTGCCCTACGGCCCCTTCAAGGCGCGTTGCGGCCGCTGGTTCGTGCTGGGCATCACCAGCCAGTTCTGGGACAAGGCCTGCAAGCTGATGGGCAAGCCGGAGTGGATCAAGGATCCGCGTTTCTTGACCGAGGCCGACCGTCAGCAGCACGAACCCGCCTTGAACGAAGCCGTGGGCGCCGTCATCGTCACGCGCGATGCCGATGATTGGGAGAAGGATTTCATCGCCGCCGGCATCCCCGGTGCCACCGTGAAGTCGATCAAGGAAGCCTTCGACCATCCGCATGTGGCGCTGCGCCACATGCTGGTGGGCTTCGACCATCCCATCGGCAGCCAGCTCAAGGTGGCGGGTGACCCGATGAAGCTCTCCGCCCATCCGCACCAGCCCTTCGCCCCGGCCCCTGGCCTGGGCGAGCACACGCCGTTGGTCCTGGCCCAACTGCTCGACATGCCGCAACAGGATATCGCCCGCCTGCGTGCCGCCGGGGCGGTATGGTGGCCCGCCGAAGGACGCAGTTATGCGCGACCCAGCGTGGTGTAAACGGGACGCCCCTCAATGAACAACGACAGCCTCTTTCAATCCGCACCAGGAGTGAAGACCATGACGAACCGAATCAGCAGCATCGCAGTGGCCGTATCGGCAGCATTTCTGTCCACCTCGGCCCTCGCGCAGGACGCCTACCCGAACAAACCGGTACGCCTGGTCGTGCCCTATGCCGCTGGCGGCACCACCGACATCGCCGGGCGCCTGGTGGCGCAGCGCCTCACCGCGCTGTGGAACCAGCAGGTGCTGGTGGACAACCGGGTGGGCGCATCCGGCACCATCGGTTCGCTGTTCGTTTCCAAATCCGCCCCCGACGGCTACAACCTGGTGCTGGGCGGCGGCGCCTCGCATGGCGCCTACGAGCTGATATATCCGGACAAGGCACCTTACAACTCGCTGCGCGACTTCACGCCCATCTCCATGCTCACGTCCATCCGCTACGTGCTGGTGGTGCATCCGGCGGTTGCCGCCAAGACGGCGAAAGAACTGGTGGCACTGGCCAAGGCACAGCCAGGCAAGCTGAACTATGGTTCGTCCGCCATCGGCAGCGCGCCGCAGATGGCGACGGAATTGTTCAAGCTCACTACCAGTACCGACATCGTCCATGTGCCTTTCAACGGCGCGGGGCCCGCCATGACGGCGCTTTTGGGCAACAACATCCAGGTGATGTTCGCCTCCGCCGCCACCGCTGCCGAGCAGGTCAAAGCCGGCAAGCTGCGACCACTGCTCACCGCCTCATCGGTGCGCGCCCCGCAAATGCCCGATGTGCCCACCAGCGCCGAAGCCGGCTTCCCCGGCGTGGAAATGGATTCCTGGTCCGGCATCATGGGGCCGGCCGGCATGGCCCGCGCGCTGGTCACGCGCATCAGCCAGGACGTGGCGAAAAGCGTGGACGGCGAGGAAATGCGCGCCTCTTTTGCCAAGCTGGGCTTCGACCGCAACACCAGCACCCCTGAAGCCATGGCCGAGTTCATGCGCATTGAACGCGAGCGCGTGACGCGCATCGTCAAGGAAGCAGGCATCAAGGGCGAGTAAGGCCTGCGGTAATACCTGCCAGGGACTCCCGCGCTGCACGACTGTGGGTGTTAACCCCCTTGTCAAAGGGGGCCCTCATTGACGTCAATGAGGCGCGCAGCGCGAGCGGGGGGATTTTGGCCAAGCTGTCTCATGCCCAACTGGATCAGATCCTGCCGGTAGTCCCCATCATGCTTGTAGCCAGGCAGGCAGGTCTGCCTGGGCCGAGCAGCACGCTTGTTGAAAATCCCCCCGTTCGTTCGCTGCACTCACGAGTCGGCCCCCTTTGACAAGGTTCTTCGTCGAATTCCGGGGAAAGGTCTGGCGCCTGCCAAATCTGTTTTTAGTACCTGGATAACAATCGACTCATATCTGCAAGCAGGGATAATTCACTACTGTC
>CANJJT010000137.1:0-7945 GCA_947474715.1 Betaproteobacteria bacterium
ACGACATCGGCAAGGTCGGCATACCCGATCACATCCTGCTCAAGCCCGCCAAGCTCACGCCGGATGAATCGACCGTCATGCAGACCCATGCAAAACTGGGCAGCGACGCCATCGAGCAAGCCGAGCGCGACATCGAGATACCACTGCCGTTCCTGGTCACGGCCAAGGAGATAGCCCACTGGCACCACGAAAAATGGGACGGCAGCGGCTATCCGGATGGGCTTGCCGGCGACGCCATTCCCGTGTCAGCACGCCTGATGGCTCTGGCCGACGTATTCGATGCCTTGATCTCGTGGCGGGTCTACAAGCCGCCAATGACTTTTGCCGAAGCCCGCGCCATCATCGCCGCCGGCCGCGGCAAGCACTTCGACCCGGACATGACCGATGCCTTCCTCGCCGGCTTCGATGATTTTGTCGCCATCGCCCAGCGCTTCCGGGACCAGTCCGGCAAGTGATTGCCGCGCCTGCCCGAACTCAATCGGACAAGACCATGGTCCCGATAGCAGAATCGAAAACCGCAAATTCACGCACCATCGCGCAGGAATTTCGCCGCCTCATACTGTTGGCGGCGCTGCCATTGGCATTGATCATGGCCGCGCAGGGCTTTTGGCTTTATCGCACCGAAGTCGAACAGGCGCAGGAATTTCTGCGCGATTACACCAACGATGTTGAAAACGACGCAACGCGGTTTCTCGCGGAGACCGCGCGGGGACTGAGCTTGATGGCCAGGCGTCCCTCTGTGCTCAGGATGGACCCGGCGCAATGCGACCCGGGCCTGGGTGATCTGATCGCAGTCCGGACGCGCTACACTAATACCAACGTCACGGATCGCAACGGCTGGGTCATCTGCGGCGCGACGCCGCCGACAGGCGGCCCGCGTGCGATCAATGTCTCGGACCGTGACTGGTTTCAGGCCGCCATGGCGGGGCAAGCATTCGCGCTCGGCGCAGCGCGCAAGGGGCCGATTTTAGGTCGCTGGATTATCACCGCCGCGGCGCCGGTAAAAACCGGAAACGGCAACATCGTCGGGGTGGTTTCAGTTGCCATTGATCTGGAGAAGTGGTTTGAGTCGGTTTATCAGCCAACACTAAAACTAAAGCATGCCTCGATTCAAGGGATCATCGACCAGAGCGGCATGATAATCATGCGAAGTCCGGAACCTGAAAAATGGGTGGGAACCATCAATCCCGATCGGCAGTTGCTCGACAGGATGATCAGCGTTGGCCAAGGCACGTTCAACGCCAAAGGCAGGCAGGGATTCGAGCGCATCTGGTCGGTCAAATCGATTCCGAACACGGACTGGATCGCATTTTCCGGCGTTCGCGCCGACCTGGTCCTTGTCACACCGACGCGTTACGCGGCATTGGCGGCAATCTCGCTCGTGATCATTCTGCTCACGAGCATTTTTCTGTCCATTCGCGCGTCACGCAGGTTTTCCTCATCCATCGCCGCACTTGCCACGGTTTCCGGGCAACTGGCAGCCGGCGACCGCGGCGTCCGTGCCGCGCTCGCCGGTCCCCATGAAGTAGCCGACGTGGCGCGGCAATTCAACCGCATGCTGGATACACTCGACCAGAATGAGCAGGCCCTGCGCGAGAGCGAAAAACGCTGGAAATTCGCCATCGAAGGAACAGGCGACGGCCTGTGGGACTGGAACGTGGCGGAGAGCACGGTCTTCTTCAGCAAGCGCTGGAAGGAAATGCTCGGCTATTCCGAAGATGAAATCGGCGATGGGCTGGAGGAATGGGAAGGCCGCATCCACGCCGATGACAAGGCAGGCACGCTTGCCACGGTGCAGGGCTATCTCGAGGGCAAAACGCCGATCTACAGCAGCGAGCACCGCGTCTGCTGCAAGGATGGCAGCTACAAATGGATACTCGACCGCGGCATGGTGATCAGCCGCGACGAAGACGGCAAGCCCCTGCGCATGATCGGCACACACACCGACATCACCGCAAGAATGCTGGCTGCAGAGGCACTGCAGCGGCAAGGCACGCAACTGCTGCAAAGCAATGAAGAACTCGATCGCTTCAACCGGATCATGGTCGGCCGAGAGCTGGGCATTATCGATCTGAAGCGGCAGGTGAATGCGCTGTCTCTGGAACTCGGGCGGGCGGCCCCGTTCGACCTGGCCTTCGCCGATGCGCCGCCAGCCGCGCCCGCCCCGACCAGCGAGGCGAAGGATTCAAGCCCTCCCGCAGCCGGGGCGCCGCGATGAGCGCCGTCTGGACGAACTACCGCTATGCAGTCCAGTCGAGTTTTGCCAGCAAGCGCAGGCCGCGTTTTGCGTCGCCATATGCGCGGGTCAAGCGCCCGCTAGGCGACGCACTCGATTACATGGGGATGGAAGATTACCAGCTTGTGGGTTTCAACCAGCGCGGCAGCTTGCGGCCACCCGCGCGAGATAACGCCATGCAATTCACGTATTTTCAGGTTGCCGACGCGAATATGAATGACCCGCGGCGGCGGCTCGGCGAGGATGATGCGGTCGGAGAAGTCCGCATCCTTCGAAACAATGACGAGGTCGTTGTCGCGCGCATGACTCCATATCCTGCTGTCGGTCCAGGTATCGTCAAGATCGAAGACATGGGTGAATGCAGGGCCGCGCCAGAGTTCGAATCGATACGGCAGATTGGCGTCGATCAGAAAATGCATCACACCTGGCGCGGGCCGATTCAGGCGACTTTCGACAAGTCGTACCGCTTGTCCATCAATAGCGCCGCAAATTGCAGGCAGGCCCGGATATCGCCAAGATCGAGGCTCGGATACTGCCTGAGGATTTCCTCCGCGGTCTCTCCGGCGCCAAGGAATTCCAGAATGGTCTGCGCAGCGATGCGCTTACCGCGAATAGTCGGCTTGCCGTTGCAGATTTGCGGATCGATAGTGATGCGACCGTCGAGAAATGTTGCGGGTTCGCTGGCCATGGTCGTTTCCTCCTGCTGCGCAATTCAAAGATATTACCCCAGATTCCCCGCTATCGAGGAGACGGGTAGCAGGCGCTCCCGGCTTCATAACGCAGCTGACCGCACCGCATGACCCCGCCCCGCCTTTCAACGGCCCTTGCGCTGCTCGCCACCCTGCTGGGGCTGTCGGCATTGCTGGGGTGGGCGCTGGATATCGTCGCCCTCAAGCGGGGCCTGGCCTCGAGCGTCGCCATGAATCCCGCAACGGCAGTGTGCCTCGTGCTGCTCGGGCTTGAAGCCGCGCGAATGAATGCATGGAACGCGCATGCCGCCCTCGCCAAAGCCGGCCAACTGGCCATCCTTGTAGTGATCGCCGCCAGCCTGGCCAAGCTCTGCGATCTCATTTTCGGCACATCCTTCGCCATTGATCAAACGCTGTTTGGCGCTACGCTCGGTGCGGAGTCGCGCTACCCGAGCAGAATGGCGCCCAATACGGCGGCCTGCCTGGTGTTGCTCGGCGTGGCCATGCAATTCATGCGTGGCGGTACGGACAGTCGCGTGCGTAACGCGCAGCTGCTCGCTGTGCCTGTCCTGCTGGCGGGAATAATTGCCCTGGCCGGCAACCTGTTTGGAGTCCGGGAGCTGTCCGGGCCGTTGCGTCACATACCCATGGCGTTCAACACGGCGATCGCCGTCTGTTGCATTGCCGCGAGCGTGCTTTCGTACAGCCGGCACAAAGGGCTGATGGAGTTTTTTCACTGGGAATCGATCCAGACCCGGGTAACCCTGGCTTCAATGGCCATCTTTGTGACCAGCGTCTGGTCACTGACGCTGTATTCAAGTTCGTTGCTGCGCGATGATTTGCAGCGCCAGTCTGGCGCACAGCAGTTCTCGACGGTTTCAATGCTGGCCGAAGAAATCAATCAGGAAATGGGCGACCGTTTCAGCGCGCTGGAAACCATCGCTGCAGAAATAACCCCGGCCATGCTGGCCAATCCGACAGTTCTGCAGCGACTCCTGCGAGGCCGCCCCATTTTTAACAGCCTTTTCAACGGCGGCGTTTTCGCTACCCGCCTCGATGGAATCTCGATCGCCGCCATGCCGCTGGAGGCACAACGGCTCGGCATCGATTACGCGGAAAGAGATTTCATGGTCGCGGCGCTCAAGGATGGCAAGCGCTCAGTCGGCCGGCCGGTCCTCGGCCGGGTGCTGAAGGTGCCAACTTTCGGCACGGCCGTGCCCATTCGCAATCCCGAGGGCAAAACGATCGGCGCGCTGGTCGGCGCGACCAATCTCGGACTGCCCAATTTCCTGAGCAGGATTAGCAACCGCCATTACGGCGAAACCGGCGATTACCTGCTTAGCGCGACAAAGCACCGACTGATCATCACGGGCTCCGACAAAAATCGCATCATGACAACGCTGCCAGCCCCCGGCATCATCCCGGCGCTCGACTACTACTTTCAGGGCGGCGAGGGGTCTGCAGTTTTCGTCAATCCGCTTGGTGTGGAAATACTGGCCTCGGCCAAGCACATTCCTGTGGCGGGCTGGGTGCTGGCGGCCATTCTGCCCACCGAAGAAGCCTTCGCCCCGATCCACGCGCTGAATCAGCGCTACCTGCTGAGCGCGTTGCTCCTCACCCTGCTGGCGGGCGTCGTGACCTGGTGGTTGATGCGACACCAACTCGCGCCGCTGCAAGCAACCGTGAACACCCTGTCTACCCTGACGAACACAGATCGGCCGATGCTGCCCCTGCCGGTCGTGAGGCAGGATGAAATCGGTAAGCTGATCCGCGCCTTCAACAGCCTGCTGGCGAGCCTGGCGAAGCGCAGCGCCGATCTGACCGAGAGCCGCGCGCGCTTTGAACGCGCGGTCAATGGCGCCAAAGACGGCATCTGGGATTGGACTCCGGCGACCGGCGAGGCCTACCTGTCGCCGCGCTGGAAGCAATTGCTCGGTTACGAGGATCACGAACTGCCCAACGGGCAGGAATCGTTCTTCAACCGGATCCATGGCGATGACCTCGCGAGGGTGCAAGAGGCGGTTCGCGCGAATTTCGAGGAGCGCAAGCCTTATCAGGTCGAGTTGCGCATGCGCTGCAAGAGCGGCGAATACCGCTGGTTCTCCTCGCGCGGCCAGGCCGAGTGGGACGAACACGGGCAGCCGCTGCGCATGGCGGGGTCCATTGCTGACATCACCGAACGCAAACAGGCTGAGGCCGCGCTGCAGGAAGTCAGTGGCCGGACAATCGACGAACAGGCCGCCGCCCTCGAAGCCCAGCGCCAGTTGCGGCTGGCGGCGCTGAACCTGCTGGAGGACACCCGAGCAGCCCGCGCCCAGGCCGAGGCTGCCGCCACGACTCTGGCCCAGCGCAACGAACAACTCAGCCGCTTCAACAAAGTCGCGGTCGACCGCGAACTGACAATGATCAATCTCAAACAGCAGGTCAATGCGCTGGCGCTTGAACTCGGGCGGGAGGCGCCGTTTGCGCTGGCTTTTCTGGAAAAAGCCAATGACGGCGCGACATCACCAGCGCGAGCCCCGGGCGTTGCAGACACGACAGGGGAGTCGGCATGAATCCTCAAAAAGCCATCGGAACGTTCCCGACCAAACTGCATCAGCTTGTTCAGACAGAAATACGGATGTGGTATCCCGACAAACGGCGCGCCAGGGACAGCGCGGTCGTGGAAGTCTGGATGAAGGCGCGCGATGAGCGGTAAAGATAAGCGGCACGAACCACCCGGTGAGCTGCGCCAGCGGGCCGACGCGGCCTTGCTGAAACAGGCCGCTCAGGTGCCGGAAAACCTCGATGCATTATCGCCAGAAACAGCGCGGCGGACGCTGCACGATCTGCGCGTGCATCAGATCGAGCTGGAGATGCAGAACGAGGAGCTGCGCCGCACGCAGACCGAACTGGACAAGGCGCGCTCGCGCTATTTCGACCTCTATGACCTGGCGCCAGTGGGCTATTGCAGCGTCAGCGAGGCGGGGCTGATCGTCGAGACCAACCTCAAGGCGGCCGCCCTGTTCGGCGTGGTGCGCAAAGCACTGCTTGCGCAGCCGTTCACCCGCTTCATCCTCAAGGAAGACCAGGACCTCTACTACCTGCAAAGGAAGCAGCTCCTCGAGACCTGCGTGCCATGCTCGTTCGAGCTGCGCATGGTGAGGCATGCCGGCGCGCCGTTCTGGGCGCAGATAGCGGCCACGGTCGCGCCGGACGAGGGCGGCGTGACCGTACTGCGCATTGTGCTGAGTGACATCAGCCAGTCCAAAAACAGCCAGGCCCATGACAAAGAAAGCAAAGACCGGGAGCTTGCCAGCGCGAACGCCGCCCTCGAATCCCAGCTCCAGTCAGAGTTGGCGGCGCTCAACCTGCTGGAGGACGCCGTCGTAGCTCGCACCGAAGCCGAAGTAATGGCGGCTGCCCTCGCAGCCAGCGAGGCGCGAAGCCACGCCATCACCCAGTCCGCCGTAGAGGCCATCATCAGCTCCGACAGCACGGGCAATATCGCCGGCTGGAACAATGGCGCGCAGCGCATGTTCGGCTACGCCGAAGCGCAGGTCATGGGGCAGCCCGTGACAATGTTGATGCCACAGCGCTACCGTGAAGCGCATCTAGCGGGAATGGATCGCATGCGCGCCGGCGAGGCGATCCGCCACTTCGACAAGATCATTGAAATGCACGGACTGCGCCAGGACGGCAGCGAGTTTCCAATCGAATTCTCGCTTGGAAGATGGGAGGCGAAGGAGGGCTGGTTCATCACCGCCATCATGAGCGACATCAGCGAGCGCCGGGCCGCCGAAAATCAGCTGCGCAAACTGTCGCAGGCGGTGGAACAAAGCCCGGAGAGCATTGTCATCACCGATGTCAATGCGCACATCGAATACGTCAATCAGGCCTTCCTCGATTCGACCGGCTACAACCGCGAGGAACTGCTCGGCAAGAACCCTCGGGTGCTGAACTCGGGCAAGACGCCGCCCGAGACCTATGCCGAGATGTGGAGTGAACTGAGTAACGGCCTGCCGTGGAAGGGCCATTTGCACAACCGCAAAAAAGACGGTAGTGAATATGACGAGTTCGCCATCATCACGCCGCTGCGCGGGGCCGACGGGGCCGTGACGCACTACGTGGGGGTGAAGGACGACATCACCGAGAAGAGACGCATCAGCGAGGAACTCGACCGGCATCGCTTTCACCTTGAAGCGCTTGTAGAAACGCGTACAGCAGAGCTGGAGGTCGCGCGCCAGCGGGCCGAAGCGGCCAACGTGGCCAACAGCACCTTCCTCGCCAACATGAGCCACGAGATCCGCACGCCGATGAACGCGATCATCGGCCTGTCGCATCTGCTGCGGCGTTCCGGGGCGACGCCGGAACAGACCGCACGGCTGGACAAGATCGACGGTGCCGGGCGGCACCTGCTTTCCATCATCAACGACATCCTCGACCTGTCAAAAATCGAGGCCGACCGGCTGCAACTAGAGAGAACCGACTTCCACCTCGGCACCGTGCTTGACGCGGTGGCCGCCATGATTGGCGAAGCGGCGCGCGACAAGGGACTGCAGGTCACAATCGACGCCGATGCGGTTCCGGTCTGGCTGCATGGCGACCCGATGCGGCTGCGCCAGGCGCTGCTCAACTACGCCGGCAACGCCGTCAAGTTCACGGCCAAAGGCTCGATCGCGCTGCGCGCGCGCCTGATCGAGGATAGCGGCGACAAAATTCTGGTTCGCTTCGAAGTCGAGGACACCGGCATCGGCATTGCGGAGGGCACGATCGGCCGGCTGTTCCAGGCCTTCGAGCAGGGCGACGCCTCGACCGCGCGCCAATTCGGCGGCAGCGGCCTCGGACTGGCGATCAGCCGGCGTCTGGCGCGCCTGATGGGCGGCGATGTCGGCGCGAACAGCGCACTCAGCCAGGGCAGCACCTTCTGGTTCACCGCCCGCCTCGAGCGCGGCCACGGCGCGATGCCCGCAAACCCGGTGATGACCGACGTGTCGGGCGCCGAGGCCGAGGTGCGCCTGCGCCACAGCGGCGCGCGGCT
>CANJJT010000138.1:0-7910 GCA_947474715.1 Betaproteobacteria bacterium
CTGGCCTACAACTACAGCTTCTCCAACCGCACCAACGCTGGCATCAGCTGGGTGAAGGTGAAGAACGCTGCAGCTTCGGGCTACGACATCACCTCCATGACCGGCAACGGCTATGGCGCTGGTGGCGCGTCGATGGGTTCCGGCGAAGACATGAACCTGATCGCCGTGTCCCTGAACCACACCTTCTAAGATCGCGTTGTGGAACCGGAGCGCAAGCTTCCGGGACAATCAAACGGGCGCCGCAAGGCGCCCGTTTTTTTGGTGGGCTTTCCTGCTTTTTTCACCGGATAGCCTTTATACCGATACTGTATGTAAGCGCGTTGTCAGAAACCGTGAAAATAGTGGGCCACGGATACAAATAGTCACACCAATGCAAATTTCTCCGGCTAAACTTAAGCAACTCTTAAGTAATCAGCGCGAGCCCGGAGACCGTGAAAAAAACACCCGAAAAGACTGCTGGCACACGCTCCGGTCAGGAGCAGCGCATCCGCAAAACCATAGTCACGTTCCGGCGCGTCGTGACAGCGGTCAAGCGTCATCTTGCTGGCAAGGATGGACAAGCTGAAGGCATCCTCAGTGGCGCCCAGTTGTGGGCACTCTGGCATGTACAGTCCAGCCCCGGTTGCACGGTACTGGAGCTGACCGACAAGCTCTCATTGCACCAGTCCACCACCAGCAACCTGGTGGAAAAACTTGAGTCTACCGGCTGTCTGACACGTACCCGTGACGAGGCTGACCGCCGTGTTGTGCGACTGTTCGTCACCAAAGTGGGCACAAAAGTCCTCAAGCAAGCCCCTGATCCTGCCAGCGGCAGGCTGCCCGAAGCCATCGCCCGCCTGTCTCCCAATGAACTGGCTGCGCTGGAGACGGCACTGCAATCCCTGTCGCGCGAACTGGGCGTTTCTCCGGACACCTCGCGAGGCTGATCCGTTCGCCCGTTCCTTGGGCTTGGGGCGGGTTGAAGGTGGAAGGCGCCCCGGCTGCTTTCAACGCGTTGGTTGAGTGTTTGACGCGGCGGTGCCCGCCGCCTAGGATGCACACCGGTATCGATTTGTCTGAGCCATGCATCCTTCCTGCGGTAACCGCTGTTCTGCCCTGCGCATCCATACCCGGAGCGCCACCATCCGTTCCGCGTTAACTCGCATCAGGCCGGCCCGGTGAACGAACGCGCCGGCCACATCGACTTCATCCGCCAGGCCGAGGTGGTGGCGCGCTTGCAGTCCGTGCTGTCGCCTGGGGCCCTGCTGCATCGGGGTGAAGACACCCGCCCCTACGAATGCGATGGTCTGTCCGCCTACCGCCAGCTGCCCATGGTGGTGGCCCTGCCCTCCACCGCCGAGCAGGTGCAGGCCGTCCTCTCCATCTGCCATGAATTGCAGGTGCCGGTGGTGCCCCGCGGCGCTGGCACCGGGCTGTCCGGTGGCGCGCTGCCCCTGGGCAATGGCGTGCTCCTCGGCCTGGGCAAGATGAAGCGCATCCTCAGCATCGACCCGGTCGCGCGCATTGCGCGGGTGCAACCCGGCGTGCGCAACCTGGCGGTGTCCGAAGCGGCGGCGCCCTATGGCCTTTACTACGCCCCCGATCCCTCATCCCAGATTGCCTGCAGCATCGGTGGCAACGTGGCGGAGAACTCGGGCGGCGTGCACTGCCTCAAGTACGGCCTCACCGTGCACAACGTCATGCGTGTGCGCGGCTACACCGCTTCGGGTGAACCCGTCGAACTGGGCTCCGAGGCGCTGGATGCCCCGGGCTATGACTTGCTCGCCGTGGCCATCGGCAGCGAGGGCATGCTCGCCGTGGTCACCGAAGTGAGCCTGCGCCTCATCCCGCGGCCGGAACAGGCCTGCTGCATCATGGCGTCCTTCGACGACGTGGAGAAGGCCGGCAACGCCGTCGCCGATGTCATCGCCGCTGGCATCATCCCGGCGGGCCTGGAAATGATGGACAAGCCCGCCACCCAGGCCGTCGAGCAGTTCGTGCACGCCGGCTATGATCTGGATGCCGCGGCGCTGCTGCTGTGCGAATCCGACGGCACGCCGGAAGAAGTCGCCGAGGAGATCGCGCGCATGAGCGAGGTGCTGCGCGGCTCCGGCGCCACCGCCATCCGCGTCTCGCGCGATGAAGCCGAGCGCCAGAAATTCTGGGCCGGGCGCAAGGCCGCCTTTCCCGCGGTCGGGCGCATCTCGCCCGATTACTACTGCATGGACGGCACCATCCCGCGCCGCCGCCTGGGCGAGATACTGCGTTTCATCGCCGCCATGGAGCAGAAGTACAAGCTGCGCTGCCCGAATGTCTTCCATGCCGGGGACGGCAACCTGCACCCGCTCATCCTCTTCGATGCCAACAAGCCCGATGAACTGGCGCGCACCGAAGCCTTCGCTGGCGAAGTGCTGGAGAAATGCGTCGAGGTGGGCGGCACCATCACCGGCGAACATGGCGTGGGCATCGAGAAGATCAACCAGATGTGCACCCAGTTCGCCCCGGCCGAGCTGGCGCTGTTCCGCGCCCTGAAGCTGGCCTTCGACCCGCAGGGCCTGCTCAACCCGGACAAGAACATCCCCACGCTGCACCGCTGCGCCGAATACGGCCGCATGCACGTGAGCAGTGCCGCGTCGGCCCATCCTGGGCTGCCGCGTTTCTGATGCAGGCCGCATTGGATAAAACCGCCACCCCCGATCACCCCGTGCTCGCGCAATGGGCTGCGCGCGTGCGCGCCGCCGCTGCCGCCGGGCAGCCCTTGTGCCTGCAGGGTGGCGGCAGCAAGGCCTTTCATGGCGGTGAGTCGAAGGGCGAGCCCTTCGATACGCGTGCCTACGCCGGCATCATCGAATACGAACCGTCCGAACTCGTCGTCACCGCGCGCTGCGGCACGCCGCTGGCGGAATTGGAGGCCGCACTCGCAGCCCGTGGCCAGATGCTGGCCTTCGAGCCGCCGCACTTCGGGCCGCAGGCCACGCTGGGCGGCATGCTCGCAGCCGGCCTCGCCGGACCGCGTCGCGCCCAGGCCGGCGCCGTGCGCGACTTCGTGCTCGGCACCCGCATCATGGACGGTCGCGGCGATGTCCTCACCTTCGGCGGCCAGGTCATGAAGAACGTGGCCGGCTATGACGTCTCGCGCCTCATGGCGGGCGCGCTCGGCACCCTGGGCCTCATCCTGGAAGCCTCCTTCAAGGTGCTGCCCCTGCCGCCGGCCGAGGCCACGTTGCGCTTCGAGCTGCCGCAGGACCGGGCCCTCACCAGCCTCAACCAGTGGGCCGGGCGGCCGCTGCCCATCTCCGCCAGCACCTGGTGCGGGGACGAGCTCACGCTGCGCCTCTCCGGTGCCACCAGCGCCGTGCGCGCGGCAGCCGACCACCTGGGTGGTGAACGCCTGCCCGAGGACGAGGCCACCCGCTTCTGGCGCGAGGCCCGCGAGCAGACCCACGCCTTCTTCCACCGTGATGCCGACACCGCCCTGTGGCGCCTGTCCCTGCCGTCGGTGACACCGCCGCTGGCGCTGCCCGGGGCCAGCTTCATCGAGTGGGGCGGATCGCAGCGCTGGATCGCCACCCACGCCGATACGCACACCGTGCGCGACGCCGCCACCCGCGCAGGCGGCCATGCCACGCTGTTCCGCGGCGGGGACAAATCCGACGGGGTATTCCAGTTGCCCGCACCGGCGCTCATGGACATCCACCGCCGGCTCAAAACCGCCTTCGATCCACTGCGCGTGTTCAACCCCGGCCGGCTGTATGCGGACCTCTGACGTGAACCCCCGACGTGAACCCCCGACGTCAACCTTTAACCTGAACCCCTGATGCAGACCTCGCTCGCCGACTTCATCCGCGACACCCCCGAAGGGCAGGAGGCCGACGCCATCCTGCGCCGCTGCGTGCACTGCGGCTTCTGCACTGCCACCTGCCCGACCTACCAGTTGCTGGGCGACGAACTGGACGGCCCGCGCGGGCGCATTTATCTGATCAAGCAGGTGCTCGAAGGCGAGCCCGTCACCGCCAGCACCCAGCTGCACCTGGACCGCTGCCTCACCTGCCGCGCCTGCGAGACCACCTGCCCCTCGGGCGTGGAGTACGGGCGCCTGGTGGACATCGGCCGCGCCGTTGTTGCCGGGCGCGTCGAGCGCCCCTTGGCCGAGCGGGTCAAGCGCCGGCTGCTCGCCTTCGCCCTGCCTCGCACGGGCCTGTTCCGCCTGGGGCTGGCTGTGGGCATGGCGCTCCGCCGCATCGCGCGCCCGCTGCTGCCGCAGGCGCTGGCGGACAAGTTGCCGCGCAGCGTGCCCGCCGCAGGCGCCTGGCCCGCGCCCCGGCACGCGCGCCGCATGCTGGTGCTGGCGGGCTGCGTGCAGCCCGCGCTCGCCCCCGACACCAACGCCGCCGCCGCACGGGTGCTGGACCGCCTGGGCATATCCCTCATCACTGCGCCGGCCGCCGGCTGCTGCGGCGCCGTGCGCTTCCACCTGGATTTTCAGAGCGATGGCCTGGATGACATGCGCCGCCTCATCGACGCCTGGTGGCCGCAGGTGGCCAGCGGTGAAGTCGAGGCCATCGTCATGACTGCCAGCGGCTGCGGCGCCACCGTGAAGGAATACGGCAGCCACCTCGCGCACGACCCCGCCTACGCGGACAAGGCCGCGCGCATCAGTGCCATCACGCGGGACCTGTCCGAAGTGCTCGCTGCCGAACAGGCCAGCCTGTCCGCCCTGCTGCGTCGGAAGGTAGGCAAGCACGACGAGGGGCAGGGCAGTGCACCCTCCACGGCGGCCGAGCGTGTCGCCTTCCACCCGCCTTGCACCCTGCAGCATGGGCAGAAGCTGCGCGGCGTCATCGAAGCGCTGCTGCGCGATGCGGGCCTCACGCTCACCCCCGTGCCGGACGCCCACCTGTGCTGCGGTTCGGCCGGCACCTATTCCATCCTGCAGCCGGCACTCTCCGGCCAGTTGCGCGCCAACAAGCTGGCGGCACTGCAGTCAGGGGAGCCGCAGCGCATCCTCACCGCCAACATCGGGTGCCAGAGTCATCTGGCCAATGCGAGTTCGGTGCCGGTGGAGCACTGGATTGCGGTGGTGGATGAGAGGTTGGGGCGCGGTTGAGTGCTGCTCGTTTGGATGGCCGAAAATAATCAATTTAGCGAAGTCGTCTGCTTCGTTATTGAGTATTTGAAGAAAATATTATCAATTATTACCCCAGGATCCGCTGACCTTCTGGATTGAAAACTCGGCTGGGGCACTTGAAAAGTGATTGTGCACTCACGATCACTCGTCTAAATTCAAGTTTCAACATCACTGACCAGCTTGTCTTCACCGGGAGGGTAGGCATGAGCAGGTGCAGTCGACACTTCGGTTTGATTCTTCTTGTGGGCGCGTTCTGCCTCACCCTTTCCGGGTGTATGCGAGCAAAGGACGAGGCGGATGCTCAAGTCAGGGCACTTTGTGTCAAGGACGGTGGGCTCAAGGTGTATGAGCGGGTCAAGCTTCCTCGGGAAAGGTCGATTGAGTTCGGTGAATTGAGATTGCCTGCAAAGCGCAATCTAAAGCCGAGTGACGAATTTTTCTATGAATGGGATCTTGATTACTTAAGAAGAGGAAATCCGGAAGTTACACGGTCTCATTTCAAATTGTTCCGGATAGTAGATGGAAAGTTACTAGGTGAGGCTATTTCATATTCCCGGCGAGGTGGTGATCTTCCGGGGCCGTGGCATCCAAGTACATTCGCATGCCCAGAGCGAGGAGACTTGACAGCTTTGCGGCATGCTATTTTTTTCTACTAGCGCTTATTGAGACGCTATATGGCCAATAATGAGTTCACATATGCTGAGCTTTCTCTTGCCTCATACGCTGACTTTGTTAACAGAGAAATAAGCCCCCAATTACTACGTAATGAAGGCATGTCCAGCTTTCGTGCGGATCTGATTTCGACGGATTGGATTGTTGTTGATGCGGTGAACGTTCCATTCAATGGGCTTCAGGCGTTCGTATTCGCGGAAATTAGTTCCGGAAAGCGCGTGCTTGCCGTTCGCGGCACAAAGGGCATCTTCGATCTCTATACCGATCTAGTGCATGTCGTCCGGGATGGTTCCTTCGCACGCCAATCCCAATTCTTGACCCTGCAAGCCAAGGTTGCAGAGTGGCTGACCAGCGGCCTGCTACCTCCAACATTCACAGTCACCGGACATTCCCTCGGTGGTTTTCTGGCGGCAGGCATCGTCAGCAAGTTTTCGCAAAATGTTGAGCAGGCCTACCTATTCAATGCACCCGGACTGGGCAGCGTTTTAGGGAGCATCGTGGGTGGACTATCCAGCACGCTGGGGAGTGTCCTGACATCTACACATGGTATCGACCCTCGCAAGATCACCAACATCAGGGCCGATGCCGGGATATCACCGATTGCCGGACTGGGTGCAAACTGGGCACCGCCCCGAATGGTGTTCATCGAGAATCAACTCGATCCCATTCTGCTTGCAATCCATGAGATCACTGCATTCAATCATGGCATGGAGCCATTGAATGATTCCATGGCCTTGCATTCCCTCTACCAGCAGTTGGACCCCAGCTTGTCATTGGCTTCAGTCAGTTCCATCCTCAGGCGGCTGACCGATGTCAACAGCCTTTCCTTGGAGTCCGGGGTAAATGTGCTGAATCGTCTGTTTGGCGAGTCATCACGTGTCGGTCTGGAGCAGCGCGAGAGTTTCTATGCCGGGATTCAGGTGCTGCAGGATCTCGTTGGTGGATTGAATACAGGAAACAGCTTCCAGATATACGTCCTGGAGAACCTGCAGGAGATCCTTGCCAGCGCGCGCCTGGATGACGCCAATGGATTGGCCTATCGCCATGCCTTGAAGCAGCTCAACCCCTTTGCACTGGCAGGGCCCGTGACGGCATACGAATCGCCAACGCTGGCTGAGAGCCTGTCCCTGTTCAACGCGGAGACCGGAACAGGCGTCATCACGTCGCAATGGATGCGTGACCGGGCGGAATTCCTGTTGTGGAAGAACGAGACCTACGAGAAGGACCTGCCTTCCGACAGCGGCTTGAGAAGAACGGATTCCAGGGCGGAAAGCGTTCTGTATGAGGATAGGGGAATCCCGGTCGCGCTTGTCGACACGCTCAGCATCCGTGTCATCGGTGGCAGTTCCCTCCAGCTCAATGATCCCATCCGTATCACCTTCGGCTCCGTGTCAGGGGAAACCATCACAGGGGGCAAGTACGGCGACCATCTCTACGGTGATCTGGGTGATGACACCCTGTCAGGCGGGGAGGGCAATGATTATCTGGAAGGTGGTGCAGGACACGACACCTATATTGTTTCCACCACTGGCGAACTAGATGGCACAGACACCATCCTCGATACCGATGGACAGGGCAGGATTGTTCTGGACGAAAAGATTCTCGATGGCGGTTCTTTCCTCGGCGGCAGCTTTTATCGGTCGGCTGACGGGGATGTTCGGTACTCGTTCACACCGGATGCAAATGGCCGGGGAACCCTGATCATCAACGATACGTTGCAGGTCCAGTCCTTTGTCAATGGCGCCATGGGTATCTCGCTGCAGGCTGGTGAGGCGAGTGGTCCGGGTGACAGCGACCCTGTCTACCACTACGAGGGGGCGGATCTGCCTGTGGATGCGCCCGATGACTCCCCGAGGTTCTGGGGTGGTAGCGATCTGGGCGATGAATACAGGGCAGGCGATCATCTCGAGGACGGCAGCTTTGTGGAAGGCGCATCGTCGGGCATGTTCCTTGGCAAGGGAGGGAATGACCACTACCTGGGCAGTCATTCCTTTGGTGGGGATGTTGCGAATGGCGGGGCGGGTGTTGCATCAGGCACAAGCTTTCTTCGTCACACGCGCCAAGTCGAATGCCCGGCTTCGACGCGTCTATTCGGCTCCGATAGATCGCAGCACGGGCATCATCTGCGATC
>CANJJT010000139.1:0-7826 GCA_947474715.1 Betaproteobacteria bacterium
AAACTTCAATTTGCCGTAACTTCGCTACGATTTGCTCCGCCTTGTGGTGCTTGGTCGGCATAACCTGTTCCTCCAAAATAATGTCCAGTTCGTGAAATCCTCTCACATCTACTGGTACAGCTATTTCGGGCTAGGTCACCTGCGCGTGCAGTTTGGCCGCGACGACATTGCGAGCAAATCGCAGGCAGAAGTCCGCATCCATCGAGAGCCGGTACTGCGTCACCCGCCGCGCCGCGTCATTGTGGGGCCGCCCGAGCAGCAGGGTTGGCGCCGCCTTGCGGCCGGAGAGTACGACCACTCCAATTCCGCGTTCGCCCAGCTTGCCGAGCAATGAGGATGACAAAGTGACATCGCCGCGCAGGAATATCCGGGACAAGGGGGCAAGCGGCACGGTGCCCACCCGGTCGCCATTCTCGAAGAACACCAGGGCCTCGCCATCGGCCTTGAGCGTCACGCCGCGCCTGTCCACGTAGAGGCTTGTCATGTTTCGGTCCGATTCTCAGACAATCATGAATACGTCGGTCACCGGCTGTGTCGCCCGGCCCAGCCCCTCGCTCTTCATGCGCGGGTCAAGCTGAAAGATATGCGCCCGGTCTTCGGTCGGCTCAAGCAGTCGATCGAGTGTTTGCCGGACTTCGCGCAACTCGGCCGGTGTCAACCAGCATTCGAAGAAGGATTTCTGTCCACCCACCCGGTATCCCAGCAGATACCTGTGTACCCGATAGAGCCGCTTCGGGTTGCAGATGTCGTAACACACCAGGAACAGGGTTCTCGACTGGTCATTCATGCTTGCAGGTTAAACATGCTCGGATGCCGTTTCCAGGCTGGCAAGCTTGCCGAGGGAAAGTGTGGATGGCTCCTGTTCATATGCCACTTGTCCTGTAATCCCTTCTTCGCCTTGCTTTTTCCAGCATTTGCAGACATTCACTGCCTGGCAGGTCATTCTGGAAGTGTCCGGCAGGGATGCGTTTGGTTGAGCAACAGGTTTCCTGCTTCCGATGAATGGGGTCTGAGACACGGCATTGATGCAAATCTGAGGCGACACGGAGTCGGCACGGCATGAGGATGAGCCGATGGTAAGCTTGGCACTGTATTTTCCTCATGAACACACTCCCATGCCCGTCAATCTGAGTGCCCCCGATCCGAAGTCCCTCCTGCCCGTGGCAGGGGTTGAACTGGGCTTTGCCGAAGCCGGTATCAAGAACGGCAAGCGGACCCGCCGGGATGTCATGCTGATGAAGCTGGCGCCGGGCAGCCGCGTGGCTGGCGTGTTCACGCAGAACAGTTTTGCCGCGGCACCGGTGCAGGTCTGCCGCGAGCATCTGGCGGCCGGTGCCGACATCCGCGCGCTCATCGTCAATGCCGGCAATGCCAACTGCGGCACCGGCGAGCGCGGGCTGGCCGCGGCGCGGCGCAGTTGCGAAGCGGTGGCGCAGGCACTGGGCTGCAAGCCCGGTGCAGTGCTGCCTTTCTCCACTGGCGTGATCCTGGAACACCTGCCCGTGGAACGCATCGAGGCGGCGCTGCCCCAATGCGTGGCCAGTCTGGGCGCAGCCCACTGGGCCGATGCAGCGGCGGCCATCATGACCACCGACACCCTGCCCAAGGCGCGTTCGGCCTCGGCCCAGGTCGGTGGCAAGCGCGTCACCGTCACCGGCATGGCCAAGGGCGTGGGCATGATCCAGCCCAACATGGCCACCATGCTGGCCTACATCGCCACCGATGCCACCGTCGCGGCCCCCGTGCTGAAGCAACTGGTGCGCGAAGTGGCGGACCTCTCCTTCAATCGCGTCACCGTCGATGGCGACACCTCGACCAATGACTCCTTCGTGCTCATCGCCACCGGTGTGGCCGGCGCTGCCGAAGTGGCCAGTGCATCCTCGGCCGACTACGCCGCGCTCAAGGCCGCGGTGTGCGAAGTGGCTGTGACGCTTGCGCAGGCGATCGCGCGCGACGGCGAAGGCGCCACCAAGTTCATCGAGATCAAGGTGGAAGGCGCCGCCAGCCACGAAGAAGCCGTGCGCGTGGCGCGCCAGATCGCCAACTCGCCGCTGGTGAAGACTGCCATGTTCGCCTCCGACCCCAACCTGGGTCGCCTGCTCATGGCCATCGGCAATGCCGGCGTGGCGGGCTTCGACACTTCGCGCGTCGATCTCTACCTGGGCGAGGTCAAGGTCATCGATCGCGGCGGACGGGCCGAGAGCTATCGTGAAGAAGACGGCTCGCGCGTCATGCAGGCCTCCGACATCCTGGTGCGCGTGCTGCTCGGGCGCGGCAGCGATGCCGCCACCGTGTGGACCTGCGACTTCTCCTATGACTACGTGAAGATCAACGCCGAGTACCGCACCTGAGCTGTGGCCGCGATGCACCCGGGTCAGGCCCGGGTGCATGTCTGACCTGCACCACAGCCCGAACCCTCCATCGAAGAAGGAAATACCCGAGTGGCTGATCTGGAAAAACTCGTGCAGCGCGCCGAGACGCTGCTGGCCCGTCTGGAACACCTGCTGCCGCCCCCGCCCGCCGAGCCGGACTGGAGCGTCGTGGCCTGGCGCTGGCGCCACGTGCGCGGCCAGGGCGTGCTGCATCCGGTGAAGCATCCGCACAAGGTCAACCTGTCCGACCTGCACGACATCGACCGCCAGAAGGCCCTGATCGAAGCTAACACCCGCCAGTTCGTTGAGGGGCGTCCCGCCAACAACGTGCTCCTCACCGGGGCGCGCGGCACCGGCAAGAGCTCGCTGGTGAAGGCCTGCTTCAACAAGTTCCGCAGCAAGGGCCTGCGCATCATCGAGGTGGACAAGCAGGACCTGATCGACCTGCCCGACATCTGCGACATGATCGCGGGCCGTCCCGAGCGCTTCATCCTGTTCTGCGACGACCTTTCTTTCGAGGCTTCCGAGACGGCCTACAAGGCGCTCAAGGCGGCGCTGGATGGCTCCATCGCCGCGCCGCTGGAGAACATGCTGATCTACGCCACCTCCAACCGCCGCCACCTCATGCCCGAGTTCATGGCGGAGAACCTCGAGACCAAGTACGTCGGCGACGAGATCCACCCCGGTGAGACCGCCGAGGAGAAGATTTCCCTGTCCGAGCGCTTCGGTCTGTGGGTGTCCTTCTATCCCTTCGACCAGGAAGCCTACCTCGACATCGTGGCGCACTGGCTGGCCGCACTGGGCTGCCCGGCGCGTGACATCGCGCATGCCGACACGCGCGAGGCGGCCCTGCAATGGGCGCTGCAGCGCGGCTCGCGCTCCGGGCGCGTGGCGCTGCAGTTCGCGCGCGATTGGGCCGGCCGCCACGCCGCTGCGGCGGTGGGCGCATCCACCACGCGCCGCCGTCGTTGAGTGCTGTTGAGCGCCGTTGAGTATTGCGAGACAACGCCAAGTCCTGTTGTTGAACCCCTGTTGATTTCCCGAATCGAGCCCGCCTTGACCGCCATCGTCGATGTTGCCGTTGCCGTGATCCTCAACGATGCTGGCGAGGTGCTGCTGGCGCAGCGCCCGCCGGGCAAGGTCTACGAAGGCTACTGGGAGTTTCCCGGCGGCAAGGTTGAAGCGGGCGAGAGCGTGCGCCAGGCGCTCGATCGCGAGATCGACGAGGAACTCGGCGTGGTGGTGAAACAGGCCTGGCCGTGGATCACCCAGGTCTTCACCTATCCGCATGCCACGGTGCGCCTGCATTTCCATCGTGTCACCGGCTGGCAGGGCGAAGCCTCTGCCGTCGAGCACAGCGGCCTGGTGTGGCAGCGCCCCGATGCCATCAGCGTGGCGCCCTTGCTGCCGGCCAATGGCCCGGTGCTGAAGGCGCTGTTGTTGCCGAACGAATACGCCATCAGCGATGTCGCATCGATGGGTGAAGCGGTCTTTCTCGAACGCCTGCACCAGCGTCTGGCCGGCGGCCTGAAGCTGGTGCAGCTGCGCGAGAAGGCCATGCCGGCGTCGCAGCTCGAAGCGCTGGCCCGCAGGGTCATCGGCATGGCCCGTGAGCATGGCGCGCGCGTGCTCATCAATGGCCAGGTGGACCTCGCCCTGCGCACCGGTGCTGAGGGCGTGCACCTCACGACGATGCAGATGATGGCCACGCGCAACCGGCCCGACCTGCCCTGGGTTGCGGCTTCCTGCCACACCGCGGAAGATGTGCGCGCCGCTGAACGCCTGGGCGTGGATTTCGCCGTGCTCGGCCCGGTGTTACCCACTGCTTCACACCCGGGCGCAGCCCACCTGGGCTGGGAGGCCTTCAGCACCCTGGTGCAGGGCAGTTCGATACCGGTCTATGCGCTGGGCGGCCTGCAGCCCGCGTTGCTGGACACCGCGCGCATGCGCGGGGCGCAGGGCATCGCGATGCTCTCTGGCAGCTGGAAGGTCTGATCACAATCCGTCTTTATACCCAATGAAGACCGATATGAGTGTCGTGAATTGATAGTAATGCCGCCGTAGACGGGCTGCCTGAGTCACGATGCTCAGGTGAGCCGGTTCTTCCCCTCTGCATCCTCATCCTCCAGCTCGCCCGGATCCGGGATGCGGAATTTCTCGTTGGCCCAGGCCCCCAGGTCCGCCATCTTGCAGCGCTCCGAACAGAACGGGCGAAAGCTCGATTGGGGGGACCACTCCACCTGCGCGGCGCAGGTCGGGCAATTCACGATACGGGGTGCAGTCATGGGTGTCTCCGGCTTTTCGGTCAGTCTGCTGGCGCAGCAGGGCAGGGGCAATGCAGGCAAGGGATTCGAATGGACACGGGCTCTGCGCATCCATTGCCCGTTGCTATCATTGGGCTTGTAACCCGGCCTGAAACGCCACCCCGGATAGTGTCATCACTTGCCCGTCCGTTTCAAGCACCCGGCCGATTGCAGCCAGTCCCAAGGAGAAGCGATTGAAAAGCCTGCCGCGCTACCGTGACCTGCCCGAGTTTCCCGAGATGGAGGCCCGCCACGCCTGGGGCGTGTTCGGCCAGGACGACCAGCTCGGTCGCATCAATCTCATCACCGACGAAGCCGTGCAGTCAGGCGCCGCGCAGGTGCGCCGCGGCGCGCGCTTCAATCTGTCCCTGCCGCTCAACCATCCGGAACCGGGCTGGAGCCAGACACGCAAGACCTACAAGCACACCATCTTCAGCGCCAATCGCAATTCGCAGGACGACTATCTCGACGCCTTCTACATGCAGCGCTCCACCCAGTGGGATGGCCTGCGCCACATCCGCGCACGCGAGTTCGGCTACTGGGGCGGGCGCCAGGATGAACAGGCCGGCCCCGGCGGCCCGGACCTGGGCATCGAACAGTGGGTCAATCACGGGATAGCCACACGCGGTGTGCTCATCGATGTCGCCGGTCATCAGGCCGCCATCGGCCGGCCCTTCCATGCGGGCGATCCGGTGGCCATCACCGTCGAGATGCTGCAAGCCACACTCGACTGGCAGAAGGCCACGCTGCAGTCGGGTGACGTGCTGATGCTGCGCACCGGCTACACCGATACCTACCTCGCCGCCGACCAGGCCGGGCGCGAAGCCCTGGCTGCCACGCGCGCATCGGCCGGCCTGCATGCGGGGCATGCCATGGCCGAATTCCTCTGGGATTCCGGCGTGGCTGCCATCGCCGCGGATAACCCTGCCGTCGAAGTGGTGCCGGTCGATCCGGACGTCGGCTCCATCCACCGGCGCCTGATACCGCTGCTGGGTTTCTGCCTGGGCGAATTCTTCATCTATGGCGAACTGGCCGAGGATTGCCGGCGCGACGGCCGCTACACCTGCTTCTTCGTCGGCGTCCCCCTGAACGTGCCCGGCGCCGTCGGCTCGCCCGGCAACGCCATCGCGATCAAGTAGTTTTACCGGGACGCAACATGGTTTACCCCCTTGTCAAAGGGGGCCGACTCGCGAGCGAAGCGAACGAGCGGGGGGATTTTCAACAACCGGGCTGATCGGTCCACTCAGCCAGATCCGTCTGCTTGGACAAAATCCCCCCGCTCGGCTTCGCCGAGTCGGCCCCCTTGTGCGCCCAGCATGGGCGCATTCTTGCGGGTGCAAGTCCCGCCGTAAGTTGATCACAGCGAACGAAGCGAAGCGCAACTGCATGAGGGTGACTGAGTGTGGGAAGGAAGCGTGGAGCGAAACTGCGAGCCGATGAACAAGAACCGGATAGAAGGCGCTGCCGAGCAGGGCGAGCGGGCAAGGAACCGCGAAGCTCTTGTGATCAAGGCGAGGTGGCGTAGATCCGGCGGTTGTGCAGTGAAGGAGTGCGTTCTTACCTGGGGAGATCTCGCCTGATGGCTGAAAGGCCGACGTGGCAACACGGAGCGAGAAGTCAGCAGAGGCCGTAGTAGCTGCCGGTAGGGGGCGAAGGGCCGAACGAGGAGAAGGGTTCGAGGCCATGTCGATGCAGCAAGCAATGCGTCAGATGCCCGCGTCAGCGGGGCGGGTGGGGGTAGCACACGGTGAAGCCGGGTCCGATCCTGCCAGCGACGAAGCGCGCCGCACGCGACACGACACCGAGGGCACAGGGTCAGGGCTGCTGCAAGCGGCGCTGACGAGAGAGAACCTGCGGCAGGCGCTCAAGCGGGTGCGGGCGAACAAGGGGGCGGCGGGCGTGGACGGACTGGACATTGATCAGACCGTCCGCCAACTGGTCACCACCTGGCCAACGTTGCGAGAGCAACTGCTGCGGGGGACGTACCGGCCCAGTCCGGTACGACGGGTAACGATCCGGAAGCTGGACGGTGGCGAGCGCGAGCTTGGCATCCCGACGGTGACGGATCGGCTGATTCAGCAAGCGCTGCTGCAGGTGCTGCAGCCGATTCTCGATCCGAAATTCAGCGAGCACAGCTACGGCTTTCGACCCGGACGGCGTGCGCACGATGCGGTTCTTGCCGCGCAGGCGTACGTGCGCTCCGGACGGAGGGTTGTAGTCGATGTTGATCTGGAGAAGTTCTTTGACCGGATCAATCACGACATTCTCATCGACCGTCTACAGAAGCGCATCCCTGAGGCTGGAGTAATCCGGCTGATTCGGGCGTACCTGAACAGCGGCATCATGAGCGATGGCGTGGTGCAGGAGCGGTATGAGGGCACGCCGCAAGGCGGGCCGCTGTCGCCGCTCCTGGCCAACGTACTGCTGGACGAAGTGGATAAGGAGTTGGAACGGCACGGCCATTGCTTTGCGCGCTATGCCGACGACTGCAATGTGTATGTGCGCAGTCCGAAGGCGGGCGAGCGGGTGATGGCTCTGCTGCGGCGGTGCTATGCCAAGCTACGGCTCAAGGTCAATGAGACCAAGAGTGCGGTGGCGAGGGTCACGGGACGCAAGTTTCTGGGCTACAGCTTCTGGTTTGCCAAGGGCGAGGTCAAGCGCAAGGTGGCGGCCAAACCGCTGGCGACGTTCAAGCAACGGGTGCGGCAACTGACCCTGCGCTCGGGCGGGCGCGGCATGGTGCAGGTCATCGAACGACTGCGGCCTTACCTTTGGGGTTGGAAAGCCTATTTTGGGCTGGCGCAAACGCCGAGCATCTGGCGCAGGCTGGATGAATGGCTGAGGCATCGGCTTCGGGCGATCCAACTCAAGCACTGGAGGCGAGGCAAGACCATGTACCGGGAACTGCGAAAACTGGGGGCCTCTACCCATGTGGCACAGCGGGTGGCTGCGACTTCCCGCAGCTGGTGGCGCAGAAGCAATGGCGAGCTCAAGCGGGTGCTTACCATTGCGTACTTCGATCGCCTTGGCGTACCCCGTCTCTCATGACCTCAACTCTTCGAACCGCCCGGTGCGGCCCCGCATGCCGGGTGGTGTGGCAGGGGCGCAGTCAGCTAGACTGCCCCCTATGCCGATTGACAAGGGGGTAAAC
>CANJJT010000140.1:0-7275 GCA_947474715.1 Betaproteobacteria bacterium
CACCGGAGGACACTCAGGGCCCGCATCCGGTCATGACTGGCGAACGATAAAGGCAGCGGGAGAAAATCCCCCCGCTCGTTCGCTGCGCTTACGAGTCGGCCCCCTTTGACAAGGGGGTAAACCGCGCCGCAGCCACGTCTCCCCGGAAATCGGCGAAGAACCTTTGACAAGGGGGTAAACCATCGCAGCCGCCTACTTCCAGGGCGTCACCGGCGGGACGTTGACATCCAGCCCATCCACGGCCACCGTCTTGAAATCAGCCGGGCCGACGATCTCCAGGTACTCCATGTCCGGGGAGTAATCGAACAGGAAGTGCGTGATGCCGGGGCGCTGGTGCACGCAGTCCCCGGCCGACACCAGGGTGGGCTTGTCCTCGTACATGAAGCGCGCCCAGCCCTTCAACATGTAGACGATCTGGAACTCCGCCACGTGGTAATGCCAGCCGGTGCCACCGGTGGGCGGCATGTTGGCTTTCGCGATGTGGGCGATGACCTTGCCGTGGGTGGCCTTGGCCACGCCCATATCCTTGTAGAGGAAAAAATCCCGCAAGCCTCCGGGCAAATACTGCGTGTCGGCCAGTCTGGTATGGGAGAAATCCGTGTCACTGCCCTTGGTCATCACTGCGCTCATGGTCAAAACTCCATTTCCAGTTCTTCAATGTCATCCGGCTCGGCGTGCGCCGCCTCTGTCCATTCCTGCATGAAGGGCATGGCCAGGATGCGCTCGCAGTAGCCCTGGCAGACCGGATCGAGGGCAATCCCGTAGGTGACAAAACGGGTCGCCACCGGGGCGTACATGGCATCGGCCAGGCTAGGTTGCGCGCCGAACAGCCAGGGTCCCTGATGCGCTTCGAGGCATTCACGCCAGATGGCGGTGATGCGCTCGATGTCGAGCTGCGCGCGGGACCAGACCTTGAACTCCTTGAAGCGCGCCTTGATGTTCATGGGCAGCGATGAGCGCAGGGCCGAAAAGCCCGAGTGCATCTCGCCGCAGATCGCGCGGCAATGCGCGCGATGCACCAGCTTGGTAGGCAGCAGGCCTGCCTTTGGTGCAACTTCGTTCAGGTATTCGCCGATGGCCAGGGTGTCCCACACCGTCGCCCCCTTGTGGCGCAGGCAGGGCACCAGGATGGAGGGTGACAGCAGCAGCAGTTCCGCCCGTGCATCGGGGGAATTGGCTGGCACCAGCACCTCCTCGAAGGGAATGCCGGACATTTTGACCATCAGCCAGCCCCGCAGGGACCACGATGAATAGTTCTTGCTGCTGATGGTGAGCGTGGTCTTGGCCATGAAGGCAATCGTTGAGTGACAGTGCCCTGCCCATCGCAATAAATATGCCATCCGTGGCACGCCTCTTGCGACAGCACAGTCAGACCCGGTGCATGCACGGACGCCGGGCATCTTCAGGGCGCACCATGATCTACCAGAGCTATCAGCTAGCCGCCGACTCCGGCGATCCCATGCGACTGTTTGCCGACCAGGCCCAGTCGGTCCTGCAGCAATGGATGTCCGGCGGCAATGCCTGGCCGCTGCGCCGCATGTCGGCCTACTACGAGCAGATCTCGGTCATGGGCTTTTCCCACACCCGCCCGCCTTTCAACATCCAGCCGGTGACGAACCGCACGGGCGGCCTGGTGGACATCGACGAGCGCATCGTCACCCGCACCGAGTTCTGCCAGCTGGTGCGCTTCACCAAGCTGCATGACGACTCCGGACAGCCGCTGCCCAAGGTGCTGCTGGTTGCTCCCATGTCGGGGCACTTTGCCACCCTGCTGCGCGGCACGGTGCAGACCCTGGTGCAGGACCACGAGGTCTACCTCACCGACTGGGTCAACATCCGCGACGTGCCCTCCGAATCCGGATGCTTCGACCTGGATGCCTACATCCAGCACATCATCGACTTCGTGCGCTATCTCGGGCCGAAGTCCCACCTCATGGGCGTGTGCCAGCCCACCGTGGCCTGCCTGGCTGCGACCGCGTTGATGTCCGAAGACAAGGACGCGTGCGTGCCGGCCAGCCTCACCCTCATGGCCGGCCCCATCGACACGCGCATCAACCCGACCCAGGTCAACGAGCTGGCCATGAGCAAGCCCATCGACTGGTTCGAGCACACCCTGATCGGCATCGTGCCCCTGCAATTTGTGGGCGCCGGCCGGCGCGTCTATCCGGGTTTCCTGCAGCTCATGGCCTTCCTGAACATGAACCTGGAACGCCATCGCAAGTCCTTTGGCGACCTGTACGACTTCCGCATCAGCGGCGACGATGAAAAGGCCGACCAGATCCGCGATTTCTACAAGGAATACTTCGCCATCATGGATCTCTCGGCAGACTTCTTCCTCGAGACGGTGGACACGGTGTTCCAGCGCCAGCTGCTGGCCAGGGGCGAACTCACCTACCGCGGACGCCCGGTGCGCACCGAGGCGATCCGCCGGACTTTTCTCCTCACCGTGGAAGGCGAGCGCGACGACATCTGCGGCATCGGCCAGACCCTGGCCGCCCAGGACCTTTGCGCGCGCCTGCCCGCCTACATGAAAACCCACCACCTGCAGGCCGGCGTCGGCCATTACGGCGTGTTCAACGGCCGCAAATGGACGGCCCAGATCTATCCGGTGGTGCGCGACCTGATCCAGAACGCCAATTAGGCAATGAGCCAGGGCCAGCCATCCGCAGCGGCACACCGACCTACCCGTCCCGCCAACCATGCCGTGGCGCAAGCCCTGCGGAATCCCCTTACCGACACTGAATGACTCCAGCGAGGCCCCATGCAACTCTCCGGCAAGACAGCACTCATCACCGGCTCCACCAGCGGCATCGGTCTGGCCATTGCGACGGAACTGGCGCGGCGCGGCGCCAACATCGTGCTCAACGGACTGGGAGATGCCGCCGCGATCGAGGCTATCCGTGCACGCATCGGCCTTGAATTCGGCGTGTCCTGCCGCTATTCCCCGGCCAACATGCTGGTGCCGGCGGAGATCCGCGACATGTTTGCCCAGGCCATCACCCGCTTCGGGACGGTCGACATCCTCGTCAACAATGCCGGCATCCAGCATGTCAGTCCGATCGAGGATTTCCCCGAGGAGAAATTCGACGCCGTGATCGGCATCAACCTGGTGTCGGCCTTCCACACCATCAAGGCGGCCGTGCCCGGCATGAAGGCGCGCCAATGGGGGCGCATCATCAACATCGCCTCGGCCCATGCGCTGGTGGCCTCGCCCTACAAGTCGGCCTATGTCGCGGCCAAGCATGGCATTGCCGGCCTGACCAAGACGGTGGCGCTGGAACTGGCCGAACAGGGCATCACCGCCAATGCCATCTGTCCGGGCTATGTGTGGACCCCGTTGGTGGAGAAGCAGATTCCGGACACCATGAAGTCGCGCGGCATGACTGAAGAGGAAGTGAAGCAGAAAGTGCTGCTGGCCGCCCAGCCGACCCGGCGCTTTGTCACCATGGAGGAAGTGGCGGAACTCTCCGCCTACCTGGCCTCCAATGGCGCCAGGTCCATCACCGGCAGCCTCCTGTCCGTGGATGGCGGCTGGACTGCGCAGTAGGCAGCGACATCGGCTGGACCATTGTGGCAGTGCCCTGCTGCCCGGGGGGCGCGCCCCTGCACGAGCTTGCCCGCTTCAGCGCGGTGGTGCGTGGTGGTGCTTCCGTAATTGCCAGCTGAACTGGCGTATTGACCTTACTTCTTGTTCTTCACCAGCGCAGCCTCCAGCAATTCGGCGACCAGCGCATTCAGGTCACCACCGCGCGTTTCGTGCAAGGCCCGGATGTTCGCAATCAGTTCCGAGTTGAGTTTCACGGCAAAGGGCACCAGTCCCTGCGCCTGGTCGGCATCGCGACGCTCGCGGCGGCTGAGCACCTGGGCCGACTGCTTGCCATATCGGCCGGGCACGCCGGCCTGCTTCATGCGGCTCTCGATGGCCACGCCCTTGAGTTTTTCCAGGTCTGTTCTTTTCATGGTGCTTCCCGATTCATCAATCGGGGCATTCTACGCGGGCCTGACCGGCAATCCGGCATTCAAACGGATGGATCTGGCAGCCTGTTGAGATTCCGCACGAGAGTGCGCCGAAGGTCATTTGACCCCAGGGCCAGGGAGGCGCGAGGAACGCATCTCGCGCGGTGAATGTCAACAGCCCCTGGTCACCAGGGCAGTGCCGCCCCCTTGTAGTCGAAGAACCCCCCGCTATCCACCGCCTGCAGGCGATCCATCACCTCCAGCAACTGCCTGGCCGCGGTGTCGGGCAGGCGCACGTCCAGGCCTTCCTTCCGAAAGGGCTCAGTCATGCGACTGCTGACCGTGCCCGGATGCAGGGCCACGCACAGCGACTCGCGCCGGCTACGCGCCAGTTCCACGGCGGCGGTTCGAATAATCTGGTTGAGTGCCGCTTTCGAGGCGCGATAGCTGTACCAGCCACCCAGGCGGTTGTCCCCGATGCTGCCCACCTTGGCCGACAGCGTGGCAAAAACGGCCTTCCCCTCGCGCGACAGCAGCGGCAGGAAATGCTTCACCAGCAAGGCTGGCCCGATGGTGTTCACGGCAAAGGCTTTCGCCATATGGGCGGCGTCGATCTGGCGCCAGCTTTTCTCCGGCGTCCAGCCATCGCCATGCAGAAATCCTGTGGCATTGATGAAAAGGCGTAGCGGCAAGCCGGCGGCAGACACGACACCAGCGGCAGAGACGACGTCGGCTTCGGAACACAGGTCCAGCTTTCCGAAACTCACCCTGGCAATGACCGATGTCGCGTCCTGCGGTGCCAGCACTCCGGATCGCGAAAACCCCAGCAAGCGCTCAAAGCGGCCACTGGCCTGCAGTTGCGCCAGCAAGGCGGCACCGATGGAGCCTCCCGCGCCGACCACCACGGCGAGACCTCCCGCCGGGAAGGCACTCAGGCCCTGAACACTCATTTACGGAGGGCAGCCCGCGGCGCAACATGCAGCACGGAATCACGCGCTGCTTTGACCGGCTCGGAAACACCCATGCGGCGGAATTCCAGCACCGTCAGGATCAGGCCGACCAGGGCCAGCGAGAAACAGAAAAGACCGGAGAGGAGAATGATGTTTTCGCTCATGATTGCTGTCCTTTCAGGGAGAGAACCTTGAAGTAGAGGCCGAAGCAGAGGATGGATGGCACCCAGGTCGCGGTGAACAGCCCCTCGTCCTTTTGTCCGTTGAACCAGAGGAAGGCGGAGATGGCGAAAGACACCATCACGGCCAGGAGAATGCAGAAGTCGGAAGTTTTGAACATGCAATACCTTTCTTGGGGTGGGAAATCGGATACGAAAATGCTTGAAGGAAAGTGGAAGTGGCCAGGGACTGGATCAACTTTCCCAGTACGCCCAGGCAGTGACCATCAGGCAAGCCACTGCCGCACCAGCATGCGAGCGCAGGTACGACTCGCCGGGGATTTGCAGGACAAACGGGACGACGCCGAGGACGCCGAGCGGCAGCCAAGCCACAAACAGGGCGGCCATCACACCACCGGCGATGCCGATCCCGCGGCGAAGCCGTGCTGCTTTACTCGGGATTCCGAGGCGGTCAAGCTGCGCACTGCGGTGCGAGGTCTGTATCGGAGCAGATGATGTTTTTGTCTTGTTCATGTCTCCAATGTACCAGATATATATTCCGCTACAAATAGTAATTGAATCGATTAAAGACGTATATATCGGTACATCTACGGGTCAATATGCTATTATGAGATTCCCATCCACTTCTTGTACCGGACAATCATGAACACAATTGCTACAAAACAAGACACTCCAAACCGTGACACCCAGGGCTTGTACCGCAGTGGCGTGGCCGCTCGTCTGGCCGGCGTCCCTGTGGACACCCTGCGCGTCTGGGAGCGCCGCTATTCAGTGGTGGGCCCGAGCCTGAGCGCCGGTCGCCAGCGGCTTTACTCCCCTGCCGACGTGCGCCGACTGACACTGATCAAGCAGCTGGTGGACATGGGGCATCCCATCGGCACCATCGCCTCACTGGAGGATGAAGTCCTGGCCAGCATGCGTACCACCGGACTCTCCGTGCTGACCGCCCAGGCCGGTCGCCCCTTGCCGGCGAAAAAAGATCAGTACCGGGTGGCCCTGGTCGGCGCCCTGCTGATCGCCCGGCGCCTGCAGGATTCACTTGGCGAAGACAGCCTGAAGATCGTCGGTACCTGTCCCGAGCCGGCCCGCGCCGCTGCTGCCCTGCAAGACCTGGGAGTGGATCTGGTGGTGATCGAACTGTCCACGCTGGGCGATGCTGAAGTCGATCTGGTGGCCTCCATCAAGTCGGCCAGTGGCGCCGCCATGGCCGCAGTGCTTTACCGCTACGCGCCCAGCGCCGTCATCCGCAGATTGCGCACGGCCGGACATGCCGTGGCCCGCGCCACCTCCGATGCGCTGGAGATCGAGGCCATCTGTCTCAGCCTGCTGCGTCCGCCGATGCAGAACGACAATCGCACCAGCAATACCCTGCCCCCGCTGGACACCAGCCGCTCGCCCGAGCCCCGCTTCAATGATCGCGACCTTGCCTACCTGTCGGGGATTTCCAGCAAGGTGGCCTGCGAATGTCCGCGCCACCTGGTGGACCTGGTGATGAACCTGGCCAGTTTCGAGCGTTACAGCGCCCAGTGCGCCAGCCGGAACTCCCAGGACATTGCCCTGCACCTCAGCCTGCAAAACGCTGCAGGACTGGCACGCGGCATCATGGAGCAGGCCCTGGACAAGCTGGTTACGGCAGAAGGCCTGAGCCTGCCGGGCGAAACGGCACTGGCATGAGCGGCAGCTACATGCGCCTGCGCAGCGCCCCCACCCCGGCGCTGTTGCTGGGACTGGCGGGCCTCTTCCCTTTCCTCGGCATCACCGCCATTGTGGCCGGGACGGAAAACCCGCTGTACGCGTGGTGGATCATGACGCTGGCGCAGTACGCCGCCGTGATCCTGTCCTTCATCGGCGCTTTGCATTGGGGTTATGCCATGCACAGCGAACTGCGTGCCAGCGAGGCCTGGCTGCGTTACGGCTGGAGTGTCATGCCGGCGCTCATCGGCTGGCTGGCCCTGCAGTTTCCTGTGTGGACCGCCTTACGCATCGAGGCCGGCGCGTTGCTGCTCTGCCTGGCCACCGACCGTGCCTTCGCGCGCGCCTATGGCGCTCCCGCCTGGTTGCTGCCCTTGCGCTTCATCCTGACCAGCGTCGCCGCGGGTAGTCTGCTGGTGGCGAGTTACGCCTGAATACGGGCAGACGGCCAGGAGCACCTCATGCCCGGTCAGGCCATCAGGCCACGTGGACGATGA
>CANJJT010000141.1:0-7228 GCA_947474715.1 Betaproteobacteria bacterium
CGCCGACCGCGGTGTCGGAGTTGGCCGAGATGGTGCCGACCTGGGAGATGGCCTTGCTGTCGGTGCAGGGACGGGAGATGGACTTCAGCTCTTCGACGGCGGCCGCGACGGCCTTGTCGATGCCGCGCTTCAGATCCATCGGGTTCATGCCGGCGGCCACGTACTTCATGCCTTCACGCACGATGGCCTGGGCCAGCACGGTGGCCGTGGTGGTGCCATCACCGGCCACGTCGGAGGTCTTGGAGGCGACTTCCTTCACCATCTGCGCGCCCATGTTCTGGAACTTGTCCTTCAGTTCGATTTCCTTGGCGACCGAAACACCATCCTTGGTGATGGTCGGGGCGCCATAGGAGCGCTCCAGGATGACATTGCGGCCCTTGGGGCCGAGTGTGGACTTGACGGCATTGGCGAGAATGTTAATGCCTTCGAGCATTCTGAGCCGGGCTTCTTCGTGGAAACGTACGTCTTTAGCTGCCATGTTGCGGTACTCCTGGTAAATGGGCTTGCGCGGCGAATTTCAGCAAGACTGGAATGCCGGATGCAATGGCCGTTAGGCCGCCCGATGTAGGGGAATTGAAGGGGTGCATTCCCTCAACTGGTTGCTGGAAACGCTCAGGCAAAAATGCCCATGATGTCGTCTTCCCGCATCACCAGATATTCAACGTTGTCGATCTTGACCGTGGTGCCGGAGTACTTCCCGAACAGGATGCGGTCGCCGACCTTGACATCCAGCGGGCGGACCTTGCCGTCTTCGAGAATCTTGCCGTTGCCAATGGCAATGACCTTGCCCTGGTCGGGCTTTTCGGCCGCATTTTCAGGGATGACGATGCCGCCGATGCTCTTGGTTTCGGCGTCAATGCGCTCGACGACCACACGGTCGTGTAATGGACGAATCTTCATGGGAACCTCTTGGTTGCAACGTGTTATGACCCGGCGGGAATCAAGCGTCCCGGAACATCGGTGGCAGGATCTGGAGATCCGGGTGCCTAGAATGGGTTGCATTGGCACTCGGGAGGAGAGAGTGCCAACGATGGGGCCAAAAACCCCGGAAAGCAATCAACTTATTTTTTTTATTGAAGATATCCCACCATGCTGGGAGGCAGGTCATGCCCCCCGGCTCGCACTCGGTCAACAATTATTGAATGAAAACATGCAGATACCGGGATTTTGCCGCAGCCAGTATCCGGATCAGGGGGCAAGGGGGCGTAAGCTGTATTTCACAGCCCATCCCCCGAGGGATGCTGAAATTTCCTTGATCTGTTCTGGATTTCTCCAACAGTGAGGCTATGCCTTCCTGATCATCAGCGCATCCACCGCGATGATCCGTTTGCCGGAACAGATGAGCGGATTCACATCCAGTTCGGCGATGAATGCCTGCTGGTCATCGAGGAATTCGGCCAGGCGCACGATCACCTCGGCGAGCGGGTCCTGATCCACTGGCTCGGCGCCGCGAAAGCCCCTGAGCATAGCCTGGCCCTTCAGGCGGGCGAGCATGGCTTGCGCTTCGGTCTTCGTCACGGGGGCGAGTGCCAGTGCGGTGTCCTGGAGCAGTTCCACCAGCACACCGCCCAGTCCGGCCACGATCAGCGGGCCGAACAAGGGGTCGACCTTGCCGCCCACCATGATCTCGGTGCCGGCCGGCACCATGGGCTGCACCAGCACGCCGTTGATCTTCGCATCGGCCTTGTATCGCTTTGCATTGGCCATCACGGCGTCGTAGGCGCCTGTCACTTCCTCGGCCGTTTTCAGGTTGAGGCGGATGACGCCGGCTTCGGTCTTGTGCGGGATGTCGGGGGATTCCACCTTCATCACCACCGGCAGGCCCAGGGCCTGTGCGGCACTGACAGCATCGGCTGCGGATTGCACCAGTGTTTCGCCCACCACCGGCACCCCGTAGAGCGCGAGCACGTCCTTGGCTTCGCGCTCGGTGAGGGTCTGGTGCTTCGCCGCGGTGATCAGTGCGGCGGCCTTGTCCTTGGCATTGGCAGGGGACAGGCGGACCAGCTTGCGCGGGCCATCCCTTTCCTCGGCCTCGCGGCGGTCGGCGCGCCGATGCCAGGCGGCGATGGAGGCGAAGCAGCAATCGAGGGAACCGAAGGGAATGATCCAGGGATCAAGGGCCGATTCGGTTTGGCCCGGGCCGCCCACCCAGCCGCCCAGCAGCGGCTGGCATAGCGGCACCTGATGCTTGCGCGCGATCTCGCTCAGCATGGGAAAGCGCTCCACCACGCCCGAGTTGGTCGAGACCACCGGGTAGATGATGATGCCGTAGTCGGTGCACCCGGCGATGGTTTCCATGACGCCGCGGGTGGCCTCCAGACTGCCGCTGACCATGGCGGTGACATCCAGCGGGTTCTTGGGTTTGACGAACTCCGGAATGAGCGTGGCGAGCTTCGCCGACACGTCGGCGGGCGGCTGCGGCAGCGCCACGCCATGGCGCGTGGCCACATCGGCGGAGATGATGCCGGCGCCGCCTGAGGAGGAGTTGACGATCACCCCGCGCGCCTTGGGCTGGCGAGGCACCTTGGCGAAGAAGGCTGCCATCTCCAGCAGGTATTCGAGGTTGTCCAGCATGATGATGCCGGCCCGCTCCGCGGCGGCACGATAGGCGGCTTCCGAACCAGCCAGCGAACCGGTGTGCGACAGGGCCGCCGATGCGCCTTCATCGCTGTTGCCGATCTTGCACATCAGCACCGGCTTGTCGGCGCGGCGTGCCACTTCACCGGCTTGCATCAACTGCTCGGCATCGGTCATGCCCTCGAACAGGCAGGCGATGGCCCGGCAGTCCGGGTCATCGGCGAGGAAGGAAATGGCGTCATTGACATTGACGTCGCAGGAGTTGCCCATGGTGATGACATGGCTCATGTTGATGCCGCGCATCATCCCCTGCGCCAGGCCGAATCCCATGGCGCCGGACTGGCTCACCACGCCGATGCCGGGTGCCTCGCCGCCCAGGCGCTTGAACTCGCTCTTGGCAAAACTCACCACGGCATTGCGGATGAAATTGCCGAAGCCCATGCAATTGGGACCGATGATCCTGATGCCGGTGTCGCGCGCGATTTTCGTCAGGCGATGCTGCTGCTCGATGCGATCGGCCTTGCCGGTTTCCAGATAGCCCGAAGCAAAGATCACCACGCCGCCCACGCCGGCCTCGGCGCACTCCAGCACCGCTTCCTCCACCGCTGGCCGGGGCAGGGCGATCAGCACGCAGTCCGGCGGTTCGGGCAAGGAACGGATGCTCGGATAGCACTTGTCGCCATCGATCTCCGGGTACTTGGGATTGACGCGCCAGGTCTTGCCGCTGAAGCGCTTCAGGTTGTTGAAGCCCTTGGCGCCGAAGGAGGCGGGGTTGGGCGAGACGCCGTGCACGGCGATGCTGGAGGGGTTGAGCAGGCGCCTCAGGTCGGCGTGGCGGTAGACGGGGCGGTGGGGGAATGGCATGTGGGCTTGGCCTCTTGGGTAGAGAGGCAAGGGCCGGCCTCATGCCGGTCCTCGCGCGGTTCTCACGATGTGACGCAGGCTGCGCGGGCTGCCGCCGTTCTGGCCACGGCAACACCGGCGCTGCCCTCATGTTGACAAATCAGGGCCGTTCACCAAGACTCGCTGACACTGACGACCCGCGCTGGATGGTACTAAAGAATCCGCTGAGAACGCCGGGCACAGATCACCCAAGGAGGAAGTCATGCCCCAAGTCCGTATCGTGCCTGCTGCGCTGCCCGCGTTGTACCGCCGTTCGCATTCCCGTTCGGCAAGCGGCACCCTCAGGCGCAGGCCTGCGCTTGGCCTGCAGCGCCTGTTGCCGGCACTGGCTCTGGCGCTGTCGCTCGCCGCGCCCTCGGCGGCCTGGGCGCAGACCTATCCCAGCCGGACCATCCGCATCATCTGCCCGTTCTCCCCTGGCGGCAGCATCGACAAGCTGGCGCGCCTGGTGGGTCGCAAGATGGAGGAGAGCCTGGGCGTGCCGGTGGTGGTGGAGAACCGCACCGGCGGTGGCGGATCCATCGGCACCAAGGCCATGGTGGACGCGCGTCCCGATGGCTACACCCTGGGCATCCTGTCACCGGGGCCGACTGCGGTGATGGCCGGGCTGGGTGCGCAGATTCCGTATCACATCGAGAAGGACATCAGCTACATCGTGGCCCTGGCCAGCGTGGTGGGGGTGATGGTGGCCGGCCCGGATTTCCCGGCGCGTTCGCCGCGCGAACTCATCGAACTGGCGAAGAAGAACCCGGGCAAGATCACCTATGGCACCTCGGGGGTGGGCTCCAGCACCCATCTGCAGGTGGAACTGTTCTCCCATGCCGCCGGGGTGAAGATGACCCATGTGCCCTTCAAGGGCGCGGGCAATGGCGTGGGCGACGTGCTGGGCGGTCATGTGAACATGCTGATGACCACCCTGGCCACCGCCGGGTCGATGATCAACGCCGGCAAGCTCCAGGGCGTGTATGTCTTCGAGAGCCAGCGCTTTCCCACCCACCCGCAGCTGCCGGCCGTGACCGAAGGGCTGCCCGGTTTCACGCCGCCGCCCAACTGGTATGGCCTGGCCGGCCCGGGTGGCCTGCCCCCGGCCATCGTCGACAGGCTCAACCGCGAGGCGGTGGCGGCCATGGCCTCGCCCGACCTGCAGAAGGAAATCATCGCCAGCGCCTATCGCATCATCGGCGGCACGCCACAGGATTACCTCGAGTTGATCCGCAAGGACGTGCGCATGATTACCGAAGTGGGCCGCACCGCCGGCATCCGGCTGGAGTAGCATCGGACGCCGCATCGGACTCTCGCATGGCGGCGACAACGCATTCATCAGGAGACGCACCATGATTTCCCTCCCACCCGCAGCGCGCCAGGCCGCCGGGGGCCAGCATTGATGGCCGCGGTCAGCGCCGCGCCATCGGCGGCAACGCCGGCCTTGTTCACGCCGCTCACCCTGCGCGGGGTGACGCTGCGCAACCGCATCGTGCTCTCGCCCATGCTGACCTACAGCAGCGTTGGCGGGCATGTGAATGACTACCACTTCGCCCACTACGGCAAGTACGCGCAGGCCGGCGTCGGCCTGGTGTTCGTCGAATCCACCAAGGTGGACCCACTCGGCTGCTCCACGCCGCGCGACCTGGGCCTGTGGAAGGACGAATTCATTGCGCCCTTGCAGCGCATCACCGCCTTCATCAAATCGCAGGGCGCGGTGCCCGGCATCCAGATCAGCCATTCGGGGCGCAAGGCGCGCCGCTCGGCGCCCTTCGAGGGTAACCAGCCGCTGGCCGATTGCCCCGGCGTGGACCACGGCGAACCCTGGCCACTGATCGGCCCCAGCGCCATCGCCCATTCGGCCAGTTTCGAGACGCCGCTGGCCATGAGCGAGGCGGACATCCGCGCATCGCTCGGGCACTGGGAGGCGGCGGCGCGGCGCGCGCTGCAGGCCGGCTTCGAGGTGCTGGAGATCCACGCCGCGCACGGCTACCTCATCCACCAGTTCCTCTCGGCACATGCCAACCGGCGCACCGATGCTTATGGCGGCAGTTTCGACAATCGCCTGCGCTTCGCGCGCGAGGTGGTGGCGGCGGTGCGCAAAGCCTGGCCGCAGGACAAGCCCTTGTTCATGCGCATTTCCGGCACCGACGAGGCCGGCTGGACAGTGCAGGACAGCGCGCAGCTGGCCGCTGCGGTCAAGGCCGAGGGCGTCGATGTGATCGATTGCAGTGGCGGGGGCATGGCTGAGGGGCCGGCTGCCGCGGGCGCGGTGATCGGCTATGGCTACCAGGTGCCGTATGCGGCGCACGTGCGCCGCGAGGCCGGCATTGCCACGCTGGCGGTAGGCCTCATCATCCACGCCGACCAGGCCAATGCCATCATCGAGAACGGCCAGGCAGACCTGGTGGCGCTGGGCCGCGAGTTGCTGCTCAACCCCAACTGGGCGGTGGATGCGGCGCACAAGCTGGGCCTGCGGCGCTTCGATTTCATGCCGCCCGGACCGGCCTGGTACCTGGAACGGCGCGCGGCCAACGCGCACATCCTGCCCTCGACCTGGGGCAGGGGATTGCCTGGGTGATAAGACAATAGCACCGCAGTGGCGCAGCACCCGAGAGAGGTATGCGCCCTGCACCAAGGAGGAGTCACCATGCACTTTACTGGTTTGAGGCTGGGCGGCGCGCTGCTGTGCGCCATGTTGTGTCAGGGAGCAGCGCAGGCACAGGCCGAACGCTGGCCGGTCAAACCGGTGCGCTTCGTGCTGCCCTTCGGCGCGCCGGGTGGTGCGCCCGATGCGATGGCGCGCGCGCTGCAGCCCCGGCTGGCCGAGGCCTGGGGGCAGCCGGTGATCATCGACGTGCGCTCAGGCGGCGGTGGCGTGGTTGCCACCGATCACGTGGCCAAGGCGGCGCCCGATGGCTACACGCTGCTGATGACCAGTTCCTCGCATGTCATCACCCCGGCGCTCAACCCGGGCCTGTCCTACCACCCCATCCGCGATTTCACGCCAGTGACGTTGATGGCCGAGGTGCCCAACATCCTGTTCATCCATCCCTCGGTGCCGGCGCGCACGGTCAAGGCGTTCATCGCCCATGCGCGGGCCCATCCCGGCCAGCTCAACTACGGCTCGCCCGGCGTGGGGTCGGGCACCCACATCTTCGGCGAGCTGTTCGCGAAGATGGCCGGCGTGAAGCTGGTGCATGTGCCCTACAAGACCAGCGGCGGCCTGGCCACCGACCTCATGTCCGGCCTGGTGCAGGCCTCCTTTGGCTCGGCCACCGTGATGCCCAGCGTACGCGCCGGCAAGGTGATTGCCCTGGGCGCCACCGGGGCGCGGCGCATTTCCACGTTGCCCGATCTGCCCACCATTGCCGAGGGCGGTCTGCCCGGTTATGCGGCCACCAACTGGTATGCGCTGCTCGGTCCCGCGGGGACGCCGCGCGTGGCGGTCGATCGCCTGTGGCCGGAGGTCCAGCGCGTGTTCCGGCTGGAGGAGGTGCGCCAGGTATTCGGTCCCCCCATGGTGGAGCCGATCAATTCCACGCCGCAGGAACTGGCGGCCTTCCTGCCACCGGAGATGGAAAAGTGGGCCGCTATCATCCGCGAGGCAGGGATCAAGGCGGAGTAGCGCGGCAGGGGTGGGTATCCCCCCTTGTCAAAGGTTCTTCGCCGATTTTCGGGGAGCGCATTATTTCTCCCAAGCCGACAATCGGGCGAGCTTTGCCCCACCTAAATGCGCTTTTTCCTTGCTTTGCACATGTCAGGA
>CANJJT010000142.1:0-6976 GCA_947474715.1 Betaproteobacteria bacterium
CCTGCTTGCAGATATGAGTCGATTGTTATCCAGGTACTAAAAACAGATTTGGCAGGTGCCAGACCTTTCCCCGGAAATCGACGAAGAGCCTTTGACAAGGGGGTGAATCACGCCGCAGCCACGTCCCCCGGAGTTCGACGAAGAACCTTTGACAAAGGGGGTAAACCGATGCCTGCCCATGCCTGCGGCCAGCACCGTCTCCGCAAACCGGCGAAGAACCTTTGACAAGGGGGTTAACACCGTCCGCCAGCCTGTGGTGGCGCGCGACTTTCCATGACAAGCGCATGGGACTAGGCCCTGGACCGCATCACCTTGAAGCCACGCTCCAGGTCGGCAATCAGTTCATCCACGTTCTCCAGTCCGAGATGCAGCCTGATGCCGCTGCGCTCGCCCTTCCAGGGGCGGCCGGCAGCGGTGCGCACCGGCAGGGCTGGCATGGCGAGGCTTTCGTAGCCGCCCCAGCTGGCGCCGATGCCGAACAGATCCAGCGTATCGATGAAGGCGCGCACCTGCTTCTCGCTGGCCTTCTTCGGCACGAAGCTGAACAGGCCGCTGGCACCGCGGAAGTCGCGCTTCCACAGGCGGTGCTGCGGGTGCGAGACCAGTCCGGGGTGGAGCACCCGCTCCACCTCCGGACGCTTTTCCAGCCACTTCGCCACCTTCAGCGCATGGGCCTGGTGGCGGTCCAGCCGGACCGACAGTGTGCGCAGGCCGCGCAGCGCGAGGAAGGCCTCGTCGGGGGCGATGGCGATCCCCGATTCGAACCAGTGCTTGCGCATGCGCTCGGCCTGGGCCTTGTTCGAGATCACCGCGCCGACCATGGCATCGGAATGGCCGACGATGTACTTGGTGCCGGCAAGCACGCAGATGTCGACACCCAGATCGAGCGGGCGGCAGTAGAGGCCGGTGGCCCAGGAATTGTCGGCAATCACCAGCGCACCTTTGGCATGCGCGGCCCTGGCGATGGCCGGGATGTCCTGCACTTCGAAGGTCTGCGAGCCGGGGGATTCGACATAGACCACGCGCGTGTTGCGGCGCAGCTTCTTCACGATGTCGCGGCCGATCAGCGGGTCGTAGTACTCCACTTCGATGCCAAAGCGCGCCAGCGTCGATGCGGCAAAGGCGCGCACCGGCGGATAGACGGTGTCGGTGATGAGCACATGGTCGCCCATGGACAAGGTGCCGGTCAGCGCCGTGCAGATGGCCGAGAGGCCCGAGGGCGTGAGCACGCAACCGGCGCCGCCTTCCAGCTCGCACAGGGCGTCTTCCAGTGACCAGGTGGTGGGTGAACCCAGCCGTCCGTAGAGCAGGCGGTCAAAGCGGTCGTGGTGCGAGGCTTCGTAATCGGCGACGCTGTCGTAGGTGACGGTGGTGAAGCGGTACACCGGCGGCACCACTGTGCCGGCGATCTCGTGGGTGGGCGCCCCGGCGTGGATGAGGGCGGTCTGCGCGCTGCGCTTTTTCGGGGCTGGCCTGCGCCGCTGGATCGGCTTCATGCCTGGCGTGCCAGGTGGACCTGGAAGCGCACGCCCGGTTCGTTGTCGAGCTGGTCGATGAGGCCGGTCTCCCAGGTGATGTAGTCACGCATGGCCTGCTCCTGTTCGGCCAGGCTGGCGGCCAGTTCGTAAGGCTTGTACCAGGCGTCGTCGGTGTCGCAGAGGAACTCCGGCTCACCGGACAGGCCGGCCATGGCCGCCGCTGCGGCGGTGCCACCCTTTACATGCGCGGCGCGCAGCCCCAGCGCGGCGGCATCGGCGGCAGCGTACTGCGCCAGCAGGCCATCACGCGAAGTGAACACGACGGTCTTGCCGGCATATTCGCCCCGGGCCAGTTCCGCCACGCGCGAGCGCGTGAGGAAGCGCGCCCCGCGCAGGTGGCTGCGGCGATAGGTACGGCTGTCATCGACGTCGATGAGCAGGGTCTGGCTGTGGTGCATCAGGGCGGCCAGTTCAGTGCCATCGACAGCGGTGGTCTTTTCCGGGGGATAAAGCACGGGCAGGGGATTGCCTTCCTCCAGCGCCGTGCCGTTGAAGGCGGCTGCCAGTACCTGCACTTCCCAGCCCATCTGGCGCAACCAGTGTGCGGTCATCGGCGCCTGCACGCCGTGCACATCGAACAGCACGATGCGGGCATTCCTCACCGGGGCGAAGACATCGGTGGCCTGCACCAGCTGGCCACCGGGGGCGCTGACAAAGCCGGGCAGGTGGCCGGCGGCGTAATCCTCGGGCAGGCGCACGTCGAAACAGTAGGTGGTGCGCGTGGTGTCCGCCCGCAGCGTGGCAAGGGTGGGCTTGTCGATGAAGCGCACGCCCAGCTTCTCGGCCAGTGCCCGCGCCCGCTGGCGCGCCGTGGCAATGTCCTCCTGTGCCGGCATGGGCAGCAGCGCCTCGACGCCGTGGCGCAGCTCGAAGCCGTTCAGGTGCCAGCCCATGGTGCCGTTCTCCAGCGCATACACCTTGTTCGGGATGCCGGCATTGATGAGCGACTGCGCGCCGATGATGCTGCGCGTGCGCCCGGCGCAGTTGACCAGGATGGGCCGGTCCTGTGCCGCGGCGGGTGCGCGCAGCACCAGTTCCGCACCGGGGCAGTCATAGGCGCCCGGCAGGCTCATGTTTTTGAATTCGCTCATCGGGCGGCTGTCCACATACAGCCGGCTTTCGCCCGAGCGCATCACCGCTTCGGCATCGCTGGGCTTCAGGCGCGGCGTGTCATTGGCATGTTCCACCAGTTCACCGAAGGCCTTGCTCGGCACGAACACGCCGGAGAACAGGCGCAGGCCGGCTGCCTTCCAGGCGGCATTGCCGCCGTCGAGCGCGGAGACCTTCGTGTAGCCGCCCTTGCGCAGACGGGCGGCGGCCGTTGCCACATCCTGCGGGTCGTCGGCGACCAGCACGATGGGCGTATCGAGGCGCGGCACTTCCTTGCGCACGCGCAACTCCAGGCGCGACAGCGGCAGGGAGGCGGCGTAGAAAAGGTGGCTCTTCGAATACACGCCTTCCTCGCGCACGTCGAGGATGGCCAATTCGTCGCTGGCATTGATCAGGTTGGCCAGGGCTAGGGGGGCGATGCGAGGCATTGAACTGGGCGCTGAGGTCAAAGTTTGGATCCGGTTATGGCGTTTGATATCCGATTATAAGAAGGCCGGAAAGCCTTGAGGGGCTACGCGTGCATTCTTGCAAGGAGGCAGGGCTTGCCTTGATCGGCAGGCGGCACCCAAGCGAAGCGGGGTCAGGACCCGATGCCCTCATCCATGGCCGTGGCTGAATGACCCGTCTGACTTGTCAAGCCGGCTGCGGGGAGGATCAGGCTCACTACTGTTTTCTGGCCGGGCTCGCTCACAATCCGGCAACTTCCGCCATGCAGTTCCATGATTTCCTTGACCAGTGACAAGCCCAGCCCCGTCCCGGGAATGTTTCCGGTGGTATCGGCCCTGTAGAACCGCTCGAAGGCACGCCTGAGTTGTGCCGGCGTCATGCCTATACCGTGGTCTTCAACCTCCAGCATGATCTGTGAATCCACCGACAGCACCCGCAATGAAATTTCGCCACCGTCAGGGGAGTACTTGTAGGCATTGCTGATGACGTTGGTCAGGGCCTGCTGGAACTTGTCCGGGTCGACATTGACGACGGGCCAATCCGGCGGCGGCAGGACCGACACCTTGCGCTGGTCACCGGGGATGAGTATGCCGGCAACGGTTTTCTCGACAATCGCCTGCAGTTGCGTGGGCACTATGCGAAAGTCCTTGCCGCCACGTGCCTCGATGCGTGCCAGGTCCAGCAGTTCGTCGAGCAGCCCCGCCAGCCGGGTCGATTGTTCATAGATGGTGCCGTAGATTTCCTTGCGGATCTCCGGATCGAGTTCCCGGGTCATCAGGAGCTGCGAGAACCCGAGCACGCTCGACATGGGCGTGCGCAGTTCATGTGCCGCGGTCGACAGGAATTCGCTTTTCATCCGGTCGACTTCGGCTTCCCGGGTGATGTCGCGGAAATAGAGCACCTTGGCGACAGTGCGGGTCGGCCCCTCGCGCATCGCCACCTGCAGCACCCGTTCTTTAGGTGTCTTGAGGTGAACCAGTTGCCCGTTGCTGGGGTGATCAGCGGTCGGGTTTTCTTCAGCGCCGTGAATTCCGCTGTGCCCGAAGTCCGGAAATCCTTCTTCCGGATTCGCCCTTGCCTCAAGATTTCGGATCAGCTGATCCAGGGTGATCGCGCCGATGTCCTCCGGGCCAAGTTCGGCAATTTCCCGGAAGGTCGCGTTGGCAGAAGTGATCTTTCCTTCCTCGTCGACGATGGCATAACCATCAGGGCTCAGCGAGAAAATCGACTCCAGTCGTTCGGCGTGCTGTCTGAATTCCGATTCACGTTCCAGCTTCTCGGTAATGTCGGTTGACGTGCCAGCGATCTTCATCAGTTGGCCATCATGGCTGAAACTCGCCTGCATCCGATGGTGCAGGATGCGGACCTCGCCGTCGGGGCGGTCGATGCCACAATTGATCTCCACCTGCGATTGTCCGCTCGACAGGGCGATCAGTGCCTGCATGAACCTGTGCCGGTCTTCCCGGAGTATCAGCATGTACCACGGCCGCTGCAGCAGGCGCTCCGGGGCCACGCCGGTAATCTGGCGGGCGCCCTCGCTCATGAAGACAAGCTTGCGTGTTTCGAGACTGTATTCCCAGATCGCATCCCGGGCCGAGTAGAGGACCCGGTCCAGCATTGCATTGGCATCCTGCCATTCCCGAGTGCGCGCACTCACCTTGTCCTCGAGTTCCTGGTTTGAACGGGCCAGGCTGTCAGCCATTTTTCCGAGGGCATCAGCCAGTGAGGCGACCTCTCCATGCCCGACTTGCGGGATCGTGCCCCCCTCGGCCCTGCCTTCGCTGGCCATTCTGCGGGCCACTTCGCTCAGGCGGGCCACCGGCTCGCTGATGCTGCGCGCAAGTTTCGAGGCAATCGCATGGGTGATCGCCAAGGCCACACTCCCGGCCAGCAGGAAGGCAATGCTCAGCCATTCGGTGATGGCGATGACCTCCCTTCCATCCAGCGTGGTGACCGCCGAAAGATTCAGTTCCATGAGCGGGGATTGCACTTGCAGGGGATGGACCACGCGCATCTGCGCCGCCCCATGCTTGTACTTGTCGACCAGCGCCACCTCCCGGCCCTGATTGTCCGTGAGAGCGAATGCGATCGGCTCATCCCCGTACAGAAGCGAATGCTCCAGCAAGGGCATCAGGGCGATCCGGGCCACCAGCGCGCCCTCGACGCTGCTGGTGGGATTGAATACCACCGGCATGGCGATGACCAGGTGCGTGTCCGGGGATGTCTCGATGTGGGCCAGTTGCCGGCCCGCCTCCAGATTCGCCAGTGACGCCGCGCCAAGGCGCACATCGGCAGGGACTGGTGATGTATCGCTGCCTGCAAGAACCCTGCCGCGCAGGTCGATCAGGTTGATCTGCGTGAAGCCGACATTGTTTCTGGTCAGCTCCTTCAGATACGGATTGACATAGGCCTCGCGATCCTGGGTATCGGACAGGGCATTGGTAATGAGGGGATTGCGGGACAGGTCCAAGAGCGCGTGCAGGCGTTCGTCCATGTTCGCTTCCAGGCGTGTCGCCCGGATGTCGGCCTGGGCCCGGAATTCGGCCTCCAGATGCTTGAGCGCGTAATGCCGGACCAGTACGAAGCAACTGATCAGCGACAGGACCAGGGTGGTGGTGCTGATGAGCAGGGCATTGCGGCGTATCTGGTCCCCCAGGGAGTTGCCGCGCAGTGATCTCGCCAGGTGGTCTGCTGCGATTCGCAGTATCGGCAAGTTCACCGAGTGCCGGCCTGGTAGGGCAGCAGGGCGCCATCAGCGCCATAGCGAACGATACGCAGGTCCGCGATGTTGAGTGCTTCACGACGCGTCGCGGAGAAGGGGCGGACATAGTTTTTCATCGCGCCGTTGTAACTGGCAATGTTCTCCAGGGCCAGTCTGACCGCATCGCGTTCGGTTGAGCCAGCCTTGCGTATGGCCAGCACCAGCAGGTGTATCAGGTCGTAGGCATGGGCCACCCCGATGGCCGAGGTCAGCCGCTCCGGTGGCAAGCCGCCGAGGCGTCGCGCGGCCTTCTCAAGAAGGGTTTTGGCGCGTGGTGTCGGTGCTGCCGCATAGCTGATGGTGGTGACGATGCGCAGGTCGACTGCCCTGAGCGCCGGTCCGGCCATTGCCGGGAAGTTGCTTCCCAGAATGCCCCAGTGGCTGAGGACCGGCAGTCTCCTTGGTTTGGGCAGAGCGGCGATGTCCTTCAGTAACTGCGCACCTTCACCCTCGTTGGCCACCATGAGGACATGATCTGCGCCGGCGCGGGCCAGTTTCTCGTATTGCCCGGCAAAGCTGGGCGTCTGATCACCCCACTGGTACCACTCCACGGCAGAAATCCTGTAACCCCTGCTGCGGGCGTGTTTCTCGGCGGCCTCCAGGCAGCTGCGCCCCCACCCGTTATTGGGCAGGAACAGGCCTGGCTTGCGCAGCCCGCTGCGACTGGCATGCAGCATCAATGCGCTGATGGCCATGGTGTCGTTCAGCCCGAGGCGGAAGGCAACGTTGGGCTGGTAACCGTTTTTGGTGATGCCATCGGCAGCGGCCCAGGCATCGAGCAGGATGAGCCGGGACGCATGCGCCGGCTTGAGTTGTTCAAGCACCACCGGGCTGTACTTGCCTGTGAGAAAGGCACCCACGCTCGGGTTGGCCCCGAAGCTCACGGCATTCTCGACGCCACGCCAGGGCACCGAACGATTGTCACGCACGTCCATGGTCAGCGGCCTGCCTAGCACCCCGCCTGCCGCGTTGACTTCCTCCAGCGCGATCTGCATGCCCACGCGGATGGCATCGTCGGCCGTGCTGGTGGTATGGCTGACTTCGGCGTCCAGGCCGACGATGATTGCATCCTGACGCCCCTCGGCAGCCGTGACGCTGGTCAGGCAGATCAGGTTGAGCA
>CANJJT010000143.1:0-6884 GCA_947474715.1 Betaproteobacteria bacterium
CGAGATGTCATAGCCCAGCAGATCGATATAGCCGCCCTTGCCGCAGAAATCGGTCTGCATGTCGATGACGATGAGCGCGGTGTTGTGCGGGCGCAGATCGCCGTCGTAGGGCCACGGATAGGGTTCGGCGCTGGCGTACAGGAGATCAGACATATTTTCCAACCGAGCTTGACGTGGGATTTTGGTAGCTGCGTTCCGGTTTGGGAAAGCCGCAGGAGGTGCCATCGGTGACCTTCACGGCCTCCTCCCAGGGCAGGCGGTAGCGGCCCGCCACCATGTCCTGCATGAAGGTATAGGGGCAATCCTGGGCGCCGCCCTTCACTGCCACGTAGGCGCGATGCCCGAACTGGTAGATGTTGTTCTCCACACCCCAGTGGATGCGCGCCTCGCGCACCAGGTCCGGCCGTACTTCGCAGGTGATGATCTCGTCGGGCCGGTGGCTGCCCTCGGCCAGCACGCTGCCATCGAAATTGACGAACATGGCCTCGCCCATGGAGTCGAAAGTGCCATCGGAGCCGCACATGCACACGCTGGCGGTGACCATCAGGTTGCAGAAGGCATTGGCCTGGTTGGTGATCTTCCAGCTGTGGCGGATCGGCGCGGTATAGCCGGCGGTGCGGATCATGATTTCAGCACCCTTGTAGGCAGACTCGCGGGCCATCTCCGGAAACATGCCGTCGTGGCAGATGATGAGCGCGATCTTCGAGCCGTTCGGACCGGTGCACACCGGGATGCCCAGATTGCCCGGCTCCCAGGGCTCCACCGGCACCCAGGGATGCAGCTTGCGGTAATACAGCTGCAGTTCACCCTTGTCATCGAGGATGAAACCGACGTTGTAGGGATAAGCATCCGGATTGAACTCCATGATGGAGAAGCAACCCCAGATGCGGTTGGCGATGCAGGCCTGGCGAAAAGCGGCCACCTCCGGGCCATCCATGCGGCACAGGATGTCCGGGTTGGTGTCCATGGACAGACCATGCAGCGCGTATTCCGGGAACACCACCATGTCCATGGTGGGCAGATTGCGGCGTGCCTTGGCCACCATGTCGCAGATGCGCGTGGTCTGTGCCGCGAGGTCGGCCGGGGTCTTCACCACCGGCAACTGCAGCTGCACCATGCCCATCACGACGCCGTTGGGGGATTTGTTCAGGCCGCCCAGTCCGTTCATGCCGCTCATGTCCTGCCCCCGCTGCTCATTTGACGATGCTCAATTCACCCGGTGCACCGGCCAGGGTGCGGTGCCGCGAACAGGTTGCCACCATGATGGCCAGGGTCAGCACATAGGGGGCGGCGTTGTACAGGTAATAGCCGGAAGTGATGCCCACCGATTGCAGTGCCGGCCCGAGCGAGCCGGCGCCGCCGAACAGCAGCGCGGCATAGAAGCAATGCACCGGATTCCAGCGCGCGAAGATCACCAGCGCCACCGCCATCAGGCCCTGGCCGCTGGACAGACCTTCGCTCCAGCTGCCCGGGTAGTAGAGCGACAGGAAGGATCCTCCAATGCCGGCGAGGAAGCCGCCTGCAGCAGTGGACAGGGTGCGCACCCCATTGACGTTGTAGCCCATGGCGCGCGCCGCATCGGAGCTGTCGCCGACCATGCGCACCACCAGGCCCCAGCGGGTGTTGCGAAAGGCCCACGCGAGGAACACCGCCAACGCGATGCCGATGAGAAACAGCGGACTCACCTGCAAGGCCGCCTGTATCTGCGGTGAATCACTCCAGGCGCCCAAGGGGATGGACGGCAGGTTGGGCGCCTTGGGCTGCACATAGGGCTTGCCCAGGAAGAAGGCAAAGCCGGTGCCGAACAGCATCAGCCCGATGCCCACGGCAATGTCGTTGACCTTGGTGAGGTTGCAGATCAGCCCGTGCAGCAGACCCAGCATGAAACCGGCGAAGCCGGCCGCCAGCACGCCGAACCAGGGGTTGCCGGTGATGAAGGAGACCCCGTAACCGGTCATGGCCCCCATCACCAGGATGCCTTCGAGCCCGAGGTTGATGCGACCGCTTTTCTCGGTGATGCACTCACCCAGGCTGACAAACAGGAAGGGCGTGCTCACGCGCAGGGCACCGCCCAGCACAGCGATCGGGACGCCCCACCAGCCAAGTTCGCTCATGCTGCCGCCTGTCTCTGGAACCACCGGATGCGCCCATAGACGGTTTCACTCGCCAGGATGAGCAGGAAAGCCATGCCCTGCAGCACGAGCACGGTGGCGTCGGGCAGGTCGAGGCGTCGTTGCAGCATGCCGCCCGAAGCGGAAATACCACCCAGCAGAATCGCCACCGGAATGATGGCGATCGGGTTCTGCCTGGCGATGAAGGCCACCAGAATGCCGGCGTAGCCGTAACCGGCCATCAGCGAGGCATTGGCGCTGCCGTGCACCGCCGCCACTTCGACCATCCCGGCCAGGCCCGAGGCGGCACCACCGAGGAAACAGGCCGCCAGCACCAGCCAACCGACCGGCAAGCCGGCCAGGCGCGCGGCGCGCGCATTGCCGCCGACGATGCGCAGGCCGAAGCCCCAGGTGGTGTGCCTCACCAGGATGTACATGGCAATGCAGAAGAAGATGCCGAAGCCCAGCCCCCAATGCACATCCAGACCGGGGAAGGTGCCCAGCATGCTGGCATCGCCGATGGGTTTGGTGGAGGGTTTGTTCAGGCTGGCCGGGTCGCGCAGCGGTCCCTCCACCATGTGATTGAACAGCGCAATGGCGATGTAGGTCAGCAGCAGGCTGGAAATCGTTTCATTGATGCCGCGATACTGTCGCAGTGCCCCTGCCGCAGCGATCCACAGGCCGCCGGCCAGCATGCCGCCCAGCGCCATGGCCAGCTTGACCCCGGTCGGCGACATGCCGGTCATCAGGTGGCCGATCACCGCCGCAGCGAGGCCGCCCAGCACCAGGGCGCCCTCGCTGCCAATGATCATGAGTCCCGCCTGTGCGGGAATCGCCACACACAACGCCGTCAGGATCAGCGGCGCCGCGCGCGACAACGAGTTCTGCCAGGAGAAAGCGCTGGAGAATCCGCCTTCGTAGATGAGGCCGTAGACCTCGATTGGATTCTGCCCCAGCATCAGCACGAACACGCCGAACAGCAGCATGGCTGCCACCAGCGCCCCGACCGGGATCGCCAGCGCCTCGAGGGCGGGACCGAAGCGCATGGCGGCCATCAGACTTCTCCCTTGCCTTGACGATCAGGCCTTGACGTTAAGATCTTTCGATCAAACCTTGCCGACCACGCCTTCGACGAGGTAGTTCATCTGCTCGAGCACCGGATCGGTCTGGATCATGGCCTTGCCGGCGGGGATGACTTCCTTGCCGGTGTTGTCCTTGAGCGGGCCCTTGAAGATGACGAAGTCGCCCTTCATCATCGCGGCCTTGGTGGCATCGGCCTTCTTCTTCGCCGCGTCGGACACCGGTCTGCCATAGGGGGACATCTTGACGAAGCCTTCCTTGAAGCCGCCGCGCACAAAGTTCTTGAACGGCGCGCCGGACAGGGCGTCTTTCACATGCTGCTCGTAGACGGTGAGCCAGTTCCACTCGGCACCGGTGAGGTAACCCTTGGGTGCCAGGGCCGACTGGTTGGCGTGGTAGCCGCAGGAGAAGATGCCGCGCTTCTCGGAAGTCTCGATGATGACCTTGGGGCTATCCACGTGGCAGGTGATGACATCCACGCCCTGGTCCACCATGCTGTTGGTGGCTTCGGCTTCCTTCACCGGCAGCGACCAGTCGCCGGTCACGATCATCTGGCAGGTGATCTTCGGATCGACGCTGCGCGCGCCCATCAGGAAGGCATTGCAGTTGCGCAGCACCTGCGGAATGGGTTTGGCCGCCACGAAGCCGATCTTCTTGGTCTTGCTGGCAAAGCCTGCGACGATACCGTTCAGGTACTGGCATTCGTCGATGTAGCCGAAGTAACTGCCGGTGTTCATGGGGTGCTTGCCCTGGGTCCACATGCCACCGCAATGGGCAAAGCGGACCTTGGGGTACTTTTCCGCCATGCGCAGCATGTGCGGGTCGAAGTAGCCAAACGAGGTGGGGAACAGCAGCGTGGCCTTGTCCTGCTCGATCATCGAGCCCATGGTCTTCTGCACTTCGGTGGTTTCCGGCACCTTCTCCTGCTCGACGACCTTGATGCCGGGCATCTTCTTCAGAGCTGCCGCCGCCTGGGCCTGGGCCTGGTTGTAACCGTAGTCGTCACGCGGACCGACATAGATCACGCCCACAGTCAGCTTGGCCTGCGCAAGGGCCGGAGTGCCCTGTCCCAGCACGCCGGTGGCTGTGACAGCTGCGGCTCCCTGCATGATTCTGCGGCGGGTCAAATCGGTATCGCGTGTGCTCATGTCGTCTCCCTGGGAATTGGATCGTTTCGGCCTGAACATTCAGGTGCCTGGGACAGGTGCAAAGCATGTCCCGTGCCATGGATGACTTCGGGATTCAATCTTGCATTCCATCTGGGATACCAGGCAACCGCCTACGCGACGCCATGCCACCGGCTGACGACAAGCCACTCACCCGCCACGGATATTTGCCCCGGCCCGAAACACGGCCACCGCCAGGCAACCGGCGCCCTCCAGCGCCTGGCGGCCCGCCCGCATGGCCGGCCGACGCACGCAGAATGTCCTCAAACGGTGCACTGCCCGATCGGCCCGCGCCGCATTCGTGCATGGCGCCGATGCAGGGGGGGCATGCTATCTTCCGGACTCGCACCAGACGGCATCCCGGAGCGCGGTCGAACAGGAGCAGGAAACGACAATGGCATCCGTTGGCACCCCACGCAAACGCAACAGCACCCAAAGCCCCCCCAACCGGCTGGCGCAGACCGTCTACGACAGCATCAAAACCGACCTTTTCGAGTTCCGGCTGATGCCCGGCGAGCGCTTCAGCGAGAACGACCTCGCCACCCAGTTCAAGGTCTCGCGCACGCCGGTGCGCGAAGCGCTCTACCGACTGTGCCAGGAAGGCTATATCGAGGTGGCCTCAAAGAGCGGCTGGACCGTGCGCACCTTCGATTTCGAGTATTTCGAGAACCTGTATGACCTGCGCGTGGTGCTGGAACAGGCGGCCGTCAAGCGCCTGTGCGAGCGCGTGCCCATGCCCGCGCTCACCGAGTTGCGCGATATCTGGCTGGTGCCGGCCGAACAGCGGCTGAGCGATCCGACACACATGGCGGCACTCGACGAAGGCTTCCACACCTCCCTGCTCGATGCTGCCGGTAATCCGGAAATGGCGCGGGTGTTCCGCGAGCTGACCGAGCGCATCCGCATCATCCGCCGGCTGGACTTCACCAGCCCTGATCGTATCCACGCCACCTATGCCGAGCATGCCCAGATCCTGCGCAAGATCCTCAGGCGCAAGGCCGATGACGCCTTGCTGCTGCTGCGCACGCACATCGAGACGTCCAAATCCGAGGTAAGGAAGATCACCCTGCACCGGCTGCACACCATGCGCAGCAAGTCTGCCGCGGCACGCTGAAGGCCACGGCACTCGCCGGTCGAAGGTCAATCAAGGTCGATAGCGGGTTCTGGACCTACCGTTTCCCGGATCAGACCAGGTCCACCACACTGACATGGGCGGCTACCACGCGCCAGCCCTCCTGGAAGCGCACCCAGGTCTGCATCTGGCGCCCCGGCTTGTCGCTGCCCTCGCGGCGGAATTCCGTGCTGGCCGTGCCCAGGTCGCGGCCGAAGGTGGTGAGCACGGTGTTATGCAGGCTGCGTTGCAGGCCGACCGCCGGCCGGGCAATGCGGAAGGCGCGGATCGCCTCGATGCCGACGAGGTTCTCTCCGCCGCCATAGCGCACCGTGCGCGCCGACGCCCAGAACAGTTCATCGAGCACATCGATCTGGTTATTGACCAGGGCATGCTCGTAACGGGCAAACACGGCCTCCAGTTCGGCCAGCACATCGGGAAGGTTGATCTCTGCATTCGTCATCACGCCAGCTCCGCCACGGGGGCCGATACAATACCGGCCACCTCCAGTTGCCAGGCCACCTGCAGCACCCGGTCCTCGCGCCACGGCGCCGCAATGATCTGCACGCCGATCGGCAGCCCTTCGCCGGCCGCGACAGCCGCTGGCCCCGGCCAGACCGGCACCGCACACACCGGCAAGCCGATGCAGGAAATGGGCTGGGTGAGCAGGCCGACACTGGGCCGCGCCGGAAGCGCCTGTCCGTTGATCTCCAGAATCTGGCTGCCGATGGGACTGGCGCACAGCGGCGTCGCCGGTGCGATCAGCACATCGACCTCACGGAACAGCTCGGCCACCTGACGTGCATACCAGTGACGGAAGCGTTGGGCCCGATGCACCCAGGCCGCCGGCAGCAGAGCCCCCGCAAGAAAACGGTCACGCGACAAAGGCTCGAAATCGCTGGCCCGCTTGCGCAGGTCGGGCAGGTGCAGCGCTGCTCCTTCCGAATTGGTGATGAGGAAGGCCGCAGCGCGGGCCAGCGCCACTTCCGGCAACTCGATGCGCCGGGTCACATCCAGCGCCTGCGCCACGCGTGCCACCGCCTCGCGCGCCTGCGGACCAGCGAATGTCTCGAAGTAGCCGCCCAGCACCGCCATGCGCAGTCCGGTGCTGCCGGACTCCAGATACGGCGTCACCGGTTCGACCGCCCGTCCGGCGCAGGCCGGATCATGCGCGTCCGGACCCTGCATGGCGTCATAGGCCAGCGCCAGGTCACGCGCGCTGCGAGCCAGCGGCCCCAGGTGGTCCAGACTGCAGACGAAGGGATAGCTGCCGGTGCGCGGCAGGCGGCCGAAGGTCGGCTTCAGTCCGAACACCCCGCACAGCGAGGCCGGCACCCGGATCGAGCCATTGGTGTCCGAACCCAGCGTGATCGGCACCTGCCCGGCCGCCACCGCCGCCCCGGATCCACCCGAGGA
>CANJJT010000144.1:0-6860 GCA_947474715.1 Betaproteobacteria bacterium
ACCCCGGCCCGCAGGGTTGTGCCTTGAAGCGGCGTCTGCGGCGTTGCTCGACTACGGCCATAGAACCACTATGGCCGCAGCCTCGCGCCTTGCATCCATCCGCTTCAAGGCGCAACGCATCTCGCGCGGTGAATGTCAACAGACCCTAGCGCATGCGCCCTCGACAGTGCCGCTTCCATGAGCCGGACCGAGGGGATTTCCCCGCTCCCCGACGCAGGCGAAGAGCCGATTGCCCGTATTGATATCCGGACGCCCTAGGCACATCGCGCGCGATGCCATAATCAGGCCCGCCCCGGATCCTGAACACCCTGCGCGATACGGGCCTGATCCGTCAGGGCACCATCGGTCGATCACGCAAATCACGCAATGTCGATCAGCCACAGCAGTCCCACACTGGACAACAGGCAGGCAAGCACCATGAGCCACGATGATTTCCACGGCCGGCTGGAAGATGACCGGCTGGTCAGCGGCAGCGGCACCTATGCGCTGGATTGGGTTTTCCCCGGCGCGGCCCATGCGGTGTTCCTGCGCTCGGACCATGCCCATGCCGAGATCCTCTCCATCGATACCGCAACGGCCATGGCCAGCCCCGGCGTGCTGGCCGTGCTCACTGGTGACGACATGCGCGCAGCCGGCCTGCAAAGCCTGCCGGTGATACCCGTCCCGCTCAAGCCCGGCGAGACCGTGCAGCAGCCCTTTCGTCCCTGCCTGGCGCAGGACAAGGTGCGCTTCGTCGGCGAACCGGTGGCCTGCGTCATCGCCGAGAGCCAGCACCAGGCGCAGGATGCCAGCGAGCAAATCGTCGTTGAATACCGCGACCTGCCCGCGATCGTCGTTGCCGCCGACGCGCTCGCACCGGATGCGCCACAGTTACACGAGGACGTGCCCGGCAACCTGTACTTCGATTTCAGCGAAGGCGACGCCGCCGCCACGGACGCCGCCTTTGCCCGCGCAGCGCGCGTGGTGAAGCACGATCTGCACAACAACCGCGTCATCGGCAACCCCATGGAACCGCGTTGCGCCACCGGCGTCCATGACCCGGCTGGTGACCACTACACGCTGTACTCGCCCTCGCAGGGGCCGACGCTGCTGGCCCTGGGCGTGGCCAAGATGATGAATGTGAAGTCGGCGCAGGTGGACGTGGTGTCGCGCGATGTCGGCGGCGGCTTCGGCATCCGCTCGGCGGTCTACCCGGAGTACGGCGTGCTGCTGGTGGCGGCGAAGCAACTCGGCCGCCCGGTGCGCTGGAACGGCACGCGATCGGAAGTTTTCCTGGCCGATAACCAGGCGCGTGACTTCACCTGCCATGGCGAACTGGCGCTGGACGAGAGCGGGCGCTTTCTTGCCATGCGCTTTGCCATCCTTGCCAACAATGGCGCCTACCTCGCCCAGACCGGCCTGCTGGCGCAGACCAAGAGCGTCACCAGTTGCATCACCGGGGTCTATGACGTGCCCGCGGCGCATGCGCGCATCCGCCTGGTGGCCACCAACACCGCGCAGGTCTCGGCCTATCGCGGCGCCGGCCGGCCCATCATGTCCACGCTGCTCGAATGCCTGGTGGAGCGCGCGGCCATCGAACTCGCCATCGACCCGGTGGCCCTGCGCCGGCGCAACCTCATCCGGAAGGAGCAGTTCCCCTACCGACTGGTCAACGGCACCACCTACGACTGCGGTGACTTCCCGGCCCTGCTCGATGATGCGCTGGAGGCCGCCGACTGGGCCGGTTTCGAGGTGCGACGTGCCGAAGCCGCGCGCCGCGGCCGGCTGCTTGGACACGCGGTGTCCACCTATCTGGAATCCACCGCGGCCGGTGGCATGGAAGACGAAGTGCGCATCCTGTTCGAGGCCGATGGCAGCATCGTGCTGCGCGCGCCCTCGCACTCCCAGGGGCAGGGGCATGAGACGAGCTTCGCGCAGGTGATCTCGCGCGTGCTGGGCATCCCCATGGAACAAGTGAAGCTGCGCACCGGCGAACCGGGCGCGCGCATCCAGGGCAGCGGCACTGGCGGCTCGCGTTCCATGCTGGGTGTGGGCAGCGTGCTGCACCTGGGCGCGCAGGAAGTGGTCGAAAAGGGCCGACTGCTGGCCGCGCAGTCACTGGAAGCCGCGGCTGCAGACATCGTCTTCGAAGCCGGCGACTATCGCATCACCGGCACCGACCGGAGAATCTCCCTGCTGTCCCTGGCGCAGCAGCATGCCGGGGCGACTCCGCATCCCCTGAATACCGTGACAAGAAATAAATTCGGCTCCACCTTCCCCAATGGCGCCCACATCGCCGAGGTGGAGATCGACCCGGAGACCGGTGTCACCGACATCGTTTCCTACATCGCGGTGGACGACATCGGCAATGTCATCTCGCCCACGCTGGTGGACGGGCAGATGCAGGGCGGCCTGACCCAGGGCGCCGGCCAGGCCCTCGGGGAGGAAGCGGTCTATGACCCCTCCAGCGGACAACTGCTGACCGGCAGCTTCATGGATTACGCCATGCCACGGGCCGTCATGGTGAAGGGCCTGAAGCTCCTCGAACACCCGGTGCCCACGGCGCTCAATCCGCTGGGCGCCAAGGGCGTGGGCGAAGCCGGCTGCACCGGGGCCCTGCCCACGCTGGCCAATGCCATCCTGGATGCCCTGCGACCGGCTGGCGTCAGCCATTTCGACCTGCCCGCCTCGCCCCAGCGGGTCTGGCGCGCCCTCCAGGAAGCGGCAGCCGGCCGGCCGCGTGCCATGCAGCATCCGGCGCAGGCTGCCTGAGGGGCCCCAGGCCCTGCCACGGAACCGACAACAAACGGGTTTAAAATGGCTGTTGAACGACACGACACGATCAGCAAAAACAGGGGGCGTGCCGGAATCAGCTGCCGCCCCGCAGCGCATACCCAGCAGTGCCGGGTGCGGCGACCCTGATACGAGGAGAATCCAGTGGCGGTAAAGGTATCCATGACAGTGAACGGCAAGGCCGTGAGCCATGAAGTCGAAGAGCGCACGCTGCTTGTCAGTTTCATCCGCGACACCCTGGGCCTGACCGGCACCCATGTGGGCTGCGACACCGCACAGTGCGGCGCCTGCACAGTGCACCTGGACGGACGTGCGATCAAGAGCTGCAACATCGTCGCCATGCAGGCCGAAGGCGCGAACATCACCACCATCGAAGGGCTGGCGGCCGCCGACGGCACGCTGCACCCGATGCAGCAGGCCTTCAAGGACCACCACGGCCTGCAGTGCGGCTTTTGCACCCCGGGCATGGTGATGAGCGCCATCGACCTGGTGAAGAATTTCCCCGAGCCGAGCGAAGCGCAGATCCGCGAGCAGCTCGAGGGCAACCTGTGCCGCTGCACCGGTTATCACAACATCGTGAAGGCCATCAAGGCGGCATCAGCCGACCCGAAGTCGGCCGTGGCCGGCAAATAGGGGGCTGACAACATGTACGCATTCCAATACAGCAAGGTCGCCTCGGTCGAGGAAGCTGCAAAAGCCATCACCAGCGATGCCGATGCCCGGCTGCTGGCCGGCGGACAAAGCCTGGTCGCCTCGATGAAGCTGCGCCTGTCGCAGCCCTCGCAACTGGTGGACCTGGGCCGCATCGAGGCCCTGCGTTACATCAAGGCCGAAGGCCAGGGCCTCACCATCGGCGCCATGACCACGCATGCCACGGTGGCCGCTTCGGCCGAAGTGCAGCGCGCCATTCCGGCGCTGGCAGCACTGGCCGGAGACATCGGCGACCGCCAGGTGCGCAACATGGGCACCATCGGCGGCTCCATCGCCCTGAACGACCCGGCCGCCGACTATCCGGCCGCCTGCCTGGGCCTGGGCGCCACCATCGTCACCACCGAGCGCGAGATCGCCGCCGATGACTTCTTCCTCGGCATGTACGAAACCGCGCTGAAGCCCGGGGAGATCATCACCGCGGTTCGCTTCCCCGCACCGAAGCGCGCGGCCTACATGAAGTTCAAGAACCCGGCTTCGCGCTTCGCGCTGGTCGGCGTATTTGTCGCCGAAACGGCCAAAGGCCCGCGCGTGGCGGTCACCGGCGCTGGCCCCGGCGTGTTTCGCGTCGCCGACATGGAGAAAGCGCTGGCCGGCGGCTTCAAGCCGGAAGCCGTGGCCACCATCAAGGTGCCGTCCGACAATCTCAATACCGATCTGCACGCCGCAGCAGACTACCGCGCCCATCTCATCACCGTGATGGCCAGGCGCGCCGTCGAGAAAGCCCTCCTGTAGTCAACCTTTCCGCAACATCCCGGCGGGCGCGTCAGCCACTGACGCCCCTGCCGCAGGCATAATCGAGCCATGGCCAAATCCGCTGCATCATCCGCTGCCCCCTCCACCGCCCTGCCCTCGTCCATAGACGACACCATCAAGCTGCTGGCCAAGGCCGATTACGTCGCCGAGCGCAGCCTGGCCACTACGGTATTCCTGGCCCTGAAGATGGGTCGCCCGCTGTTCCTCGAAGGCGAAGCCGGCGTCGGCAAGACCGAGATCGCCAAGGTGCTTTCGGCCATGCTGGGACGAAAACTGGTGCGCCTGCAGTGTTATGAGGGCCTCGACATCGCCTCGGCGGTGTACGAGTGGAATTACTCACGCCAGATGATCGAGATCCGCCTGGCCGAGGCCGAAGGCCGCAAGAACGCGGAAGGCCTGGCCCAGGACATCTTCGCCGAGCGCTTCCTGATCCGCCGGCCGGTGCTGCAGGCGCTGGAAGGCCCGCCTGGCGCGGCCCCGGTGCTGCTGATCGACGAACTGGACCGCACCGACGAGCCCTTCGAAGCCTACCTGCTGGAAGTGCTGTCGGAATTCCAGGTGACCATACCCGAGATCGGCACCATCAAGGCGGCCGAGCCGCCCATCGTGGTGATCACCTCCAACCGCACGCGCGAAATCCACGACGCCATCAAGCGTCGCTGCTTCTACCACTGGGTCGACTACCCGGATGCGAAGCGCGAACTGGACATCCTGGCACGCAAGGCGCCGGGCGCACCCGAGCGCCTGTCGCGCGAAGTGGTGGCCTTCGTGCAGCGCCTGCGCAAGAAGGACCTGTTCAAGCAGCCCGGCATCGCCGAAACCCTGGACTGGTCACAGGCGCTGCTCACCCTGGACAAGCTGTCCCTGGATGCCCAGACCGTGAACGACACCCTGGGCACGCTGCTCAAGTATCAGGACGACATCTCGCGCATCCGCGGCAGCGAAGCCGAACAGCTGCTGGCCGAGGTCAAGGCCGAGTTGACCGCCTGACAGTGGTACCGGCCTGATGTCACGCGCCACAGGCCCTGCCGGCAAACGCACGTCCCCCGGCACGCCTCGCCCCGGCGCACCGCGATCCCGCGCACCGCGCAAGGCCGGCGCCGCCGTGAACAAGCCTTCCGCCCACGGCCACCTGGGCGACAACATCATGCACTTCGCGCGCGTGCTGCGCACCGCCGGCGTGCCCATCGGCCCGGACCGCGTCATCGACGCCACCCGTGCGCTGGAAGTCACCGGCATCACGCGGCGCGACGATTTCTACTGGACGCTTGCCGCGGTGTTCATCGACAAGCGCGAGCAGTTCGAGATCTACGACCAGGCCTTCCGGATGTTCTGGCGCGACCCGCGACTGCTCGAGCGCGCACTGTCGCTGCTGTTGCCGGACCGCGAAGCCCCGGCTGACAGCATGCCGGGCGACGACATTGCCGATCGCCTGTCGGAGACCCTCTCGCGCCAGACCGTGGAGGCGGAAGAGGGCGACGAGGCCACGGACGGCACCGAGGAGGTCGAGCGCGACGAAACCTCCAGCGCCAATGCCAAGGAGATGCTGCAGCACGCCGATTTCGAATCCATGAGCCAGGCGGAAATGGCCGAGGCCAAGCGCCTGATCTCGAAACTGCGCCTGCCGATACCGGACATCCGCACCCGGCGCTTCCGCCCTGACCCGCGCGGCGCCCGCGTCGACCTGCGCGCCACGCTGCGTCAGGGCCTGCGCACTGGCGGCGACATCATCCCGCTGCAGCATCGCACGCCGCGGCTGCGCCATCCGCCGCTGGTGGTGATCTGCGACGTGTCCGGCTCGATGAGCCGCTATGCACGCATGTTCCTGCACTTCCTGCACGCCATCACCAGCGACCGCGACCGCGTCACCAGCTTCGTCTTCGGCACCCGGCTCACCAACATCACGCGCCACCTGCGCCACCGCGACGTCGATCTCGCCATGACCGGCGTGATGGACATGATCTCCGACTGGTCCGGCGGCACCCGCATCGGCCTGTGCCTGGCGGAGTTCAACCTGCGCTGGGCGCGCCGGGTGCTGGCCCAGAACGCCACCGTGCTGATGATTACCGACGGCCTGGACGGCGATGTCGGCCAGGGCCTGTCAAAGGAGATGGAACGGCTGCGCAAGGCCTGCCGCCACCTGATCTGGCTGAATCCGCTGCTGCGCTACGAAGGCTTCGAGGCGCGCCCCTTTGGCGTGCGCGCCATGCTGCCGCACGTCGATGCCTTCCTGCCCGGCCACAACATCAACAGCCTGATCGACCTGGCGACCGTGATGTCGCAACCACCGCAGCGCTCACGCCAGGGCGTGCCGCGCAGGACAGCATGAACACCCGGCGCCGTATTGACGTACGCGCCACCCCACTGGAAGTCTGAAAGGAAACACGACATGGACATGCACGGCGAACAACTCATCCCGCTGCCATTGCAGCAGGTCTGGGAGGGGCTCAATGATCCGGCCGTGCTGAAGGACTGCATCGCCGGCTGCGACATCCTGGAGAAGATCACCGACACCGAATACAAGGTGGGCATGACGGCGGCCATCGGACCGGTGAAGGCCAAGTTCAGCGGCAAGCTCACGCTGGCCGACATGAATCCGCCGCAGTCCTATTCACTGGCCTTCG
>CANJJT010000145.1:0-6696 GCA_947474715.1 Betaproteobacteria bacterium
TCACGAGTCGGCCCCCTTTGACCAGGGGGTTAACACCAGCAGTCCTGCCAGGCTGGCAGCTCGCCGTGCCCTACTGGCAGGTGAAGTTCGCCGCGTCCTCGATGCTGCCGGAGCCTTTGTAGCGCGTCTGCTGCGGGTAGACGCACAAGGGGCGGGTGCGGCCTGGAAAGGTCTTGCCGGTGGCAATCATGAATTCCGGCGGTTGCTTGTGCTCCACCCAGTCGACCAGTGCCTTGAAATGGTCGAAGCGGTCCAGGGAATCGCCGCCGCGGCAATGGCCCATGCCGGGCACGTGGAAGTAGCGCACGAATTCCCTGGTTGATTCCAGGCCGCCGTGGTCGCGGATCATGTTGCGGTACCAGTTGTGCACGCCGTTGGTGTTGAGCAGTTCATCGGCGACCCCCGCATACACGATGGCCTTGCCGCCCGCGCGGCGGAAGGCGTGCCAGTCGGTGGCGTTGGTGGCGGTGAAGGGCGCCGAGGCCATCATGCGCGGCGGGTCGCGGTCAAAGTCGAACTTGAGGTAGTCGAAGTCCGGCGCGGGCGGGGTCATGAACACCAGCCGGATGGAGGTGTTGGAGCCGCGGCGTGAATTGGGCACTGGGGTGGTGGAGGTGCCGATCATGGTGGGGCGCCAGTTCTTGAAGCCGGTGTCCCAGTGGCGGCCGGGGTAGAGCAGCTCGCCGCGCGAATTCTTCGGCCCCGCCATCACGCGTTCCATGGCGGTGACCTGCGCGGCCGACAGGCAGGCCGGGGTCTTGGCGCCTTTGCATTGCAGCGGCTTCAGGTCCACGGTGCAGGCGGGGTAGTTGTCGATGAGGCCGTCACGCAGGCCGTCGAGCGCGTCGCACTTGTCCACCACGGCATCGTCGATCAGCTTGAAATCGGCATCGGTGAAGGACCGGCTGAGGATGGGATTGCCCTTGTCATCCTTCGGCGAGATGGCGGTGAATTCCTGCAGGATCTGCATGGAGCCGATCTGCGCCACGTGCTGCTCCAGGATGGGGGCGCCGGCCACCACGCCATCGAAGTAGGTGGGGTTGCGCAAGGCCGCCATCATGGCCTGGCGTCCGCCGCCGGAGCAGCCGACGAAATAGGAATACTCGGGCGACTTGCCGTAGTAACGCCGGATCAGTTCCTTGGCCGCCACGGTCACTACGTCGACCGCGTTGTAGCCCCAGTCGATGCGCGCCTGCGGGTCCAGCCCGAAGGAAGCATCGCTGGCATTGCTCCCGACATGGCCCATGTCGGAGGTGACGATGGCGTAACCCTGGGCCAGGGCCGGCGCCACATCGCCACTGTCCGCGCCGATGGCAGGCGGGATGTAACCCGCGGTGCCACCCACGCCCATGAACTGGAAGCGGCCGTTCCAGTCGCGCGGCAGGCGCAATTCGAAATTATTGCCGTAGCGCACGCCGTTGACGCCGGTGCGCGGGTTGATTTCACCGGTGACGATGCAATGCGCCGGGAGTTCCGGAGCGCCCGGATTGGCGGCCCCCGCGGCGACGGCCACCGCCGATTTCATCACGGTGTTGGGCAGGGCGATCGTCTGCAGGGCCGCGCAATTCGGCGCCAGGGCGAGGACCGGAGGCTTGAGGGCGGCATCGCCGCCGCAACCCAGCAGCAGTATCGGAACCAGCAGGGCCTGTGAAACGAGATGGATGCTGCGGTGCTTGCTCATGTGCCCCTCCCAGGCAATAGTGGATGCCGCCGCGTTGCGGCGGCAAAGCTGCTTGGCCTTGCGTGATCGGCTGCAGCAACGCTTTGTTGGTCTGGTTCTTTGCTGCGGTGCCTGCAGTCGTGCGGATCGGAGCCTAGCACCTTGGCCGCCCGGGCCGTAGTCACAGTGCATCATGCCCGTGCTGCTGGCCCCGGTCCCCTGCCTGTGGCACACTCCGCCGGTGTCGCAAATCCCCTGTCCAATCGATTGTTTCCCCGGGTTTTTCCGCTTTGTTCCCACTGGCTCTGGGGAGAGGCAGAAACGGCCGTGAGCAAGCAACCCCGCTCCCGCCCCTATGAGGTGCTGGTGGCGCTGCGCTACACGCGCGCGCGCAAGACCCACCAGAACCGCAATCCCTTCGTGTCCTTCATCTCCTTTGCCTCCATGGCGGGCATCGCCCTGGGCGTTGCCGCGCTGATCGTGGTGCTGTCGGTGATGAACGGTTTCCAGAAGGAGGTGCGCGACCGCATGCTGTCGGTGGTCTCGCACATCGAAGTCATCGCGCCACCGGAGATCAACAGCCTCGACAAGCCGGTGGACTGGGGCGCGGTGCTGCAGCAGGTCAAGCAGCACCCGCGGGTGCTGGCCGGCGCGCCTTATGTCATCTCGCAGGGCATGCTGAGCAGCGGCGAATCCGTGCGCGGCACGCTGGTGCGCGGCATCGTGCCGGCTGCCGAGGCGGGCGTGGCCGACCTCGGGCAGAAGATGCGCGCGGGCAGCCTGGATACCCTGACGCCGGAGTCCTACAACATCGCACTGGGTGTGGACCTGGCACGCGGGCTGCGCCTGCAGGTGGGCGATCGCGTGGTGCTGATCTCGCCGCAGGGCAATGTCACCCCGGCCGGGGTGGTGCCGCGCATGCGCCAGTTCACCCTCAGCGCGATTTTCGAGTCCGGCCATTTCGAATACGACTCGGCGCTGGCGCTGGTGAACTGGGAGGATGCGGCGCGCGTGTTCCGCAATGCCGGCACGCAGGGTCTGCGCCTGAAGACCGACGATCCGCTGGATGCGCCGCTGGTGGCGCGCCAGTTGCTGGCCACGCTGCCACCCAACCTGGCCGCGCGTGACTGGGGCCAGATCAACCGCAACTGGTTTGCCGCGGTGCAGGTGGAAAAGCGCATGATGTTCATCATCCTCACGCTGATCATCGCGGTGGCCGCCTTCAACCTGGTGTCCTCGCTGGTGATGACGGTGACCGAGAAGCGCGCCGACATTGCCATCCTGCGCACCCTGGGTGCCAGCCCGCGTTCCATCATGCTCATCTTCATGCTGCAGGGCGCCCTGGTGGGCGTGCTCGGCAGTGCCATCGGGGTGGTGGGCGGCACGCTGCTCGCGCTGAATGTCGACACGGTCTACAGCTTCTTCGGCCTGCAGCTCATCCCCAAGGGCATCTACTTCATCGACTACCTGCCCTCCGACACGCGCCTGGCCGACGTGTTCACCATCGGCGTCACCGCCTTCGTGATGAGCATCCTCGCCACGATCTATCCGAGCTGGAGCGCCTCGCGCATCAACCCGGCGGAGGCCTTGCGCCATGAGTGAGCTCAACGTGGACCCGCAGACCCTGGCCGGCTGGATGGCGCCGTCCGGCGAAGCGGAAGTCGTGCTGCGCTGTCAGGACCTGTCCAAGGCCTATCGCGAAGGCCCGGCGGCGGTGCATGTGCTGCGCAAGGTCAACATCGAAGTGCGGGCCGGCGAGATGGTGGCCATTATCGGCGCCTCCGGTTCCGGCAAGAGCACGCTGTTGCACCTGCTGGGCGGGCTGGATGCGCCGGGCGAAGGCACCGTGGAGGTCGCCGGGCAATTGTTGAGCGCGCTGGATGAAACCGCACGCGGCACCCTGCGCAATCGCACCCTGGGCTTTGTCTACCAGTTCCACCACCTGCTGCCTGAATTCACCGCGCTGGAGAACGTCGCCATGCCGCTGCTGATCCGGCGCATGCCCAAGGCCGATGCGGAAGCGGCGGCCGAAGTGATATTGCGCGAGGTCGGCCTGGGACAACGCCTGGACCACACCCCGGCGGAACTCTCAGGCGGTGAACGCCAGCGCGCCGCGCTGGCCCGCGCGCTGGTCACTAAACCGGCCTGCGTGCTGGCCGACGAACCCACCGGCAACCTCGACCGCAAGACCGCCGACCAGGTCTACGAACTGATGCTGGACCTCAACCGCCGGCGCCGCACCAGCTTCATCATCGTCACCCACGAGCCGGCCCTCGCCGCGCGCGCCGGGCGCGTGCTGCGCCTGGATGATGGGGTGTTGCAGTTGGCGTGAGGCTTGCCGCAGCGTCGTAAACCCCCTTGTCAAAGGTTCTTCACCGATTTGCGGGAAAGCAGGCGCTGCAGGACTTTTGGTGTTAACCCCCTTGTCAAAGGGGGCCGACTGGCCGCAGGCCAGCGGGGGGATTTTGGCCAACGGGCGGATGCCAGACTTGGTCAGATATTGCCAGCAGTTTTGATGCATGGCAGGCAGGTCTGGCTGTGTGGAGAGATTGGCACGGCTGTTGAAAATCCCCCCGCTCGTTCGATGCGCTCACGAGTCGGCCCCCTTTGACAAGGGGGTAAACCTTCGGCCGGCCTGGCTCGCGGCACTGCCCGGCCTCACTGTCCCCCGCTGATCGTCCCACCTCCGGCACACGCTTCATCCCGCGCCTTCTTCGCCTGCTCCGCTTCGACGTTGCGGAACATCCGGTACAGCAGGCTGATGTAGATCAGCTTGATCACGCCCGAGGCCACGATCTGCCAGCCGAAGCTGGAGAGGGTCAATATCCAGCCGGCGATGGAGGGGCTGATGCCGCCGGCCAGGCTTTTTGGCACGGTGGTGAAGCTGGCTGCCGCAGTGCGCTCGTGTTCGGTCACGGCATTCATGACAAAGGCGGAGCGGGCCGGCACGTCCATGCTGACGATGAGCGAGCGCAGCAGCATCAATCCGACCACCCAGGCCAAGCTGGGCATGAAGGGGATGAGCAGCAGCATCAGGATGGAGGGCACCTGGCTGAAGACCATGGTGCGGATGGCGCCGATGCGGTGGGTGAGGGCAGCGGCAGCCGGAAAGGACAGTGCCGAGATCAGGCTGGTGCAGAAGAAAATGGTGCCGGCCGTGGTGATGGGCAGCTCGAAACGCTGATACAGCCACAGCACCATCAGCGATTGCACGGTGAAGCCCGAGGAGAAAGAGTCGAGCGAAAACAACGCAGTCAGCCGCAGCACGATGCCGCGCGATTCCTTCAGCGGCGGGCCGCGACGCTGCTGCAGCGTCAGTGATGCCGTGGGCCGCGGCAGGCCGCGGTAGATGAAGAAGCTCACCACGCCGAGCAGGCCGTAGACGAGAAAGACCGCTTTCAACGACAGGGCCATGTCCAGCCCGGCATGGTCAGCCAGCCATTGCGGCGCGCCAGCGGACAGGGCGCCCACGGCGGCACACACGGCCGCCACCAGGCTGTAGCGCGCGAAGGCGTGGGCACGTTCGTGCGGCTGCGTGGCGCTGGCGATGGTGGCGTGCTCCAGCGGCAGGAACAGCGACACGTCGCCATTGGAAGGGTTGATGGTGCCGACGAAGGCGACGACGAAAAGCGGCCAGAAATCGCTGAAGGCATGAAAGCCCACGCCAGTGGCCGCCATCAGCAGCGCCGCAAACAGCAGCAGGCCGCGCGTGCCATGGCGGTGTTCGCTGAAGGCCACCCCCAGGGACAGGACACCCGAGCCGAGCATGGTGGCCGCGGCGATGACACCGACCTGCCAGGGGCTGAGGCCGATCGAGATGAGGTAGAAGGGCAGCACCAGACTGATGCAGCCATCGCCGAAGCCGCGCAGGCCGCGCACCAGCCAGACCCGTTGCAGAACGGTCATGTCAGGGTGATGGGGTGGCGGGGCGACGCACCCGCGCAGGGATCCTGGTCATCGCAGCAGACTCAGGCCGACTCGCGCCGCGCCTCGCAGCGGCGGCGCCAGGCGCGCACCACGTGGATGCGCCAGGCGATCTGCACGGCCACATAGCCCAGGCAGGCCAGCCCCAGTGCCATCACCACCAGGCCAACCATCAGGGGCTTGCCCATGGACAGCATCCACAGCAGGAATTCATCCACCCAAACGCCGAAGTGCAGCCAGTCGAAGATGGGCGCGGCGCTGATGCTGCCATCGCCGGGGACCACCAGCTTGCCGATCTGATAGGCGATGAAGTAGAGCGGGCCGATGGTGACCGGATTGGTGTACAGGGTCAGCGCCAGCGCAATCGGCAGGTTGACCTTCAGGGGAATGGCCAGCAGCGCCGCACACAGCATCTGCAGCGGGCCGGGCACCAGGCCGGAGAACAGCCCTACGGCGACACCTCCGGCGACCGAATGCCGGTTGAGGCTCCACAGGTTGGGATGCTGCATCCACGGGCCCAGACGGCCGATGAAACGGTTGGACCTCACGCTTTCGCGGGACGGAAGGTATTTTCTGAAAAGTTGGCGCGGCATGATGCTGGGCTGCATTCTAACCGGCTGCGCGCGCGCACAAGCACAGTGCCTGCGGTCTCTGGCGCGTGGCCGGATCCTGGTCCAAATGGATCATTCCCCGGCCTGCCCGACAACATGCAGGGCGAGCTCGAGGAATGGGAGCGCACCCTGTTGACCCTGCAGGGGCAACCGGCGCACAAGAAGTCACAGCACGACCTGCTGTTCGGTTCCTTTTGCGACATTGCCGCAGCCCTGCGGCTGCTGGGCAAGGTGGCCGAGGCGATGGCTTGGTAGGGGTGTTGTGATCACAATCATTCAATTGATCCAATTAAGACGAAGTCATGCTCCGTAAATTGATCATTATTGATACGTCCCGTGAAGGCTGCGGGTGTTAACCCCCTTGTCAAAGGGCGCCGACGCGACGCAGTCGCGCGGGGGGATTTTCCACCGCTGCGCTCGCAGTGCGCCATGGGCGCCTGATTGATGCATGGGATGCCCTCTGGTGCCTTCCTGCCTGCAAAGCAGCACCACTGCCCGGAA
>CANJJT010000146.1:0-6617 GCA_947474715.1 Betaproteobacteria bacterium
CCCCATCAGGTTGAAATACGAGTAGGGCGCGAGATTGCGATGCCCAGCGGCGGAAACCGTCGATATCCAGCCCACCGGGCGCGGGATGACCAGGGCTGTGGTGAGGTGGTAAAGCTGGGACTTGGGCCAGTCGCCGACCCCGACCTCAAGATCGCGATCAAGGGACTGTGGCGGAGCAGAATGCGATGCGGTCATGCGGATCCTTGTTGGAGGTACAGGAGGCCCGGGGCCTCAGTCCATGAAACGCCCGCCAGACATGCTGAGTGTCTCGCCGGTGATATAGCCCGATTGCTTCGATGCAAGAAAGAGCGCGGAATGCGCCGCCTCCTCCGAATGTCCCACGCGTCCGACCGGAATGCCCTTGACTATCTCGGCAAGTTCGGCCGGCGTCTTCTTCGCCACCTGCACGTCGAACAGCGACGTGGCCACCACATTCACGGTCACCCCGGTGTGGGCCAGTTCCGCCGCCAGCACGCGAGAAAACGTGATCAAGCCCCCCTTGGCCGCGGCGAAGGGTGCCACATGCTTGTGCACGCCGGTCTTGCCGGACATCGACACGAAGGAAATGATGCGGCCGTGGCCGCGTGCTGCCAGGCGCCGTGCCGCCTCCCGGATGCACAGGAGGGGGGCCACCAGTTCCGCGTTGATGACGGCGCGGTACTCCTCGTCGGGGATGTCCAGTGCTGCCCCGGTCTTCACCGGCGGCGCCATCATGATGACCACCGACAAGCCTCCCAGCAGCTGTTCACAGGTGTCGAAGAACCCTCCGATGCCACCGGTCGCCGAGAGATCCAGCGACACGTTGTTGGTGCCCTCCAGCGGCGCCGGATCGCCGGCAACCGTCCCTTTGATGACCCCCACGGCCACACGTGCACCCCGCTGAACGAAACCGCGCACGATGGCGGGGCCGCTGCCCAGGTGGCCACCGACCACCACGACCGGTGCGCTGGCAAACTCATCTTTCCCGCTGGTTGGCAAGCTTGACATTCAGTGCTTCCCTTTGGATTCCACGACATCGGGCGCCTCAATGGACGCGACGTCCTTGAGCACCAGCAGTGCCGCGAGTTCACTGCAATCACGCATGCCGTCCAGCCCGCGCACCGCCGATGCCAGCCTTGAAGCATGTTCCGCGCCAAACAGGGGGGCGACGTTCTCCAGCAGCTTCTCTTCGAACTCGCGATCGCTGAAAGGCTGGCTCTTGTGTCCGGGTGGCGCTTTGGCCTTGCCCACATGGCGCCGGCCATCTACATCAATGATCTCGACTTGGGTGAGGAATCCGGTCTTTGCCCCGCCCTTGAGCTGCTCGTCCGGCGCCACCGTGAGCTTGTCCCGCATGAACTGCTGGCGCCTCGGCTCGACCACACGCGCAGGCTCGAAACTGCTGTCCTTGATGTAACCGTCGAGTATCGCTGCCGCCACCACGTAAGGCATGGAATGGTCGGCCGTCTCGCGCGACACCGGATGCCAGGGATCAACACGGCGCTCGACGAAGTGATGGTAAGCCTGCGGATCGGTGCGCACCTCGACGCCTTGTATGCCCCAGACATCGGCTATCCCCTGGCGCGCTTCCAGCGCCGCCTGGATGGCGCTTTGCGCCCGCGAGCCCAATGGCCAGCGCTTGAACACCGAATCGGCGACACGGCCGTCAAAGCGGCCGGATTCGAATTTGACGAGCAAGGCCTCCAGCCCCGCCGGCTCGGCAGCAACCTTGGACAGGAATGCCGTAGCACCCTCGAAAGGCCGCACGGCTCCTTCGGCACCGGCCTGGGCCAGCAGGCAGGCATAGATGGCATGCCGCGCGGCGTGGCTGCCATTGAAACGCTTCCACATGGTGAGGTCGCCGCGCGCGTTCAGTTCGCCGGACTCGACCTCGTCGCTGACGAAATGGGTGATGGCACAGATTGCGATGGCCTCGCGGGTCTGCGCTTCATCCAGGCCGAGCAGGCGCGCGCAGGCACAGGTTGCGCCAAGACTCACCAAGGTGGGGTAGTCCCAGCCGCGGGAATGCATCTCGATCACATCGAACAGGGCAATCGTGACTTCGTAGCCCACCGCCGTGGCATCGAGCAGGCGTGCACCGGGAAGACGCTGCCACTCCGCCAGTGCCAGCAAGGCCGGAATGATGTCGCTGGGATGGCCGCCACTCCTGCCCATGTAGAGGTCGTTGTAATCGTACCCGCGCAGCGGCACGCCATTCACCAGGGCGGCCACTTCGGCCGTCACCATTTCGCCGGATCCCCAGATGGTCGCACCACGGCTGACCTGTGCATGGCGCGCATAGCGGCGCGCCGCCCGGGCAGCCGGATGGGGCAGTGCTCCCAGGGAGACGGCCAGGGTATCCATGACCGCCGAACTGCACAGACTGCGCGTGGGCAGCGTCGCCTCCGGGCCGAGCCTGCAAGTGTAGGCGGCCAGCGCATGCAGCATGCGGTCTGCGGGTTGTGCCACGGGATCGCTCATCTCAGGTATAGCCTTGCTTGCCCGCGGCATCGCCCTGCCCCAGTGCGGCGCGCAGTTCGTTGCGCACACCGGCCTGCAACACAGCCGAATCCTTGGTGAAGGTGACCAGGCCGAAGCCCTTCTTGGCGTACTCATGGGCGCTCTTGCCCGAGCCGCACTGTATGCCGGCCACGATGCCGTTGCGCTGGCAGGCATCGAGGATGGCCGCCACTGCCGCCGCGTGCTCGGGTTCGGTCTTGTCCAGGTCCGGTGGCAGCCCCAGGCCCAGGGCCAGGTCCGCAGGGCCCACATAGATGCCATCCAGCCCCGGCGTGGCAGCGATCGCCTCGACGTTGGCCAGTCCCTCGCGCGTTTCCACCATGACGAAGCACAACACGCTTTCCCCGAGCGCCTTCTGATCGCGGCCGGTCACCACCGCTGCGCGGATCGGCCCGAAGGAACGCACGCCCTGCGGCGGATAGCGGCAGGCCTGCACGGCCGCCCGCGCTTCATCGGCGTTGTTGACCAGCGGCACGATGACACCCTGGGCACCGGCATCCAGTGCCTTGGCGATCATCCAGGATTCGTTGGCCGGCACGCGGGTCAGCGGCGCCACACCACGAGCCTGAGCCGCCATCATCATGTTGACCGCATCGGCATAGTCGATCACGCCATGCTGCTGATCCACACACAGGTAGCTCACCCCGGGCAGGGACATCAGTTCCACTGCAAAAGGGCAGGCCAGGGCCGCCCACACTCCGAATGTCGGCTTGCCGGCTTTCCAGCTTTCCCGCAACGCGACTGCGGATGACATGGTCGATCTCCTTGAAAAAGCCGGATGGCGTCATCCGGACCCACGACAGGGTTCTACCCCATTTATTTCCACAAAAGGCGGACGTCATTGTAAGACGCAAGCCAGGCTATTGGAACGATGGGCTGCAACACGATTGGCCGCGCTCCACGCCGCAGGACACGGCGCGAAAAACCTCCATTTCTAGCCAATGGAATCGAAATACCCGGCCAGCAGCGCAGCAACCTCTTCGGCACCCGACGCCTGCGGCGGCCGCATCGGCGCCTGCCGCCACAGTTGCTCGAGGCTGGCCCGGACATCCCCGCTTTCAAGCGCCGTGAGGGAAACCTCCAGGCAGCGGGCATGCTGCTGCAACCAGCCAATCAGGTAGTCCTGCTCGGGCCAGTCCTTGCGTAAGGCATACAGGGTCGGCGTACCGTTACAGGCGGCCTCGACAAAGGTGCCATACCCGGGCTTGCCGATCACCGCATCCACCGATGCAATGATGTCGGTGTAGTCCCAGCGCAGGGGTTCCAGTGCCTGCACCCGGGGATGGTCGATCTGCCAGGATTGCGGCACCAGCCAGCGTATGCCCGGTTCCATCAGCCAGTTCTCCATGGGCAGGCGTTTGTCCACACCGCCAAACATCACGGCCACCAGCCGTTCGCCTTCCGCAGCACCCAGCCGTGTGCTCAACTCGGCGTGTCGCCTGCGCCCCAGACGCGCCACCGGCCCCACCGCCTGCACCGCGGACAGATCCGGCATGGGCATGGCAGGCGTCAGCCGGATGAACAGCCGCGCACAGGAATAGGCAGCCAGCATCTGCGCATGGATAGGCGGCGACCAGGCCTCCCCGGCAAAGGTGTGCGCAAACAGGTCCGCCCAGTTGATGGAACTCATCGCGAAGGCCGGGATGCCCAGGCTGCCCGCCGCCGCCAACGGCAGGTAGGCGACATTGGCGAGCACCGCATCGGGCTGCAATCGCGCCAGCCATTGCGATTCTGCCGCCACCCTGGCGTCCCAGTGCTCATGAAAATCACGGTAGGCCCGCGCGCTTTCACCCACGTCGATGTTCATCGCATCCTGCATGACGAAGCCGAAATCCAGGGCCCTGGCCTCCAGATGGAAGTCGCCTTCCAGGCGCTCCCGCAGCTTGGCCTCCGGCACGGTGGTGACCAGGGTGAGCCTGAGTCGGGGAAAGCTGCGCCGCAGCGCATTCAGCACCGGCGCAGTCTGGGCGAAATGCCCCAGCCCGTGATGCGTGATGGTGACCACGAGATGTTTCATCATGCTGGCCGCTTGCCTGCCCGGATGACTGCCTTGTCAGGCACAGCGGCAAGCATGGTTGTTCCTCGGGGCGCCACGACGTGTGCCATGAAGCAGAAACGACGGGCTGTGGGCCACTTGCTCATTTGGCCTGAATGACCTTTTTGAACTATTTTCATGAAAACAATCGATTACGGCCTTAATAGAATCGGAGCACAGTGAGCCGGCTCGCCAACAAAGTGCGCATGGATGTGGGAGAAGAAAATTTCTGATCGAGACGAACTTATCAAGAAATCCCCAAACGCTCTACAGAATTGATCCGGGAGCGCCCTTATGCATCACTGTCAATTTCATGAAAGCCCCAACTCAAGTGGAGGGTCTCAAGGCGCTGTACACGAGAGCAAAGACTATTGTGTCGGAGATTCACGAGCGCTGGTCGGCCAAACAGTTTGAGTCAAAATTCGGAATCGACACGACTGGCACGGACTACGACATGGCGAGCCTTGGCGGAACTGGAGAGCACCTGCCTGACGCCACCGGCCACGAGCCGATCCAGCACAAAGTGTTCAACGTGATGATCCGGGCAGCCAGCGTCGACCCGGCTGACTATACGTTCATCGACTATGGGTCCGGGAAAAGCCGTGCACTCCTGTTGGCGGCCGAGGCACACTTCCAACGGGTCATCGGCATCGAATTTGCCTCATATCTGTACGAGGCCGAAAACCGCAATATTGCCTTGTATGCCATCAGGCAACCGCATCTCCTGATTGAAAACCTTCACCAGGACGCAGCGACATTCCCCATTCCGGACGGAAAGGTTTTTCTTTATTTCTACAATCCCTTCGGTCCGACTGTATTGCGGATAATCACCAGAATGATTGCCGCCCGGGCGGCCGAGCAGGATCTGGATGGCATAGTCGCGTACCGGAACCCGGTGCATGCCGAAGTGTTCGATGAGCTTCAGTGCCTGAAACCGATGGCGAGAAACAATTCCTTCGCTATCTACCGAGGCGCCAGCAAGGTCACCAAGGGCCATTGAGCGCCAGCCCGATAGATGCTGGACAGACCTCTTCGGACCGACCGCTTGTGAAGCCTCAATGATTCATCGATCCGAATTCCTGAAGCCTCCCGAGCCGACTGCCTTTCTTGAGGACCAGCCAGGGCGGCGTTGATGGCAGCCCGGGAGTGCGTTATCGGGCGGCGCGAGGCGTGCCGTAATTGACGGTACGGTCAGGCTCCGCCGTTGATTGATGCCTTCAACGAACTGAACTGCCATATCGGGGCCAGTCTGGATTTCCGTCATTTCTCGATTGAGCGCCCCAAAGTGCCACTCAGATTCCACTTTCACGCCTGACAGCCGAAGCGTATGATGTACAAAATACTGCACATCTTGTGCGGATCAGGAGGCCATCATGGGTATTTCTGCAAGTGACGTTATTCCTCTATCGCACGCCCGCGCCAACTTCTCGGAGCTGGCTGAAGAGGTTAAAGCAGGTGCCGAGAAGATCATCACCAAGAACGGCGAAAGCTATATAGCCCTGATCGACGCCAGCCGGCTGGATTACTACCACCAACTGGAGCGTGAGCGCATTCATCTGCTGCTGATCGACGAAGCCTCCAAGGGACTCGACGATGTTGCCGCTGGCAAGGTGAAAGACGCCCGCAGCGTGATCCAGTCCATCAAGCGCCGCCGTAGCGCCTGAGTTGCGGCGGGGTCTGCTTGTGGCAAAAAAACCTGTCATCAAATTCACTGCGAATTTCGAGCGCAACCTCGAAGGCATCGAACTTTTCCTCACCGAAGTGGAAGCGCCGCAGGCCTTCGACGGCTTGCTGGATGAACTGCTTGAAACGGTGATCCCCAACCTTGAGCGCTTCCCTGAAATGGGCAGGCCATTTTTGGCCCGCCAAGCGCGATCCGTCGAGACCACCAATTCGCTGGCAACGCTCCGCGCAAAGTTGTCGGCGCTGACACCGGACTCGGACGCCCTGCGCGAATACGTCCTCAAGGATTACCTGCTGCTCTACGCACCGATTGGCAGCGCGATTTACCTCCTCGCCATCAGGCATCAGCGGCAACTTTCCTTCGACTTTGAGGGCCATTGGGGACGCTAGACCACCGCCA
>CANJJT010000147.1:0-6542 GCA_947474715.1 Betaproteobacteria bacterium
CATAACATGCGACTACTGCTGAGGAAGCTGCGGCTTCTTTGCGCCAGAATCTGGTTCGAGATTCAGACGCTCATAGACTTAACAATGCTCGCAAGCCGCGATGCTCAGACCACTGCATTATGAAAAACGGAATTGTTCAGGGCGGACTAGTTAACCGGACAGTACTGAGCCGAGCTGATTGCTGTAGGCAGACGAGCAGCAGTCAGTCCGCTAAGATCCAAGATCAGGGATGCGAATGTACTTATTCGAGTGCAAATCCCGCTTGAACCGCGCAAACCTGCTTACTCAGGCTGAATACCCGCCGCCCTAACGATTTTTGCGTATTTCGCCGTTTCGTTCCGGATGAAGCTCGAGCATTCCTCCGGTGATGCGCTGGAGACCAGGTCGACACCCTGCTGCAGAAATCGGTCTTTCAGATCCGGCTGCAGCACGGCTTTGGCGATCTCCCCGTGAAGGCGCCGGAGAATGTTCGCAGGCACACCAGCCGGCGCCATCATGGCGTTGAACACCACCAGCTCGTAGCCGCTCATGCCGCTCTCATTGATGGCAGGTACTTCAGGCAGGTTCGAAGCGCGCCGGTTGCTGGTTACACCCAAGGCCTTTGCTTTTCCCGCGCGGATGAACTGCAATGAAGTGCTGATGGTGTCCGGGAGCAATCCGATCTGGCCGCCGACCAGGTCCGTCAGTGCCGGCGCATTGCCCTTGTAGGGGACATGCGTCAGTTTGATGTCAGCCTGCAGGTTGAACAATTCCATGGCCAGATGCGAGTTGGAGCCTGCTCCAGCGGATCCAAAAGTCAACTGGCCGGGTCGCTTCTTCGCCAGCGCAATGAGCTCCTTGACAGTGTTCAACTGCAGCGATGGATGTGCCAGCAGAACCAGCGGCAACGCCGCAGTGAGGGTAATGCCGGTGAAATCTTTGACCGGATCATAGTTGGCCGCCAGCACCGTGGCTGGAGCGGCGGCAAAGGTGTTGGAAATGGCCAGAAGTGTGTAACCGTCAGGCACAGCCTTGGCCACCTGGACGGTGCCCACCACAGCGCTAGCGCTGGGACGGTTTTCCACGATGAACTGTTGCCCCATCTGTTCCGATAGTTTCTGGGAGATACCCCTCGCGACCAGGTCCTGGTTCCCGGCGGCGGCGACAGGCACGACGATACGCACGGTTTTTTCAGGGTAGTTCTGCGCCAGCGCCGGACACGGTGTTAGCAGTACCGAAGTCATCAGGCCAGAAGTTAGCAACCCCGAAGTCACCAGCCCCGCGGCGCCGGTCCTGAATAGCCAAACCAGTGGCAGGCGCGAATGCCGTTTCATCCCTTGTTCTTTCAGGTTTTGCATGGAAGTCTCCTCTCGTGTTGTACTTGATGGGGCCGGGTAGTTATTTAGACCAGGCTGTCCTGATGTTCGAGGTACTGGGTTTTGATGGAATGGGCTAGCCAGCACGCCAGCGCGCCTACAGTGCCGGTCGGATTGTTGGCACTGTTCTGAGGAAAGGCGCTGGCACCGACCACAAACACATTGGGCACATCCCATGACTGGAGGTATTTGTTCACCGCGCTGGTGGCTGGATCCTTGCCCATGATCACGCCCCCATTGTTGTGGGTGTTCTCGTAATGCACATTGGCATACTTGCCTTTCACCCACTGCGACTTCATTTTGGCGGGGCCGATGAGTCTGGCTATCTCGGCAGCCTTTGCCGTGGTGTATTCGGACATGCGCTTCTCGTTGTCCTGCCAGTCGAAGGTCATGCGCAGCAGCGGCAGTCCGTGTGCATCGCTGTACACCGGATCGAGGTCAAGGTAGTTGCCGCGATAGCTCTGGCAGCCGCCATGTGCGCCTATGGACATGCTGCGATCAAAATAGAAGGCCACCGTCTTCTTCCATTCGCGACCCCATCGTGGGGTGCCCTCGGGCACCGGACGCGAGCGGATGGGCAGCGCACCGCCGTTGTTGGAGCTGATATAGGCGCCGCCAATGAAGTCCAGGCCGGAGTGATTGAAATTGTCGCCATTGAAGTCGTCGATGACTTCGGCGTGCCCGCCACCGCCCATGAAGCGGTTGAAACTGCGGTCATCGAAAAATAGATTCACTGAACCCACCGGTTGGTAGGAGTAGTTCTTGCCGATCACGCCGGTATTAGTGGCCGGGTCGTAGGGTTTGCCTATGCCCGAGAGCAGCATCAGCCGCGTGTTGTTCAGGGTATAGGAGGCGAGGATGACCAGTTCCGCGGGTTGCTCCACGGTGCGCCCGGCGGCATCGATATAGGTGACGCCGATGGCACGCTTGCCAGTGTTATCCAGATTGACCTTGATGACATTGGAGTGCGGTCGCAGTTCATAATTGCGCTGGCGCAGCAGTGCGGGCAGCACGGTTGTGAGGGGGCTGGCCTTGGCGCCATTGGCGCAGCCAAAGCTGGAGCAATAGCCGCCGCGCAAGCACTGGTTGAGAGCCATGCCATAGGGATTGACATAGTCGCGCGTCATCGCCGAGGTGGGCGTGGTGAAGGGGGTATAGCCCAGGGATCGTGCCGCTGTGGAAAACATCGACCCGGTCAGGGTGCCGCTGGTGGGCGGATTGGGATAGTCAGTCGAACGCGGTCCTTCAAAGGGATTGCCGCCTGGCTGTATCGTCCCCTTCAGATTGCCGGCCTTGCCGCCGACACCGTAGATCTGCTCGAAGCGGGTGTAATGCGGCTCGAGTTCGTCGTAGCTCACGCCCCAGTCCTGGCTGGTACAGTCCTCGGAAATCTGCTGTGGACCATAGCGCTCCAGGGTTCGACTGCGGGTTTCGAAGTCCCAGGGCAGGAAGCGCCAGGTCTGGCCGTTCCACAGGATGCCCGCGCCGCCCACGGCTTCAACCAGCTTGAACGAGCCCATCTGTCGCATGGGCAGGGCGGTTTCCCTGCTATGGTTGCGGAAGGTGATCGTCTCCCGGGCTAGGTTTTGCGCCAGATCGTTGTGCACGGCAAATTTCAGTTCGTCGTGGGCGAAGGGCATGGCGAATTCCTGGTTGGGATCGACCATGCGTCCGCGCTCCAGATTGAGTACCTGCAATCCGGCATCCACGAGTTCCTTGGCGATGAGGGTGCCGGATACGCCCGCACCTACCACAATGATGTCCACCGGTTTCATCTTGATGGCGGCCATCACTTGTTTCCTCCTTCAGCATTGCGCAGCACATGTATGGGATATCCTCGGGCATCCACCTCGACGCGGTGTTCCAGGACATCGAGGATACTTACTGGCTCGGCAAGATAGGGTACGCCGTGCTTTTTCATGTGCTCGACATAGGCGGACGAAGCAACGCCGGGAAAGCCGAGCAGCTTCCAGCCGGCCTTGTCGCGGTTGCCGCCATACATGGGATCGGAAAAGTAGCCTTCCATGGTGTTGGTGTAAAGAAAATCGAAAAACTGTTTCGAAGATACGGTCGGCAGGCTGATCTTGCCCGCTTCTAGCTGCTTCAACACTTCCTCCTGCAGCGCTTCATCGAGGAACTCGAAAGGCTTGCCATGCTGCTGCTGGCACCAGGCATTGGTCTCCTGTATTCCCAGACGGTAGATCTGCTGCGGAACCAGTGGCGACTGGAAGCCCTGTTGCGGCGTGCCTTCCTGCCATGGCCCCATGCGGTAATTGCGTCCGTGCACACCCCACACGCTGGCCAGCTGTCCATCGATGAAGCGGGTGACGCCGGCATCGCACGCGCCCGGGCCTTGTTCATCGGTGGGGATGATGATCTCGACTGCTGCATCGAGAAAGCGCACTTCGGCGGGCGTGAGGAAATAAAAACATCGCTCTGATGTATCGACTTGCACGGTTCTCGCTCCTTCTGGGTAGCCTGTCCTCGTCGGACCTTGTTTGCCTGCCTGCGGGATAAGCACTAGGATTTGCGCGACGGTCGGTCGTCCCTGCTACATGCCTCGTCTACGATCAACCTGATGCGGTTTCTTGTGAACAGTACGGCCGGCTGTATGAATGCTGGAAAGGGTACCCCATTCATGACATTAAACAGTTCGCCGGCCACGTGGGGGCCGCCGCCCACTCCGGTGGAGGCGTAGTTGAACTTGCCCGGCTGCGATTTGAGCAGTGCCACCAGCTCCTTGAGCGAATTGGCCTTCACCGCCGGATTGAGCAGGAGAATGAATTCGCTGCTGCTGGTGGTGGCGACTGTCGCGAAGTCCTTCACAGGATCGTAGGGGGGGGGATTGAGCAATTGTGGGATCAGGGCGTGCCCGCTGGAATTGAGCAGCAGGGTGTAACCATCGGCAGGTGCGGCCAGCACCGCATTGATGCCGATGACGGTATTGCCCCCGGGACGCGCATCCACGATCACCTGTTGTCCCCAGGCATCGCTGAGCTTGGGGCCGATGATGCGTCCCAGCACATCCAGCGTGCTGCCTGCGGCATAGGGCACGACGAAGCGGATGGGTTTGGACGGGAAGGCCTGCTGGGCAAGGCCGGTACTGCACACGGCCGCCAGGCAGGCTGCCAAGGCGGTATGCAAAAAGTTCTTGCTGACAGTCACGTGTTTCTCCTTCTGGATTCAAAAATGGCTTGCCCTGATCTCGGGTCTCACTCTCAGTCCGTGGGGCTGATGCCGATAGACTTGATGAGTTTTGCCTTCTTGTCGAATTCCGCTTTCACGTACTGGGTGAATTCCGCAGGCGAGGCGCTGGCGGTGAGTTCCACGCCCACATCGAGAAATTTCTTTCTGGTTTCCGGAACGCGAACGGCCTTGTCCACTTCCGAGCGCAGTCTTGCCACCACGTCCGCGGGCGTGCCTGCCGGTGCGAGCAGGCCGGTAAAGATAATGTCCTCGTATCCGGGCAGGCCTGACTCGTCGATGGTGGGCAGATCTGCCGCGACGGGAAAGCGCTTCATGCTGGTGACCGCCAGGCCGCGCAGCGAGCCATTGCGCACCTGCGGCAGGGCCGTGCTGCCCAGATCGAACATGACATCGATCTGGCCGCCAATCAGGTCGGACAGGCCCTGTGAGGCGCCCTTGTAAGGCACGTGCAGCATGCTGATGCCGGCCTGTCGTGCAAACATTTCTGCGGCGATGTGGGCGGTTCCGCCAATGCCCGCCGAGCCATAGGAAAAGGGTTTTTTCTGCGCCTTTGCCGCTGCAATCAGTTCCTTGACCGAGCGGGCAGCAATATTGCGATTGACCAGCAGCACTTGCGGCGCGATGCCGGTCAGTGAAATGCCCACGAAGTCCTTGATGGGGTCGTAGCCCGGGTCCTTCACCAGGGAAGGCGCCACTGCGAAGGTATTGGCCGCATGGAGAATGGTGTGCCCATCGGGAGCGGACTTGCCCACATACTGGGTGCCGATCAGGCTGCTGGTGCCTGGCCGGTTCTCGATGAATACGGATTGCCCCAAGCCTTCGCCCATCTTTGGAGCGAGGGCGCGTGCGATGAGATCGTTATTTCCCCCCGGCGTGGCGGGAACGACTATTTTTACCGGGCGATTAGGAAATGCTCCTGACTGCGCATGGGTCGGAAGCGACAGGACGGACGCTCCTATCAGGAGCGCAAATGGGATTGCTGATTTGATTGCATCTTCCACTGAACTATTCATGTTGCCCTCCTTGATTATCCACTTGTGAGTATTCGGACAGGACAGAGTATGACTTAGGCAATGACCGAGCGTACCACTTGCTCGATCTCCTGCCTGGTGATCCGGCGGCGTGTCTGCTTGAGGAGGTCGAGCAAGTGGCTATGCGCCGCATCCAGTTGCCTGTCATCCAGATCGATGCCAAAGGACCGTGCCTCGCACCAGATGCCGTATTTGCCGGAATGCAATCCGAAGGAATTGTGCTTTTCATTGCCAACGACAGACGGGTTGATGCTGGCAAGGATGAAGGGATCGACTTCGTCTTGCAATCGCTGGTGGTGCTCCAGGGTCGCGAAAAAGGCATCCTCGCCCGTAAGCGGCGTGTAGCAGGGCACGGGCATGCCGCTGAGCCGTGCAGTGAGCTTGCTGAGCTTTTGCAAGCCGGTAAGATCGATCCCGGTATCGAGCCGATACATGGATTTGCAAACGAGAGCGAAGGTGCCTGAGTTCAATTGCCCAGCCTTCTCGCCGATGCCATCCACCGAGGCATCTAAGATTTCCACGCCCGCTTCGAGCCCGGCAAGGGCGGTGGACATTGCGAGTCTGTAATCGTTGTGCGGATGCAGTCCGACCGGAATGCCTGGGACGTAGGATTTTACCCGTCTGTCCACTTCAGCTGTCGCATGGTGGCCCATGCAGGAAGAGGAATCGGCAATCAGTAGTGTCCGGCTGTTATGCGAATAGATTCAACTGATTAGCGTCAAAGCACTGAATGTCTTCGGTCGCGATGTTGTTAAGTAGTTGATCCAATGGAATTCTCTCGAACATGGTTAGACGATGTCCCGGTCACAGTTGAAGGTTTGAGCCGGTGGCGGAAATGATTATGCGGCCTTTTTCAGTTCAACAGGAACAGGCCGCATCGCGCTGATGAGTGCTGCGATATGTTGGTGACCACGCAATCTTCGAAATGCTTTCTCGGCTTCCAGGAATC
>CANJJT010000148.1:0-6354 GCA_947474715.1 Betaproteobacteria bacterium
CCAGTCCGGCCACGCCGGCCCCGACCACCACCACGCGTTTCTTCTGCTTGGCGGGCAGCGGCACGAAGTCCACTTCGTCGGGCTGGCCGATGCGCGGGTTGTTGTCGCACACCAGCACATGGTTACCCACCGAGTTCTCCCAGCAGGAGTTGTGGTTGAGGCAGTAGCGGATGTCGCGCGCGCGGCCGGCCTGCGCCTTGATGCCCCAGGCAGGGTCGGCAATCAGCGGCCGGCCCAGCGCCACCAGCGAAATGCTGCCGTCGGCGAGGATGCCCTCGGCCTCGGAGGGGTCGGTGATGCGCCCCAGCGCCATCACCGGCACGCCCGGCGTGGCCTTGGCCAGTTCGCGGATCATCGGCACCCAAGGGGTGCGCGGCCAGCTGTCGTTGGCAATGTGCATTTCCAGGCTGGTGTGGTGGCCGCCCTGGCAATAGGTGATGTAGTCCACCTTCACGCGGCCCACCAGGTTGGCGGCGATCTGCGCCGCCATGGCCGGATCGACGCCGCCGGTGATGCCATCGTTGCCGGGCAGTTTCATGCCGATGATGAAATCGCTGCCGGTGGACTCGCGCACCGCCTGGCACAGCTCGGCGAGGAAGCGCACGCGGTTCTCCAGGCTGCCGCCGTAGTCGTCCTCGCGGCGGTTGGAATGCGGCGAGAGGAACTGGTGGAACAGGTGGCCGTGCCCGGCGGAGAACTCCCCGCCGGAAAAACCCCAGCGATAGGCGCGCGCGGCGCCCTCGGCGGTGCGCGCGACGAACTCGCGGATCTCCGCCACGCTCATGCCGGTGGGCATGCTCCAGGAAAGGTCATCAGGCACGGGCGATGGCCCCAGCGGGTTGTAATGCCGCCCCGGAATGTGGCGCGCGCGCCCCGGGTCCTGCAATTGGCCCAGCAGGCGGCAGTCCTGCCCTTCCACCGCCTCGACCCAGCGCTTGGCGTAATCGGCCTGCGAGTCGTCGTACACGATGAGCCGCGAGGGTGACTGGCGCGGCATCAGGCGCAGCGATTCGGTGACGATCATGCCGGCCCCGCCGCGGGCCCGGTTGCCCAGGTAATTCACATGTTTGTCGTAGGTGGCCGGATCATCGGTGAAGTGGGTGTTGATCGAGGCATGCACGATGCGGTTGCGCACGCGCCGCCCGGCCAGCTGCATGGGCCGGAACAGGTGCGGATAGAAGGCGTTGTCGGCTGGGTCCTGGCTCATGGTGCGTGGTCCACTCATTCGTCGAGCTTGATGTTGAGGTCCTTGATGAGTTTGGCGAACTTGCCCACTTCGCCCTTCATGAAGGTGGTGAACTCCTGCTGCGTCATCGGCCGGCCTTCGCCGCCCAGGCTACGGAAGCGATCGCCCACGGCGGGTTCGGACAAGGTCGCCTTGAGCGCCGTCTGCACGCGCGTGACCGCGACGGCCGGTGCACCCCCGGTGAGGTAGAGGCCATACCAGCTGCCTGTCTCCACATTGATGCCCTGTTCGAAGCTGGTGGGCACATCGGGCAGCTGCGGCGAACGCTGCTTGCTCATCACTGCCACCGAGCGGAACTGCCCGCCTTTCACCGCGGCAATCACCGCCGAGGTGCCGATGATGATGTAGTCGAACTGGCCGCCGGCCAGATCATTGAGCGCCGGTGCCGCGCCACGATAGGGCACATGCAGGCCACGGATGCCGGCGCCCTGGTTGAACAGTTCCGCCGACATGTGCGCGGCGCTGCCCACGCCGACGCTGCCGAACTTGATCTGGCCCGGGTTGTCGCGGCCGTACTTCACCACGTCCTGCAGGGTGTTGTAGGGGCCGGTGCGGCGCACCACCATGGCCTGGGTGCTGGAGTACACCATGGACACCGGGGTGAGGTCCTTGAACAGGTCGTAGGGCAGCTTCCTCCCACTGGCCGCATTGACGATGGCGGCATCACCGCTCAGCAGCAGGGTGTAGCCATCGGGGGAGGCGCGCGCAGCCTCGTTCACACCCACCACGGTGCCGCCGCCGTCGCGGTTGATCACCAGTACCGACTGGCCGAGGTTGCGGCCCAGCGGTTCGCTCACCGTGCGCGCCAGGATGTCCGCGGCGCCGCCCGGCGAGAAGGGCACGATCATGCGCAGGGGGCGCGAGGGATAGGCCTGCGCCGTGGCCACGTCCGGCGTCATGGCTGCGATGACCGCGGCCACCGTGATGCCGGCCAGCACGGTGCGCCGGAAGAGGCTGCCGCGCTGCTGCCTGGATGCCTGCTGCATGGTCTGTCTCCTTGTCATGCCGTGGTTGCGGGTAAGCCTGGACAACACCGGTGCCCGGCTCACTCCATTTCGATCTTCATCCCCGTCGCCTTGATCACGGTGCGCCAGCGGTCGGTCTCGGCGACGATGAACTTGCGGAATTCCTCCGGGCTGTTGCCGACGATGATGGTGCCGTCGGGCGCCAGCTTGGCGAGGATGTTGGGATCCTTCAACGCCTGGGTCCACATGCCGTGCAGGGTGTTGATCACCGCGGGTGGCGTCTTCGCCGGTGCAGCCAGGCCCACCCAGCTGGAGAACTCCAGCCCGGGGGCGACCTGCTCGGCGATGGTGGGCATCTCCGGCAGCAGCGAAATACGCTCGGCGCTGGTGATGCCGATGGCGCGCAGCTTGCCGGCCTTGACCATGGGCAGCGCGCTCACCGGCGCGGTGATGCTGGCATGCACGCGGCCCGCGGTGACATCGAGCAGGCGCTGCGAGGCCACCTTGTAATGGATGAAGGTCGCCTTGGTCCTGGTCGAGTAGTGCAGCAGTTCGCCGAACATGTGCGTCACCCCGCCCGCGCCCGAGGTGGAAAAGTTGAGCTCGCCCGGATGGGTGCGCGCGTACTCGATGTAGTCCTTCGCCGTCTTGAAGGGCGAGGACGGATGCACCAGCAGCAGGAACACATGCTTCACCAGCAGCGTGATGGGGGCGAAGTCCCGGATGTTGTCGTAGGGCAGATCCGGGTAGACCGAAGGCGCGATGGCGAAGGCGGCAGAAGGCACGAGGATGGTGTAGCCGTCGGGTCTGGCCTTGGCGACGTAGCCCGTGCCGATGGTCATGCCGGCGCCGCCGCGGCTTTCCACCACGATGGCCTTGCCGGTGCGCTGGCGCACGTTCTCGGCAAACAGGCGCATCTCGGTGTGGGTGGTGCCCGAGCCTTCGGAGGGCACCACGACGAAGATGGGTTTGGATGGAAAGGCCTCGGCGCCTTCCTGGGCCAGGACGGCCGCCGATTGCACACCGCCCAGCCACAGGGCGAGCACGGCAAAGCGCTTCATGGAAAGCATGTCCATCCTCCTCCGGATTGTTGTCTGGCTGCGTGTGCGGAGATTGTAACCGCGGGGCGTCAGCGGTCAGCCAGTGCCCTGCGATGCATCAGCCGCAGGACTACAGAGGCATATGGAAGGCTTGCGCGGGTGCATCCGGCACACCCGGACACCTCCGCCCTCGTTCAGCCCGCTGCCGGCGGCTTGCGCTTCTTTGGCCAGCTGAAGTAGCAGCCGGCGACCATCACCAGGCCATTGAGCAGGAACATGGGCATGAGGCCGAAGGCCGTGGCGATGCCACCGAACACCAGCGGACTCACCATGTTGGTGAGGTGGTTGGTGGTGATCTTCAGGCCGATGCCTTCGCCGGAACGGCCGGCCGGGGAGTACTGGAAGATCAGCATGGTCACCACCGGCTGCCCGGCGCCCATGCCCAGCCCGAAGAGGAAGGCCAGCATGCCCAGCGCCACGGCGTTCTCGAAAAAGGGGATCAGCAGCAGCGCGACGGCGCCGAAGGTGAAGGACAGGGCCATCACCTTCTTCTCCTTCAGGATCGCGATCATCTGCGGCAGCAGCGCGCGGCTGACGAAGGCGGCGCTGGCGTTCATGGCCACCACGATGCCGATCACCGACGCCGACAGGCCCACGGCGTGCCCGTACACCGGCAGGTAAGCCGACATCATGTTGAGCCCGGAGCTGAGCACGCTCGCCTTCATGATGGTGTTGCGGATGCCGGCATCCTTGAACAGCGCCATGGTGCTGCCACCCGAGGCGGCGGAGGGCTTGGCTTCGGGCCGCTGCAGCGCGCCCTGTTCCAGCGCCCCGCGGCGGGTGCAGACCATCAGCAGCGGCCCCAGCGCCACCAGGCTGAGGATCAGGCAGGCGGTCTGGTGATGCACATGGTCGAACAGGAAGCCGCCCACCAGCGGACCGATCAGCGCGCCGCCCGACATGGTGAGGGAGTAGTTGCTGAAATTGCGCGCGCGATGCTCCGGCGTGCTGAACAGGCCGGTGAGGTTCTGCGTGGTGACGTTGTAGCAGACCAGCGACAGGCCGCTCAGCGCCCCGGCGAACAGCACCATGGCCAGGGATGGAAACACATAGGGCAGGAACAGCCCCAGTGCGGAGCCCACCGAACCCGCCACCAGCAGCCAGCGCGCGCCATAACGGTCGGCCAGGCGTCCCACCGGCACCGCCAGCGTCGCCGCCGCCAGGGAGAACAAGGCCGTGAGCATGCCCACGACGAAGGGCGAGGCCCCCAGTTCCAGCGCAAACAGCGCCAGCACGATCTTGTTGGCCGACAGGCTGGTGGTCTGCAGCGTGTTGGTGACGAAAATGAAGGGGATGGTTTTCATCGGTTCCCGAGTCTAGCAGCGCGCTGTGGGGCAACAGCCCTGGCTGCCGCCTTCATGCCAGGACGACTGCTTGCCCCAAGCACTGCGGTCCGCACTGCCGGGCACCGGCCGCGCTTCCGATGATGTGATCAATTTTGATCACTCATGCTTATCATCATTGGCTTATACGATTATTTATGATCAGGCCTCGTCAGCGGTCTTCTCGCCGTCCAGCGCTTCGACCAGCGCGGCGATCATCTGCGACAGCTCGCCCGTCATGAGCGCGAAGTCGATGGCGAACTGCTCCTCGGCATCGGCCGCATCGCCGCCCGCCTCGTCGCGCACGATGTCGACGAAGCTCACGCGCGTGATCTGCAGCTGCTCGGTGAGCACGAAGGACACGCGGTCCTTCCAGGTCATGCCCATGCGCATCACCGTCTTGCCGGCGGCGATATGGTCGCGGATGTCCTTGCCTTCGAGGTCATGGCGCGTGTAGCGCACCGTGGCCTTGCTCATGTCGGCGGCCTGCAGCTCCAGGTCCTGGTCGATGCTGAAGCCGCGCGGCGGCTGGTGGGCCGACAGCCAGCGCGTCATGGCCGGCCCGGCGGAGAGCTTCGTCTCCAGGCGCCGGCAGGGGAAGTCCTCTTCGGCGCGGCGCAGGGCTTCGAGGAATTCCTCGGCCTTCTTGTCGGCGCCCGCCTCGATGATGAGCAGGCGGTTGACCTCGTCCAGCCAGGCGCGCGTGGTGCTGCGCTTGGCCAGCGCGCGCGGCATCAGTTCATTGGTGACGCGGTCCTTCAGGTCGCGCATCTCCTTGCGCCCGACCGGGCGGCCCTGCTGGGCGGAGATCTGCACGGCCAGGTCCTTGGCCGCCTGCTTGATCACCGAAGAGGGCAGCAGCTTCTGCTCCACGCCGAGGGCAATCAGCCAGTGGCGATGCTGGTTATAGACATAACGCTCGTCTTCCTCGCGCGGGTTGAGCCAGCCGCGGCTTTCCATGGCATAGCTGCCACAGGGCTGCAGGGCCTGCTTGGCGAGTTTTTCTTCGAGTTGTTCGGCCGTCAGCGACCACTTCTTGCCGAGGCGATGGACGAGGAGATTCTTGAACAGCATGGGGGGTGACTACCGGAAAAGGCTTGCATTATACGGAGGCGCGAGGGCTGACCCGCAGGAGAACTCGGCATCAGTGGTGAATCGGTGCCGTGGTGTGGTGAATGCGTGTGGTTACCCCCTTGTCAAAGGTTCTTCGCCGAACTCCGGGGAGACGTGGCTGCGGCGCGGTTGACCCCCTTGTCAAAGGGGGCCGACTCGTGAGCGCAGCGAACGAGCGGGGGGATTTTCTACCGTTGCGCTTGCAACGCACCACGAGTGCCTGATTGATGTCGGGGATGTGATCCGGCGCCACGCTGCCACCCTGCCTGCCTGCCTGCCTGCCTGCAAGCCAATCACCATCAACAGGATTCGCGGCTATTTCTTGCGAAGGCAGGTAGATCGGCCTGGCTGGTCAAAATCCCCCCGCTGGCCTGCGGCCAGTCGGCCCCCTTTGACAAGGTTCTTCGCCGAATTCCGGGAAGACGTGGCTGCGGCGCGGTTGACCCCCTTGTCAAAGGGGGCCGACTCGTGAGAGCAGCGAACGAGCGGGGGGATTTTCTCCCGCGGCCTTTATCGTTCGCCAGTCATGACCGGATGCGAGCCCTGAGTGTCCTCCGGTGCTTCCCATCTGCAAGGCAACAGCCGTGCGCAGGGTTCATGCAATGTCG
>CANJJT010000149.1:0-6351 GCA_947474715.1 Betaproteobacteria bacterium
AACTACGTGATCTTCTTTGAGTCCACGACAGAGCAGGTCACCATCGTTCGCATATTGCACGGTGCGCGCGATATTCCTGAAATCTTGAATCCCTCTTAGAAAAAGGGGCCAGGCTCAATTTCCGCGACTTCACGCGGCGATCGAGACAGCGAGGACGGGTAGAGCTTGAGTCTGGCCCCTTCCCCGGTCCGACGAGGGAATTTCCGGAAATTGAGCCTGGCCCCTTATCACCGTGAGGCCAAGCCGCGAGGGCGACCGAGGGCCACGGGAAATTGAGCCTGGCCCCTTTTCCCTCAGCACATATCCGGCGAAGGCGGCTTCTGCCAGAATGGCGGGATGAAACGCCTCAACAAGCCTGTTGGACGGGCCGCGCCATGCTGAAGCAAGGCTTCGGCATCCTCCTGCTCGCAATCTTCGCGGCCCCCTTCGCACGACGGTGAGATTTCTCCTGGTAATGTCGGCATTGGCGCTCTCGGCATTGCCGGTGATGGCACACGCCTCGCCCATCGCCGACGCGCTCAACCAGGTTCGCAGCGCCGGCTGCGCGGGCAGGCCGGCGGTGCCTGAACGACTGAGGGAAGTCCCCGAACTCGCCGAGGCCGCCCGCCGGATCGCCGGCGGCGCAAACACCAACGCAGCAATCGCGCAAAGCGACTATCGGGCGCAGCGCTCGGCCACCTTGCGCGTGGGCGGCAGCACCGCACCGGCGCTCATCGCCCAGACACTGGCCGCCAGGTCCTGCGCGCATCTCACCGAACCCGCCTACCAGGAGATGGGCGTCTACCAGCAAGGCCGCGATACCTGGGTCGTGCTGGCGGCACCGTTCGCGCCGCCCTCGGCTGATTCAGTCAGTGCAGTGGCCGAGCGCGTGCTGCAGCTCGTCAATGCCGCGCGCAGGCAGTCACGCCAATGCGGCGAGCGCCCCTATAGCGCCGTGGGCACCCTGCGCCTCAATGCCCTGCTCAGTGCCGCGGCACAGGCGCACGCCGCCGACATGGCCGCCCACAACTACTTCGCCCACGAAGGCCGCGACGGCAGCAGCCCCGCCGACCGCGCCACGCGCGCCGGCTACCGCTGGCGCTCCATCGGCGAGAACATCGCCTCGGGCATGACCACGCCCGAAGCGGCGGTCGAAGGCTGGCTGAACAGCCCGCCCCACTGCGCCAACCTCATGGCCCCGCAGTTCACCGAAATGGGCATCGCCTTTGCCGTCAACCGATCGAGCAAGGACGGCATCTACTGGGGACAGTTGTTCGGCACGCCGCGCGAGTAGTCAACAAAGACGGCGAAGATATTCAAGGCGTGGTCTGTCTGCGGCTGTTCGGCTGCAGATCGGTGCCTGCTTCTTGCGGGAAACTCGGCGAACCAGGGTTTCCACTCAGGCGTGCGCCGCCTGGCGCATCACCTGCATGGAAGCCTAGATTTTGCACAGGGTGATGGCATCAAGCTCCACCTTGCACAGCACGCTGATCAGATCCGGCATCTGTCCGCTCATCTGGCCGCCCGCATGCTTTCCGTCCAGCGACCAGACCCACTGCTTCCTCTGCTCATCGGTGACAGCTGCATCCTTGCACCTGATCGCGCCTTCCGGCTGAAGCATGCCGTCCTTCAGGTCAGGGCCGAAATCGCTACAAAGCCCGGCGTATTCCCACCAGGACGAGCGCGGCATGGCGACCTTGCCACGCGAGGTAGGCAGGTAGTAAGCGAGAAAGGCCCCGTCGTGCTTCCGGATCACCAGATGACTGATGCCCATTTCCGTGCTGGGGCTGGGGAAGGTGTCATGGGTAGTGGTGTCACGGTATGCGATCAGGCGCACCTCTCCCGGCCAAAACCCCGATACATCAATGCGCTGAAGCGGCGTTTTCTCCCCGGTCATGAAGGGGCTTTCCAGCAACCAGAGGCCGAACCAGGCCACAGCCGCTGACAGCGTGGCAATCAGGATTTGCCGTGTGTGCGGAAAAGTCATGGCGGGAAGCTACCGCACAACCCGGCAGCGCTGCAACGACCTCTGCCGGGACGCAGGTTGATGCCATTGCCGGGACAAGCTGCTTATGCATCGCCATGCCGAGAGGCGGACGGACCATCGGCGGCGCAGCACTACAAGCGGGGAACACCGGCGTCGACCAGCTGCGCGCCAAAGTACATGCGGCTGACTCTTGCTTCAGCGGCGGCCTTTTCGCACAAGCGGCAGGGCCTCGACGTTGAGTACAAAACCGAACCGACCAGGTTCTGCGTGCCCAGGCGTCGCTGCGCGTCGCGGATGGCTTCGCGCTCGGCGTGTGCGTTGGGGTCCGAATGCTTCACCACCCGGCTTGGACCTTCGGCCACAAGACCGCTGGCCGTGACCAGCACGGCACCATAGGGCTGATCGCCCCAACTCAAGGCCAGGCGTCGCATTGCTTCCGCCGCCTCGAACCAGCGGCGATCAGGATGGCTGGGCGGGATGGGTCCGGCAATGGCAAGCGACGAGCCCAGCGCAGCGGCCATGGCGAGGAACAGTCGACGGCGCCGCATGATTGGCTGGACGTTAATCGGGCCGGGTAAGGTCATGGTCGCAGTTCAACGTCCGGGTTCAGCCGCCGCCGAAGGTGGTCGGCTGCGACGCGCTGTTATGCGGCAATTGATCATGAACTCTATGGCCTCTATTGTCTGCTTCCGGCCACGACCGGTCACCCAGCGATCCAGGAAATCAGGCTGCCGAGCGGCAGGTTTACAACGAAAGGAATCACTCGTCATCTGCAGCGCGGGACGCGCATGGACAGGTAGCTCATCCGCGCGGTGAGGGCAGCGTTCCGAGAACGGAATCACTTACCCGAAGCGGAAGTGTCTGTCGTCGCCCTGCGCATTGGGTAGCTGCTCGACGCTTATCGGTCGGCGAGGCGGATCACGAGCTTGCCCGTGTTCTCTCCGCGGAACAGCATGCCAAGGCCGATCGGGGCCTGCTCTAGCCCCTCCAGCACATGCAATTTCTGGCGCAGACTGCCGTCCCGCCGTCGTGCTGCGAGCCAGGTGCGCGCTTCGTCGTAACGGTCGTGGTAGTTGAAGACCAGGAATCCCTGCATGCGCCCGTGTGCCGATCCCAGTCGGCCCAGGTTGCGCATGCCATAGGCTTCGGCAGCGAGCGTTTGGGAGATCCGGCCGCACAGCACCACGCGCGCCCCTGGGCGCAAATGCTCCAGGGCCGCGTCCAGGGTGGGGCCGCCGACATTATCGAAATAGAGATCCAGCCCCTCCGGGAAGATGCGGCCGATGGCGGCGGACAGGTCCTTCTCCGCCTTGTAATCGATTGCCACATCTGCACCGAGTTCGCCTGCCACAAAAGCGCATTTTTCCGCTCCGCCCGCAATTCCCGCGACACGGCAGCCTTCGATGCGGGCGATCTGAACGGCGATCTGCCCGACACCACCGGCGGCGGCGGAGACCAGCACGCGATCACTCGGCCGCATTCCGCCGATGTCGCGCAAACCGAAATAGGCAGTGACCGCACTGAGGCCGAGCGGGCCGATCCAATCCTCCACTGTGCCAAGTGCTGGATCGAGTTTATGCAGGTAACTTCCGGCAATGGTGGGATGGCTCTGCCAGCCCAGCCGCGCCTGCACCAGATCGCCGACAACAAAGCCCTTGGCGCGGCTGTCAAGCACACGGGCGATGCCGCCGCCGCGCATCACCTCGCCGAGCGCAATGCCTTGCTGGTATGTCGTGCCCTCGCTCATCCAGGAACGCATGGCGGGGTCGATGGAGAGATAGATGGTTTCCAGCAGGACCTCTCCCGGCCCGGGCGCACGTGCCGGCTCGGAATCGGCGGTGAAATTGGCCGGCCCGGGAATGCCCAGCGGCCGAGCTACGAGAAGCAGTCGATGGTTGGTCGGCATGTCAGCGATGGCGATGCATGGAAAAACCTCTCGTCCTTTTGCGCGTGCGGTTGCGGACGGCATCTTCGCACTTTTTCCGCGTGGACTGATATAAGTCTGGGAACTGATCTCGATTGATTATAACTATTCGTGGCGAGCTATCGGGGTCATGAACTTGATCAAAGAAGTCAAAATATGAGAGGGCAATCACGGCATCTATTCCATTTTTAGATTTGCCCTACCCGTATAGGGGGAACTGATCAACCACATGATCAACGATCTCCGCAATATGCCTAGAGCCGCAGAATTCATCAAATTACAACTTCAACCGGGTGCTTCTGCTTTAGGCCGGCAACTACTTGAATTCATAATGGAACAACCGACTGGTTTCGCTCCATTGGCGACGTAGAACGTGAAAGCCTGGCTGTCTCTTCAGGGTCGTAAGCAGCCACATCAAGCGATGATGAATTTTGCCGCATAACGTCCGCGTTGAGCGGCGCGAGCCGCAGGCGAGCGTCCGTTCTCGAACGCGTATTTAGGTTTCCGGATTTGCGGACACTTCATAGTTACTGCTTCGGTCTTGTGAACGACGGAGTCCTTACTGTCAGGTTCGTGTACCGCGGTGAAGTGATCCGTGTTTTCGGGGCCGGTTATTGGCGAAAAGGAAAGAGGGTCTATGAGCACGAGAATCAAGTACACATATGAGCCCCTCGGAAAGCTTGAAGTCGTTGCCGATTTTCTTCCACAGCCCGAGGACCTGGCCTTTCGGGACGACGACGTCAAGGTAACCCTCGTCCTGAGCAGGCGTTGCGTCGATTTTTTCAAGAGCCAGGCACTGAAGCACAACATGCAGTATCAACGCATGATCCGGCGCCTTCTTGATGCCTACGCAGAGCATCATGTGCAAACTCCGGTATCGCGCTCGGGTAGACGCGGCCAGAAACGCCGCGCCGCTTAGCTCGGCGTTGAATGCCTCGTTTGATCGATCCTCACCTGCCCCTCACCGCCCCACCGGCACCGCCACATCCATCGGCAACGCCCGCAGCGAACCGCTGCTGCTGCGGTACTGCAGCGGCATGCCCTGGCGCACTTCCGAGAGGACGACGAGGCTGTCGAAGTCGGCGGGCACTTTCATGGGCCAGGCCTGTTTGGTGAGCAGGCCACGCTCGTCGATCCTGGTGATGCGATAGAGCGTGATCTCGTCATGCACGCGTGCGGCGATGTAGAGGACGGGGTCGCCCTGACGCGCCGCGCCCACGGCCAGTTCGTTCACCAGGGCAAACTCAAAATGCGCGCAATGCGGGTCATCGCCGGGTCGCTGCGCGTGGGTCATGTCGATATAGCTGCCGCTGCCGGCGCGCAGGTCGGCATGCACAAAGCCGCGGTATTGCACCAGCCCGCGCCAGCCAGCCTGTTGTGCCGCGGCCAACAGGTCAGCGGCGAGTGCCTGGCCGCCATCGGGACGCAGCGGCAGTCGCAGGTCCTCGGCCAGCCCCAGCGCGTGGCTGTCGTGGAAGCGCCCGCTCAAGGGCCTGAGCGGTCCGGGGGCCAGCCCCTCCAGCACACGGCTTGCCTGGTAGCGCTCCCCCTCCGGCTTGAGACGGAACAATGCCACCGTGGGCGACTGGCGGTAGTGCGGGCTGAATACCACCACGGCCTCCTCGACGCCATCCCCGTCGACATCGGCCAGCACCACGCTGTCAATGCGCACGCGCTGGGTGCGATCGGCAAAGCGTTCCGGATAGTCCTCGTTGAGCAGCAGTCGCCGGATGGCGTTGACCTTGGCCGCAGCCGTCGTGGCGGCGGACGCCGTTGCTGCAGTGCCGGCAGGCGCGACAGCGGTTGCATCGATGCTGCTGGCTGTATCAGCCTTGCCTGCGGCTGTCGGTGTGACGGACGCTTTGAGCGCCCCGGTCTGCCTGGATGTCGCAGCACCGGCATCGGCCGCCGGTTGGCCTGCATCCGCGGCCATGGCCACGACAGGCAGGCATGACAGCGCGGCGAACATCAGGTTCAGCAACAGCAGCAACTTCAAGGGCAGACAGGCTTGCATCGGTTTCCGGCCAATCAGGTCAGGCACCCCGACAAGGGAAAGACAGGGTAACGCAGTGCGGAAGCTGCCGGGCGTGTGGCCGTGGCCCTGCCGGAATGGCGCATGATTATTATGATCAATTTCGTACGCCATAACTTATATCTATTAGGCTTACGTAATGAATGTAATCACAGCAATCTGAATGCTTCCTGAATGACCAAGGACCTGCCGGCAGGCGCAGGCCTGGATTACCCCCCTTGTCAAACTAATCGTTACCCACATCTTTTTCATGCTGTTGAATGATCGTCTGGGTTCATGACTCTAAACATCTCGGTCAAGGTGGTGAGTTGGTGAAATCCACGCCATAGGGTTTGCACCCCGGGTTCGCCATCGCTCTTACGGGCGAGAAACCCGCCCAGGCGTGCGATCCATCTGATCGCCTCGCGTAAGGGCGGAGCGGTGGCCGGA
>CANJJT010000150.1:0-6243 GCA_947474715.1 Betaproteobacteria bacterium
CTGAGCAAAGACCGGCTGTACCGGTCTTTGCGAGTTCCGCAGGCGCCCGCATTTTCGTAAATGAGGGAGGCGAGCATCGCAGGGAAGCGCCGTAGCGAAGCGGAGGGGCCGTCCCCTCCGGGGTCGCCTTTCTTTGGTTACTTTCTTTGGCGAAGCAAAGAAAGTCACTCGCCGAAAGGCGAAACAATGGACCACAGGCTATCAAACTCGGTAGGCAGGGCGAAACATGCGACTTGAGGAAGTAGTCCTCAAGTTGATTACGTATGTAGTGCTACTTCTGCGTCACCGCCCCACTCGCCAGCAGCCCATCAATCTCCCCCTGCCCATAGCCATACTCCCTCAGCACCTCCACCGTGTGCTCGCCGACAGCGGGCAGGGCGGCGCCTCGCGGGTTGCTGCCGAAGCCTTCGGGCAGCCCGGGGGCGCGGGCGATGGGCAGGGTGCCCATGCCGGGCACGGGCACGGCTTCGAAGATGTTCATGGATTTCACGTCGTCGTCGGCGAGCACGTCGTCGTAGCTGCTGACGCGGTCGTGCAGCAGGCCGATCTTGACGAAGGCATCGCACCAGTGGCGGCTGGACTGGCCTGCCAGGCATTGGGCCACTTCGCCATTGATGAAGGCGTGGTTGGTGATGCGGCCCTTCACCGTGGCGTAGGTCGGGTTGGCAGCCAGGTCGTCGCGGCCGATCACCTTGCAGAAGGTCAGCCAGTGCTCGTCCTTGGATACCACCAGGTTGAGCCAGCCGTCGGTGGTGCGGAAGGTGCCGTTGGGGCAGGAGGTGGGCAGGGGCGTTTCCTTGCCGGCCGCGGCATGCTCGAGGATGCTGACTGACTGCAGCGCCAGTGCCGACTGCAGCAGGCTGCAATCGACATGGTGGCCGCGGCCGGTGTCACGCCGCTGGTACAGGGCCACGGCGATGTTCTGGAACACGAAGAGGCCGGTGACGAAATCGATGGGCCAGATCGGCAGCCGGTGCGGCATGCCGTCGCTCACCCCCAGGTTGACGCTCATGATGCCACTGGCGGCCTGGATCACGGCGTCGGTGGCGGGGCGCTCGCTTTGCGCGCCGCTGAGGCCGAAGCCCGACACCGAGGCGTAGATGAGCGCTGGGTAAGCCGCCGACAGGCGCGCGTAGCCAAAGCCCAGGCGGTCGATGACGCCGGGGCGGAAGCTTTGCAGGAACACGTCGGCGCTGCTGACCATCTTTTCCAGCACTGCGGCACCGGCGGGTTTCTTCAGGTCGAGCGCGATGGAGCGCTTGCCGCTGTTGGTGGCGATGGCGAGCGTGCTGAAGTCGCCGGCGTTGACGCCACGCGTGCGCGACCAGTCGCCGTCGGCCGGCTCCACCTTGATGACAGTGGCGCCATGCTGGCCGAGCAGCATGGCGGCACCCGGACCGGCCAGCCCCTGGCTGGCATCGACGACGCGCAATCCGGCGAAGGCGCCCTTGTTGTCTGCACTCATGTTGGGGCTTTCATCGGCAAAAGTTGGCAGGGTGTTGAACAAGGGGGATACGATCCCCCTTGCCCCCTGAATCGGGGGCTATTGAAAATCGCTTCCCGGAAGCCTCTTTGCATGATTTGAACAAGGGCCATCCGGGAATCGATTTTCAACAGCCTGTTAGTCAATCATTCCGGCTTGATGCCGCGCTCGATCGCCACGCGTTTCCACTGTGCGATTTCGTCACGGACCAGCTTGGTGAACTCCGGTGCGGTGAGCTGCGAGGGCTGCGAGCGTTCCTGCTGGATGAACTTCGTGAAGGACTCGGTCGACGTGATGGCGCGGATCTCGCGGTTCAGGTAGTCCACCACGGGCTGCGGCGTGCCGCCGGTGGTGATGAGGCCGAACCAGTTGTCGAAGCGGTAGCCGGGCAGCGTGGAGGAGAGCGAGGGCACGCCGGGCCAGGCCGGGTTGAGATCCACCGAGGTCAACGCGATCGGGCGGATCTTGCCGGCCGCCAGCAACCCGGCCAGCGAACTGTTGGAGGTGATGATGAAGTCAAAGCGGCCGGCCAGCATATCGGTAAGCGCCGGGGCCACGCCCTTGTAGGCGATATGCACCATCTGCGTCTTGGCAAAGCTGTTGAACAGTTCGCCGTTGATGTGCGCCGAGGAACCGATGCCGGGTGAGCCGTAGTTGAGCGCGCCGGGCTTGGCGCGCGCCGCGGCGATGACATCGGCCGCGGTCTTGTAGGGCGAGCCCACGGGCACCGCCATGATCAGCGGGCCGGTCATCAGGATGGCCACCGGCGAGAAATCGTTGGCCGAATCATAGGGCAGGTCCGGCTGCACCCCCGCGGTAATGGCAAAGGCATTGGTGGCCAGCAGCATATTGGAGCCGTCCTTGGGGGCCTTGGCCACGGCGGCGGTGCCCACCAGGCTGCCCGCTCCGGGGCGGTTCTCCACGATCACGCTGTTGCCGAACTTGGCCATGATGGCCGAGGCGGCGGCGCGGCCCTGCAGGTCGGTGCTGGCCCCCGGGGCAAAGGGCACGACGATCTTCATGTTGCGCGGCATCTGCTGGTCGGCAGCCTGGGCGGCCGGGGCACCCAGCGTGAGGGTCGCCAGTGCGGCAATCGAAACCAGCGCGCGACTGAAGCGTGGCGCAGGCAAGGCTTGGCGAGTGATCATGATTCTCCTCCTGGTGTTTTATTGGTGATGGTGAATCAGTGCGCTGCCACGATAGCAGTTCGGGCCGCGTTGGGCAAAGCGGGGTGGGGAGTGGGGCGTGAGGGGTGAGGGGTGAGGGGTGAGGAGGAGGCCTGCGGGGCACGCAGTCCAGGAAGCCGCGTTCAGCCGCGGTAGCCGATGGCACGCGAGATGCGTTCGGCAGTTTCCTTCACCAGGCCGGACCAGCTGGCGCGCATGCGCTCGGCCGGGGCCGATACGGACAGGCCCGATACCAGTGCGCCGGTGTCATCGCGCACGCCTGCGCCGATGCAGCGCACGCCCAGTTCGGCCTCTTCGTTGTCGGTGGCGTAACCATGCTTGCGGATCTTGTCCAGGTCGCGTTCCAGCGCCGGGAGCGAGGTGAGCGTGTTGCGCGTGTGCTGCGGCAGGCCGGTGCGCTGCGCATAGGCGCGCAGTCCCTCGGGGCCGTCCTCCAGCAGGAACAGCTTGCCCACCGCGGTGATGTGCAGCGGCGCGCGCGCGCCGATGATGTTGACCACGCGCATCAGGGCGCGGCCGGAGGAGGTGCGCTCGATATAGACGATCTCGTCGTCGCGCCGCACCGAGAGGTTGACCGCCTCGCCGATGGCGCCGTGCAGCTCGCGCATGAAGGGCAGGGCGTGCTCGCGCACGCTGATGCGGGCCTTCACCAGGTTGCCCAGTTCCAGCAGGCGTATGCCCAGGCGGTAACTGCCCTGGTCGGCACGCTCGACCACGCCTTCGTTCACCATCGCGGTGAGGATGCGGTGCGCGGTGGAAGGGTGCAGCTTGGTGGCGTTGGCCAGGGTCTTCAGCGCCACCGACTCCGGATGCAGGGCGAGCTGATCGAGCAGCAACATCATGCGCTCGATGACCTGGATGGAGTTCTTGGATTCGGCTTCTGCCATATCTGCTTGCCCGGGCGCCATGCAGGCGCTGGTGTGGTCATGAGCTGTGTGAGCACAAATTTTACACGCTGCCACGCCGGGGCCACCATGCTATTCTGCCTTCGGTTGCACTGTGTCCATATTCGAATAAGCAGCATCGAATCCATCCACTTTTCCCCGACCCGGGATGCCCCATGCAAGTCGGTCTGTTCGTCACCTGCCTTGTTGACCTGATGCGCCCCTCTGTGGGCTTCGCCGCGCTGCAGTTGCTCGAGGATGCCGGATGCAGCGTGGTGGTGCCCGAGCACCAGACCTGTTGCGGGCAACCCAACTGGAATGCCGGTGACCGCCCGGCGGCGCAGGCGCTGGCGCGCAAGATGATGGCGGAGTTCCGTGACTGTGCCTGGGTGGTGGTGCCTTCGGGTTCCTGCGCCGCGATGCTGCGCAATTACCCGGAACTCTTTCCCGAGGATCCGCTGGCGCGCGCCGAGGCGGTGCGGCTTGCGCAACGCACCCATGAACTGACGGACTTCCTGGTCACTATTGCCGGCGTGGTGCGCGTGCGCGGCGCGTTTGCCGGCAGCGTGACCTATCACGACAGTTGCTCCGGTCTGCGCGAACTGGGTGTGAAGGCGCAGCCGCGCCGGCTGCTCGCCATGGTGCCCGGCCTGCGACTGGAAGACATGAAGGAATGCGAAACCTGCTGCGGCTTCGGCGGCAGCTTCGCCATCAAGTATGGCGAGATCTCGGCGCAGATGGCCGAGCGCAAATGCGAGCACATCGCCGAATGCGGCGGTGATGCCGTGGTGCTGGGTGACCTGGGCTGCATGCTCCACATCGAGGGGCGGCTGCGCAGGCGCGGTGACATGACGACGAAGGTGCTGCACGTGGCCGAGGTGCTGGCGGGGCAGCTTGACGACAGTGAGCACGGCGGCAGCGTGGACGACGGCAGCGTGGACGGCAGCCGCCGATGAAGGCCCAGCCTCTCCATTTCAATGCACGCGTCGATCTCGCGCTGGACAATCCGGTGCTGCAGGAAAACCTGCGCCGCTTCGGCAGCGGCGGCCTGGCGCTGCTGCGGGCGAAGGCGGTGGAGGCCTACGGGCCGGAGGCCTTCGAGCGTCTGCGCGATGCCGCGCGCGACATCCGCCAGCGCTCCATCGAGCGCATGGACATCCTCATCGAGCGCTTCGAGGCCGAGGCCACGCGGCGCGGCGCCACGGTGCTGTTTGCCGAGACGGCCGAAGCCGCCGGCGCCATGGTGCTGGAGATCGCGCGCCGCCATGGGGTGAAGAAGGCGGTGAAGTCCAAGTCCATGGTGTCGGAGGAGGCGAAGCTCAATGAGCAGCTGATTGCCGCTGGCATCGAGACGGTCGAGACCGACCTGGGCGAATACATCATTCAGCTCGCCGGAGAGCCGCCCTCGCACATCATTGCCCCGGCCGTGCACAAGAGCAAGGATGAAGTCTCCGACCTGTTCGAGAAGCACCACGGCCTGCCGCGCAAGAGCGATATTGCGGAGATGACCCTGGAGGCGCGCCAGGCGCTGCGCGGCCACTTCCTGTCGGCCGACATGGGTATCAGCGGCGGCAATTTCCTGGTGGCCGAGACCGGCTCGGGCATCATCGTCACCAACGAAGGCAATGGCCGCATGGTCACCACGCTGCCGCGGGTGCACGTGTGCATGACCGGCATCGAGAAGGTCATCCCGACGCTGGAAGATCTCTCCACGCTGCTGCGCGCACTGACACGCTCGGCCACCGGGCAGGCGATTTCCAACTACGCCAGCCTGTTCACCGGCCCGCGTCGCCCCGGCGATGGCGAAGGGCCGGAGCATCTGTACTTCATCCTGGTCGATGGCGGACGCTCTTCGCTGCTCGGTGGTGAGTTGCAGGACATGCTGCGTTGCATCCGCTGCGGCGCCTGCATGAACCACTGCCCGGTGTACAAGACCGTCGGCGGGCATGCCTATGGCTGGGTCTATCCCGGCCCCATGGGTGCAGTGCTGACCTCGGCCTTCACCGGTCTGGAAAACGCGAAGGACCTGCCGCAGGCGGCCACGCTGTGCGGCGCCTGCTCGGTGGTGTGCCCGGTGAAGATTCCGCTGCCCGAATTGCTGCGCACCCTGCGCGAGCAGCAGCTGCAGGCGGGCCTGCGCCCCTGGCAGGAGCGCGCCGGGCTGTGGCTGTGGGCCTGGCTGATGCAGCATCCGCGCGTGTATGCGCAGGCCTCGCGTGCGGGCGTGCGTGTGCTGAAGTGGATGGGCGGGCGCAAGGGCTTGATCGGCCGCCTGCCCTTCGGGTCGGGCTGGACCCGCGCCCGGAATGGTGGCCGCTTCATGCCGGCGCCGGCGGGGAAGACCTTCCGGGAAATGTATCGGAGGCGGTGATTACAATTGGCCGGTGGTTCCAATGATGAAAAGAATCTGCGTTCTAATATGATCATTATTAATGGGCCGGTTGGGTTAACCCCCTTGTCAAAGGGGGCCGACTGGCCGCAGGCCAGCGGGGGGATTTTGGTCAATCAGTCTGGTCTCATCGCCTTTGGCCGACATTGCATGAACCCTGAGCACGGCTGTTGCCTTGCAGACGGGAAGCACCGAAGGACACTCAGGGCCCGCATCCGTTCATGACGGGCGAACGATCAAGGCAGCGGGAGCAAATCCCCCCGCTCGTTCGCTGCGCTCACGAGTCGGCCCCCTTTGACA
>CANJJT010000151.1:0-6230 GCA_947474715.1 Betaproteobacteria bacterium
CGGCCGCTGGCCGTGACCAGCTACCGGCGCAACGAGCAGACCCCGGATGTGCCCACCATGGGAGAAGCCGGATTCAGCGATTTTGTCGCGGGCAATACCTGGTACGGCCTGGTCGGGCCGGCACGCATTCCGGCCGAGGTGGCCGAGCGCCTGTACTCGGAACTGGTGAAGGTGCTGCGCGCCCCGGACATGCAGGAAAAACTCAAGACCGCCGGTGCCGTGGTAGTGGCCAGTACGCCGAAGGAATTTGCCGACAGCGTGCGCGAGGAACTGCGCATCTGGACCGGCTTCATCAAGCAGACCGGCATCAGCGCGGACTGAGGCGCGGCGAAGTGCATGCGCCATTCCGTGTTGATGCGATCGAATCATCGATGCGGCAGGAAGGATTTTTTCAACATCGTTTGCAGGGAGCGGGAAAATGGCTGAACTGGAGATAAACCGGGCGCGCACGGCATTGCTGATCGCGGATTTCTATGCCGAAGCCATGGGCACATTCGAGCATGCGGTGAGCCGCGGCTGCACCGAAAAATCAGTAGCGGTCCGCGAGGCGGCGCGCCGCGCCGACCTGCTGATCTGCTATTCGGCCACGGTGTTCCGGCCCGGTTATCCCGAAATCGGCGAGCGCAACAAGATCTTCGTGCCGCGCAAGCAGTCAGGCAAGACTCCCGTGACCGATCCGGTCGAATTGATCCATCCTGCAATGCGTCCCGGAGAAGGCGAGATCGTGTTCGGCAAGCACCGGGTCAATGCGCTTTACGGCACCGATTTCGAAATCGTGCTGCGCGCGCACAACATCACCACCCTGATCATGCTGGGCTTTGCAACGGGGGGTGTGATTCTGTCCACCACGCGCCAGGCCGCCGATCAGGACTACCACATCGTCATCGTCGAAGACTGCTGCGCTGATTTTGACCCGGAAGTGCATGACTTCCTGTGCCGCAAGGTGCTCAGCCGCCAGGCCGATGTGGTGCAGTCACCGGACCTGATACGCGCGCTCGGTTCGGCGAAATAAGGATCCTCACCCATCCCCGGCTCGGGGTGGGCCTCAATGCGGCTGGGAGGCTGACTCGGTGCGCAGGGGATATTGCATGTAGAGGATCTGCGTGCCATCGGCACCCGAATGGATGGTGATGGCCTTCTCCTCGCGGGTGACCGCGATCGTTGCCCGCAGGCCGAGCGCTTCACCGTTGAAGCGCATCGAACCCTGCAGCACCATCATGACCTGTCCACCGCCCAGGGCAGGGTCCTGGCCCGTGTAGTCGCGGTCCGGTCCGATGCTGACCAGATGCGCAAAGACGCCCTGATCGGGATCACCTGCGGGCACCTCGATGACGTGTTCGGTTTCGATGGCCGACAACGTGCGCAGTTCCCCGACGCTTTTCACGCGGACGTTCTCGGTCAGAATGAAACGCTTCTTGCCGGGCTTGAGGTTCCTGCGTGCCTCGGGCAAGTGCAGATGCTGCGGCCCCATCACGTCCAGCCCTGGGCGCATGACGTAGTAGGCCATGCCGGTCTTGCCGGCCACGATGGGTCCGTACCCGGTGTAGGCATTGGTGTAGTGGATGGAAACCGGCGCAATGGCATGGCTGGCCAGGCGGCCCTCGCCATCGAGGAAGACCTGGAACTGGTCGATGGCGTGGTAGTGCGGCAGGATCTGCGAGTCAGGCTGCGGCTGCTCTACCAGGATCACCTGCGGCACTTCGGCTTTGCGCTCGGTGAAGTCGCTGCGCCAGGTTTCCGCGGCGCCGTCGCGCACGATGTGGATGCGGTCCTTGCGCGGAAACATGTCGGGTATGGCAATGATCATGATGTGCTCCTCCTGTCGATCCCGGCGGATGCCTGACTGTCCGCATACCGGTTCTTGATTATACGTGGGGCGCTTTCTATCGCAGTCGGTCCCGCGCGTTGCCCTGGTGACTCGACGCCGGGTGGGAGGGGGCGGGCGTCAGCGCTTTGGCAGGATCATGAATGGCTTCGGTGCGGCGGAAGGACGCGAGCCGGGGCTTCCATGGCACGCTCGTGGCACACTCACGACTCACTTGGACTTGGTCCCCGAAGCGTCGACCGCCGCCTTCCGTTTGACGCGTTCCTTCTGTATCCATTCGGCCAGGCGGTTCCGTAGTGACGGCAACACTGCGACGAAGACCCCGAACCGGCTCAGATTTCGAACTCCTCTCGACGGATTCCTTCATTGCCGCCATAGGATCACGGCTCTGCAAAGGCCTCAAGGCTTCGTCAAAGCGTTTACTTCAAAGTGACGGCAAGTACCTTCGCGATCGTGGCTGAATCGGTTTCCATGAAGGATTTGAATTCAGCGGGTGACATGGGACTCACGGCGGCATGGCGAGATGTCGTCTGCCGCTGGAAATCCGGTTTATTTATCGCAGCCAGAGATTGCTGATAAATCTCCTCCACGATAGTCGCAGGCGTGTTCCTGGAGACGAATACTCCCTGGTAATTGAGGGCACGGAACGTTGGAACAGAATCGCGAACCAACGGCACATCCGGCAGGTCATTGATCTTGGTTTCGCTGGAAACCGCCAGGGCGCGCAGTTTTCCAGACAGGATGTTGGGCAGCACCTGTGCCGCCGAACCGGCGTAGATATCCACATTGCCACCCATCACATCGATCATGCCCGGCACGCCGCCCTTGTAGGGCACACGGGTGATCTGGATGCCGGCAGTAAGCATCAGGGTGTTGATGGCGATCTCGCCGTAATCCGCATAGGTGTATTTGCCCGGCTCTTTCTGCGCGGCCGCTATGAATTCCGGTAGCGTCCGGAACCGGGAATTGGGCCCGGTGACGATTACGCCCTGGGTGACCACGGTGCGGATGACTGGCGTCAGGTCGCGCAGGATGTTGAACGAGGATTCGCGCGTTGAATGCATGGCGACCAGGGCAAGATTGCCATAAGTATAGGCAAGCGTGCGGCCATCCGGCGGTGAACTGGCCACGCGCGCCATACCGATCGCGCCATTGGCACCCGGCACATTCTCCACCAGCACGCGCTCGCTGGCACTGCCCATCGCCTCGGCATACATGCGCGCAAAAATGTCGGTCGCGCCCCCCGGCGTAAAGGGAACGACTACCGACATCTGCCGACGGCTCTGGGCAAGTGCTGTCCCTCCACTGGCAAGCAATGCTGCGGCACCTAGCCCCGCGCCCAGCAGGCGCCGGCGGTTGATGAGTTGGCTGTTCACTGACATTTCCCGCTCCTTGCAGTCGGCCGGCTTGGCCGTGTTGTAATGGCAAGCTGTATCCAGTTTTGTCGATCACCGGGATCGGTGTATGCCTGGAAGGAAAAGCGAATCCATCAGGCCGCGATCATTGTCCAAGTCGCGGGGAGAATGCTTGTATAGGTCAGTTCGCGGCACCCAGTGCGCATCGTCCGTTGTTCAGTACGGTCACGTTGCGCGCAGGAACCCTGCAGCGGAAGGAAACCACGTTTCCGTCTACCCAAATGTCTGTGGCCACGGTTTCGCCCGGGTAAACGGGAGACGTGAAGCGTACGTCGAATGACTTGATGCGGGTATGGTCGTAGTCGCAGACATGGACCACGATCTCGCGGCAAGCGATGCCATAGGTGCACAGGCCGTGCAGGATTGGGGCTTTGAACCCAACCCTGGCGGCCAACACTGGATCTGCGTGAAGCGGGTTCAGGTCGCCATTGAGCCGGTATAGCAAGGCCTGGTCCGGCCGTGTCTCCGACAGGATGGTCTGGTCAGGTTGGCGTTCTGGCACGGTATGGATCGGACGCGCTGCCCCACCCGGACCGCCGATGCCGCCGTCACCGCGGGCGAAAGTCGTCGTGATGATCGAGAACAGGTCTTCACCGGTCTGCGCGTCGCGCACAGCGGTTTCTACGTCAACCAGACAACCTTTGTCCTTGCCCTTGTCCAGCACCCCGGCTACCCAGGAACTGGCGAGCAACGACGCCTCTGCCGGCAACGGTTTATGCACCACCAGGCGCTGTTCCCCATGCAACACCTTGGCGCGGTCCAGGCCGGCATTGATGAGCAGGGCAGTACGTGCCACCACGCAGGCCTGGGTTGGGAGGGTCCGCAAAGGGTTTTGCTCGAAGACGTATTGCAAGTCACGTTGGTCGAGCGGATCGCGCCCCATGCCCACACTCAATGCATACAGCATGGTGTCGCGCCTGGTGTAGGAAAAGGGCATGTCCGTCTTGCGGTGTGCCACAAGTTGTTCGTACGTGGTTGCCAAGGTCGCTCCGGAAATCGACTGAATCGAAAGGGGAAAGGGTCAGCGCCGTCGCATCACTTGCCGGCAGCTTCCCACTGCAGTAGAGCGAACTGGGGCTCCACCGCGTCGTGCAACTCGAAGACGCCGCGCACGGGCGCCCCCAGGTTCACCGGCTGCTGTGCATCGCCCAGCAGGTTGCCCACCATGCGGATGCCGCCGGCAGCCGGCAGTTCCACCACCACGACGATGTAGGGCCCGCGGTGGTTGAGCGCCGAATGTGTCGGATGCCAGACGCGCGTCCAACTGTAGATGTGGCCTACAGGTTCGACATCCTCCCAGCCCATGTCGAACGAGTGGCAATGGTGGCAGATGCACTCGGGGCCCCACTGAAACCTGCCGCAGTCATTGCATTTCTGCACGCGCAGGCGCCCTTCCTTGAGCCCATCCCAGTATGGCTTGCTCAGGCCATCGGGCTCGGGCACGGGAATGGGCAGTCCATCGGGCAGATAAGTCTGGGTCGTCATCACAGTACCTCTTCGGTGCCGAATACCGAGGTGCTCACCGGCGTGACCATGGGTCCGCCGATGCACATGGCAATCTTCGCGTTGGCCACCTGGTTGCAGGAAGTGCCGCGCAACTGGCGGATGGCCTCGATCTGCAGCCCCATGCCGTGCACGTAGCACTCGGCGAGGTTGCCGCCGCTGGTGTTGAGCGGGAACTTCCCCGTGCCCACGTACAGGTTCTCGGGTACCAGCACCTCGTTGGCCTCCTCGGGCCGGAAGAAGCCATGCTCGACGAGACTCATCAGCACCCCGCCGGTGAAGTTCTCGTAGCACTGCACCACGTCCACATCGGATGGCTTGATGCCGGCCATTTCGTACATATGCGGGGCCACCGAGCCGAAGTGGGAACTGCCATAGTTGGGGCCGTTGCCCGCGGTGGAACTGGCGCGATGGGGACAGCCCGAGGCCGCCCCCAGCAGGTAGGCCGGGCGCTGCTGGAGGTCCTTTGCCCGCTCCGCCGACACCACGATCACTGCTGCGGCGCAGTCATTTTCCATGCAGCAGTCAAAGAGGTGATGCGGTTCGGCGATCCAGCGGGCAGCCTCGTATTTCTCGATGTCCAGTGGTTTGCCGTACATCACCGCGCGCGGGTTCTGCTGGGCATGGTGGTAGGAAGCCAGCGCGATGGCCCGCAGCGCCTCCTGCTTCACGCCGTGCTCCTGCACGAAGCGCATCGCCTTCATGGAATAGCGCTGTCCGGGGGTCATCGAGCCGTAGGGCACCTGGAAGGCCAGATCCCCGGAGATGGTGCGTGCCGTGCCGCTGCGCCCGAAGCGCGCGAACTGTCCCTGGGCCAGGCCGCGGAAGGCCACGACGCAGTCGGCCATGCCCGTGGCCACTGCCGCTGCCGCATTGGCGATGGAGGCCGAGCAGCCGCCGCCGCCACCACCCCACTGCATGTTGGAAAAACGCATTTCCTTGATGCCAAGGGCGGCGGCCAGCCGCGACGAGTCATTACGATCGTTGCCATAGGACGAGAAGCCGTCGATGTCGTGCGGATCGATTCCCGCATCACGACAGGCCTCGAGAATGGCGATCAGGGTCAGCTTGAACTCCGAGTCGACCGCCTTGCCGTGCTTGTAGTAGGTCGACTCGCCGATCCCTGCGATCGCAGTCTTGCCACGCAATGTTCTCTTGCTCATGGGGGCACCGGTTATGTTGTGCCGCTATTAGAAGCGCACCTGCCATCTCCATGCCACCCACGATTTGTCTCACACCCCATGCAAAAACATCGGTCACGGGCAGACCGGCTAACCCGATTCCCTAGGTTCTTCACCGATTTGCGGGGAGCGCATTATTTCTCCCAAGCCGACAATCGGGCGAGCTTTGCCCCACCTAAATGCGCTTTTTCCTTGCTTTGCACATGTCAGGAATAGGCTTTGTCGAAAGCCATCGATCTCCAGCGTCATTCCCGCGCAGGCGGGAATCCATTTTGACTGCCTCCGAGGAAATGGATCCCCGCCTGC
>CANJJT010000152.1:0-5832 GCA_947474715.1 Betaproteobacteria bacterium
ATGATCCTGAACTCGCTGCCACACTGCGGGCAGTGTTCGAGGTCCAGGTCGAACACGCGCTTGAGAAGACGCGCCCAGCCCATGCGCGCCGGCGCGCCGTGTGCGTGTTCGTCCGCGGGCACGCCGGGCTTGCTGGTATTCAGCGGTGGTCCCGGCACGACCGCGGCACGCAGCCCGGCATTGGGTGCGAGCACTCCGTGAAAGCGGATCAGGTGCACCCGTGGGCACGGCACCAGCGCGGCCAGGCGCTGCATGAATTCCAGCGGCGACATCCTGAGGTGCGTGGTGCCGTCGCGCCACGTGCTCTTGAGTTGCAGCACGACGTTACCCGCGCCATCGCGCTTGAGCCGCCCGTTGGCGATCGCGGGGCGCGTGATGTTCCGGCACAGGCGTTCGAGCTCCTTGCGCTGATGCGTGCCACAGCGCACCCCAGCATGCAGGCTGAAGCCTTGCGCAGCGGCGCACAGGCCCGCCGAGGTTTTGGCGTCCCAGCCCGATAAGGTTCGCAGGCTCAATACCTTCTGTCCGGCGCGCGGCCCCAGCGCGATGCGATAGGGGCAGGAGGCAGCTTGCAATGACGCCAACGAATTGTCCGCATCCCTATCGGCCATGTACCTCACGCCCTCCTCTTCGACCAGATAGCCCTGGCGCGTCAACATTGTCAGCAGGCGCGCGATGATCTTGTCGAGCAGGCCCGCCAATTCATCGCCGGTGGGCGCACGCGCCTGCTGGAAGACCGATTCGCCCTCGGTGCGCCGATACACGCCGTCGAGCACCAGCCTCAGCAAGCGCTGCATGGTGCGGAGCATGTGCTAGGCGGTCTTGCCGGCCTCGCGGGTATGCGCGAGCAGCGCCGCCAGGCCTTCGTCCAGAGAGATGACCGGACGATCCGCGAACCATTCCTCCTGGCGCCGGGGGGACATGCGCGATTCGCGGATGTCGCCGGCGGCGGGCGGCTCGAAGCGCCGGTCGGCGCGCCTGCCGGCGCAGCGCTCCAGCGCGTCCACCAGGTCGAGCAGGCTGACCGAGCGGCCGGTGCCGATGTTGCACACCCCGCCAAGCTGGTCATTGCCGCTTGCGGGCGCGCGCAGTCGAGCACATTCAGGAAACCGACCACGTTGTGGTGGCAGGATTCCACCGGCTCCTTCACCGAAACCTGCACCGAGATCTGCGCCTCCAGGTGCAGCACGTGATTGGCACCGCACATGGCGCGCGCCACCGCCGCCGGATCGCGGATGTCGCCTTCGATGATGTTCAGCTTCGCGTGCGAGGCGGGCAGGTTGCCGCGCTTGCTCGCGCTGAAATTGTCCAGCACCGTGACCTGTGCGCCCCCGGCGAGCAGCGCTTCGACGCTGTGCGAGCCGATGAAACCGGCGCCGCCTATGACTAGGACCTGCATGTTTTTTCCCCGGCCATTGCGATCTATGTTGCGATCCGTATTGCGATCTGTCCTGAACAGGCAGGATGTTATCAGGCTGGACGCTGTTCCCCGTGGTTGCGCGGCTATTTAAACCCGCCAGCCCGGTTACCTGCGCACCGGGCTGATTTTCAGGCATCGTTACCGTGCTTCATCCATTCAACAAAGAGAATAACCATGCCTGCTTTGCAACCGGGGACGCCAGCGCCGAATTTCACGCTGCCCTCGCACCTGGGCGACAATTTCTCGCTCGCCATCTTCAAGGGGAAGCGCACCGTCGTGTCCTTCCTGCCCTTCGCCTTCACCGGCGGCTGAAAGAATCAAGTCACAGGGTTCCGTGCGAACTACGGAAAATTCAAGCAGCTCAACGTCGAGATCCTGCAGATCAGCGCTGACACCGTGCCCAGCCTGAAAGCCTGGTCGGAGTCCGTCGGCGGCATTCCCTTCCCCTTGTTGTCGGACTACTGGCCCCACGGCGCCATCGGACAGGCCTACGGCGTGTTCAACGGCGAGCGCGGCATGGATGCGCGCTCGGTGTTCCTCGTGGACGCCCAGGGCATCATCCGTTACTCCCACACCTTCGCCCCGGGCACCATCCCGGAAAGCGACGACCTGCTGCCGCGACTGCAGGCTTTGTAATTGTTTTGCTCACCCTCTCCCGTCGGGAGTGGGTGACAGCGGTTATGTACTTCCCCTCCGTCGGGACACAAACAAGTCTCGATATAATGAAAAACAAATAAAAAAAGGGGGAGTTCATGGGTAATGCCATCAAGGCCATCAAGAAGCTGCTTATCGCGAATCGCGGTGAAATCGCGGTCCGCATTGCTCGCACCGCCGCCGACATGGGAATCGCGACGGTCGCGATCTACTCCAAGGATGATGAGCATTCGTTGCACACCCGGGTGGCTGATGAATCGCGCGTCATTGCCGGATCGGGTGCAGCGGCTTATCTGGATGCCGCAGGGATCATCGCCGCCGCGCGCGAAGCGGGCTGCGGCGCCATCCACCCGGGCTATGGATTCCTCAGCGAGAACGCCGCCTTCGCCGCGCTGTGCGGCGATGCCGGCTTGATCTTCGTCGGCCCGCGTCCGGAGACGCTGGCCCTCTTTGGCGACAAGGCCGAGGCGCGCCGTTTCGCCGCGCTCCACAAGGTGCCGATTATTCCGGGGACATCAGGCCCGACCACGGTCGAGGAGGCGCGCTCGTTCATGGCCACGCTGGGAGCGGATGCGGCCGTGATGGTCAAGGCCATCGCCGGCGGCGGCGGCCGCGGCATGCGGCCGGTCACCGATGCGCAGCAACTGGCCGCCACCATGGAGCGCTGCCGGTCCGAGGCGGCGAGTGCCTTCGGCAATGGCGATGTGTATGTGGAGCGCCTGTTTCCGCGCGCCCGTCACATCGAGGTGCAGATCATCGGCGATGGCTCGGGCGCGGTGGCGCATCTGTGGGAGCGCGAGTGCAGCCTGCAGCGCGAGCGTCAGAAGATCCTGGAGATCGCGCCGGCGCCGTCGTTGCGACCGGCGATCAGGGACCGGCTGCTGGATGCCGCAACGCGTCTTGCTGCCGCAAGCAAATACCTGAACGCGGGCACGTTCGAGTTTCTGGTCGATGCCAGGTCGGACCCGGACGCAAACCCGGATGACGCCGCGATCGCCTTCATCGAGGCCAACGTGCGCCTGCAGGTGGAGCATACGGTCACCGAAGAAATCACCGGGCTGGATCTGGTCCAGGCGCAATTGAACATTGCCTCAGGCGGCCGCCTGGCCGATCTGGGATTGCGCCAGGAGGACATTCCCGCGCCCTCCGGGATTGCCATCCAGGCCCGGGTCAACCTGGAAACCATGCAGCCCGATGGTTCGGTGCGCTCCTCAGGCGGCGTGATCAGCGTCTATGAACCGCCCAACGGGCGCGGCGTCAGGGTGGACGGTTACGGCTACGCCGGCTATCGCACCAATCCGCGTTTCGATTCACTGCTGGCCAAGGTCATCGTGCATGCCGCCACGCCGCGCTTCGCCGAGGCGGCAGCCAAGGCAGAGCGGGCGCTATCGGAGTTCCGCATGTCCGGTGCCGCGACCAATATTGCGTTCCTGCGTGCGCTGCTGCGCGACCCCGAAGTCATCGCCGGCAGGATGCATACGCGTTTCATCGAGGAAAATGTCGGCGCCCTGATTGCCGCCCAGCCGGAGTCGACGCGGTATTTCGCCGCACAGTCTGCAGCAACCGCCGCAGGACAGCGCCGCCCAGGCGTGAAACTGGAGACCACCGACCCGCTGGGCGTGGTGCGCTATGGCAAGGAGGACGGGCCGCCTCAGGCGGATGCCGGCGCTGATGCCGCCGGTGATGTTGGTGATGTCATGGGGCCCGAGGGCACAGTGCCGCTGCGCGCGCCCATGCAGGGGACGGTGGTGTCCTTGAGTGTCGCCGAAGGCGCCACCGTACTGGTCGGCCAGGAAGTGCTGGTGCTGGAGGCGATGAAGATGCAGCACAGCGTGGCGGCCGCCTGCTCGGGCATCGTACGCACGTTCACCGTGACCGCAGGCGAAACGATTTTCGAACACCATCCGCTGGCCTTCATCGAGGAGCGCTCCGATCTGGGCGGCGGGGTTCGGGAGGAGAAGGAGATCGACCCTGACTACATCCGCCCCGATCTGAAGGAAGTGCTGGACCGTCGCGCCCGCGCCATGGATGCCGGCAGGCCCAAGGCCGTCGCCAGGCGGCGCGCCACCAATCAACGCACGGCGCGCGAGAACCTCAATGACCTGTGCGATCCGGGCACCTTCGTCGAGTACGGCTCGCTGGTGCTGGGCGCGCGCAGGCGCATCGTGCCCATGGAGCAACTGATCGAGGAGTCACCCGCCGACGGCCTGATCATGGGGCTGGCGCAGATCAACGGCGATCGTTTTCCCGAGGAGAAAAGCCGCGCCGCGGTGGTGTCCTACGACTACACCGTCATGGCCGGAACCCAGGGCAACATGGGGCACCACAAGCAGGACCGCATATTCGAACTGGCCGAGAAGTGGCGGCTGCCGCTGGTCATTTTCTGCGAGGGCGGCGGCGGGCGCGGCAGCGACACCGACAACCTGGTGAACTTCCAGGACACCTTCCACCGCCTGCCGCGGCTCTCGGGTCTTGTGCCGCTGATCGGCATTGCCTCGGGCCGCTGCTTTGCCGGCAATGCCGTGCTGCTTGGCTGCTGCGACCTGATCATCGCCACCGAAGGCTCAACCATCGGCATGGCCGGCCCGGCCATGATCGAGGGCGGCGGCCTGGGCGTGTATCGTCCCGAAGAGGTCGGGCCGATGTCGGTGCAGGTGCCCAACGGCGTGGTCGACATCCTGGTGAAGGACGAGGCCGAGGCGGTGAAGGTGGCGCGCCAGTACCTGTCCTATTTCCAGGGCCGCATCGAGCAATGGAGCTGCCCCGATCAGCGCAAGCTGCGCCACATCGTGCCGGAGAACCGCCTGCGAGGCTATGACATGCGTGCGGTGATCAAGGGCCTGGCCGATGACGACTCGGTGCTGGAAATCCGCCGCGGCTTTGGCTATGGCATGGTCACGGCCTTCATCCGCATCGAGGGCCGGCCCATGGGGGTGATCGCCAACAACCCCATGCACCTGGGGGGCGCCATCGACTCCGATGCCGCGGACAAGGCGGCCCGGTTCATGCAGCTGTGCGATGCGCACGACATCCCGTTGCTGTCGCTGAACGACAATCCGGGCAACATGGTCGGGCCCGAAGCGGAGAAGACCGCGCTGGTCCGGCATTGCTGCCGCGCCTACCTGGTCGGCGCCAACCTCACCATCCCCACGTTCTTTGTGATGACGCGCAAGTCCTACGGCCTCGGAAAGCTGGCCATGACCGGCGGCTCGATGCGCGTGGGCATGTTCGCCGTGGCCTGGCCCACCGGCGAGTTCGGCGGCATGGGCCTGGAAGGCCAGGTCAAGCTGGGGCGCCGTCGTGAACTGGCAGCGATCGAGGATCCGGCCGAGCGGCTGGCCGCCTACGAGCGCATGGTTGCCGAGCTCTACCAGAAGGGCAAGGCGCTCAACGCCGGGAGCCTCTTCCAGGTGGACGAGGTGATCGATCCGGCGGAAACGCGGCGCTGGGTTGTCGCCGGGCTGCGGTCGTTGCCGCCGTCGCCGGTGCGTGAAGGCAAGCGGCGGCCTTGTGTGGATGGGTGGTGAGGGCGGTGGCTGTTTCGTCGCCAAGCGTATGATACCGGGCAGGCATTTTTGGTCATCAGAATTGTCCAGAGGAGAAAACCATGTTCAGACCCATCCAGATTTGGCGGATGCACCTCGCATCGCTCGTTCTTGGCGTTGGCGCTGCGGTGTGTGCGCAGGGGGCGCTGGCACAGGGCACTTATCCCAACAAGGTCATGCGCATGATCGTCGATGTCGTGCCCGGAGGCGGTG
>CANJJT010000153.1:0-5652 GCA_947474715.1 Betaproteobacteria bacterium
AGTCAAAATGGATTCCCGCCTGCGCGGGAATGACGCTGGAGATCGATGGCTTTCGACAAAGCCTATTCCTGACATGTGCAAAGCAAGGAAAAAGCGCATTTAGGTGGGGCAAAGCTCGCGCGATTGTCGGCTTGGGAGAAATAATGCGCTCCCCGCAAATCGGCGAAGAGCCTTTGACAAGGGGGTAAATCTTGCGGCTCCCCGGAAATCGGTGAAGAGCCGACAAGGGGACCATGCTGAGCACGCATGAGTGCGATGAAACGGGGGGGTGCGATGTCAGACACGGCTCGGTTTCATCCACGGATCCACTAGAAAATCCTGATTTTTTCAGAACACATTCATAGGGCGTCACGGGGATGTGTCCCCGGGGTTTTCAGCACTTCCCTGACGCCCGTACGTTATGATAGGGACATGGCCTGTCATGGCAATCCGCCTTATTGACAGCGTTAATAATTCATACATTCAAAGCATTCCATGATCCTGAGCATGACCGGCTATGCCGTGCTGACGCGTGAAGTTCCAGGCGGCGCCTTGTCGGTGGAGTTGAAGAGCGTCAACGGGCGCTACCTCGACCTGCAGTTCCGCCTGCCTGAAGACTTGCGCGCCATCGAGCCGGCTCTGCGTGAGCTGATCGCCGCCAAGGTGTCACGCGGCAAACTCGAGTGCCGGATTGCATCGGTGGCCTCCTCAGGCTCTGCGCCGAAGCTCGCCTTGAACAAGGCGCTGCTGGCCGAGTTGCAGCGCCTGGACCGGGAAATCCGCGTCGCCCTGCCCGACAGCACGCCGCTGCGTGTGGGTGAACTGCTGCACTGGCCGGGCATGCTGGAGGAGGACGCCGGTGCCGGCGATGCGAGAAAGCAGATGGCACTCGACCTTGCCGCGGATGCGGTGAAGGAATTCACCGACTCGCGGGGACGCGAAGGCGAGAAACTCAAGACCGTGATGATGGAGCGCGTCTCGCGCATGGAAGCCCTGCTCGCCGACATCCAGCCCCGCCTGCCGGAAGCCATCGCCAGTTACCAGGAAAAAATGACCACCCGCCTGCGCGAAGCCCTGGGCAGTGCCGATGATGATCGTGTCCGCCAGGAGATCGCGCTGTATGGCATCAAGGTGGACGTCAACGAGGAGCTCAACCGCCTGGGCGCACATCTGTCCGAAGTACGCCGGGTGCTCAACAAAGGCGGGCCGGCTGGCAAGCGCCTCGACTTCCTGATGCAGGAACTGAACCGCGAAGCCAATACCCTCGGCTCGAAAATGGTGTCCAAGGAACTCTCCGATGCCAGCGTCGAATTCAAATTGCTGATCGAACAGATCCGCGAACAAGTGCAGAACATCGAATGAAATCCAATGTTGCCGGTGCCAGCGATCCGCGCCTTTCCTTCCGGTCATCGGTGTGAGCGGCAATATCTTCATCGTGGCGGCGCCCTCCGGTGCCGGCAAGTCCTCCCTGGTCAATGCCGTGCTGGCAGAGGACAGCGGACTGCAACTGTCCGTCTCCCACACCACGCGCAGCCCGCGACCGGGGGAAGCCGACGGACGCGAATACCATTTCGTCGACCGCCCCAGCTTCGATCGCCTGCACGGCCAGGGACGCTTCCTCGAGTGCGCCGAAGTGCATGGCAACCGCTATGGCACCTCGCGCGACTGGTTGCAGCAAGCCCTCGAGGCCGGCCGCGACATCCTGCTCGAGATCGACTGGCAGGGCGCCGGGCAGGTACGCAAGGTCTTTCCCGGCGCCGTCGGCATCTTCGTGCTGCCCCCCTCGCTGACCGAACTGGAACGCCGCCTGCGCAGCCGCGGCAAGGACTCCGAGGCCACCATCGCCGAGCGCATGATCAATGCCCGGGATGAAATCGGGCATGCCGGAGAGTTCGAATACGTTATAATTAACAATGACTTCGATGAGGCGAGGCAGGATTTGTCGGCCATCATCCGAAGTACCCGCCTGCATTCAAGAGAGATGCTTGCCCATCTGGGTGGTAAGCTGCCCGATGACATGGCAAAGCTGATCGCCCATGGTGCCAAGGCGGGTCGCAACTGACCACATACTGCTGGCGTGCGCCGCATGTCCCGATGTTTCACCACTGATTGAGGTAGATGCAACATGGCCCGTATTACCGTTGACGACTGCATGAAGTACATCCCGAACCGCTTTCAGCTGACACTGGCCGCAACCTACCGCGCCCGCCAGCTGGCACAAGGTGCCACACCCATGGTTGAGGCCAACCGTGACAAGCCCACCGTCGTCGCCCTGCGCGAAATGGCAGCCGGCCTGTATGGCATCGAGTACCTCAACCGGGCGAACTCTGCGTGAGCTAGGTCAATCAAAGAGGTTGGGGGCACACAGGGTCGAACATGACAGCCGCAGCCATCTCCGACCTGCGCCACAACCTCAGCTACCTGCGGCCGGCCGATGTCGGCCGCATTGAAGAAGCCTACCAGTTCAGCGACAGCGCCCATCAGGGCCAGAAGCGCAAAAGCGGCATCCCCTACATCTCCCATCCGCTGGCCGTGGCCGAAATCATCGCCGGCTGGCAGCTCGATGCCCAGGCCGTCATGGCAGCCCTGCTCCATGACGTCATGGAGGACACCGAGGTCACCAAGCAGGAAATCTCCGACCGTTTCGGCAAGCCGGTTGCCGAGATAGTCGACGGCCTCTCCAAGCTCGACCGCATCGAATTCCAGTCCAAGGAAGACGCCCAGGCGGAAAACTTCCGCAAGATGCTGCTGGCCATGGTGCGCGATGTGCGCGTCATCCTGATCAAGCTTGCCGACCGGCTGCATAACATGCGCACCCTGGATGCGGTCAGCCCGGAACAGCGCCGACGCGTGGCGCGCGAGACCATGGAGATCTATGCGCCGATCGCCAACCGCCTCGGCCTGGACAGCCTCTACCGGGAACTGCAGGAACTGTCCTTCGCCCACCTGTATTCCCTGCGCTACCGGACCCTGACCAAGGCGGTCAAGGCCGCCCGCGGCAACCGGCGTGTGGGCATCAAGAAAATCCTCGAAAGCATCGAGGAGCGCCTGAAAGCCGCCAGCATCCAGGCCACCGTCTCGGGCCGGGAAAAGCATATCTACTCGATCTACAAAAAGATGGTCGAAAAGCACCTGTCCTTTTCCCAGGTGCTGGACATCTACGGCTTCCGGGTAGTGGTGACCGACGTGCCGGCCTGCTATTACGCAATGGGCGTGCTGCACCAGTTGTTCAAACCGGTGCCGGGAAAGTTCAAGGATTACATCGCCATCCCCAAGGTGAACGGCTACCAGTCGCTGCACACCACGCTGATCGGCCCCTACGGCATGCCGATCGAGATCCAGATCCGCACCCAGCAGATGAACCGCATTGCCGAGACCGGCGTCGCCTCGCACTGGCTGTACAAGAGCAGCGACGCCGAGCTGAACGAAGTGCAGCAGCGCACCCACCGCTGGCTGCAATCGCTGCTCGACCTGCAGAACCATTCCGGCGACGCCGCGGAATTCTTAGAGCATATCAAAGTCGACCTCTTCCCCGACGAGGTCTACGTCTTCACACCCAAGGGCCGGATCCTCGCCATGCCGCGGGGCGCCACCGTGGTGGACTTCGCCTATGCGGTGCATACCGACATCGGCAACCGCTGCATGGCCGCCCGCATCAACAACGAACTGGCGCCGCTGCGCTCCGAACTGAAGAATGGCGACCGGGTGGAAATCATCACCGCCCCGCATGCCCACCCCAACCCCGCCTGGCTCACCTACGTGAAGACCGCCAAGGCACGCTCGCAGATCCGCCATTTCCTCACGGTGATGCAGACCGGTGAGGCCAGCAAGCTGGGCGAACGCCTGCTCAACCAGGCCATGCGCGCGCTGGGCCGGCAATTGCCGGACGTGCCCAAGGACCAGTGGGAAAAGATGGTGCGTGACACCAGCGCGCACTCCCGCGGCGAGGTGCTGGCAGACATCGGTCTGGGCAAGCGGCTGGCCGCCATCGTGGCGAGAAAGCTGCTCCCGTCGGCCGAAAAGCAGACCGGCGATGCCAAGCCGCCCGGCTCCATCGTCATCCGCGGCTCAGAAGGCATGGCGGTGCAGTTCGCCAAATGCTGCAACCCCATCCCGGGCGATCCCATCATCGGCTTCATCAAGAAGGGCCAGGGGCTGATCATCCACACCCATGACTGCCGCTCCAGTCGTGCCCGCGGTGACCGCGACAAGTGGGTGGACGTCGAATGGGATCCAGATACCGACCGCATGTTCGACATCTCCATGCGCATCGTGGTGCTGGACCAGCGCGGCGTGCTGGCCAAGGTGGCAGCCGCCATCGCCGAAGCCGGTTGCAACATCGCCAACGTGTCGGTCGAGGAAGATCGCGGCATGTATGCCACCAACCAGTTCACCCTGCAGGTGGCCAACCGCCAGCATCTGGCCCGGGTGCTGCGCTCATTGCGGCTCATCCCGGAAGTGGTGCGGATCACCCGCGTGCGGGGTTGATTGTTATCAGTTTAAAACACTTGGCCTCGTCAGCATTAACCCTACGGAACAATTGCTATCAAGATGCCGGCGTGGCAAGATGCGCCGCATGCCATTGCTGCCAGCGCCAGGCATCGGCGCACATCACCTCCAGCCCGCGGTTGCCCCGCCACTGCAGTACCCGGTCAGCGCGGCTGGCGTCGGCAAAGCTGGACGCCACGTCGCCCGGCCGGCGTTCGGCAATCCGGTAAGGCACCGGGCGGCCTGAGGCCCGCTCGAAAGCCCGCACCACCTCCAGCACGCTGTGCCCGCGGCCGGTGCCGAGGTTGAACACATTCGCCGGGGCCAGTCCGGGCAGCGCCTTGAGTGCCGCCAGATGGCCCAGCGCCAGGTCCACCACGTGGATGTAGTCGCGCACGCCCGTGCCGTCCGGGGTCGGGTAATCATTGCCCCACACCGAGAGTTGCTGCAGCCGCCCCACGGCGACCTGGGACACATAGGGCATGAGATTGTTGGGAATGCCGTTGGGGTCCTCCCCGATGAGGCCGCTGGCATGCGCACCCACCGGGTTGAAGTAGCGCAGCAAAGCGATGCGCCAGGTGGCATCAGCGCGGGCGACGTCCTGCAGAATCTGCTCCACCATCAGCTTGCTGCGACCATAGGGATTGGTCGGCCCCAGTGCACTGTCCTCGGTGAAGGGCGGCTGGCCCGACTCGCCATACACGGTGGCCGAAGAACTGAACACCAGTTGTTTGACGCCGGCGCGCATCATGGCCTGCACCAGCGTGACGGTGCCCGACACATTGTTGTCGTAGTACAGCTCGGGCTTGGCCACGGACTCGCCCACCGCCTTCAGGCCGGCAAAGTGAATCACGGCCTGGAAGGCATGCTGTGTGAACAGGCTGTCCAGCAGCCGTGCATCGCGGATGTCGCCCTCAATGAAGGCTGCCGGCCGCCCGGCAATCCGGGCGATGCGATCCAGCACCGGCGCCCGGCTGTTGGCGAGGTTGTCCAGCACCACGATGTCGTATCCCGCCGCCATCAGTTCCACACAGGTGTGTGAGCGTAGTAATCGGCCCAATGCCGCAAATCGCGCCGAAGAAACACGGTGCACGTGGATGTGGCAAGGTGGAATGCGGCGCTGCTGAAGACCGGTAAGACAATGGTGCGTCCTGCCCGCGTGTGAGCGTGGTCCTGGGTAGCGTC
>CANJJT010000154.1:0-5618 GCA_947474715.1 Betaproteobacteria bacterium
CCTATACCGACCCGCGGACTTTCGGTATAGCGATCCCCAGAAACGCAAAAGGCCAGCCCGAAGGCTGACCTATCGCTACGCTAAGTCCTTGAAAAGGCTATGGTGGCCAAGGGCGGAATCGAACCACCGACACACGGATTTTCAGTCCGCTCCTCCCCCTACTCCTCCAACCGAATCCCCGTCTTCTTAATCACGCCATCCCACCGCTCATACTCCGCCACAAACAGCTTCTTCAACTCCTCCGGGGTATAAGGCGGCGCCACCACCGAACCGTCCGCCGACAGCTTGGCCTTCAGGTCCGGCGCGCGCAGTGCGTCGATGGCTTCCTTGTTCAGTGCTGCAACGATGTTGGCCGGGGTCTGCACCGGCGCATACAGCATGTAGGTGTTGTTCACGTCGTAGCCGGGGATGCCGGATTCGGCCAGGGTGGGTATGTCAGGGTGCTCGGGATGGCGTTGCAGGCTGGAGGTGGCGAGGATCCTCGCCTTCCCCGCGCGCACCGGGCCCATGCCGGACACGGCGGTGAGGGCCACGTCCAGGCGCCCGCCGACAAAGTCGATGTTGGCCTGGGCGCCGCCCTTGTAGGGCACGTGGATCATGTTGATGCCGTAGCCCAGGTTGATCAGTTCCAGTCCCAGGTGGATGGGTGAGCCCACACCATTGGAGCCGAAGTTCAGCTTGCCGGGATTGGCCTTGGCATAGGCCACGAATTCGCGGATGGTTTTCACCGGCAGCGTGGACTGCGCGATGAGGAAGTAATACGCCGAGTTCATGCGCGCCACCGGCGTGAGGGTCTGCCGCATGTCGCGCTCGAAGCGGTTGAACACGGCATTGATGATGGTGGTGTTGCCGGTGCTGAGCAGGGTGTAGCCGTCGGGCGTGGCCGCGGCCGCGAGGTTGATGCCGATGGCGCCGGTGCCACCACCCTGGTTGTCCACGATCAGGGTCTGGCCGATGCGCTCGGCCATTTTGGCGATGACGGCGCGGGTGGTGATATCCAGGCCGGCGCCGGCGGCCGATGAACAGATGACGCGGATGGGTTTAGCCGGGTAACCATCCGGGAGTAGCGGGCGTTTCGCCGGCCCCTGGCCCTGGGCCCATGACAATGCAGACGCGGCACAGGCTGCCGCCACCAGACCCCTGAACGTATTGCGCAACACCGGCTTGGACATCGCTTCCTCCCCTTCTGGTTGCGACTTTGTCAGTCGCTATTGGTTATGAAACTGCTGCTCCATTCCTGGTTTCAGGTGACTGCGCATTCGAGGTCATAGATGCCCTGTGACGCCAGAAAGCTTGCCTTGGGGCCGGTGGCAAACAGGACTTCGGCGCCTTTTTCTATGGACCGCCGGCGGGGCGTCGTCAGTCCGCCAAAACGGCGCGCTCGGCAGCCCAGGCCCGCAGGTCGGCGATCTTCTCGGCCATGACCACCGAGATCGGACGGGTGCGGGAGATTTCGCGCAGCACATGATCGGTGCCGGGCGTGGTCTTCTCGCCATGCGCTTCATAGAGGGCCGAGACAATCGCCTGTTCGATCTCGGCACCGGAGAAGCCGTCCGATGCCACCGTCAGCGCCTTCAGGTCGAACTTCCCCGCGTCGAGCTTGCGGCGCTTCAGGTGGATGCCGAAGATCTGCTCGCGCGCCGCGTCCTTGGGCAGGTCGACAAAAAAGATCTCGTCGAAACGCCCCTTGCGCAGCAGCTCCGGCGGCAGGTGCGAGATGTCGTTGGCGGTGGCGACGATGAAGACGCGCGCCGTGCGCTCGGCCATCCAGGTGAGCAGCGTGCCCAGCACGCGCTTGGAGACGCCGCCGTCGCTGTCGCCACCGGCATCGCCGGCGATGCCCTTCTCGATCTCGTCCATCCACAGCACGCAGGGCGCCATGGCGGCGGCGACGCGCAGCGCTTCGCGCATGTTGCGCTCGGTCTCGCCGTGGTACTTCTGGTACAGCGTGCCGAAGTCCATGCGAAACAGCGGCAGGTGCCAGGCACCCGCGACGCACTTGGCCGCATGGCTCTTGCCGGCCCCCTGCACCCCGAGCAGCAGCATGCCCTTGGGCGGCGGCAGCGCGCCGGCGCCGTCGCCCTTCAGGAAGATCTCCCGCCGCACTTCCAGCCAGCGCTTGAGCCGCGACAGCCCCCCGAGCTGGCCGATATCCGGGATACCGGGCTCCAGCGACAGGATGTCACTGCCCTGCATGAATTCATTCTTGGTCTTCAGCACCCGGGCAACGTCGTCCAGGGTGATGGCGCCGTCGTCGCGGATGGCCATGCGCGCCAGTCGCCGCGCATCCTCCTCGGACAAGCCGGAGAGGTGCTGCGCCAGCATCTGCAGCGCTTCGCGCGTGGCACTCACCTTGTCGCCGGTCGCCGCGCGGTAGCGCGAGGCTTCCTCGTTGAGGATCTTCTGGATCGCGGCGCTGTCGGGCAGGGACGGCGTGAAATTGGCCGACAGGCGCGCCAGTTCCGGCGGCAGCGTGATCTGGTGGGACAGGAACACCAGCATGCGCGGCACCACTTCGGCCTTCTGGGCAATGTTCTTGATGGTGCGCACCACCACCGGGTTCTCGAGGAAGGGATGGGCATCGACCAGCACGTAAATGGCGTTGCGCGGCGAGCCCTCGATGTGGCGCAGGGCGTCGACGATGTCGCTGGTGTTGTAGATCGCAGCATTCGAATTGCGCAGCCGCAGCCCGTCGGTCAGGCTCCAGGTGTAGAGAGCCCGGTCGTTCAGGTTGGCGAAGGACTCCAGCATGCCGAGCACCCGCGATTCCTCGTGGGACTCCACCGCCACCACCGGTACGCGCGCCGAAAGCAGCGACTCAAGATCGCGGATGTCCTTCATGATGTTGCCAGCCCCCCCGGACGCCGGGACGTCCCGGCGCCGAAATGCTAGCACGGGACCGGCGGTGTATCGGAAAATCAAACCACCATGTCTTCTCTAAAGCGACGGCATCAGCAAGCCCATCACCGCCGCCGATGCGCTTGACGCGCTGAAACGTTCCGTTGGCCTTTCCGCGCTTGAGAAACTAAAAATGGACACTGAAAAACGGGGGCAGAGTCACACTCCAGAGTTAGCGGTTTGAAACTACGCTTTCACCTTTAAACCCTCACCCATCCTTCAAAGACTCGATGCCATGTATCGCCGCCGCTTTCATCACCAGCTCCTTCGGCGGTGACTGATACAAGCCCTTGCGGCTGACGCTGATGCCGGTCAGCTTGTGCATGCCCACCATGGCCTCGGTGAACTTCACCAGCAGGCTGTAGCAATCCAGCAGGGGCACGCCATCGAGTTCGTAGATGCCCTGTGAGGCGAGAAAGGCTGCCTTGGGCCCGGAGGCGATCAGCACTTCGGCGCCTTTGTCGATGGCCCGCCGGGCGGCCTCGCCCAGTTCGGCCTTGAGGCGGTCGGCTGCATCCCCGGCGCCGAACACGGTGTTGAGGTCGCGGATGTTGTCGAATTTCGTGGCCTCGACCGCGGCCAGGCGATCGCGCAGGCCGTAGCCGATGGCGATCTCGCGGTAACGGGGAATGAATTTCTCGTTGGAGACGAGGATGCCGAATTTCTCGCCCATCATGCAGGCGGTGTGGCAGCACACCTCCATGAAGGAGAGCACCGGGATGTCGAGCATCTCGCGCAACTCCACCAGCCCGGGATCGAGCGAATTGGCGATGACAAAGGCGTCGTACTGTCCGCTTTGCCGCACCTTGAGCCCGTTGTCAATCACCTCGCGCGTGTCGTAGTGCCAGAACAGGCGGTAGTTGTCCCCCAGCGCGCCGTTGGTGGTGCCGTGCACCTCAACGATGGTGCCCGGGGAAGCGGCCTTGTCGGCAATGGCCTTGGTCGCGGCGATGCTGTTGCTCATGCCGGTTTCGCTGGCCAGCAACTGGAACCAGATACGCATGTCTCCTCCTTGGATTGATGCTTTGTCAGGACTGCTTCGGTTGGCAGGGCCCGCCTCGACCACTTCGCTGGGCGGTTTTGCGAATCATTGTAGGGCATGGTTCAATGGCCGCAGGGTCAGGCTGTTCAAATAGCCTCAGCGGTTCAAATAACGATTACCCGACCAAAGGAGAGGCCGTGAGATTTCCAGAAATGGACGTGCAGCAGTATTCCGAGCAACAACTCGCCGTGTACCGAGAGGTGTGCGACGGGCCACGCGGTGGCTTTCGCGGGCCGCTGCATGTGCTCATCCGTGCGCCCGAACTGGCCCGGCAGGCGTCCCGCATGGGCGAATACCTGCGTTACAACAGTTCGCTCACACCGCGGATTTCCGAATTCGCCATCCTGATCGCCGCGCGACACTGGACATCGCAATTCGAGTGGTACGTCCACTCGCAGCACGCGGCCAAGGCGGGCCTGGCGCAATCGATCATCGACGAACTGGCGCTGGGATTGCGTCCGACAGCCATGGCGGCCGATGAAGCCGCGGCCTATCAGTTCTGCCAGGAACTGCATCGCGACAAGTTCGTCTGTGATGAAACCTACCAGGCGGCCCTGCAGAGCCTGGGCGAGGTCGGTGTGGTCGACCTGACCGGACTGTCGGGTTATTACACCCTGGTGTCCATGGCCCTGAACCTGAATCGCCAGCCGCTCCCGGCGGGTGTGCCCGATCCACTCAAGCCGCTCCCGCAACAGAAAGGATGATGATCATGACGATGCCGCGCCTTGCCCTGACGGCCGCGCTTGCCGCCGCGCTGCCCGCCGCCCTGCTACCGCTGCTCTCGCAGGCCCAGACCTACCCTGCCCGTCCCGTGACCGTCATTGCGCCCTACGGCCCCGGCGGCCCCAATGACAAGGACTCGCGCGTCATCACCCTGAAGATGAGCGAACTGATGGGACAGTCCTTCGTGGTCGACTACAAGCCGGGCGCGGGCACCATGCTGGGCACGGCGCTGGCCGCCAAGGCGCCTGCCGATGGCTACACCCTGTTCGTGGTGACCGCGAGCTTCACGGTGCTGCCGGCCTTCTACAAGGACATGCCCTTCGACACCATCAAGGATTTCGCGCCGATCTCCCAGCTCAACCGGCGCATCAACCTGCTGGTCGCCTCGACCACGTTTCCCGTCAATGATTTCAAAGAATACCTGGCCCATGTGAAGGCCAACCCCGGCAAGGTGAACTTCGCCACGGCGGGTGCCGGTGGCGTCGGCCATCTGGCGGCCGAATGGATGCACAGCATGGCCGGCAGCAAGGTGACCTTCGTGCACTACAAGCAGGTGGCCAACCTCATTCCGGACATGGCGGCGGGCCGCATCGATGCCACACTGACCGGCCTGCAGTTTGCGCTGCCGCTGGTGAAGGCCGGCAAGCTCAAGGTGCTGGGGGTGACCGATGAGGAGCGCTCCGGCCTGCTGCCCCAGGCCAGGACCACGGCCGAGCAGGGCCTGCCCGGCTATACCTACATCACCTGGCAGGGCTATGCGGCGCCTGCCGGCACACCGACGGCCATCATCAACCGGCTGGCCGATGGTTTCTCACGGGTGGCGAAATCACCGGACGTCGCGGCCATCTTCGAAGCCGAAGGGGGCGCCCCCGTCGGCAGCACGCCCGCCCAGTTCCGCCAGCTCATCATCACCGAGACCGAGCGCTGGAAGAAAGTGGTGCAAGAGAATGGCATC
>CANJJT010000155.1:0-5566 GCA_947474715.1 Betaproteobacteria bacterium
ATGACGCTACCCAGGACCACGCTCACACGCGGGCAGGACGCACCATTGTCTTACCGGTCTTCAGCAGCGCCGCATTCCACCTTGCCACATCCACGTGCACCGTGTTTCTTCGGCGCGATTTGCGGCATTGGGCCGATTACTACGCTCACATGCCAAAGGAACAGGCTACCGGGATCGCACCAACAAAAAGGCCACCCTCGACATCTGCATGCCACGCAGCGGATCCGCGGTAGCAGCCAGGCATGACCATGCGAAGCCCGGGTAACCCGGGAACTGCCACAGCCCCACCCCTCATTCCAGCTTCACCCCCGCCGTCTTCACCACCGTCGTCCACCGGTCCAGTTCCGTTTTGAGATAAGCGCCATACCCCTCCGGCGTCGAGGTCACCGGTTCAGCGCCCTCCTGCGCCAGCTTGGCGCGCAGTTCGGCGTCCTGCATGGCTTTCACGATTTCGCCGTTCAATCGCTGGATGATGGCAGTCGGCGTCTTCGCAGCGACCATCGCGCCATACCATGAACCCATCTGGAAGCCGGGCATGGTCTCGGTGAAGGTGGGCACATCGGGGAGCAGTGGCGAGCGCTGCTGGCTGCCGATCGCCAGCACCTTGATCTTGCGGTCCTTGGCCAGCGGCATCACGGCCGTCACGCCGGCCACCGCCCAGGGCAGGCGCCCGGCCACGATGTCGATCATGTAGGCCGCGGTGCCGCCCTTGCTGTAGGGCACGTGCACCGACTTGATATTGTGGGTCTGCAGGAAAAGCAGCGGTCCCAGGTGGTTGGGTGCACCGATGCCCGAGGAGCCATAGGACAGCTTGTCCGGATTGGCGCGCACATGGGCGATGAAATCGGCCAGCGTACTCACCGGAAGGTTGAGTTCGACAAACAGCAGCAGCGGCGTGAAGAGGGTGCGCGAAACAGGTGCCAGGTCGCGGAAGAGGTCGTAGTTCATCTCCACGCCCAGCGCCCTGCCCATAGTGATGCTGGCATCGTTGTACAGCATCGTGTAGCCATCGGGCCGGGACTTGGCGACGAAGTCATTGGCAATCTGCGTGCCCGCACCCGGCTTGTTGTCCACGATGAAGCTGGCACTCATCTGCGTTGCGAGCCTCTGCGCCAGCATGCGCGCGCTCAGGTCGGCAATGGCACCGGGGGGATACCCGACGACGACCCTCACCGTGTTCGATGGATAACGGTCCTGGGCCATGGCCGGTGAAGTCACGATCCCGGCCAGCACCAGACCGATGCCTGCTGCCTTGATGAGTTTGCTCACTGTTTTTCCTCCCTTGTTGTTATCGGAACTCACTGCGTGTTCTTTTCATGCCCCCCGGGCAACCACATCCGGCGACCTCACCCGGCGGCTCACCCGCTGCCCCTGCACATGGTTGTTGATGTAGGCGCGCGACTGGTTGCGCCCCGGATCACCCGAGAGCACGATGCCCAGTCGTTCGGGCCGGATCATCACCGGAATCTCGCGCTCCGGATCGTCCGCACCACCAAACTGTGGCCCGATGATGCCCAGCCTCACTTGCCCGGCAATGGAGAACGAAGTCAGTCCGGCATGCCAGGCATAGCGCTCGGCCAAGCCCACGCGGATCTTCAACCGATCGGCCACGTAGCAACGGATGTCATCCTTGCTCCAGCCACTGCGCGCAATCGCCTCGGCAATGGCCGGCCCCAGCACCAGCAGCGGAAAGTAGCAGCCGGTGAGATGCGCGCCGAAGCAACGCAGGCGCGTCTCGTCGGCCAGTGCTTCGGTGATGACCTGCATGTGGCTTTCGGCGGTGTCACCCCCGGTGTAGATGGGCGGGCTCACGCTGACCACGCTTTGCACGGTAACCACGCTATCGCCCGCGACAAAGCCCTGGTCCACGGAAAAAGGCTGCCAGCCCAGTTCCGCCACTGCCGCCTCGTTCTCGGCCAGCACCACATGGAAACTTCCCGCGATGCTCCCCTTGTCCGAGCCAGAAGGCAGGATGCGCGAGCCGGCCACGTTGCGGATGTAGAGGCGCAGGAAGCGGCCGATGCTGGTGTTGGCCTGGCGCCCCATGCGCATGACACCGGCGCCGTCGTTGAAATCCAGCGTGCGGATCAGCGGCCCGCTCAGGATGATGAGCGGTTCCCAGCCCGGGGTTGATCCGGCATCCTCGATGTGAAAATCCGGATCGAGTACGGCCTCGACGATGGCGAGCAGGATGGGCATGTACTCCGGGCGGCAACCGGCCATGACGCCATTGACCGCGATATTCCAGACGGTGGCCTGGCGATTCTCCGGGGGCAACACACCCAGGACCTCGCCCGGGTCACGATCGGTGTGGCGCAGGAAGGCCGCCACCGCGGCCGGCGTGGGTGGCATCACCGGCAAGCCATCACTCCACTGCTGCGCCAGGAAGTGCTCCTGCACCTCGGCAAGCGTGCCGCGGAACACCACGCTGCGCGCACCGGTACCGGCAGGCGGCTCCTTGCCGGCGGCCATCGGCACAAGGCTCGCCAGGCCCTTCACGATCTGTTCAACCAGTTGCGCTGCTGTCTTCTCGCGCACCGTCTGCGCGCTGTCGGTCATGGGCACACCCGGATACTCGGCGATGCTCAGGTCCGGCAGACCCAGGCCGCGGGCAATCACCGCCGCCTGCTTCATGAAGGGTGTGGAGACAATGGACACGCTGGGCACGCCGGCCTTCTCCGCCACCGCACTGGCCCGCAACACGGCGGGCGTGCAGGAACCTCAGGCGCCCACGCAGGTGATGACGGCATCGACCTCCAGCGCCTTGAGCAGGGCCGGCATGCCGGCCAGGATGTCATTGCGGCGGGTGCCGTGGATGTCACCGAATTGGTCGTACCCGAGAAAACGGACGCCTGGGAAGCGCCGCGCCAGTTCCTCCCGGATCTGGTCCAGCATCACATCGCCGTGGAACAGGAAATCCCACATTCCGGCAATCGTCTTGCCCGACAGGTCGGCAAGGCGAGGCGCAGGCTCGATCCGTTCCGAAGCGACCGGTCCGAGTGGCCACAGGCACTCGAACAGGGGGCCGTCCACATGAACATCACTCCGTCCGGACATAACCTACCCTCCTTTTCCAGACTCAGCGTAGCACGATACCTAATGGGCATATAGGAATTTCAAACCACCTGTTCCCCGATCCGCGACGGAACATCCGCTATGGCTCGGTGGCCCCGATCGGCACCCACTACCCGATCAATCACGTGATCATCTATGTACCATCGCTGTATCTGTACCTCGATTCGGCAGACCCGTTTGCCCCATTGGGCAGGTTACCCCTGTCAGACAGGGACAAGCCCGTGATCCTCACGGCCCTGGACCGACTGGGCCGAACGCCCCGCATGAAGGCCGATGGCCATCTCAGCCGAACGGAGGTGCACATGACCATTCGGGCCGACGGCACGATTTCGGGTCGTTCATACGAGATTCCGAGCCAGGCCCCTTTTCCTCTCTTGTCCCTGCCTCTAAACGCTGCGGCCACGCAACGGATCTATTCACGCTGGCCGGGAATTTCCGCTGGACCAAAGGCGAGAGCGAGGTGCGTCGCTACGAATTGCCGACGGCGGCGCGCTTCACCAGCATCTTCTGCGGTCAATGCGGAGGCAGGCTCCCCAGCGTGAGCCGCGACGCCAAGACGGTCAACATTCCTGCCGGATCACTGGACGATGTCCCCGACGTCAAGCCGCAGGCGCGAATCTACTGGGGTTCGCGCGCGCCCTGGTCGTGCGACGATGCGCTTCCCAGGTACGAGGAATCGCGGCCGGGCTGAGCAGTGCGTCACGGCTCTGGCGACGAAATGATTACCTTGGGACCAGGATCTGGTCGCGTCGTGCCGGCTGCAAAGCTGGTCCGGGCGTGGTGGAGGGTTGGAGTGGAGTCCACACGATGGGATGACTAACCCGGGTTCAATGATGGCACACGCAATTGGCAGTGCGCCCATTCAAATAGGCCATTGAGGCCGGGTAATATCACTCTATGAATATGATAATAATATAAACGAAGTGATTTAGGCGCCCCATTGGCTGCGCCGTCATCGGAGATATCTGTTCCCGTACGGCGCACGGCGGTGGTGTAGCTTGAATCGCTACTCGCCCGCGCTCAGCAACAAAAGCGTGTCCGCCGGATCGGACACCACCCCAACTGCCGGGGGGAATTGCTGATGCAGGTTCTCGGGCGCAGGCGCGCGGTCTCCAAGCATGCGGTCCCGCCAGAGCAAGCAAGTCGCTTCACGGTGCTTTCATCATGAAAGCTTGATCTGCCGAATCAATGTTGGAGTAAGCTCTCGCGCTTATCAAAGTACTGCGGAAAGCCTGACATGGACCGACCACTTCGAATCTGCGCGCTGCGTGCTGCCGGATGCGCACTCATGCTGTCGTGGACAGCCCTTGCGGTCGGGCAAACTTATCCGGCCAGGCCGATTCATGTGCTGGTTGGATTTCCGTTGGGCGGCGCGGCTGATGTCATCGGCCGCATCGTCACACCGCATCTGGCGGCAGCCTGGGGACAGCCGGTCGTGGTGGACAACCGACCGGGTGCCGGCGGCAATGTGGCTGCTGAAATGACGGCCAATGCGAAACCGGACGGCTACACCTTGCTGATGATTGCCACCAGCCATGCCACCAACGCCGGCCTGACGACCAAACTACGCTTTGATCCGGCCAATTCCTTCGCAGCGGTGACCATGATGGCATCCGTGCCGCAGGTGCTGGTAGTCGGCAACAGCCTGCCCGCCAAGTCAGTCACCGAGCTGATCGCGCTCGCCAAGGCCCGGCCGGGCAAACTCAACTTTGGTTCGGGTGGCACGGGCAGTGCCACCCATCTGGTTGGGGAGCTCTTCAAAAGCATGGCGGCCGTCGACATCGTGCATGTGCCTTACAAGGGAGTCAGCTTTGCGGTAACCGACATCATGGGTGGCCAGCTTGAGATGGCATTTTCGTCCCTGCCGGCGGCTTTGGCACAGATACGCAGCAACCGCATCCGTGCGCTCGGTGTCACCTCGGTGCGCCGGTCCCCCTTTATGCCGGACATCCCCACGATCGCCGAAACAGGTGTGGCCGGTTACGAGGCGACAGGCTGGAGCGGCATGGTGGCACCGGCAGGCACGCCAGCCGACGTTATCGCCAAACTCAATGCCGCCATCAACGTTGCACTGAAAGTTCCCGAGGTGATTGCCGACCTGGGAAAACAGGGCGCTGAGCCGGAGGGCGGCTCAGCCGCGGAATTCGATCGCTATCTGCGCAAAGAAATCACCAAATGGACCAAGGTCATTCGTGACGCGAAGATCGAGCAGAACTGACGATTGCAACGGTCCCGCCCTGCTGCAGGACTGATCCGTTCGCTCATGGCCAAGGCGCCGAGGTCAGGCGCCGTGGTCAGGCACTGAGGTCAGGCGCAGTAAAGCTCACGCAGCGAACGCACGCTGGGCAAGCGTTCAATATCAGCCAGCGCCTCGATCAACAGAGCGCTGCGACGCTTGCCGAGAACCGGCTCCATCAGCCCACGAGCCTTGACCTCGACCTCGTCCAGCGTCAACGGGTTTTCGTGACTGCCCTTGGCTGCCATGGTCGAG
>CANJJT010000156.1:0-5351 GCA_947474715.1 Betaproteobacteria bacterium
GCTGGGAAGTACGTCTTCTTCGGCGCCACCGCGACTGGATTGGGTGATGCCTACCCGACGCCGGTGACGGGGCAGTCCGAACTCATGCCCGGGGTCGAGATCCACGCCCAGACGCTCAATGCGCTGCTGCAGGGACGCGCCACGCGCTTTGCCTCGACCTCGGCCTCTGCGCTGTACACGCTGGTGCCGGTGGTGCTGGCGCTGGCCGGCTTCGTGCTGCTGTCCCCGCGCATGGTGTTGTTGCTGGTGTCGCTGCTGATTGCCGACATGCTGGTCATCTCGGGCGTCATCCTGGCCTTCAGCCAGGTGTGATTTCCGCCCGGGGCGGCCGTGCTCATCCTGCTGGTGGCTTTTCCGGTATGGAGCTGGCGCCGGCTGGAAGCGGTGGTGCACTTCCTCAGCCAGCAGTTCGAGCAACTGGAACTGGAGCCGGCCATCGTGCCCGGGCGTCCGGCCGAGCTCGGCTCGCGCTTCTCCGATGTGCTGGGGCGCAAGATCGGCGCGCTGCGCGTCGCAGCCGACCGGCTGCGGGAAGCTCGTCGTTTCATCTCCGACAGCCTGGACAGCCTGCCGGTGGCCACCCTGGTGGCCGGGCAGGATGAGCACGTGCTGATCGCCAACCGGCTGGCGGCGCAATTGCTCGATGTGGGGAGCGCAGCAGCACTGCGGGGACAGTCAGTGGAAGGCCTGATGTCGGCACTGGCGCCAGCACGCGAGGACCTGTGGGCCGAGGTGCAGCGCCAGTTGCAGGCGCGCGGCCATGCCGAGATGGAACTGGAGGACCACCTGCGGCGCAGCCTGCTGCTGGATTGCGTGCCCTGCCTGGACATGCAGGGGGAGCGCAGCGGCCTGCTGGTCACCCTGGTGGACATCTCCCCGATCCGGGACGCGCAGCGCCGGCGCGACGAGACCCTGGCCTTTCTGAGTCACGACATCCGTTCGCCACAGGCCTCCATCCTGGCCGCCCTGGAATTGCACCAGCTCAATCCGGAGCGCTTTCCGGCAGAACGCATCCTGCAGCAGATCGAGCAGCAGGCGCGCAGCACCATCGAGCTGGCCGACCAGTTCATCCAGGTCTCGCGCGCGGAAACCCAGGCGCTCAAGCTGGACGCCTGTGACCTTGCCGATGTGGCACGCGAGGCTGCTGCGGCTGTGCAGTCGCAGGCCGAGGCCAAGGGCATGCGCGTGGAGGCGTCGGCCGTCGAGGCGGTGGTGGTGCGGGCCGACCGGGCGCTGCTGGTGCGATCGCTGGTGAACCTCATCAACAATGCGGTGAAGTACAGCCCCCCGGACACCACGGTGACGGTATCGGCAAGGCTGCAGGGGCGCGAGGCACACTGTGGCGTGCGCGATCAGGGTTATGGCATCAGTGAAGCCGACCAGCAACGGCTGTTTGAGCGCTTCGCCCGCTTTTCCCAGCCGGGCCAGCCGCAGGAGAAAGGCGTGGGCCTGGGCCTGGCCTTCGTCAAGACCGTGATTGATCGCCACCATGGCGAGATGCGGGTGACCAGCAAACTCGGCGAGGGCTCCGAGTTCGGCTTTGTGCTGCCCTTGTTGCCTTCGGAAGCGCACTGACACATTGACGAAGCGACGAAGCCCTGTCTGCCATGCACCTGTCATGTGCTGCAGACATTGTGGCGGCCGCGCGTGGAATGTTAGAGTCCTCCTCCGCGAGGAGGCCGGTGGACCGGTTTCCACACTGACTGATTCGGGAGAAGTGGATGTCGAGCAAGTCCTTCGTTGCCGCATTGCCGGCAGCACTGCGCGTGGTCCTGTTGTCGTTTCTACTGGGGGCCATGCCGGCATGGTCTGCCGATGCCGATCCGGCCGAGGCGGACTTTGAATTGACAGTCCGGCAGGGCGACACCCTGATCGGTATCGGCAAGCGCCTGCTGGTCGACCCCAACCGCTGGCCTGATTTGCAGCGGCGCAACAGCATTCCCGATCCGAACCGGCTGGCGCCGGGCAGCACCATGCTGATTCCACGGCCTCTGTTGCGGCTGGATGCGGCGGAGATGGAGGTGCGCGCGGTGGTGGGCGAGGCGAGCAAGGCGGATGGCTCGCCAGTGGCCGTGGGTGATCGCCTGCGCGAGGGGGCAGCCCTCCGCACCGCCGACAGCGGGTTTGTCACTGTGCAACTGGTGGATGGCTCGACCATGCAGGTCAAGCCGCGCACTGACATGAAGCTTGAGCGCATCCGTCGCCTTGCCGGCACCAATGTGACCGACACCCAGGTGGACATGAGCTCCGGCACCGCCGAAGTCCGCTTCAAGCCTGCGGTGCCGAAAGTGTCGCGCTTCCAGATTCGCACCGGGTTTGCCACGGCTGCGGTGCGGGGCACGGAGTTCCGCGTGAGCGCCCAGGAGAAGGGCACGCGCACCGAGGTGTCCGAAGGGACCATCGCCTTCACCGGCTTGCCGGCCGGTGGTGCGGCACCCACCGCAGCGGACACCGTGGCGGTTCCGGATGGCTTTGGTTCCTTCGTCGATGAAACCCGCAAGCCTGCGCCGCCGGTGGCGCTGCTGGCTGCCCCGGCGCTGCCGCGGCCCTTCATCGTGCAGGTGGCGCCGACCTTCCGCCTGCGCCTGGCGCGCGTCACCGGCGCGGTGACTTACCGTGCCACGCTGGCGACGGACGCCGACATGCAGCAGGTCCGCTACGAGCAGGTGTTCAATACGGCCGACATCGTGTTTGCCAACCTGGAGCCGGGCAATTACACGCTACAGGTGCGGGCCATCGACAAGTCAGGTCTGGAAGGACGGGATGGGCGCGTGCCAGTCAACCTGCGGCCGGGCAAGCCGCCCGCAGTGCCTGCCGCGCCGGCTGCCGGCGGGGATCCGGTCAGCGCGCCTGCAGCACCGGCAAGCCCTTTTCAGGTCCCTGTGACACCCCCGACACCGGCTGCCGCACCCGCTGGACGCTCCTGAGAAAAAGACTGGGCAGGATGGGCGACCTGCAATGCAGGTCATAGGCATCGCCTGTTTCGCCTCGACACCGGAGCAGGCGTGGCGTGATCGTCAGCTGAGTGGCAATGCCGTCGCCTGGCGGCGGCTCAGTGAGTGGCGGCTACGTCGCCTGCAAGGACTTCACGCACCGCATCGAGCAGTTGCTGGCGCTGCAGCGGCTTGGTGAGGTAGCGCAGCGCGCCGGCAGCCTTGGCCGCCAGTTCCGCATCGGAGTCGGTGTGCGCGGTGACGATGATGGTGGGAATGGCGCGGGTCTTGTCATCAGTGCGCATGGCCCTGAGCAGTTCCAGACCGTCGAGGTAGGGCATGGCGATGTCCAGCACCAGCAGGTCGGGCGGGGCTGCCATCAATGCCTTGCCGCCTTCCACTGCATCGGCGTATCCCTGCACCTGGTAGCCGGCGTTCTGCAGATGCATGCAGATGAGCGAACACATCACCTGGTTGTCGTCGAGCACGTAGATCAGCCGGGGAGCCGCATCGGGCATGGGGTGCCTGTTCGCAGGGGTGGAGAAGGTGATTGTATGATCTGTGCCGTTTTCGCGCAGCCCTTCAGTGTGCGTTTGGCACAGCCCCATTTGCTGCCGCTGCCGACGCGCCCGGTCTGGCCGATCCGGCTTCCACATGCGCCTTGAGCAGGCGCAGGCTCATGTCGTCCCCCTTGTAGTCCAGGCTGTGGCGCTTCAGTGCAATGGCCGCCTCCAGCCTGCGGCCCAGCGACAGGTGGCCTGCCAGGGTGGCCGAGAGCAGGTACTGGCGGTGCCCGGTGGGCAGGTCGCTCTTTTCTGCCAGCAGCATCTCGCCCATCTGCGCCATGCGCGCGCCATCGCGGTTGCCCACCGCCTTGAACAATTCCAGCCAGCGCCGCTGCGAGGCATCCAGCGCGCCGAAGCAGGCTGATTTCTCCAGTCGTTGCCACAGTGTGCGCACCTGCGTTGCGGGCAGCAGCGGGTTGACCTGGCGCGCCACGTTGTACAGCGAATGCAGCCAGATGTCGTAGCGCTGCGTATCGCGGCATTCGATGAGCCGCATGCGGATGACTTCGAGATCCTTTTGCAGGTTGCGCGACAGGCTGGGCGGCTGTTCGGCCGAACCACGCAGCAGGAACTCCAGCGCGTAGCGGGCACGGCGTGAGTCGAATACGCGCTCGAAATGATCCTCGCCCTGCAGGGTGGGCTCGGCCTGGTAGCGGCCATCGCGGCCTTCCAGCATCTGCATGACCGGTACGCCGGCATTGCCGATGGCGGTGAAGTTGCTTGCCGATTCACCCAGGTAGCGAAAGCGCGCGGCTTGCAGGTCGAGGTAGGGGTGGTAGTCGGAATTGGCCGGCACGCCATAGCTTTCGAAGAAGGGTGCCAGCACGCGCTTGCCACCGATGCGGCGCATTTCCAGGTCGCCGATGCTGTGCACGTGCACGCGGGCGAGTTCGGCTGCCACCCCGGGCATTTGCGTGATGTCCGCCAGCGGCCTGGCCAGCGCCTTTTCGTCGCCGGCGACGATCAGCATGTCACCGTCGGTGGTGGCGTAGATGGCGTAGTCGGGGAACTGGCTGCCCAGCGCCTTCAGCACCGAGGCCACCAGCGAGATGTCGGTCTCGTAGAGCTGCAGCCACTGCACCAGGATGCCGCCGGGTACGAGGTAGCGTTTCACCAGCGCGTAGAACTCCACGGTGAACAGGCTCGAGACGCCGCTCACCCAGGGGTTGGATGGCTCGGAGACGATGAAGTCATAGCGCCGGTTGTGGGTGGAGAAATAGGTCTTGGCATCATCGAAGACGATGTTGCTGCGCGGGTCGGCAAAGGTGCTGGCGTTGACCGGGGCGAACAGGCGCGAGGCTTCGGCCATGGCCGGCTCGATCTCGATGGTGTCCACGCGCGTGAGGCCGGCATTGGCCAGCAGCGTATGCGTGGTGAGGCCGGTGCCCACACCGATCACCGCGCCCACTTTGGCCTCCGGCCGGAAGGCCAGGGGCAGGGCGCCGGTGAGCGTCATGGTGAGTTCGTCGGAGATGATCTCGGTGCCGCCCATGTCGATGGCACCGTCGGATTTGCCATTGGTGCGCAGGCTGCGGCTGGGGCCGAAATCGAGCAGGCTCACCGAAGTGGTCTTGCCATCCTTGTAATAGACCAGCTTCACGTCCTTCTCGGAGTAGATTTCGCCGCGGCGGAACACGCCCGAGGCCATGCGATACGGGTCGAGTTGCACCAGGCCCAGCACCAGCGCAAACGCCGCCACCGACACGGCTGTGGCGATGGCCGAAAGCTGCACGCGGTTGACCAGCAGCCACAGCAGCGCCAGTCCGAGCAGCACATCCAGCGCAGCGCCGGCGGTGATGAGGCCCTTCAGGCCGAGCAGCGGCATGCCGATGTGCGCTGCGACGACCACGCC
>CANJJT010000157.1:0-5298 GCA_947474715.1 Betaproteobacteria bacterium
TCCCCCCGCTCGTTCGCTGCGCTCACGAGTCGGCCCCCTTTGACAAGGGGGTTAAGCGCCGTCTGCCCGGTGCCTGCCATACCCAGTACTGGCTTCGAGTTACGCATTGTGAAACTATTCATGGCGGGGCGGCCTCACCGGCGGCTCAGGGTGTATATAAAAGAACGCAGGAAGCCAGGTGCCCGCAGGTGCCATCCAGCCACAGGCATGACAACTCGGCCCGGATGGATAGCCTGAACGGCGAACTCCGCCAGGTGCTGCGGGGGCCGGCAAACAACATCAAAAGCTTTGAAGGGGATGCAATGAGTGACGGGACGTATGACGTGATCGTGGTGGGCGGTGGCAATGCCGCCTTGTGTGCGGCACTGGCGGCGAGTGACCAGGGCGCGCGCGTGCTGGTGCTGGAGCGGGCACCGGAAGACCTGCCTGGGGGCAACAGCGCCTTCACCGGTGGCGGCATGCGCATGGTGCACAACGGCCTGGAGACCGTGCTCTCGGTCGTGCCGGACCTCTCCGAGCAGGAGAAGCAACTCACCGACTTCGGCGTCTACTCCGAGGCGCATTATCTGGATGACCTCGGGCGCCTGACCCAGTACTACTGCGATCCCGACCTGGCCGAGACCCTGGTGAAAGGCAGCACCTCGACGGTGCAATGGATCCACTCGAAGGGCGTCAAGTTCCTGCCCTTCTACGGCAGCTATTCGGTGAAAAAGGGCGACCGGCGCGTGTTCTTCGGCGGCACGGTGGTGTATGCCTCCGGCGGCGGACGCGGCCTGGTGGATGCGGAGATGAAGGCGGCCCGCAAGGCCGGCGTGGAGATCCGCTTCAACCATCAGGTGACCAACCTGCTGCGCGCGACCAACGGCGTGGCCGGGGTACGCGTCAAGCCCAAGGGCCAGGCGGAAGTCGAGATCCGCTCGAAAGCCGTGGTGCTGGCCTGCGGCGGCTTCGAGGCCAACCGCGAGATGCGTTCGCGTTACCTGGGGCCGGGCTGGGACATGGCCACGGTGCGCGGCACCCGCTACAACACCGGCGACGGCCTGCGCATGGCGCTGGAGATTGGCGCGCAGCCGGCCGGCCAGTGGTCCGGCTGCCATGCCGTGGCCTGGGAGCGCAATGCGCCGCAGTTCGGCGATCTGGACAAGACCGCCGAGCCGTATCGCCACAGCTATCCCTGGGGCATCATGGTCAACGCCGATGGCAAGCGCTTCGTCGACGAGGGCGCGGATTTCCGCAACTACACCTACGCCAAGTACGGCCGCGTGGTGCTGGCGCAGCCGGGCAGTTTTGCCTGGCAGGTGTTCGATTCGCAGGTGCTGCATCTGCTGCGCGACGAGTACAAGCTGCGCGGGGCGACCAAGGTGCGCGCCGACACGCTGGAACAACTGGTCGAGAAGATGCAGGACGTGAACCCGGCCGGCTTCCTTCAGACCATCGAGGACTACAACGCCGCAGTGACCCGCGACGTGGGCTTCAACCCCGAGGTCAAGGACGGTCGCCGCACCAAGGGCCTGCCCGTGGACAAGACCAACTGGGCCAACACCATCGAGAAGGGGCCCTTCGAGGCTTACTCGGTGGGCTGCGGCATCACCTTCACCTTCGGCGGCGTGAAGATAGACACCGGCTGCCATGTGCTCGACATCGAGGACCAGCCCATTCCCGGGCTGTATGCCTCGGGTGAAATGGTCGGCGGATTGTTCTACTTCAACTACCCGGGCAGCTCGGGACTGATGTCGGGCGCCGTGTTCGGTCGCATCTCCGGCCAGTCGGCCGGGGCTTACGCCAAGGCGGTTTGAGCAATCACCAACGCCGGATGTTGAGCCGCATCATCCGAAAGGCCAACATCCGCGTTGAGTGAGGCCCGCCATCACGCCCGCTGCCATCACCCCCATCATCTACTTCAAACTTCAATCGCCAAGGACAAGCCCATGACAGGATTCGTTCGCCGCGTGGTCACCGGCCACGACAGCAGTGGCAAGGCCATCGTTGTATCGGACGGGCTGGTGCCGCGCGTATTCACCAACCCCTTGCGCCCCGGGCACCGTTCCAGCGACATCTGGGAAACCCGCGGCATGCCGGTCGAGGTGGATTTCGAAGAGTCCGACCCGGTCGCCGAGGTCAGCCGCTTCCTCACGCCCTTCGGTGTGAAGATCCGCGTCTCGGAACTGGAACCGGAACCCGAGTCGGTGCGCAATCTCGATCCCAAGGTCGCTGCCGGCTGGTACCGGGATTCGGGGCATCCGACGTCCTCCACCTTTGGCAAGGGCGGGCGCCATCCGCTCATGCATCGCACTGAAACGCTGGACTATGCCGTGGTGATGGAGGGGCAGATGACCCTGGTCATGGATGACCAGGAGATCGTGCTCAACCAGGGCGATGTGGTGGTGCAGCGTGGCACCAACCATGCCTGGAGCAACCGCTCGGACCGCAAGGTGCGCATGCTCTACATCCTCATCGACGGCAAATTCGCCCCGGCGCTGAAGGCGATTTTTGAACAGGAAGAAGGGAAAGACCCGGCATGAGCACAGTGGACAGCCTGCAGCAGCAGTTGACCGACCAGGCCTTCGCCTTCGATGCCAGCCGTTTGTCGGAGGAGGCCATGCTGCAGGTCAAGCTGCGCATCGTCGACACTCTGGGGGCGCTGATCGCCGGCCAGACGGGCGAGGCCGCGCACACGGCACGTGAACTGGTGCTGCAGATGTCGGGGCCGGGCGGCCCCGGCGCTGGTGGCGCCACGATCATGGGCACGCAGTTCAAGGCGTCCCCGGAAATGGCGGCCTTCGTCAATGCCATCACGGCGCGCTCGGCGGAAATGATGGACGTGTACCACTACCCGGGCGCTTTCGGCGGCCATCCCAGCGATGTGGTGATGCCCACCTTTGCTGCGGCCGAGCATGTGCATGCCAGCGGCCGTGAGCTCATCACCGCCGTGGCGCTGGCCTACGAAGTGTTCTTGTCCTTCTCCAATGTCTTTCGCAACAACGGTTTTGACGACACCAATTTCGGCTGCATCGCCACCGCCATCTCGGCCTCGAAGCTGTGGCGGCTGTCACGCGAGCAGATGTCCCACGCCATCGCCATGGCGGTGGTGCCCAATGTCGCGCTCAAGCAGGTGCGCACCGACGAACTGACGGCCTGGAAGGTGGTGGCCACGGGCCATGCCGGGCGGGCCGGCCTGTTTGCGGCGATGCTGGCGAAGCAGGGACTGGAAGGGCCCAGCCTGCCCTTCGAAGGCAAGGCTGGCTGGCTGGACCACGTGGCGCGCGAGCGCCTGGTGTTGCCGACCCTGGGCGGCGGCGCGGTGCCTCTGAAGATACTGGACACCCGCATCAAGATGCGGCCCTGCGCCGGCGAAACCATTTCCTCGGTGCTGGCGGCGGAGATGCTGCATGGCAAGCTGGGGGACCTCGGCACCGTGCGCAGCGTCGAGGTGGAACTCTACAAGCGCGCCCTGGAGCGCGCTGCCACCGGCGAGCACCACTGGAGCCCGAAGGGGCGCGACGCGGTGGCCAATGCCATTCCCTACCTCATCGCCACGGCACTGCGCGAAGGCGGCATCCGGCTCGACTCCTTCGATGAGGCGCATCTGATGAATGCCGATACCCGGGCGCTGATGCAGAAGATCACCTTTGTCGAGAACCCCGAATTCACCAAGACCTATCCGCATGACCATCGCACCCGCATCGTGGTGACCCTGGCCGATGGCCGGCAGGTGACGGGCGAATCCGGCGGCGGGGACGATGACCTGTCCTCGCCCAAGACGCAGGCGCAGATCGGCGAGAAGTTCCTTTCGCTCACCGGGGACTTCCTCGGCCGTGAGCGGGCAACGGGTTTGCTGGAACGGCTGTGGGACCTGGACAAGATGGCCGACGTGGCGGACATTCCGCGGGCGCTGGCGGCCTGAGGCAGCATTCATCGAATCATTCACCGTATCAATGGGAGCAGGGCCATGAGTAATCCACCCGTGAAGAAATCCACCCGACTGAAGGCCTTGTACCAGCGCAAGGGCGTGCCGCTCATCTGCATCAGCGCGCCCACGCCCTTCGGCGCCAAGCTGCTGGAGATGTCCGGCTTCGAATACACCTATGCCGCGGGCGGCGTCACCGGCTCCTCCATGCTGGGCATGCCCGATAACGGCACCATCGGCCTCACCGAGTTCGTCTACATGGCCAAGCAGATCAACGACGCGGTGACGATTCCGGTCGCCTGCGATGTGGACACCTGTTTCGGCGGCATCTTCCACGTCGAGCGCGCGACCACCGAGTTGATCCGCAACGGCATGGCCGGCATGCGCATCGAGGACCAGCCCTTCATCGGCAAGCGCTTCGGCGGCATGGTGGGCAAGGAAGTCATCCCGATCAAGGAAGCGGTGGCCAAGTACCGCGTGGCGATCGACATCCGCAATGCGCTGGACCCGGACTTCCAGATCATCGCCCGCTGCGAGGCGCTCACCGCTTCCAATTCGAACGGCATGAGCGAGACCATCGAGCGCCTGCAGGCCTACAAGGAGGCCGGCGCCGATGTGCTGCACGTGGAAGGACCGCGCACCATCGAGGAGATCCAGACCATACGGGCCGCGGTGCAGGGCCCGCTGACGGCGAATTTTTACAACCTCGCCGAAGACATGACGCCTGAGCGGGCCGTGGAACTGGGCCTGGCCGAGTCACGCTACCCGGGCTTGCTGGCCAATGCCATGCACGCCGCCGGCATGGACATGCTGCAACGCTTCCAGAAGCAGGGTTATTCGGGCGTGAAGGATTTCTACAAGCTCTTCCCCGACGCCCTCAACTACAAGGCCATCGACCGCAGTGGCTCCAACCATGTGCGGGAGATGGAAGAGAAGTATCTGCCGCCGGAGATGCTGAAGAAATACGAAGTCAACCCCGAGGGCGCCGGCATCCTGACCGGGGGCAGCGGCAAGCAGACCTGACACACGGCGGCAGTGGTGGGGCGGTGGCTACCGGTGCGGCATTTCTGATGTCAATGCATGATCATATTCATTGTTTTTACCCAATGCATACAATGCATATTACGGTGATTTGATCATAATCACTGCAGATGTCGCAGGCTCGTGGCTGCCCCCCTTTGACAAGGTTCTTCGTCAATTTCCGGGGATGGCATTGGCAGCAAGCCTGGCAGGCCTGGCGGTGTAAACCCCCTTGTCAAAGGGGGCCGACTCGGCGAAGCCGAGCGGGGGGATTTTGGCCAACCAGGCTGGTCCCATGGCCTTTTGCCGACATTGCATGAACCGTGCGCACGGCTGTTGCCTTGCAGAGGGGAAGCACCGGAGGACACTCA
>CANJJT010000158.1:0-5280 GCA_947474715.1 Betaproteobacteria bacterium
ATCCCCCCGCTCGTTCGCTGCGCTCACGAGTCGGCCCCCTTTGACAAGGGGGTAAACCGCGCCGCAGCCACGTCTCCCCGGAATTTGACGAAGAACCTTTGACAAGGGGGTAAACCCGGCCATGCCATGCCTGGCGCCGGTACCGTCCCCGGAAATCGGTGAAGAACCTTTGCAAGGGGGTTTACACCACGCACCCACATCTAGGCGTCCAGGCTGAAGTCATGCGCCATACTTGTTTCAATATGTGCCTCGCCGCTACTCCGCCAGGCTGATGGCATTGTCATGCACCACCTTGCGCCAGCGCGCTGCCTCGTTCTGCAGCATCTTGGCGAACTCCGCGGGCGAGCTGCCCACCGGCACGCTGCCCTGCGCCTCCAGCGCCCTCACCACTTCGGGGGTCTTCACCGTGCGCACCAGCGCCTCGTTCAACTGCTTCACCACCGCATCGGGTGTGCCGCCGGGGGCGGAGAAGCCGATGTAGCTCTCGAAGGCATAGCCGGGCACGCCCTCGCCCAGGGTGGGCAGCCCCGCCACCAGATCGGAACGGCGCGAGCCCATCAGCGCCAGCGCGCGCAGCTTGCCGGACCTGATCAGCGGCAGCGCCGGCTGCAGGCCGAAGGCGCCCACCTGCACGCGCCCGCCGGTGAGGTCGGTAGTAGCCGGCGCCGTGCCCTTGTAGTGGATGAAGGTGACTTTGGTGTTGATCAGGTTGTGCAGCCAGGCGCCACCCAGGTGCACCGAGCCGCCCGCACCGGTGGTGGCGAAGTTCGCCTTGTCCGGATTCGCGCGCGTCCACGCCACGTACTCGGCCAGGCTGTTCACCGGGAAGGACGGGTGCACCACCAGCACGAAATGCTTGATGCTCATCAGCGCCACATGGGCGAAATCACGCACAGTGTCGAAGGGCAGGTCCTTGTACAGCGCCGGAAAGGCGCTGAAGCTGCCACCGGTGAGGAACAGCGTGTGCCCGTCCGGCGCCGAGCGCGCCACATAGGCCGCGCCGATGGTGCCACTGGCGCCAGGCTTGTAGTCGATGAGGAAGGACTGCCCGCCCATCAGGTTGGTCAGGCGCGCGGTGTAGATGCGCGCCTCGATGTCATTGGGGCCGCCCGCCGCCAGGGGGATGATGATGGTGACCGGCTTCGCGCCCAGTGCATCGGCGGCCTGCGCGGCCGGTGACAGCATGGCCAGGGCCGGGATGGCAATCACCAGGGTGGCTGCCAACAGGCTTGCCACCCTGCGGCTCAGGCCTGCGCGCAGGGTGTGCTGCATGCTATCGACCATCATGTCTCCTCCAGTGGTGCCCTGTTGTAAACGCTATTGTTGTCGGGCCAATCTACACGCGCCGCACGCCCCGCACAACCGCGCGGAAAGCCGGCCCTCGACCACGGTTTAGAATGCCGCTTCCATCCGGGCGGCCATCCGGGCCCGGTTTCCAGTTTCCGCATCAGCATCAGCTACAGCAGTCGTGATCGTGATCGTGGTCGCAACCCTGACCCGTATCAATGCCGGCAAGACCGCCCTTGATGGCTGATGTCCCACTGCAATGCATGGAGGAACCGATCCCATGAGCATAGCCGAGCAACTGGCCCGCTTCGTCACGGAACGTCAATACGCCGACCTGCCGCCGGTCACCCTGGATTACGCCGCCATGCTGGTGTCGAGCACCATCGCCAGCGCATCACTGGGCTCCACGCTGGTCTCGGCGAAGATCATGCGCGCCCTGGAACTGCAGCGCGGGGGCACGCCCGAAGCCAGCCTGTGGTTCTACGGCACGCCCAAGCTGCCACTGGCGGCAGCCGCGCGCATCAATGCGCTGATGAGCGATGCCGCCGCCTCCGATGACAGCGACCTGCGCAACATCGCGCATCCGGGCACCACGCTGGCCGCCTGCGCCCTGGCCACCGCGGAGAAAACCGGCGCCAGCGGCCACGACATCCTCGCCGCCATCGTGCTGGGCTACGAAGCCGCCGGACGCATCAATGGCGCGGTGGTGCCGGGGCTGCGCGAGAAGGGCTTTCACGGCTGCGTCATTGCCATCTTCGGCGGCACCGTCGCCACCGGACGACTGCTCAACCTGGATGCCACGCAGATGGCGCACGCGCTGTCGCTGGCCGCCACTTCCATCGGCGGCATCATGGCCGCCGCCAACACCAGCACCGCGCGCGAATACCACGCCGGCCTGGCCGCCATGCTGGGGGTGAATGCCGCGCAGGCCGCGGCCATGGGCTATACCGCCGAGACGACCATCTTCGAGACGAAGCACGGCTTCTTCGATGTGGTGGGCGCGCCGCCCGATGCGGAAAAGATCGCGCGCGTCACCGCCGATTTCGGCACGCGCTGGGAGATCCTCACCGACATGGCCATCAAGCTGGTGCCTGGCGGCCATCCCTACCATGCCATGGCCGAAGCCGCCGCCAATGCCGCACGCGAGGGCAACATTGCGCCCGCCGACATGGCGGCCATCATCCTGTCACGCCCGGGCACCCGGCGCCTGGACGGGCCACGCCACCCCACCGACCTCATCGGCATCGCGCACAGCCCGGCCTATTTCATGGCGGCGGGCGCCGCTGACCGCAGCTTCTCCTGGGCGCATGCCAGCGAGGCAAAGATCATGGACCCGGTGATCCGCGGGCTGCTCGACAAGGTGGAAGTGGGCGCACCGCCCACGGAAAACCTCAATCGCTACAAGCAGGGCTGCACCGTCACCATCCGTACCCGCGAGGGCAAAACCAGCAGCAGCACCGTGTACGCACCGCGGGGCGCCGCCGTGCTCGGCATCCGCTGGGAGGATGTCGAGGGAAAGTACCGCGCCCTCGCACCCTTTGCCCGGCTCTCGCCACAGGCCATCGAGGCAAGTTGCAATACCATCCGCGACCTGCGGGACCTGAAAAACATCGGTGCGCTGATCACACTGTTGCGCTGAAGCGGAACCCGTCCGACACGGGCACAACAACACGAGGAGGAAGCATCTTGCTGAAGACCATCCTGCGCACCGCCATCATCGCTACTGCGCTGCTGCCCGGCATCGCCACGCAGACCCATGCACAAACCGGCGCGCCGGCAGGCTACCCCTCGAAACCCGTGAGCCTGGTAGTGCCCTTCACCTCGGGCGGCCCCAATGACGAGGAGTTCCGCCTGTTCCTGCCTCGCATCCAGGAAAGCATGAAGCAGTCCTTCGTGTTCGACTTCAAACCCGGCGCCGCCTCCACCATCGGCACGGCTTACGCGGCCAAGGCCGCCCCCGATGGCCACACCCTGCTGCTCACCAATGGCAGCATCACCATCCATCCCAACTTCTACCCCGACCTCGCCTACAAGGTGCCCGACAGTTTCGAGCCGGTGATCCAGATGACCGAGCGCTACACCGTGCTTATCGCCAGCGTCGCCGCCCTGCCCGATGTGCACAACGTGCAGGACCTCATCGCCTGGGCCAAGGCCAACCCCGGTGCGCTCAACTGCGGCACCGCCGGCGCCGGTGGCATCAGCCATATCGCCTGCGTGGCGCTGTCCGCCGCCGCCGGCATCCCCATCGCCCCCATCCATTACAAGGGTGTCTCGCAGGGCCTGATCGACGTGCTGGCCGGCCGCACACAACTCACGGCGGGCACCATCTTCGTCGCCCAGGGCGGCATCAAGTCCGGCAAGCTGCGCCCTATCCTGGCGCTCAATGCGGTGCGCTCGAAGATCTATCCGGAACTGAAGACCGCGATGGAACAGGGCCTGGACGTGGAGTACCCCACCTGGCTGGGCGTGTTCGCCCCGGCGGGTACACCGCAGGCCATCGTGCGCCGGCTGAACAGTGAATTTGCCACCGCCGCGCGCATGCCCGACACCATGGCCCGCCTGGAAGCCCAGGGCACCTTCGTGGTGGCCGCCTCACCCGAAGCCTTCCGCAAGAAGGTGGTGGGCGAATCCACGCGCTGGTCCAGGATCATTCGCGAGAAGGGCATCACCTCGGGCGAGTAACCCTGCGCGGGTGAGGCAGGTCGCAGCCCTGCGCGATCAACCCAGCCGGCGATAGATCGCGGCAAAGCGCTGCTGTTCGCAGACCCCGAAATCACCGGGCGCGTACTGCAGCAGCCAGTCACCCGCGGCGCCCTGCAAGAGGTCACCGCCCGCAGAGCGCGTCATGGTGAACGCAGAATCAATGCACTTGGCGAGCACCGGCACCGGGCGGGACACATAGGCCCCGTCCTCGCCGGCCCGGGTGGGCGCCAGTGCTGCATATTTCGCATCGAAGCGCTCGCGCGATACGCTCCAGCGACTGCCGGTGGAACCGGTAATGAGCGCATCGCCTGGCTGGTAGCGATTGAGACCTTCCAGGCTGGTCAGTTCGCCCGCCTCGCGGGCAAACGCCACCGTGACAGTTTCCGATTTCACGTAGTGGGTCGCCGCCGGATCGACCGCCAGGTCGATGGCCAGCGACTGCAGGGCCAGCACTGTCATGGCAACGCCACCGCCCCGGGCCTACTTCACAATCTCGAGCAGCTCCACTTCGAACACCAGTGGCGCATCCGGCGGGATGGTGCCGGGCACGCCGCGGCTGCCATAGGCCAGGTTGGAGGGACACAGCAGCTTCGCCTTGCCACCCACCTTGAGTGTCTGCACACCTTCGGTCCAGCAGGGAATGACGCGATTGAGCGGGAAGGTCGCGGGCTGGCCGCGCTTGTAGGAGCTGTCGAATTCCCTGCCATTGGTGAGAGTGCCGCGATAGTGGACCTTCACGGTGTCACTGGCACTGGGGCTGGTGCCCTTGCCTTCAGTGAGCATGGTGATCTCGATGCCGGAGGCGGTCTTGACCGGGAGGGCAGGTTCCGCTGCGTGCAAGGCAGCGGGCAGGGTAGCGAGGGTGGCAGCAGCAAACAGGGAAGCGACGGCAAGGGCGTTCATGTGACAGGCGACTCCGGGTTGAAATAAATCCCGGCCCAGACCCATGCCCGGGCCAGGGCAGCTCCGGATTGTGCCTGCGAACCCGCTGACCGCAAAACGGCGCCCCAGGGGATGCACTACGCGACGCATTACGCGACACAGCAAAGGTTGCGGACCCGGTGCTGCTGCGCCAGGGTCCCACCCGACAGCGACGATGCGCTTCGCCGATTGTCGGGGAGACGTGCCTGCGGCGCGGTTGACCCCCTTGTCAAACTAATCGTTACCCACATTTTTTGCTCATTTCGAGAAATTGATGCCAGTGGGGTTGTAAACAATCGAAGGTGATGTTAACTTTCGGCTCGACTTATGAATACCAAGCGAGCCAAAGGACGCCCCAAGCCTAATGAG
>CANJJT010000159.1:0-5121 GCA_947474715.1 Betaproteobacteria bacterium
ATTTGACCCCATGGCGTCGTTGCTCGTCGCTTGCAGGCACCCGGCCTGCGGCGCTCCTCGCGCCTAGCCCTGAAGTCAAATTACCTCCGGCGCACTCGCGTGCTGAATGTCAACAGACCCTAGCGGGTCCCCTGCCGAGCTTGCTTCACCATGAATCGACCAAGCCTTTCACAGACAAGGCCCAAGCTCACGGTATCCAGCGCTCCTGGTGCAGCCTTCCGAGCATGGACATGAACATGGCGCCCGTGTTCTGGCATTCATTGAATCCACTCTGCCGCAGTCTCAGCGTGTCCGACATGATGTCGTGTTCACGCTGCCAGTTAAAGTCGGCGTAGGACCATACGCCTGCTTGCGAGAAGGGCGTGGAACGCAGGCGGTGCTTCTTCACGATGGCCTCCCACACCGGTGCCTTGTCGGCCATCCATTCGGTGAGACGCACGGTCTTCACCGGTCCTGCCCGCCTGCCCATGCGTTGCGCAAAGCCCGGCCACAGGTTCTCCCAGCGGATGAAATCGCCATTGGTGACATTGAAGGCCTGGTCGGCGCACTGCGGCTGGGTGGTGATCCAGGCGATGGCCTTGGCCAGCAGCGTGGCATCGACGCTCTGGTACAGCGCATGGAAGCTTTTCGCCGTGCCGGGGAAGCTGAGCGGCAGGCCCAGTTCCTTCGAGATCGCCGCGTACACGCCGATCATCAGCGGCATGCTGCGCGCCACGCCCGGCTCCGGATCGCACACCCCGTGCGGACGGCTGGCGCTCCAATGCCAGCGCTGGCCGCGGCTGCGCTCAACCAGCAAGTCCTCCTGCGCGTAATACCAGTTGTGGTCCGGCACGCGTAGGTCAGACTCCCTGGCTGGCGTGCGGTAGGGCCCGAGGTCCGAACCATAGACCTTGCTGCCCTGGACGATGTGCGCGTGGCGCAGACCCGGCGCCACCGGCTCCACCGCATCGAGCAGGTTGCGCAGCATGGCCAGGTTGTCCTCGATGGGCTCTTTCACCGAGGCAACATGCGCGGCGCGGGCGCAGTACAGGATATGAGTGACCTCAGCGAAGCTCACCTGCCAGCCGAGGCAGGCCTCGCGGTCAGCCAGATCGAGCGCAATCACCGGGTAAGGCAGCGACGCCGATGGCACACGCCGCGCAATGCCGATCACCTGCCACTCCGGCTGGCTGGCCAGATACCGCGCCAGCGCCTTGCCGACCGTCCCGGTGACTCCCGGGATCAGCGCGCAATGCTGCGCCATGCATTACTCGACGAACTTGATGCCGGAGGCCTGCCCCAGCTTCGAGATGGAGGCCATCTGCGAGCGCATGTAGGCGGCAAACTGCTCGGGCGTATTTACCTGCGTGTCCATGCCCAGCTTGTTGATGGCGGCCTTCGCCTCGGTCGTGCTCATCGCCTTCAGCGTGGCGGCATGCAGCTGGTTGATGATGGGCCGCGGCACCGCTGCCGGGGCCACCAGGCCGTACCAGGTCGGCAGGTCATAGCCGGTGAGACCCAGTTCATCCAGCGCCGGCAGGTCGGGCAGCAGCGCCGAGCGCTTCAGCGTGGTCACGGCAAAGGCCTTCAACTTGCCCGCCTTGATCATGGGCTGTGCCGCTGGCAGGCTGGGAAAGTTCATCTGGATCTGGCCGGAGACCGTGGACATCACGCTGTCGCCACCGCTCTTGAAGGGCACGTGCACCAGTTTCGTGTTGGTCATGGAGCCGAACAGTTCGCCTGCCAGGTGCGAGCCGCTGCCCACACCGGTGGAACCGAAGCTGAGCGCCCCCGGATTGGCCCGCGCGTAGGTGATGAGCTGCTTCACGTCATTGGCTTGCACACCCGGATGCAGCAGCATCACCATGGGCGCATTGGTCACCTGCGCCACCGCGGTGAGGTCCTTCTCCAGGCTGAAGTTGACGTTGGCATTGAGCGCCAGCGCGGCAATGGTGGCACTGGCGATCATCAGCACAGTGTGGCCATCGGCCGGCGCACGCGCCACTTCGCCGGCAGCAATGGCGCCCGCGGCACCGGACTTGTTCGACACCACCACGGACTGGCCGAGGTCGGCGGTCAGGCGCTGCGCCAGCACGCGCGCAGTAATGTCGGTACCACCACCGGGCGTGAAGCCCACCACGATGTTGATGGGTTTGGACGGGAAGGCCGGCGCCTGGGCCTGCACGGCCGGTGCCACCACCAGGCTGGCGGCCAGCAACACGACTGCGGACACGGAACGGAAGCGGGCAATGCGCATCGTGACTCCTCGCGGACAATTCGGTTCAGTCAGGCCACCGCTGTCGTACCTTGTCGCAGGCGTGGGCCTTGAATCGTGCTGCACCGCTGCGGGTTTATCATTGGGTGTCGGTTACAGAAACCGGTTTTCTGGAAATGCAGCGACGCAACACAGCGCGCCGATTGTAATTCGACGGGACCAGGCAGAACACCAATCCAGAGGGGAAGCAAACATGATCCAGGCCCTGAGCGGGACTGACGCACTGGCCCGGCGCCAGGCGGTGAAATCGGCGGGCACGGGGCTGGTGCACTGGGGTGCGTCGTATTTCGGCCCGCGCTATTCCAATGCCGCCGCCAATGTCATCGGCCCCGACCTGCAATCGCTGTGCACCGACATGGCCCCGGGTGAAGTGATCAAGGCGCATTTCCACTGCGTCAGCCAGTTCCAGGTCTATGCCGCCGGTGCCGCCCTGCTCGGCCGCCATCCGGTGCAGCCCATCATCGTGCAGTTCCTCGACTCGTGAGCGTAGCGAACGAGCGGGGGGATTTTGGCCAACAGGCCACAGCCCGCTCTGCCTGTCACCGCAAAAGCTCACCTTGAATGCCGGGCAGTGTTGTTGCCTGGCAGGCAAAGCAGCGGAGGATGGCATCCCGGACATCCACCAGGCACTCGTGGCGCAATGCAGGCGCAGCAGTAGAAAATCCCCCCGCGCGACTGCGTCGCGTCGGCCCCCTTTGACAAGGGGGTTAACACCCGCTGCGACCTCGTCTCCCCGCAAATTGGCGAAGAACCTTGCTGCGACCAGTGACTAGGGCTTGATCACCCACTTGTCACCGACGCGACCAATCTCCACGCCGTAAGGCTGTGACAGCTTCTGCAGGTCCTGGATCACCCGCTCGGCAATCGGCCCTTCGGCCAGCAGCGGCCGGCCGCGGGTGGTGCGGCCCTTGCCGTGGCCGAGGTCGATTGGATAGAGCTCGATGGAATCCAGCTTGCCCGCCTTGAACTCGCACACCGGCACCACGCTGCGCCAGTAGTCCGGGTTGGCCGGGAAGCCCTTCTTGCCGCCGCCGGTGCGGGCATCGTTGTAGTCGGCGGGAGTGGCCGAGTTGTCCAGCCCGTAGTGGCGGTAGGAATCGGCCGGCCAGCGCAGCACGGTCTCGTTCTGGAAGATGAATTCGCCCAGCGAATAGAAGATCGGCCGGTCCTTGTAGATCTCGATGCCGCGCACCTGGTGCGGGCCATGGCTGACGAACACGTCCACACCGGCATCGATGCAGGCATGGGCGCATTCGACCATGAAGTCAGCGGGCACATCGCGTACCCCGGCCGGGCCGACCGAGCGCGTGTCACCGGGCACCGGAAACGGCCCCTCGTGCGCGTGCAGGTTGAACACCACCCAGTCGGCCTGGCGCCGGGCATCGCGCACCCAGCGCAGGATGTCCTCCAGGTCCGGCTTGAAGGCCGTGGTCTTCGAGCCGAACTGCTCGCCCTTGACGAACTTCACGCCGGGGAATTCCTCACCGTTGATCAGCTTGGTGGTGGGCTGGAAGAACATCTCGTCGGCGCCGGCCGTGCCGCGATGGCCGCCGCGCTTCTGCGCCTCGGCGACGCGCTCGAAACCCAGGCCGGCATTGAGGCGCTGGAACTCGGTGAAGGCGCGCTCGTCCAGCGTGTGCACCGTCTCGTAGCGGAGGAAGCTGACCCCGGGCCGGCCGTTGAAGTCATGCCGCTGCTCGCCGGCGCGTGCCCATTCCGGAAAGGACGAGGCCGCCCCCAGCAAGGCGACGCGACCGCGCGCGGTGTCCAGGTAGGCCGCCGATCGCGCTTCGGACAGGTTGCGACCGGTGCCGGCGTGCACCATGCCGGCTTCGTCCAGCTTTTCGCGCGAGGCCAGCATGCCCGGTGCGCCAAAATCGAAGACATGGTTGCTCGCCGTGGACACCATGTTGAAACCCATCCACTTCAGCTCGCTGGCCGTGTCCGGATGCGAGGTGCCATAAGAGCCTTCGGCCAGCATGTGCGCCATGTCCAGGCTGTGGATGGGCATCTCCAGATTGCACACCGAGGCATCGGCGCCGCGCAACACCTCGGCCAAACGCAGGAAGCGCTCTTCGCGGTACACCGACAAACGATGCGACAGCATGGCATCGCCTGCGGCGGCGATACGGATATTGCGGGCTTCGGCTTCGTACATGATGCATCCTCCTTGTGGGTCTTTTATTGTAGGGGCAGGGCCGACAGAGACTGATTCTGCTTAGCCGCCGCAACTGTTCGGTCGGTCGCCAGCCAGGAGAGGAAATCGCTCACCGCGCGCGCGCGCATCTGGGCAGGATGGCACTTACCCATATGCCATATGAAATAACGGATCCAGTAAACGTAGGCTTTCTCATTGGCCCGGCTGTAGTGGTTGATACGGATCTTGCGCCTGACCTGATCAAGCAGGCGGGGCCGGGCCGGCTCCAGGGCGGAACTTGTCATCAATTCAATGCGCTGTCCCATTCTACGTCGGCTTTCACGGAAGCTGTTTATTTATACAGCATCCTAACGCATTGATTTCAGGCATGGTTGACACCTACCGTGCCGGCTTTCATCCCGGATACACGGCACGTCGCGCCGGATATTGGTAGTTATGCGGCTACGGGTATTCAGTCATCAAGTAAGATATCCCTGCTTTCTGACGCAGCAAGCTTGTCACGGAAGTCCGTTGTCCATTATTCGGTTGGGTGTAGCAGAATGTTCAGAATCATGACAGACTTTTTTCGGCATTGCGTGTGTCTGGGCAACGTCCTTGTCAGATCGCGACGACAGTTTTATTGGGCACTGAAGGTAGTGTTTCCCATAGGGTTGCTGTTGGACGGCGCATCAGTAGCTAGGGCAATGGAGGTTACGGTGGTCGGCAACAC
>CANJJT010000160.1:0-5105 GCA_947474715.1 Betaproteobacteria bacterium
GTTGCCCCTGGTTCAGGGCGAGCCTATCCCACAGTGTGCCTGTTCGTCGATAGACGCGATTCACATGCTGCACATACCGCCGCCCCATGGAAATCAGCACGCCGGGCACCCGCTGCGCTGCCTGCGGGGTGACCAGCAGGTGCACATGATTGGTCATGAGCACGTCGGCGTGCAGTTCGCATCGTGCCTGGGCGAGCGCTTCCTCCAGCCAATGCAGGTAGCGCTGGTAATCCGCCTCGCAAAAGAAGCACGGCTGGCGATTGTGGCCGCGCTGCACGATATGCAAGGGCAAGCCATCAAGGTGTGAAAAAGGGGCCAGGCTCAATTTCCTCAACCAGGACATCAACGTTGTCGGCAGGGCCGGGGGGGGGCACCCGCGATACCTATCACTACTCGACGCTGAATGGGGTGCAGGTGGTGCCGCTGACTTGACGGCACGGCCCCGGGGTGGGGTCGGAAATTGAGCCTGGCCCCTTATTGGTGCGGAATCGCCTGCGCAGTGCATGGCGCGGCGCTAGGGCTGGTGTTTTCCGGCAGCGGCAGTGTCGGGATGGCCACTTTGGAACGGGACGTTTGATCACATTCATTCCTTAGACGTGTTAAAGGCAATGATAGGGTCTGAAAATTGATCATAATGATCCGATCCTCCCAAGGCCAGCCTTGAACGCCGGCTTTGTAGCCCCCTCTTGTCTGGGGTGTCGCCGATTTCCGGAGAAGCAGACTTGGCAGCCCCGCTGGTGTTAACCCCTTTTGACAAGGGGGTAAACCAGGCGGCTTTCCCGGAAGCATGTGTGCCAGGTGTCTGCAGGCTTGTCGTGCATCAAGGCGGGCCGCTTGATGCGCGGGTAAACTGTGGCCATGTTTTGCATTGCAGGCGGGCATGCCCGCCGCTTCAGGAGGTGTCACATGTTGCGATTCGATGTTCCGCAGGTCTGGTCCAACGTCATCCGCTGGGAGGCCTTCATCACCTTTGTGGTGTCCTGGGTGGGATTGCTGGTCACCCCCTGGGCGATGCTGCTGCTGGTGGCGCAGGGTTTTGTGCGTGGCTTCATCGGCCACCACCGCTGCCCCTCGCACTGGCTGTGGAAGAAGGTGTTCACCGCGCTGGGCTGGCCGGGCAGGAAGGAGAACGCCGGCGCCAAGATGTTCGCCAACAAGATCCTCTTCATCGCCAGCAGTGCGACGGTCATCCTGTTCCTGCTGGACAAGCCGCTGTGGCAGGTGCCCTGCACCGCGCTGATCATCTTCTCCTTTCTGGAATGGGCGCTGTCCTTCTGCGCTGCCTGCTGGGTGTACGGCGTCTGGTACAAGGCCTTCCCGCCGAAGATGGGCTGAATCGCTGCGCGCACGGCTGGTGGTGCCATACTGCCGGCCATGAAGCGCTTCTTCTTTCTCTTGGCCTCGCATGCGGCGGTGCTCGCCGCGGGCTTTGCGCTGGGCATCTACGTGCTGCCCATCCTGGTGGCCCCGGGGGCGCCGCCGGCCGAGGCGATGGCAATCGCCATGGCGGAAGGCCGCTGGCAGGCGCGTTTCACGCGTGATCTTGGTGATAGCGATTTCCTGCACTGGGGCGAGGGCACGCTGGCTGTGGGGCCGAGGCGCATCGCCTTCGAGGGGCGGCTCGCGCCGGGGCCGGATTACAAGCTGTATCTGTCGCCGCAGTTCGTCCAGACCGAAGCGGACTTCCATCGCCTGAAGGCAGGCATGGTGCGCCTGGGTGATGTGCGCGGCTTTCATGGGTTCATCATCGCCGTACCCGACACCATCGACGTGGCCGCCTACAACAGCATCATCATTTGGTGCGAAACCTTCCAGCAGTTCATCACCGCGGCGAAGTACCGTTGAGGCCCGCCCGGCCAACCCATCTGTCCGGTGATCCGGACCATCGAGGACTGCCGACATGAACCAAACCGCCACCCCGCTGCCGCCGCAGGTGCTGGACGCCATCCGCAGCGGCAGGACCATCGATGCGATACGCCTCCTGCGCGAGGCCACCGGCATGGACCTGAAGTCGGCCAAGGACCTGATCGATGCGCATGCCCGCGGGGCTGCGGCCTCGGTGAGCTACACGCAATCACCGGGTGGCGCGAAGACGGTACCTGCCTCCGTGGTGGAAGCCCTGCAGCAGGGCCGCACCGTGGAGGCCATCAAGCTGCTGCGCGAACACGGCGGCCTCGGCCTGAAGGACGCCAAGGCCTGGATCGATGCCCACAGCGTCCCAGGTGGTACTGGCGCTGACCGGCAGGGCCTCTCGCCGGGCGAGGAACCGCGTGCCGGCAATGCAGCGGGATGGGTGGTGCTGATGCTGGTGCTGGCAGGGGTGGGCTGGTTCCTGTTGCGCTAGGGGGCAAGCCCCCAGTCTGTCTCGTGCAAGGACACCCCAGACCCTCGAAAGGGTCCACGAAGCAGGGGCACCCCGACCTGATGATGAAAACGCTGTACTCGTCTTGACGACCAAGTCTGCCGCCTTTGACAAGCGCGGACACCAAGCATCGACCGTTGACTGTGAACTTTGCAGTGCTCCGGCTTCCCCGTTACACCTGCTCCGGCAGCGAGCCCTTCGGAATTGCCAGCAGCGCCTTGTGGATCTTCAGGTCGATCTCGAGGCCTTCCTTCAGCAGCCGGCGGCGTGTGGCGTATGAGTTTTCTGAGGGCAGCCGGATGTTGTCCACGCCGGGTTGCTTCTTCACCGCCTTCACTTCGGCCAGCATCTTGCTCATGTCACGGCGGAACTCGTCCAGCGGCATCAGCAGTTCGGGTTTGATGGTGATGAAGGTGTAGCCGTAGACCTTTTCGCTGTCGGAGCCGGAGCCGGCGAACACGCCCAGCGACTGCATGGCCAGCGCCAGGGCAAAGCCCTTGTGGCCGGCCAGGGTCTTGATGAAGTGCACCTCATGCGGGTCGGTGGTGGGGCGGCCTTCGAGGTCGAGGGCCACGCCTTCGGGCAGTTGCTCGTTGCGGCGCTGGCGGAAGGCGAGGTCGGTGCCCATGAAGGCCGATGAGCCCATGTCCATGACGAAGGGGTCGCCTTCAGTGGGAAAGCCGAAGGAGATGGGGTTGGTGCCGGTGGCGCCGGCAGCCGCACCGGGTGGGGCGACGTGGCGGAAGGTGCTCACGCTGTGCAGGCAGATCAGGCCTTCGCGCGCGGCCATTTCGGTGTAGTGGGCGCTGCGCCCGCTCATCCAGGAGTTGTTCATGCCGACTACCGAGAAGCCGTTCTCCTTCGCCTTGGCGATGGCCACCTGGGCGGCGCGCCACACCGCGATCATGCCGTTGTTGTTGCCGCCGTCCATGCGCGCCGACACCGGCGTTTCGTAGGTGATGCGTACCTTGTGCCGCGGCAGCTTGAGGCGCTTGTGCTCGGCAACGTTGAGGATCTTGGGCAGGCCGGAGTACTCGTAGCCACACAGCGCGGCGTCCATGCAGTGGGCGGCGATGACGCGCGCCTCTTCCTCGTCGTAGCCGACGCGGCGCAGGCAGTCTTCGCCCAGGGCCTGGCCTTCGGCGGCGGTGAGGCGCGCGCGGTCCGGTGAACTCGCTTCCATGGTGTTCTCCTCGATCTGGATGACTATTCGAATGGGCCAATGATACCTGCTGGGGATGGCGCTTCCGGTCGATGCCCCTGTGCCGGATGGGTTAAAGTGGGCCCGCGTCATCCAGACTCCGGGCCTCCCGATGAAGGCCATGCCAGAGAGCCGGGTGAACGCCATCACCGCGCCAGCGGAAACAGGAGGAGACACCATGGATTGCATGCAGCTCGGTCGCAGCCTGGCATTGTCGGCAGGTCTTTTCCTGTCAGCGGGGATGGTGCCGGTTCACGCGCAGACACCGCCCGCCGGCCTGCCCGGAAATTATCCAACCAAGCCGGTACGCATCTATGTCGGTGTGGCTGCAGGCGGTGGCACCGACATCTCCGCGCGTCTGGTGGCCAAGTACATGAGCGAGCGCTGGGGCCAGCAGTTTCTGGTGGAGAACAAGGTGTCCAATGCCGGCAGCGTGATCGCGCTGGACTTCCTGTCGAAACAGAAGCCCGACGCCTACCAGCTGCAGGTGCCTGCGTTCAGCACCTATCTGGGCGCGGTGCTGGTGGCCAAGCTGCCCTACGACGTGCTCACCACTTTCGACCCCATTGCACAGTTCACGCGCGGGCCCATGGTGCTGGCGGTCACCAATTCGCTGCCCGCCACCTCGGTGAAGGAATTCATCGACTACGTGAAGAAGAACCCGGACAAGCTCAACTATGCCTCCACCGGCCCGGGCAGCAGCGCGCACATCACCGCGGAATACTTCCTGCATGCCGCGGGAGGCCTGCGCATGCAGCACATCCCCTACAAGGGCACCGGCGCCGGCATGGCGGATTTCCTCGCCGGCCGGGTGCAGATGTTCTTCGGATCACCCGTGGGCATGATGCCGCAGGCGAAAAAGGGCGTGGTGCGGGCGCTGGCGGTGACTTCGGCCACACGCCTGAAATCCCAGCCCGACCTGCCGGCCCTGGCAGAATCATTGCCGGGCTTCGAGTATTCCCTCTGGTACGGCTTGATCGGTCCGGCCGGCATGCCCCGGCCCATCATCACCGCGCTCAACCGGCTGGTGAACGAGGTGCTCGCCATCCCCGAGGTGAACAGCCGCCTCAGTGCCGATGGCTCGGAGATCGTCACCGACACCCCGGAAGCCTTCCACGAGGTGATGACCCGTTCCCTGCGCAACATCGAGAAGCTTGTGAAGGACACCGGGCTGGACCTGTCTGAGGCGCGGTAGAGAAAACCGCAGGCGGTCCGGCTGGGGTTAACCCCCTTGTCAAAGGCTCTTCGTCAATTTCCGGGGATGGCATTGGCAGCAAGCTTGGCAGGCCCGGTGGTGTAAACCCCCTTGTCAAAGGGGGCCGACTGGCCGCAGGCCAGCGGGGGGATTTTGGCCAACCAGGCTGGTCTCATGGCCTTTTGCCGACATTGCATGAACCCTGAGCACGGCTGTTGCCTTGCAGATGGGAAGCACCGGAGGACACTCAGGGCCCGCATTCAGTCATGACGGGCGAACGATGAAAGGCAACGGGAGAAAATCCCCCCGCTCGTTCGCTGCGCTCACGAGTCGGCCCCCTTTGACAA
>CANJJT010000161.1:0-5020 GCA_947474715.1 Betaproteobacteria bacterium
GACCTTCCTACCCAATGCCAAAACGCCCTTTACGCGACAATAGGTGCATCTTGTAGAAGCTCATCTGGCGACTCTTCGGGCCATAGCCTATCTGAAGACCGCGCTTCCCCGACGGGATGGCCGCGCCGACAAAGTTCAAGTAGGGTGGCAGGCTATGATGACGCAATCGGGTAACCGACGGTGAGGTAGTGGCGCGGAAAATAGCTAAAGCACAATAGTTATCGATGGAACTCTACAAACTTCTGCAGCACGATCTGCGGTCTCATATCTATCGCTAAATTTAGTTTGCTCTCCGATGCCTGGCGGGAGAGTGGAAGACATCCTTTGGGTATCCGGTAGTTTGTCTTTGACCGGCTAGAAACCGCCGCATTCGCACCTTTAGGCACACTCTTCAAACTCTTGCCACGAACTCTCGTTCGAGCCCAGCGCCACCGATACAGTTTAGACCGAGGTCTACTGTTCTTGGTCGTGCCGATTAACTTTTCCGCGCAGGCTCATTCAGTGAGCCACCCTTTCTTTTGCTGTTGGGCGATGCTTCTGCCACCCTTGCAGGTCAAGTGATTTCCGTCCACGACGGGGATAGCATTACCGTACTTGTCGATCGATCGCAGGTGAAAGTTCGTTCCATGGCAAGGCGCCACTGACGGGATGGCGCTACGGAGCAGCGCTTGAGGGAAGCGCGACGTACGCCACTTCTGTGCGTATCATTGTAATCACATTCCAATGCCTCTCACCGTCATTAAACAGTCTACATTGGTAATGTAATCATCGTTCACCGCGACACCGCAGGAACTATTGCCTGATTCCGAGGCCACCGATGACCCGCGCTACAGCGACACGTGAAATATCCGGGCTAATCGTCCAGGGTGATGCCCGACTCGCGCGTCATCTTGCGCCAGCGCTCGGTCTCGGTGACAACATGACGGGCGAACTCCTCCGGCGTGCTGCCGATCAGCTGCGTTTCACTGGCCAGGCGCTTCACCACTTCGGGTGACTTCACCGCCTTGGCCATTTCCGCGCTCAGCAGGTTGATGATGGCAGGCGGCGTCTTCGCCGGTGCCACCAGCCCCTGCCAGCTGGAGTATTCAAAGTCCTTCCAGCCCTGCTCCACCAGCGTGGGCATGTCCGGGAAAGCCGGATTGCGCACGTGATTGGCCATGCCCAGGGTCTTCAGCTTACCCGAGCGCAGGTGCGGCAGCGCCGAACTCAGGGTGATGGGATTGACCTGCACGCGGCCCGCCAGCAGGTCGGGGATCACCTGCGCCGCGCTCTTGTAATGCACGAAGGTCAACTTGATGCCCAGCAGGTCCTCCATCCAGGCGCCGGTCAGGTGCTGCTGGCTGCCCACGCCATTGGTGGCGAGGTTGACCTTGCCCGGATTGGCCTTGGCATAGGCGGTGAACTCGGCCGCCGTCGAGGGCATGGAGGGATGCACCAGGATCACGCCCCAGCGCTTGCTCACCAGCGAGATGGGCGCAAAGGCATTCACCTTGTCGAAGGGCAGCTCGAGGGTGCGCAGGGGAATCAGGCTGTAGCTCGCCGACACCAGCAGCAGCGTGTAGCCATCGGCCGGCTGGCGTGCCACATGCGCCATGCCGATGGTGCTGGCCCCGCCCGGCTTGAAGTCGAACAGGAATTGCTGGCGCAGGCTGCGGCTGACTTCAGCAAAGTGCACGCGGCCCTCGGTCTCGGCCACCGAGCCGGGGGTGAAGGGGATGATGACGACGACCGGTTTGCTGGGGTAGTTTGCGGTCGGCGCCGGCTGGGCCAACAAGGGGCCTGCAGCGGCCAGTCCGGCCAGCAGCGGCAAAAAACGAAGGTATGACAGACGCACGGGCTTCTCCTTGGGCGCGGTGGACGCTTCTGCTCCGACCTCCCGGTCGTCAGCTCGACTCTCTGGGCGGGGCAAAGGCTTGTTGCAGGGATCAGGCTAGCATGATGGACTCAGGGCCCCACGTAGCGACGGCTGAGGGCGACTCAATCCCTGCCACCCTGCGGCCGCAGCTTCCAGGTCTCGCCATTGGCTTCTATCCAGCCGGCGCTGGGCCCGGCGAAGTGGGTGCCGAACACCAGCACTTGCTTCCCGCACAGGTCAGCAAACATGCGCCGCCGTGTCGCTTCGGCCTTATCCCCGTCATGGTCCACGGTGGCGCGCCAGTCCGGACGCTCCAGCTGGCAGGGATGATGGGCGATGTCACCGGTGATGAGAGCGCGCTCGCCCTTGGAGTGGATGACGATGCTGACATGGCCGGGTGTGTGGCCCAGGCTGGGGATGAGCTGCACCTCCTCGCACAGGCGATGGTCGGTCTCGACGAAGTCGGCACGACCGGCTTCGAACACCGGCCTCACCGAATCCTCGAATACCGGTATGGATAATTCATCGGCCTTCTGATTCTTCCAGTGCTCGTACTCGATGCGCCCGAAGAGGTAGCGCGCATTCGGGAAGGTCGGCACCCAATGGTCGTCGGCCCACATCGTGTTCCAGCCGACATGGTCGACGTGCAGGTGGGTGCACAGCACGAAGTCGACCGACTCGCGCGGGAACCCAGCGTCGGCAATGTCCTGGAGGAAAGAACCCTGGCGACCGTTCCAAGCCGGCACACGGCGGTTCTGCTTGTCGTTGCCCAGACAGGGATCAACGACGATGCGGTATTGCGGGGTCTGGATGAGCAAGGCATGGATGCTCATCTTCAGCTTGCCTTCGGGGCTGGCGAAATGCGGCACCAGCCACTGCATGGGCCGCACCAGATCGGGTGCCGCATCCGGCAGCAGGAAGCGGCTGCCGCCGGTCACCTCCAGTTCCAGAACCTTCGAGACGGTGACGTCGCCGATCTTCCAATGCATGGCTGCTCCTTTTGTCTTGCCGGGGTCACTCGCCCATGCGCGTGCCCACGGGCTTCAGTCGGCGATTGCATCACATCGTGCAAACCGCACTGCCTGCAGCCGCTGCAGGCAGTGCCGATCAAGCAACCGATGTCACTGTGACCTGGCCACGGCCCCGGCCGCAGCCAGTAACTGCTCGATCACTTCATAAGGCTGGGCACCCACCACACCCTGCCCGCCCGCAGCAAACGTGGGCACCCCGGTCACGCCGATGCCGGTGGACCGGGTCCAGTCCGCATCCACGGCATTACTGAAGCTGCGCTCCTGCAGCACCTGGCGCGCCGCTTCTGCGGACAGGCCCACCGACTGCGCCAGGCCAACCAGCACTTCCCGATCGCCGATATTGCGGGCATCGACGAAGTAGGCCTTGTAGATGGCGTCGTGGAGGGCATAGCCGCCCGCCTGCGTATCCGCCCATTTGCCCAGTTCCTGGGCGAGGCGGCTGTTGTAGGTGTGGGTGCGCTCGCCGTAAGGGAGACCCTCGATGTCCATCAGGCCCTTCATGCGGGTCTGTCTGGCCTGGCGGGTGGCCTCATCCCAGCGCGCACTCATGAGCAGGCCCTCGGCAGGCGTGTCCGGATGCAAGGGGAAAAAGACCAGCCTGACCTGGATGTCATAGCGTTGCTGCAGCTTTTCAATACGCACGGTACTGAGATAACACCAGGGTCAGACGTAGTCGGTGAAGACTTCCAGTATCACGGGCTGCTTCATGGCGGCACCTGTTGGTTGGTTGGAACGACAATGTATCAGGGAGAGGGGGACAGCAAGCCTGGCTTGTCCAGGCAGCACTTCTTGAACTTCCTGCCACTGCCGCACGGGCAGGGATCGTTGCGACCGACCTTGGGCTCATCGCGCACATAGGGCAGGGGATACGATCCCATTTCGAACTCATCATCAAACTCATCATGGAACTCACCATCCACATTCCCGTCTGCCTGCTCATCGGCCTGCGCCCGTTCCTGCTGCCGCTCGCGGACCTTTTCAGGTGCATAGAATGACCAGGGGTCTGCTGAACGCTCCCGCGGCAGCGCATCCCGCTGCCGCGCATAAACCTTGGCAATCTCGTCCATGTCAAAGAAGAACGATGTCGAGTTTGGCCCCGTGGCCATGGCTTCCAGCAAGGGCCGGTACGAAGCCCGCGGATGGTCGAGCAGCAGGTCGGCCACGGAGATGCGTAAATCCCAGTCTTCGGCCTCGTCGCCTGCGATGCCGGCGGCCCATTCCAGCGCCGTTTCCAGAGCCGGTGCACCATGGTGGCGGGCCAGAACCAGCAGCGCCTCTATCGCACCGACGCGGCCATACCAGTTCGCGGTCCGGTCGACGGCAAACTCGCGCAGGCCCGTGAGCACAGTGGACGGTTTGTTGGCGTACAAGGCCTGCCACTGACCGGCGAACCAATCCAGCAGGTCAGAATCCTCCTTTCCGGACATGCGACGTATGCAGTCGTTGAGGAAAAACCCGGCACCCTCCTCCGGCATCCGTCCGAGGATCATGCAGGCATGCAGCCGCAGCCAGTATTCCCCAGCGGTCACGTCATCTTCCCAGGGCACATCCAGGTGCTTGCGCAGCGCCTCGACCATGTCGCTGCCGCGGCTGGCGCAGGCTTCGATCAAGCTGCTTGGCACCTGGGCATCACTGGCGATGAGGCAGTCGATCAATTCGCCCGGTGACATGGCCTGCAGCGCGGCCTCGCTCCACTCGGGCAATGGGACTTCTTCGGGATTCTCCATATCCGGCATTCGATTTCTCCTGACTAGGCACTGATGATATGGCGGACGACTGCAGGTTTGCAGCCTGTAATTACGAACGTTATAATTTGATCCACAGGAGCCATGCCCATGAAAATCAAGATCACCACCGTCGGCAACTCCGCCGGCATCATTTTGCCCAAGGAATTGCTGGCGCGGTTGCGTCTTGAAAAAGGCGACGCGCTGCACGTCACTGAACTGCCCGATGGCATCAAGCTGAGTCCGTTTGATCCGACCCTGGCCGCGCAGATGGACGTGGCCGAGGGGATCATGCGCAAGCGTCGCACTTTGCTGCGCAAACTGGCCGAGTGAGGTGAGGCATGATCATCTGGCTCGGGGAAATGCTGGTTCTTGCCATTCATGCACGACAGATCGCTGAACATGGTGGC
>CANJJT010000162.1:0-4936 GCA_947474715.1 Betaproteobacteria bacterium
CATCAAAATCCTCGTCACAATTTGCAAGAGATTCAAATCGATTAACGATTTTCTTGCAGATCCGATGACACGAAATTGCATTCTTTCTACAAATAATCAGTAGGTTAGAAATTATTCAGGGCGGACTACTGAAGGGGTGATTGGAGAAAATCTGTTTCGCAAAATGCAGAATATCGGCAGAGACAGCATATAACTCTAACCTAGCCATCAATTGATAGTTGTTTTGATAGTCGGTAATGCCGTAAAAAAGTCAATATAGTCTAGGGAAATGCTGATCAAGGGGGCACGGCCCCCTTGAGAATCCCCCACTTCAGAGGGAAGTTTTTCAGTCATTCTTTTACTTTGGGATTTGATCAGTGTTTCCCTAGGGATGTAATGATTTTAATGACGGAGATGGCGTTCGCAGATTGATTTTCCAAAGGAGGAAGGCAATGGACAACACGAAAGCAGGTTTTGCCGCAAGCAGCAGGACGAGGACGGCTTTTTTGCTGGCCTCCGCTGTATCGGTCGTCACCGCATCGGTCGTAATGGCGACGAACGTCCTTGCGCAGGACAAATACCCGTCAAAATCCCTGACCATCGTCGTGCCGTTCGGCCCGGGCTCGTCTTCCGACACCAGCGTGCGCCTGCTGGTTTCAAAAATGCAGCCGCGCTTCGGCCAGCCGCTGCTGGTCGAGAATCGCCCCGGCGGTGGCGCCACGATTGGACCAGCCTACGCGGCCAAGGCAAAGCCCGACGGTTACACCATTGTGTATGGATCGAACAGCTCGATCGCAACAGCGCCCGGCATGATCAAGGCGCTCGCCTATGATCCGGTGCGGGACCTCTCCGGCATCACGCTGATTGGCGAACAGCATTTCGCGTTGCTGACGCGTGGCGAGTTCAAGGACCTCAGCTTTGCGCAGTTCCTGGAGCGCATGCGCAGGAATCCTGATGGCTTCGCCATCGCCGGTCAAAGCGCCGTGTACCAGATACTGAACAAGATGCTGACCGAAGCCGCCAAACTCAGCCATGTCTATGTCCCCTATGCCGAAGCAGGCCGCATGCTGAACGACCTGTGGGGTGGTCGCTTGGGGGGCGCTTTGTTGCCGGTCAATCTTGCCCTGCCAACGCTCAGGTCCGGCCAGGGCCACATCGCCGCGCTAACCTCGACCACGAGAATGGCCAGCCTGCCGAACACGAGCACCATGGAAGAGATGTTTCCCGGCGTCAGCGTCGGCGGCTGGACCGGCTACTTCGCGCCGGCCAAGACACCGCGTCCGGTGATCAACGCATTGCACTCGCAGATCACCGAAGCCTACCGGGATCCGGAAATTCTCAAGCGCAGCGAAGAAGGCGGCCGGGCCATATTCTTGACGCCCGACGAGACCGATGCCTTCGTGAAGAAGGAAGTGCAGAAATGGACGACACTGCTCAAGGCCGCCGGCATCGAACCGGAATGAGCGGTCAGCACACGCATGACTGTATTGGTCGCCGTGCTGTGCAGGACTGGCTTCATCCGCCAGCCCCTGGACGACTACCCGGCTCACGTCAATGAGTACCACCGGATTTATTGGGTGATCGCCGCAGTAGCTCAGTCGGTAGAGCAGGTCAGTCGTAATGAGCAGGTCGAGGGTTTGACTCCTTTCTCTGATCCGGAGGAGGGCCGTTCCTTCTCCTGGACAAAGACGGCACCAAGTGGTGGCGGCTGAAATACCGCTTCCTCGGGGGTGAAAAGGACTGTCCCTCGGGGTCTATCCCACCATCACGCCCAACCGCATAAGGGCGCCTTCAGGGGGGCGCACCAAGGAAATGAACAGGCCTTAGATCAAGCGCTGGCGCGGCTTTCCAGCCCATTTCGTCTTCTACGGGATCACGACAGGGCGCGAATCCAAGGTCAAAAATATATTGCGCCTCCCGTTGATCCGCCCTGCCGCTGTAATCCATACTGCCCTCCTTCATATCCGCTGAGAACATCATGTCTGTGCGTTCCCAAGTCGCCGGCTTCGCCATCGTCACGTGTCTGGGCGTCTCCCCGCTCGCCCATGCCCAATCAGAGCCCGATGTCGCGGCCGCCAACCGGCCCTTGTGGGAGGTGGGGGTCGCGGGCTTCGCCACTCAAGGTCCGGCTTACCCGGGCGCGGTTGAGTCGGTGAGCCGTGGTTTGGTCTTGCCGTGGTTTGTCTATCGCGGCCCGGTACTGCGCGCTGAGGGGAGTTCCATCGGCGCGCGATTGATGAAAACGCAAACCCTTGAGTTTGACGTCGGCTTTGCCGGTTCGCTGCGTGCATCGAGCAAGGATGTGAAGGTGCGTCAAGACATGCCCGACCTGGGCTATCAGTTCGAGTTCGGGCCACGTGCGCGCATCAACCTGGCACGCCCTTCGGCCGATGCGATTGTGCGGCTCGACTTGCCGCTGCGAGCTGTGTTTGAAGCGAACAGCGGAATAAAGCAGCGCGGTTTTGCGTTCGAGCCCAGCTTGTCTTATGCCGACCTCAATATCGGTCGAGGCTGGGGGGCGACGGCAACAGTCGGCCTGGTCATCGGCGATCAGAAGTTAAACCAGTTTTACTACGGCGTACCCAGCCAGTTCGCAACGCCTGCCCGGCCCGCCTTCACCGCAAAATCGGGCTTGATCACGCCGCGCGTGCAACTCTCGCTTTCGCACCGGCTCACCAATGACGTGCGCCTGTTTGGCTTTATCCGCGCCGATTTCCCCGGTCGCGGGGCCAACCGCGACAGCCCCCTGCACATCAAAGACCACGGCACTGCGATTGGAATAGGCGGCGTGTGGACCTTGGGCCGCTCAAGCGAGATGGCCGCCAACTGAACGGCGGTTTCAGCCCTGTCGTGCTTCTGCCGCGATGGCCCTGCGCATGCCTCAGGGCTGCAGCGGGGTTGTTCTCGGACTGTCGTGAATGGAAGGCCAATGCTGGCCTGGAGCAACGAATCAAGGGCGAAGGGCATCACGAATAAGGTGGGGGTAAGGGTGGTGGATTGAATTGGAAAACAGTTAATGATGTTTTTCGATTCCTTTATCCCACCAGATACCCTGCCAAGCAAGTCTTTCTCCGCACCACACTCCCAAGTCCGCCCTCAAGCCTGAAAATGAGCATTTCCGCGTGAATTACCGCGGCTTGGGCAACCCGAGATCCGCTGGCGCGATGCGTTGAATCTGCCCGGCTACTGTGGCGCCAGCCCGATGCGGGCCACCAGCTTGCGGTGCAGTTCGATTTCCTCACTGATGAGGCGGCTGAATTCCTGTGGAGATGAAGCCACCGGGAGGAAGCGCTCATCCAGGAACTTTCTGCGAATCGCCGGATTCTCGAACATCTTCACGACCTCGCTGCGGATGCGTGCAACCTGCGCGGGTGCGGCACCGGCAGGGAACCACAGTCCGTACCACAGCACGTAGTTGGCGCCCTTGATGCCGGCTTCTTCCATGGTGGGCACATCGGGCATGTCGCTGATGCGCGAGGGTGCTGTCACGGCCAGCGCGCGCAGTTTGCCGGACTGCACGTGCTGGAACACGATGGGCGGGGAGAAGAAACTCAGCTCCACGCGGCCTGAAAGGAGATCGCTGAACGCCTGTCCAACGCCCTTGTAGGGCACATGGATGACGTCGATGCCAGCCACGTTCTTGAACAGTTCGGCGGTCAGGTGCGAGGCCGAACCGCTGCCGCCCGACGCAAAGGAGATCCTGCCTGGTTGCGCCCTGGCCAGTGCGATCAGTTCGGCCGTGGACTTTGCCGGCACGGTGGAATGCACCACCATGACCGAGCCCACGCCGCGTGCCATCTGTGTGATGGGCGTGAAATCCTTGACTGGGTCGTAGGGCAGTGACTTGCTCAGGCTGGGCAGGCTTGCGAAGCTCGACGAATTGAGCAGGATCGAATAACCATCCGGCGCTGATTTGGCCACGGCATCATTGCCGATGGCACTGCCGGCGCCGCCGCGGTTGTCGACGATCATGTTCTGGCCGGTGGAGGCGAGCATGTGTTGCGCCAGGGTGTGCGCAATGACGTCATTGGGGCCGCCGGCCACATAGGGCACCACCAGCCGGATGGGCTTTGACGGGTAGTCGCGTTCTGCGGGCTGCTGGGCGGAACTGCCCGTAGCAAACAATGCCAGTGCTGCACTGGCCAGGAGTGGTATGGCAAACCGCATGTCTTCCCCCCTTTGTTTTTGCCTGTCCTCATGGGTCGGCAGAGCTCCGGTCTTTGCCGGATGTTTCTATTCAGCCACAGTGGGCAATGTGCCCCGATGGATGGGTGATTCTATCTTCTTGCCGGGATGGACAGTTGCATCGGTTTGTGTGCAGTCCTCCTGGCACGCCCGGAAACGGACCCATTACAATCATGGCGACAACAGGGGTGACCAAGTCTCACCCCACCTTCCGCAGCTCGCCGGTGTGCCGGCTTCAAAGGAGGAGTGGCATGAACAAGCATTGGTGCAGGCAAATGACAGCGGTCATGGTGGCTGGCCTGTTGCCGCTTGCCGCCTGGGGGCAGGCTTTCCCCGCAAAGCCGCTCAGGCTGGTGGTGCCCTTTCCGCCCGGGGCCGGCGTCGATGTGTTCACCCGCATTGTCGCACCGCCCTTCGGCGAGCGACTGGGTCAGCAGGTGGTGGTGGAGAACCGCGGTGGTGCCAGTGGCGTGATTGCCGCCGAGCAGATCATGAAGGCCGCCCCGGATGGTTACACCACCATGATGGCCACGGCAAGCATGCTGACCGTTTCCCCGGCCATGAAAAAGCTTCCCTACAACGTGGAGCAGGATTTCACCTACATTACCCAGACCGGCGCCACCAACATGATCCTGGTGGTGCGGCCGGAACTTCAGGTGCAGAACCTGCGCCAGTTCATCGATCTGGTGAAGTCCCGGCCAGGCAAGGTCACCTATGCTTCCACCGGCACCGCCACGCCGCCGCACATGGCGGCCGAGCTGCTGAAACTGCG
>CANJJT010000163.1:0-4891 GCA_947474715.1 Betaproteobacteria bacterium
ACCATTGCGTACTTCGATCGCCTTGGCGTACCCCGTCTCTCATGACCTCAACTCTTCGAACCGCCCGGTGCGGCCCCGCATGCCGGGTGGTGTGGCAGGGGCGCAGTCAGCTAGACTGCCCCCTATGCCGATTGACAAGGGGGTTTACACCGCCGGGCCTGTCAAGCTTGCTGCCTATGCCATCCCCGGAAATCGACGAAGAACCTTTCACAAGGGGGTAAACCTTGCCCGGGGATACGGCGAAGCACCTTTTTCCGTCGTATTTCCTTGAAACCGGGCGTCCCAGCCCCATCTGTTTTGCATACAGGCTGCGTTTGCTGCAAGTCAATGCAGAACGTGGCATCACAGGCACAGTGAAACGGTCAAACACCGTTCGAGAGGAACACCATGAGATTCGACAAGTTGACGACGCGCTTCCAGCAGGCGCTGGCCGAGGCACAGAGCCAGGCCGTCGGGCAGGACAACCCCTATATCGAGCCGGTGCATGTGCTGTCGGCGTTGCTGGATCAGGACGATGGCGGGTCGCTGTTGCAGCGTGCCGGCGTCAAGGTACCGCAGTTGCGGGAGGCTGCCCGCAAGGCCATCGAGCGGCTGTCCAAGGTCGAGGGGCAGGGCGGCGAGGTGCCCGTGTCGCGTGAGCTCAATGCCCTGTTCAACATCGTCGACAAGGAAGCGCAGAAGCGTGGCGACCAGTTCATTGCCTCCGAGCTGTTCCTGGTCGCGCTGACCCAGGACAAGGGCGAGGCCGGCCGCCTGCTGAAGGAAGCCGGTGGCAATGCCAAGGCACTGGAGCAGGCCATCCAGGCCGTGCGCGGCGGGGAGAAGGTCGGATCGGCTGAGTCCGAGGGCCAGCGCGAGTCGCTGAAGAAGTACACGGTGGACCTGACCGAGCTGGCGCGTTCGGGCAAGCTGGATCCGGTGATCGGGCGCGACGACGAGATCCGCCGGGTCATCCAGATTCTGCAGCGGCGCACCAAGAACAATCCGGTGCTGATCGGCGAGCCGGGCGTGGGCAAGACCGCCATCGTCGAGGGACTGGCCCAGCGCATCGTCAATGGCGAGGTGCCGGAAACCCTGAAGAACAAACGCGTGCTGTCCCTGGACATGGCGTCCCTGATCGCGGGCGCCAAGTATCGCGGGGAATTCGAGGAACGCCTGAAGTCGGTGCTGAAGGAGCTGGCGCAGGATGAGGGTCAGACCATTGTCTTCATCGACGAGCTGCACACCATGGTGGGCGCAGGCAAAGCTGAAGGCGCCATGGATGCCGGCAACATGCTCAAGCCCGCGCTGGCACGCGGCGAACTGCATTGCGTGGGCGCGACCACGCTCGACGAGTACCGCAAGTACGTGGAGAAGGACGCCGCCCTCGAGCGGCGCTTCCAGAAGGTCATGGTGCAGGAGCCATCCGTGGAGTCCACCATCGCCATCCTGCGGGGATTGCAGGAAAAGTACGAGGTTCACCATGGCGTTGACATCACCGACCCGGCCATCGTCGCCGCGGCGGAGCTGTCGCACCGCTACATCACCGACCGCTTCCTTCCCGACAAGGCCATCGACCTCATCGACGAGGCGGCAGCGCGCATCAAGATGGAGATCGACTCCAAGCCCGAGGTCATGGACAAGCTCGATCGTCGTCTCATTCAGCTGAAGATCGAGCGTGAGGCGGTGAAGAAGGAAAAGGACGAAGCCTCGATCAAGCGCTTCGAGCTGATCGAGAGCGAGATCGGAAAACTCGAGCGCGAGTACGCCGATCTGGATGAAGTGTGGAAATCCGAAAAGGCCGGCGTGCAGGGCTCGCAGCACATCAAGGAAGCGCTGGAGAAGATCAAGCTCGAGATGGAAGCCGCCAAGCGCAAGGGCGACTGGCAGAAGGTGTCGGAGTTGCAGTACGGGCGCATTCCGCAACTGGAAGCGCAACTGAACAAGGCTGAAGTGACGCCGGCCAAGGATGGCAAGCCCAGGCTGCTGCGCACCCAGGTGGGCGCGGAGGAAATCGCCGAGGTGGTGTCCCGCGCCACCGGCATCCCGGTGTCCAAGATGATGCAGGGCGAGCGCGACAAGCTGCTGAAGATGGAAGACAAGCTGCACGAGCGCGTGGTGGGACAGGACGAGGCGGTGCGCCTGGTGTCCGACGCCATCCGGCGTTCACGGGCGGGCCTGTCGGACGAGAACAAGCCCTACGGCTCCTTTCTCTTTCTCGGGCCCACGGGCGTGGGCAAGACCGAGCTGTGCAAGGCGCTGGCAGGCTTCCTCTTCGATGCCGAGGATCACCTCATCCGCATCGACATGTCCGAGTTCATGGAGAAACATTCCGTGGCCCGCCTCATCGGCGCCCCCCCCGGCTATGTTGGCTACGAGGAAGGTGGCGGACTGACCGAGGCGGTGCGTCGCAAGCCCTACTCGGTGATCTTGCTCGACGAGGTCGAGAAGGCGCATCCGGACGTGTTCAACGTGCTGCTGCAGGTGCTGGACGACGGCCGCATGACCGACGGCCAGGGGCGCACGGTGGACTTCAAGAACACGGTGATCGTGATGACTTCCAATCTCGGCTCACAGATGATCCAGAGCCTGTCGGGCAGTGATCCGGGACTGGTGAAGACTGCGGTGATGGCCGAGGTGAAGACGCAGTTCCGTCCGGAGTTCGTCAACCGCATCGATGAGATCGTGGTGTTCCATGCGCTGGACGAAAAGCACATCAAGAACATCGCGCGCATCCAGCTGAAGTACCTGGAGGACCGCCTGGCGAAGATGGAAATGCACCTCAAGGTGAGCGATGCTGCGCTGGCCGAACTGGCCAGGGCCGGCTTCGATCCGGTCTACGGTGCACGGCCACTGAAGCGGGCGATACAGCAGCAGCTGGAGAATCCGCTGGCGAAGCAGATCCTCGAGGGCCATTTTGCGGCCAAGGATGTCATCAAGGTGGATTACCGCGATCGCAGATTCCACTTCATCAAGGAGCAGGCAGCACCGGCAGAACAGGCAGAACAGGCAGCCTGAATACGCTGACTGCATCGGCAAGGGCGGGCGCCGCAGGGTGTCCGCCCTTTTTCATCTGCGCAGAGGGGGTTGTGGTCCTGCACTAGCTGCCCCCGTGAGCCTTATTCCTGTTTCAGGTTCAGCTTGGCATCGCGGGCCAGAGGGCGCCAGCGTTCAGCAATGCGAATCAGGCGCGCAGCTGGATTGCTGTGGCCTGTTAAGCCGCACCGCAAGCGGCGAGGCCAGTACAGAACAGAAAGGGCAACCGGAAGGGGTCAGTGCCCCTGGTGGGAGAGCGCCATGATCTGATGGCCACTATCCAGATTGGCCACGACGCCACGCGCGACCTTCGACAGGTCTTCCCAGAGATGGGTGGGATCCTTGTTGAAGACGACCTGGGGGTCGGCATCGAGCACATTCCAGACGCCGCGGCGGATCTCGTCCTGGAGCTCCCCCGGCCGCCACATGACATTGCCGACGTAATAACGGGCATCGTTCGGGCTTTCCTCGATCACCTTGTCCACCACGTTCACGGTGATGGCCAGATAGAGGTCCTTCAACATGGGGATGCTGCCTGTGCCGGCAGCCTTCTGGTTCTTGGACAGCGCGAACACGGCGCTGCGCGACATGGGGCCGCCGAAGAATACCGGTTCCACCACGGCCTTCGACGCATTGTGTTCGGGGAAGAGGCTGGAGAGCGTGCGGCGCGTCGGACGGTTGAGCATGACGCCGATGAAGCGACCGCCTTCGATGGCGGTGACGATGAGCACGGTCTGGCGATACACGGGTTCGGCCAGATTGGGTGCTGCCACCAGGATGACGGTGTTCGGTTCCTGGGCTTCCTGGGCCGTGGCGACGGAACAGAACAGCATAGCCAGCAGGCAGGCAAACCAGGCCTGTAGACTTGTCGTGGGGCGCGGGATCATGTTTTCACTCCAGTCTCCGATTGCCGATCAGCTTCAGCGGGCAGCCAGGGGGGCAGATTTGAGCAGTGCCTGATTCAGTTCCAGCATATCAGATTGCGCATGTCGGCGTGGTCCGCCGCAGGCCGGTGATGGCACGGCTGCCGGACAAGAGTGGTGCAGACCACATGCTATGATTTCCCGGCCAGTCTGATGTCCCTCAGCGTGTCGTCGCAGCAAGCCACACACGGGAGCCAGCGACACCGGCCAATGCGCCGGCTTGCTGCAAGTACCCCGGAAAAGATGGCTGATCGGCGTTGCAGGACGGTCCGGCAGGGCACATCCACAGCCTGGGATCCTTGATGGAGGTAATCCCGGCTGCATCCAGTCGACATCCAAGGGGAGCGCTATCCATGGCCAGTGGCATGCTTGAAGGCAAAGTCGTCGTCATATCGGGATCGGGACGTGGCATAGGGCGTGCCGGCGCCGTTATCATGGCGGCGCGAGGCGCCAAAGTGGTGGTGAATGACGTCGGCGCCGGTCTAAGTGACCAGAACACGGACCGGAGTCCGGCGCAGGAAACCGTAGACTTCATCAAGCAGAACGGCGGCGAGGCGGTGGCCAACTATGACAGCGTCTCCGGTTGGGACAGCGCCCACAGGATCGTGCAATGTGCCCTGGACACCTATGGGCGCATCGACGGGGTGGTCAATAACGCCGGCATCCTGCGGGATCGCATGTTCCACAACATGTCCGAAGAGGAATTCGATGCGGTGATGCAGGTGCATCTGTACGGCTCGTTCAATCTCAGCCGGGCGGCGGTGCCGCATTTTCGCAAGCAGGAAAGCGGTGCCTTCGTGTTTGTGAGTTCCACCTCCGGCCTGTTCGGCAACATGGGGCAGGCCAATTACGGCGCGGCGAAGATGGGGCTGGTCGGCATGTGCAATGTGCTGACGCTGGAACTGAAGCGTTACAACATCCGCTCCAATGTGCTGGCGCCCGGTGCCAATACC
>CANJJT010000164.1:0-4808 GCA_947474715.1 Betaproteobacteria bacterium
AAATTCAGCATCGAGTATGTGGCCGCCGCGCTGGTGCTCGATGGCAAGCTGACCCTGGAAACCTTCACCGACCCCATGGTGCAGCGCCCCGAGGTACGGGCAATCATGGCCAAGTGCCGCCGCTACCGCATCGAGGACAAGGGCGTGTTCTCTGGCGTGGTGGGCTACAACGACGTGGCCATCACCACCACGCGAGGTCGGTTCGAGATGCGGGTGGACAAGGTGCCGGGATCGCCGGCTGCCCCGATGACGCCCCAGGATCGGGTCGAGAAGTTCATGGACTGTGCCGGCCGTGTGCTGGGAGAACCCGGTGCCCGCAAACTTCTGGGGCTGCTGGAGCGTTGCAAAGACCTGAAGGACATGCGTGAGGTGCTGGGGGCCACCCTGCCGACAGGGCCTGCTGGCAAGGTCACCGCAGGGGCCGGAATCACGTCATGACGGCATTGCAGGGAATCAAGCCCGGAGCCCTGGAGGGCATCCGGGTGATCGAAGTGGCTAGCCTGTATACCCAGTACAGCGGCAAGATGCTGGCGGAATTGGGTGCGGAAGTGATCCTCGTCGAACCGCCTCGGGGCAGCGTCAACCGGGCGGTACCGCCTTTTATCGATCAGCAGCCGGGCCTGGACAACAGCCTGGCCTACAACTACTTCAATACCAGCAAGCAGGGCATCACCCTTGATCTGTCGAATCCAAAGGGCCGGGATCTGTTTTTGCGTCTGGCAGGCAAGGCCGATCTGGTGCTGGAAGGGGAGAAGCCCGGGGTCATGAAGGGTTGGGGGTGCGGTTATGAGGCCTTGTCTCGCATCCATCCAGCCATCGTGATGACCAGCATCACAGGGTTTGGACAGACCGGCCCCTGGGCGCACTACGAAGCGGAGGACCTGGTGGCTCTGGCAACAGGAGGCTTTTTGTATCTCGGTGGTTTCCCGGACGCCCCTCCGGTGGGTGCCTACGGCAACCAGGCCTACCTGGGTGCAGCCATGTATGGCGCAGTGGCCTCCCTGCTGGCCCTGACCAATGGCGAGGCGACAGGGCAGGGCGAGTACATCGATGTCTCCATGCAGGAGAGCATGGTGATGGCACTGGAGAATGCGGTGCAATTCTATGACCTGGAAGGCAAGATCAAGAAGCGCCATGCCGGGGAGCAGCGCTGGGCGGGCACCGCGGTGTTTGAGTGCAAGGACGGTTACATCTACATGATGGCCTCCGGCATCGGGGCGAACAAGTTCTGGCCCCTCACCTTGCAGTGGCTGATCGACGAAAAAATGCCCGGTGTGGAACGGCTGATGGGCGAGGAGTGGCACCGGGAGGAATACGTCATCACCAGCGAGGCGAAGCAGATTTTCGCGGAAATCTTCTCGCCCTGGGTGAAGACGCAAAATAAGCGCTATCTGTTCGAGGAAGGCCAGCGCCGGCACATCCCCATGGCGGCCATCAATTCCGTGGCCGACCTCTTGTCCAGCCCGCAACTGGCATACCGGAATTTCTTCATCGACATGCCGCATCCGGCCACCGGACGCACGCTGCGCATGCCGGGGCCACCTTACCAGCTGAGCGGAACGCCATGGCGCTCACAAGGACCCGCACCACGACTGGGGCAGCACAACGCTGGCATCTATGGCGGCATTGGCATCACTGCGGATGAACTCGCCACGCTGGCAGACGAGGGGGTGGTATGAGCAAACGCAAACCGCTGGAAGGGGTGCGCGTGACCGACTTCACCTGGATCGGCGCAGGTTCCTACACCACCAAGATCCTCGCCGATGCCGGCGCTGACGTGATCAAGATCGAAAGCAGCGCACGCATCGACTCGCTACGCCTCGGGGCCCCCTACAAGGATGGCATCAAAGGCGTGAATCGCTCCGGCTACTTTGCCGATCGAAATTCCAGCAAACGCAGCATCACCATCGACATGAAGCATCCGGAGGCGCTCCGATTGGTGCAACGCCTGATCGACAAGAGCGATGTGATCGCCAACAACTTCACGCCCGGCGTCATGGACCGCTTCGGCCTGGGCTATGAGGCGGTGCGCAAGATGAAGCCGGACATCATCTATCTGAGCATGTCCATGCAGGGGGCGACCGGGCCGCAAAGCAGCTACCTCGGCTATGGTTCCAGCATGGCTTCGGTGACCGGCTTCCAGCAACTCACCGGGATGCCCGGGCGCGAACCGGCAGGGACCGGGACCAACTACCCGGACCATGTGCCCAATCCCTGCCATGCGGCCTTTGCGGTGATTGCCGCGCTGCGCCATCGCCGTCGCACCGGTGAGGGGCAGCGGATCGATTTTGCCCAGACCGAGCCCATGGTGACCTTGCTGGGCCCCACCATTCTCGACCTCACCGTCAATGGACACCTGCAGGAAGCCCGGGGGAATGACCATGACAGGGCCGCCCCCTACGGTGCCTTTCGCTGCAGGGGCAATGACCGCTGGATTGCCATTTGCGTCATGAATGATGCCCAGTGGAGCAAACTGTGCAGGGTGCTCGGCCATCCGGCCTGGATGGCCGAGTCCTGCTGGATGACGGAAGCGCAGCGCCATGCCGACCGAGTAGCCCTGTCCGAGCGCTTGCAGCAGGAAACAGTCCACCGGGGTGCCGAGGACCTGATGCAGGCACTGCAGGCCGCGGGGGTTCCCGCCGGCGTGGTTGAAAACACGGAAGATCTGATCAAGCGGGACCCGCAACTGGCGCATCGCGGACACTGGGTGCCACTGGACCACGCGGAGATGGGACCTACGCTGTACAACAGCCCGCCGTACCGGTTCACCAATGCATCGGTGGGCCTCACCCGATCAGCGCCACTGCTGGGCGAACATACCGGGGAGGTCTGCCGAGAGTTGCTGGGCATGGGGCAGGAGGAAATGAACAGGCTGGTGGCCGCCGGCGTGTTCAGGTGATGACGATATTTTTTACATGATTTCGCTTCGGGAGCAGAACATGAAGATAGAGATACAAGTTAAACAATCAGCAAGGCCACTTGCTGGCATGACCATGGTGCTGGCAATGCTCTTTGGCAGCGCCCCGGTGCATGCCCAGGCGCAGTATCCATCGAAGTCGGTTCGCTTCATCGTTCCCTTTGCACCCGGGGGTGGCAGCGACATCGTTGCCCGTGCGATTGCCATCAAGCTTTCGGAGAACTGGAAGCAGCAGGTGCTGATCGATAACCGCCCCGGTGCGGCAACAATGTTGGGGACCGACATGGCGGCCAAGGCTGCACCGGATGGCTACACTATCCTGCTGGCCTCGGCGAGCTACTCGATCAATCCCTATCTGCAGAGCAAACTTCCGTATGAAACCCTGAAGGATCACATTCCGGTGACCCAGACGGCAACCCAGCCCTACGTCATCGTTGTAAATCCGGGAATACCCGCCAGGAACATCAGGGAGTTCATCGCTCTGGCCAAATCAAAACCCGGCACACTGAATTTCTCATCCCCTGGCACCGGTAGTGGCGGGCATCTGGCGGTGGAGCATTTCCGATACATCACCGGGACTGACATGGTGCATGTTCCCTACAAGGGTGGTGCCCCAGCACTGACTGATGTCATCGCTGGCCAAGTGCAGTTCATGTTTCCGACCGTTCTCGCAGTGGCGCCTCACATGACTACGGGACGCTTGCGCAGCCTCGCCGTCACCAGCATCAAGCGCTCGGTGGCATTGCCGGATATTCCCACGGTGGCGGAGTCGGGACTGCCCGGATTCGAGGCCGTGTCATGGAACGGTGTCATGACGCCAGCAGGCGTGCCAGCTCCCATCATCAGCAAGCTGCACAAAGACATCGTGCAGGTACTGCAAAGCCCGGATGTCAAAGCCAAACTGGCCGCAGACGGCGCCGAGCCGGTGGGCAGCACCCCCGAGGAGTTCACCCGCATGATCCGGCAGGAACTCGAAAAGTGGGCGAAGGTCATCAAGGCTGCAGGCATCAAGCCGGATTAATACGATGAATTATGAATAGGGGCAGCGTGCCGCATCATGCATGCTCAACTATCGCAGAGGGTCTGGTTATTGCGCCGACTCCATGAGTCGGTGGCCACTTGAAACACTGCTGGCAATCGTTTCCGAAAACCATCGTTTAAGGAAACACTGATCAAGTCTCGAATCGAGGATGACCGTTCAAATGTTTCCTCTGACGTGGGGGATAGACAAGAAAACATAGCCCCCTTGTTCAGTGCTTCCCTAACTCTGATTTTTCATCCTGGCAATCCGGCTAGTTCAAGGAGAATTTCATGCCCCTTCCGAATGAGATCCCGGCGAATGCCTGGATTTTTCTAACACGCGCCGAGGCGCGTTTCATTGATGCAGCAGTGTCTCGCCTTATACCAGCAGATCAACTTGGTCCCGGTGCGAGGGAAGCGAACGTCACCTGTTTCATTGATCGCCAGCTTGCAAGCGGATGGGGCAGTGCCAGCCGTATGTATCGCCTGGGGCCATGGCAGGATGGCACGCCGCAGCAGGGAAACCAGTCCCGATTGACGCCGCAGGAAGTGTATCGCCATGGCATTCGTGAAACCAATCTGCACTGCATGAGCGCGCATGGTCGGAATTTCGATGTACTTCCGACGGAAACCCAGGATGCCATCCTGAGCGCATTACAAGAAGGATCGATTGAGTTGCCATCATTGGGATCGAAAAAGTTCTTCAATCTGCTGTGGCGGAATACCGAGGAGGGCTTCTTCGCAGACCCGTTGTATGGCGGTAACCGTGACAAGATAGGCTGGAAGCTGGTGGGGTTTCCCGGAGTGGCGGCCGCCAACTATGCGGATCTGATTGGTCAACATGACGAGCCCTATCGGGTGGTTGAGCCGG
>CANJJT010000165.1:0-4738 GCA_947474715.1 Betaproteobacteria bacterium
ATGCCATCGGTTTTGACCTGCCGGTGTTGGGGCCCCTTAAGCGTCGCCGAGGAGCGGAGCTGCGGACGGGGGCTGTCGGCGAGGACTGTCTGAGCCCGGACCGGCTTTATCGGTCCGGGCGAGTTCCGCAGCCGCCCGGCCGCAGTGAGCACCGCAGGGCATTCCGTAGCGAAGCGGAGGAACGATGCGCCGGGGTGCCCTTTTAGTTCCGACATAACCTTCGCTTCGCTCAGGTTAGTCTGCACTGAAACTTCGTTTTCTTTGGCCACTTTCTTTTGGGCAAGCAAAAGAAAGTGGCTCGCCCGAGAGGGCGAAAGGATACCGGCAAGCAAAACAATGACCGAGAAACTATGCATTCAACCGAGGGGGCGAAAAGGACTTCCTTGAAACACGAAAAGAATCCAGTAGTCCGGCAATGCCCCTCAACAAACGTCCAACTCAAACTCCCATCAACAACCCCACCCCCACCCATTTCTTCTCATCCACCCACAGCTTCTGCAACTTGAACCCCGCCTCAACAGCAAGCGTCTCGAAGTCCGGCAGACCATACTGTGTGGCCAGCCCGCTCAGCATCACCTCCCCCGCAGTGAAATCGAAGCGTTGCCCGTTCACGTGGACGAACTGCTCGTAGAGGCTTTCCAGGTAGTAGCCGGTGCAGCTCAGCATTTCGTTATGCACAGCGACGTGGCGGAAGCGCTCCGGCTGGAAGTCCCCGCCCAGTTCACGGTTGATGCGGTGGAGCAGGCTGGCATTCCACTGCGCGGCCAGGCCCTGCGCGTCGTTGCCGGCGGCTTCCAGCAGCTTGCGGCTTTTCTTCAGGTCGATGCCCGCAATCAGCGCGCCGCCGGTGCCGACCAGCCGCCGCACATGCCGCAGCACCAGTGACAGGTCGTCCTGCAAATAGCTGCCCGTGGTCAATGCGGAGAGGTAGCAGGCTTTCTTCCGCAGCGGCACGCCGGAGAACGTCGGCAGCACCACCGGCTGCACCGGCTCGGCCAGCATCCCGGCGATATGCAGGTGCGGCCAGTCCGCCGACAGGCGCTGCGCCACGGCATGGGCGGCCACCCGGTCCACGCCAATGTCCAGATAGAGCGGCACGCGCAGGGCTTCAAGCAGCACGCCCGTCTGCAGGCCACAGCCCGGCCCCACTTCCAGCAATTCGACATCCGGTCCGATGATGACCGCAGCCTCGGCCAGGTGGGCCTTGAGCAGGGCGCGTTCGTGGCGCTGCAGGTAATTTTCCGGGGCGCCCGACCAGGCCTCCAGTGCGGCCATGCCGGCAGGGTCATAACGCCATCGGAATGGCAGACTCTTGCGCTCGGTGGTGAGGCCTGCCAGCACCTCATTGAGGAAGCGTGGCGCCTGATCGAGGAAGGAATAGACCCGGAGGATGCCGGGCTGTGGATCGGCCCCCGGTTGGTGAGGGGCACGCAGGGCGTTCATGCGCTTGGCCTCAGAGGCGCTGCTGCGCCCCGGCCATCACATCGAAGGTGTGCGTCCACCGGATTGCACCTTGGGCCGGGGGCTGCTGCTCTTGACCTTGGGCGTCTGGCTGCTGCGGACCTGGGCGGTGCGGGTGACCTTGGATTTGACGGCGCGGGCGACAGCCTTGGGTGGTGCCACCACCATGCCGGCGGCCACTTCCAGCCAATGGCGAATGCGCGTCGCATCAGCGGTGCGGGTGTAACGGCCCCAGGAATCGAGCAGCACGATGACCACGCCACGACCGGCCAGCTTGGTCTGCATCACCAGGCAGCGGCCGGCTTCATTGATGAAACCGGTCTTGGACAGGCCGATCTCCCAGTCCGGGCTCATCACCAGGCCGTTGGTGTTGCGAAACGCCGTCTGGCGCCCGCCGACCACCGCGGTGAAATTGCTGGTGGTGGAATATTCGCGGATCAGCGGATAGGCATGCGCGGCGCGCACCATCCTCGCCAGGTCCTCGGCGGTGGAGACATTGGTGCTGGACAAGCCGGTGGAATCCGAGAAGCGCGTGCCTTCCAGGCCGAGCATCACGGCCTTGGCATTCATTGCCTGCACGAAGGCGCCACGGCCGCCCGGATAGTAACGGCCCAGTGAGGAGGCCGCGCGGTTCTCCGAGGCCATCAGGGCCAGCCGCAACATCTCGTCGCGGGACAGCGATACGCCGACCGGCAGGCGCGAGTGCGAACCCTTCAGGAAATCCACATCGTCATTGGCGACGGTGATCATCTCGTCCGGATCGAGCCGGGCGTCGAGGACGACCATGGCGGTCATCAGCTTGGTGATGGAGGCGATCGGCACGATCGCCCCGGCGTTCTTGCCGTAGAGCACCTTCCCGCTTTCGTCATCGAGCACCAGTACGGCCGAGGAGCCCAGATTGAGTGGGGCGGACGTGGCGTTTGAAGCGAGGGCCGTGCAGGACACGGCCGCCAACAGGGCGCCAAACAGCCAGGCGCCGGCCGATTTCTGCGACTGCACGTAGGAAAACGGGAAAGCCACGGGTCATCTCCAGGGAGCTTTATGAACCCGAGTGTAAGGCAAACGGAATCACACAAGCAATAAAAATGAATGACTTACAAGATGTTTTTCCCGATTGACACGAGGTATTTTGCAGGCGATTCAGACTATGCCGCCCCCCTGATATCACATTCAGCCCCCCTGGACGACCTCAGCCGCCTGCTCCTGCTGCTGCAATGACCACATCTGGGTGTAGGTGCCGCCGGCGGCCAGCAGGTCGCGATGGCTGCCGCGCTCGATGATGCGACCCTGATCCATGACCAGGATCTGGTCGGCATCCATCACCGTGGACAGCCGGTGCGCGATCACCAGGGTGGTGCGCCCGCGTGCCACCTGCGCCAGTTCCGCCTGAATCGCCTGCTCGGTGCGCGAATCCAGCGCCGAGGTGGCCTCGTCGAAAATCAGGATGGACGGATTCTTCAGCACCGCGCGGGCGATGGCCACGCGCTGCTTCTCGCCGCCGGAGAGCTTCAGTCCGCGCTCACCCACGCGGCTTTCATAGCGCTCGGGGAGCGTCTCGATGAAGTCATGGATGTGCGCCGCGCGCGCGGCCTCCTCCACTTCCTCGCGGCTCGCATCCGGACGGCCGTAGAGGATATTGTAATAAATGGTGTCATTGAACAGCACGGTGTCCTGGGGCACGATGCCGATGGCCGCCCGCAGCGAGGCCTGCTGCAGGTCGCGCAGGTCGGAACCGTTGATGGTAATTCGTCCGCCTTCCTGCCCGCCATCGGGCGTATTCACGTCGTAGAAACGGTAGAGCAGGCGCGCCAGGGTGGACTTGCCCGAGCCGGAATGCCCGACCACGGCGATCTTGCTGCCCGCGGGCACCTCGAAGGACACCCCGAACAGGATCTGCCGCCGCGGCTCGTAGCTGAAATGCACTCCCTCGAAATGCACCGCCATGGGCCCGGCCGCCAGCGCCAGCGCGCCGGGACGGTCCTCCACCTCGCGGTGCTCGTTGAGCAGGCGGAACATGCGGTCGATGTCGGCGAGGGACTGCTTGATCTCGCGATACACCATGCCGAGGAAGTTGAGCGGGATGTAGAGCTGGATCAGCAGGCCGTTCACCAGCACCAGGTCGCCCAGCGTGAGGCTGCGCGTGGCCACGCCCTCGGCGGCCAGCACCATCAGCAGGGTCACCGCCACGGCGATGATGAGGCTCTGGCCGATGTTGAGCAGGCCGAGCGACATCTCCGAGCGCACCGCCGCCGCCTCGTAGCGCTGCAGGCTCTCGTCGTAGCGCTTCGCCTCGAAGGCCTCGTTGTTGAAGTACTTCACCGTCTCGTAGTTGAGCAGGCTGTCCACGGCGCGCGTGTTGGCACGCGAATCCAGCTCGTTGGCGCGACGGCGATGGTCGGTGCGCCACTCGGTCACCCAGATGGTGAAGCCGATGTAGCAGGTCACCGCGCCGAAGGTCACCGCCGGAAAGCGCCAGTCAAAGCGCTGCACCAGAATCAGCGCCACCAGCGAAAACTCCAGGATCACCGGGATGATGGAGAAGATCAGGTAATTGAGCAGTGTCGACACCCCACGCGTGCCACGCTCGATGTCGCGCGACATGCCGCCGGTCTGGCGGTCCAGGTGAAAACGCAGCGACAGGCTGTGCAGGTGGCGGAACACCGACAGCGCAATGCGCCGCGCCGCGCGCTGGGTGACACGCACGAACACCACGTCGCGCAGCTCGGCAAACAGCGTGGTGGAAAAACGCAGCACGCCGTAGGCCGCCAGCAGCGCCAGCGGCACCGCCAGCATGGCCGTTTTGCTGTCCAGGCTGTCGATGACGTCCTTGAGAATGAGCGGCACGCCGACATTGGCGAGCTTGGCCGACACCAGCAGCACCAGCGCCAGGGCGACGCGCCCGCGGAACTCCCAGACATAGGGCAGCAGCGCGGCGGCACTGCGCCATTCCTTGCGGCGGTCTGCGGCGGTGGTGCTGGAAGAAGGTGGGGGGACGCTGCGGTGGTGATCATGGGCCATCGGCTGATCTTACTGCAAGCGCACGGCCCCAGACGTGCATCCCGAAGACGTGCGTCGATCCGCCCTCTTGTCGAAGGCTCTTCGCCAGGTTCCGGGGAGGCGCACGGTTGACCCCCTTGTCAAAGGCTCTTCACCGATTTCCGGGGAGCTCATTTTTTCTCCCAAGCCGACAATCGCACCTGCCTTGCCCCCCTGAATGCGCTTTTTCCTTGCCTTGCACAAGGCAGCCATGGGTTTTGACGAAAGCCATCGATCTCCG
>CANJJT010000166.1:0-4687 GCA_947474715.1 Betaproteobacteria bacterium
AATGAGGGCGAAGCCGAGCGGGGGGATTTTGGCCAGCCGGGCTGGTCTCATGGCCTTTTGCCGACATTGCATGAACCCTGCGCACGGCTGTTGCCTTGCAGATGGGAAGCACCGGAGGACACTCAGGGCTCGCATCCGGTCATGACTGGCGAACGATAAAGGCAGCGGGAGAAAATCCCCCCGCTCGTTCGCTGCGCTCACGAGTCGGCCCCCTTTGACAAGGGGGTAAACCGCGCCGCAGCCACGTCTTCCCGGAATTCGGTGAAGAACCTTGTCAAAGGGGGCCGACGCGGCATAGCCGCGCGGGGGGATTTTCCTGTTGCGGCCGCCACTTTCGTGCACCAATCATTGCCGTGCAGATGCACTGCAAATGCAGGTTTATCTGGTTCGTATCACTCGAACTTGATACCCGTGGACTTGATCAGGTCTTCCCATCGTTGTACTTCGCTCTTGACGTAAGCGGAGAATTCCTCAGGCCGGTTGCCGACGAATTCCGTGCCTTGTGCAATGAAGGGATCTTTCACCGCCGGGGCGAACAGAGCCTTGTGCAACTCGGCGTGGATCCGGTTGGTCATGTCGGTTGGCATGCCGGCCGGCCCCACGATCCCACCCCAGTTGTAGATCATCAAGCCGGGCAATCCGGCTTCCGAAAGGGTGGGTACCTCCGGAAGATTGGCCAGGCGCTTGCCGGGCTCCGCAGTGACGGCCAGGGCATGCAATTTGCCGCTCCTGATCTGCGGCAGCACGGGCGGTGCCTGGGTCAGCAGCATCTGCACTTCGCCGCTCATGACGGCGGACATGATCTCGGAGGATCCGCCCTTGAATGGAATGTGACTCAACTGGATGCCCGAGTGCTTGTTGAACAGTTCACTGGCCAGGTGGATGGCGCTGCCCAGGCCGGCGGTGCCGTAGTTGAACTTGCCGGGACTGGCCTTGGTCAGGGCGATGAAGTCCTTCAGGTTCACGACCTTCATGCTGCCCGGCACCACCAGCACCAGCGGCGCCCGTGTGGTCTGCATGATCGGCGTGAAGTCCTTGACCGGGTCATAGGTGACCGCCTTGTTGACCAGCGGGGTGGCCGGCCAGCCGGTGCTGACGATGCCGAGTGTGTAACCATCCGGTGCCGATTTGGCGACGAAGCCAAAGCCGATGGCGCCACTGGCGCCGGTGCGGTTTTCCACCAGATAGGTCTTCCCGGTCTGCTTGCCCAGTTCCTGTGACAGGGCGCGGGCCAGGAGATCGTCAGGCACCCCGGGTGCAAAAGCCACGACGAAGCGTGATGGCTTGGCAGAAGGTCCATCTGCGGCCATGCAGTGAGTGGTGGCCAGGACCAATAGTCCGAATCCGATTGAATGCTTCACGCTTCCTCCTGGTGTTGAGCCTTTGACGGGCTGCTGATTGAGTGGTCTGTCTTGACCGGGCTATCAGGGCACCAATAGCGCCATGAAGGTGTCGACCGGCAGCTTTTCCAGTGTCTCCAGATCCTGGCATGACCTGAAAATGCGCTTCTGCCGGGATAAGGGGAACATTTGCTGGACGCTGCGATTGAACTTCTCCTGCACGCAGGGAATGCCCTCCCGGCGCCGCTTCGGATGCCCGAGCGGAAAAACGACACGAACCGGTGGCAGGCTGCTGCCATCCTTGAACTCGATGCACATCTCATGCGTATGCGAGCGTATCGCCGGATCGAAGAAGGCCGCGGTAAAGGCCTGGTCTTCCGTGACCACCATGCGGCTGCGCAAGGAGTCGATGCGCGGATCCGAAGCGGCCTCGTCATCGAAGTCCCTTGGCGTCAGGCTGCCATTCAAAAGTACAAAGGCAGCCACGTACTGCACACAGGGATCCCTGCTGGCTGCGCTGGCAAGCGGGCCGTCGTTGACGGTGCTCTGCATGGTCCTGAGGTGGGCGCTCATGTGGATGGTCTTTATGTCGGCTATCCTGTCCTTCACCAGTGGGTGCAGCCTCAGAGCGCACTCGGCAGCTGTCTGGGTGTGGAAGTGCGCCGGGAACGGAACCTTGAACAGGATGTTCCGGACGACGTGGCTCCCCAATGGGCGACGCAGCTCGATCGGGCGGCCGTGCAGGATGGCGTCGATGACGCCGAACTTCGGCAATGACAGGGCCTTCGGATAGCCCATCTCCCCTTTGACGGCGAACAGGGCATGCATGACACCGCGACTTGCGGCATCGCCAGCTGCCCAGGACTTGCGCCACCCGGCGTTGTCGCCCATGCGGTAAAGCCGCGGACTCACGCCGTCCAGCCAGGCGTTGGAAACCGCATTGATGATCTGCTCGCGGGAACCACCCAGGAGCTGTGTGGCAACGGCGCTGGAGGCCACCGTGACCAGGCTGACCGAATCCAGGCCCATCGAAATGAAATCCATGTCGAGATACAGGATGCCTTGTATCTCGTAGGCCTTGATCATGGCCGTCAATACATCATGCACGGTGAGGCGCCGACGCCGGCTGGCGCGGGATTGGCGGGCCAGATAATCGGCCACCGCGAGGATGGCGCCGAGGTTGTCCGACGGATGGCCGCCATCGACGCCCACCCAGGTGTCGCTGTATTCCAGCCAGCGGATGGCAGTGCCGATATCGAAGGCAGCCTTGACCGGCTCCAGGGCGTAATGCGTCCCCGGCACCCGGGCGCCCTGCGCGAAGTCCGCACCGGGCACCGTAGGGCCCAGCAACTTGGTGCATTCCGGGTATTCCTGCGCGTCCAGGGCGCAGGCCATGGCGTCCAGCAGGCAGTAACGGGCCATCTCGTAGGCCTTGCGGTCACGGATGGTGTGGTCCGTGACGTAGTCTGCGATTTTCTTCAGCAAGGCATCCGGGGTTTTTGACATGGTTCTGCTCTGGGGGGCGATAGGACGGGCGGGAGCGCTTGTTGTTGCATGCGTGCGAGGCAGCGCCTATCTGCCCTCGATGCATTTTCACCGGCATTCTAATGTCCGGGGCCGTCTCCGCCAGGGCAAGCATGCCGTGACGGGACGCGAAGTCATGGAGGCGACACCGGGTGCCATCGTGAGCCGGCTCAACGCCGACTGTGTGAAGGCGGCAAGGGACCACGATATCGTGCGGGGGCTGCTGTCTGTAGTCCCTGCACCCAGGGAAGCGTCTTCGGCAATCCCCTGCGGCAATCCGGTCAGGGACTCTTGGGAATCGCGGCGGCCTCGATCACGCTTTTCCAGCGCTGGCTGTCCGCCCTGATCCGCTGCAACAGCTCATCCGGTGTGCTGGCCTGCGGCGAGAAACCCAGATTGAGCAGTTTCTCCTTCACTTCCGAGGCCGTCAGGATGGCCACCAGCTCCGCGTGCAACCGGTTCACGATGGCCGGCGGCGTGCCGGCCGGGGCGAAGATCGCCATGAAGCCGGTCATGTCGAAGCCGGAAAAACTCTCCGCCACCGTCGGCACCTGGGGCAGCATGCGGCTGCGTTCCCGGCCCGTCGTCGCCAGGGCCTTGAGGGCACCGTCCTTGATGAGCGGCATGGTGGCCTCCACCGTGTTGATGGTGAAATCCAGGCGCTCGCCCAGCAGGTCGGTGGCCACGGAAGGGAAGGCCTTGTAGGGCACGTGGATGAAATTGCCGCGCGACACATGCGTGAGCATCTCGCCGGCCAGGTGCAGGCTGGTGCCGATGCCGGCCGAGCCGTAGGTCAGGCCTTTGGGGCGGGACTTCGACAGCGCCACCAGGCCCTTGATATCCGTGACGCCGAGTTTGGGGTTGATCAGCACCACGCTGAGGTATTCGTTGATCAGCGACACCGGCGCAAAGTCCGCGACCGGATCGTAGGTCGGCGTGCTGGTCAAATGCATGTTGATGGTGTGGGTGGAGCTGTTGCCAAAGCCGATGGTGTAGCCATCGGCTTTGGACTTCGCCAGCCGCGCCACGCCGATGGCGCCACCCGCGCCGCCGATGTTCTCGATGACGATGGGCTGCTTCAGGCGCACGCGCAAGTCCTCCACGACGTGGCGGCTGATGAGGTCGGTCGATCCGCCGGGCGGGAAAGGCACGATGTAGCGGATGGGCCCGGCCGGCCATTGCTGCGCCATGCAGGGCGCGGACAGCAGCAGGGCCATCAGGCCGCCGGCCATGCCGCTGCGAAAATCGGAAAGGCCTTTCCCAACCGCTGTCGTTGCCTGCATTGTCTTCTCCTCTGGATGGTGTGCCTGGCCCTGCGTGGGGCGCTCCCCGTCGGCATGCCATCGCTTCCGCATGCCGGGGTTATTCAGGACAGGGGCAGTGTATGCCGCGAACCGGAAATCTGCTCATCGCGGCTGCAGCGAGGTTAAGCCTCCTGCCATACGCTCTTCACCGATGCGGGGAGCCGTGACGGCAAGCCTGGCAGGCCCGGGGTTGACCCCCTTGTCAAAGGTTCTTCACCGATTTCCGGGAACGAGAGCGCGGCAGGGCTGCCGGTGTAAACCCCCTTGTCAAAGGGGGCCGACACGGCGAAGCCGAGCGGGGGGATTTTGGCCAAGCAGGCTGGTCTCATGGCCTTTTGCCGACATTGCATGAACCCTGCGCAGGGCTGTTGCCTTGCAGAGGGGAAGCACCAGAGGACACTCAGGGTCTGCCTCCGGTCATGACTGGCGAACGATAAAGGCAGCGGAAGAAAATCCCCCCGCTCGTTCGCTGCGCTCACGAGTCTGCGCTCACGAGTCGGCCCCCTTTGACAAGGGGGT
>CANJJT010000167.1:0-4487 GCA_947474715.1 Betaproteobacteria bacterium
GAGCGCTGCGGTCCTTGTCGATGAGGTGATCCCGCGGGTGCCTGTGCGGCAATGGGTACTGTCGTTTCCGATCGGGCTTCGCATCCTCTTTGCCACACCGCCCGAGCTGCTCACGCCGGTGCTGTGCCTCATCCACCGCGTCATCGCGGGGTTTCTGCTCAAGCAGGCCGGCCTGAAGCGCGCCACAGCTGATACCGGCGTGGCCACCCTGATCCAGAGATTCGGCTCGGCCGCCAACCTGAACATCCACCTGCACTGTCTGGTGCTCGATGGGGTGTATCGGCGCACCGGGGGCAAACCGGTTTTCCAGGCAGCGCGTGCGCCTACCGGCGAGGCGCTGCAGGGGCTGCTCGAGAAGATCATCGTGCGGCTCATGAAGCGACTGACCCGACTGGGCTACCTGGTGGAAGAGCAGGGCATGAGCTAGCTCGCCGACCTCGATCCCGATAACCCGCTCGCGCCCCTGCAGGCGGCCTCCGCACCTACCGCATCGCGCTGGGGCCGCGTGCCGGGCAGAAGGTGCTGAGCCTGCGAACCGCGTCGGGTAGGCACGACAAAGCCACCTCGCGCAGGCTGGCCGACAGCGGCGCCAAGTGGAAGATCATCGTGCTGTCGGCCTGCTACTCCGGCGGCTTCATCGAGGCGCTGCGCGACGAGAACTCGCTCATCAACTCGGCCTCGGATGTGATCCGTGCCTCCTTTGGTTGCCAAGCCACCAGCGAGTTCACCTGGTTCAGCCGCGCCTTCTTCGACCAGGCGCTGCGCGAAGAGGCCAGGAGCGGCCGCTATTCCTTCCTGGCCGTCTTCGAGCAGGCGAAGCAGCGGGTGGTTGATCAGGAGAAAGCGGCCGGCTTCGAGCCCTCCAATCTGCAGATGCACATCGGCACGGCCATGCGCGATAAGCGCAAGGTGCTGGAGGCGAGGCTGCCGGAACGCGCCCGCAACCGGGTGCCGCCGGAGGGGCTGCTGAACGACAGGACGGCGCAGGCACCGCTGACCTGAGGCGCTGCCCGCGGTACCGGATATTGTGATCATATATCAGCATAAAGCCACGTCATCATTTGGCTTGTAAGATGATTGTGATCAGTTGTGCATGGCGTGTTTTAGGGTCAACGCCAGTGCAGACTCTGCCGGCTCACACCTTGAGATTGAACCCGAGATCGAGTTCCGAAGCCGGCACCCCGCGCACCCCCCAGTTCTCCAGTGGCGGCTCGTGCAGCACGATCAGGATGTCGCTGGCGGCGATGCCCAGTTCGCCGAAGCGGCGCGTGATGCCGGCATACAGTGCGCGCTTGGCCTCGAGCGAACGCCCGGGGAACAGAATGAATTCGACGAAGGTGTAATTGTCGGTGCGGCCCGGTGGCACGGGGCAGTGCTCCGGCCGGTGCTCGATGTAGCGGATCTGCCGGTCGTGCTTCGGCACCTTCAGGGCCTCCAACTGGGCCTGGTAGACGGCCTCGATGAGGGCGGCCACTGCTTCAGGAGGCCGGCTGCGGCAGACTTCGATCTTGGCGATGGGCATGGGTCGGTGGGAAGCGGGACTCGATGACAGGCATCGTATCGTTTTTCCGATGCGGGGGGATCCATCCCCTCGCGCTCCCCTGAATCAGACGCGCTTACTTCGGCAGACTGTGCACGTAGGCGGTGATGCCCGAGAGCAGCATCTCCACCGCGATGGCCGTGAGGATGAGTCCCATCAGGCGTTCCATGGCGGTGACACCGCGCTTGCCGACGAAGCGGCTGATGCGTTCGCCCGACAGCAGCACGATGACGCTGACCAGCATGGCGGCGCTGATGGCGGCCAGCCATTCCGCCCAGCGGCCGGGCTCGCGCGAAGTGAAGACGATGACAGTGGCCAGCGCCGACGGTCCGGCGATGGCGGGCACTGCCAGGGGCACGATGAAGGGCTCTTCGCTGGCGCCGGGGTCCGATCCACCTGCCGTATCACCCAGCGGCCCCTCCGGATGGTTGAACACCATGCGCAGGGCGATGATGAAGAGGATCATCCCGCCAGCCAGGCCGATGGCGGTTTCCGACAGGCGCATGAGTTCCAGCAGCGGCCGTCCGGCAAACAGGAAGCCCACCAGGATGGCATAGGCAATGCCGCATTCGCGCAGGATCACCGCGCGCCGCCTCTGCTCGCCGACGCGACCCAGGGTGGACAGCACCAGCGGGATGTTGCCGAACGGGTCCAGCACCAGGATGAGCAGGATGGTGGCCGAGGCGATGTCCATGGCGGCGTTGCTACAGGGTGTCGACGCGGTCGCCGCGGGCAAACCCGAGCAGCGGCAGGTCCACGCCGCGGGTGAGGGCGATCACCTTGAACAGCTCGCCCATCTCGGCGGGGGACAGCATGCGCTGCGCGACATTGCTGAGCGTCAGGTAATGCAGCGTGTCGTTCGGGTCGCTTTGCGACAGGATCTCGGTGATGCCGCAACTGATCAGGAAGTGCGCCTGGGTGGTGTAGCCCGCCACCTCCAGCCCCTGGCTGGCCGCGGCGGCGGCCACCGCGCTGAAATCCACATGCGCGGTGATGTCCTGCAGGCCGGGCAGGAAGAACGGGTCATCGTGGGCGTGGTGGCGGTAATGGCACATCAGCGTGCCGCTGCTGCGCTGGGGGTGATAGAACTCCGCGCGCGGAAAACCGTAATCGATGAACAGGGCCGCCGCCTGCTCCATGATGCCGGAGAGGCTGGTGATGAAAGCACATGCTTCGGCGCCCAGCTCGCTGCAATAGTCCGGCGGCAGGGCAAGGTCGTTGACCGCCGCCGCCAGGCCTTCGGGCGCCATGCGGTAGTCCCAGGCAAAGCCGCCGTCCTTCACCACCACACCGGCCTGCTCCACGGCGGATTCGGTGGTGCGGAACACTTCCACCGGCATGGCATCGAGCACCTCGTTGCCAATCACGACACCGGAGAAGGCGGGCGGCAGCTGGTTCAGCCAGGCCACCCGACTGAGCAGGTGCGGCACGCGTGCCGCCAGGGTGTCGCGCTCGCGCTCGCGCAGATCGGCCGACAGTTCCAGGATCCAGTACTGCTCGGGCAGGGCATCGAGTGTTTCCAGCTCTGCCAGTACGGCAGCCGCCAGGGCCCCGGAGCCGGCGCCGACCTCCAGGATGGTGCGCGGAACCGCGTCGAACAACTGTGCCACCTGCCGGGCCAGCACCTGCCCGAACAGCGGCGACATTTCCGGCGCGGTGGTGAAATCGCCCTCGGCGCCGAGCTTGCGCGCGCCGGCGCTGTAATAGCCCAGGCCCGGTGCATACAGGGCCAGCCGCATGTATTCGGAAAACGGCAGCCAGCCGCCGGCGTCGGTGATGGCGCGCCGGAGGTGGGCGGCCAGGTGTTCGCTGTGGGCCAGCGCCTCGGGCGCGGGCTGCGGCAGGCCGGTGCCAGCCGGGGTTTGTAACGGAATGGTCATGCGGTGATGCTGCGTCATTCCGTTAGAATCTGCAAACACTCATCCGCACTGATCCATGCAGCCTGCCCTCGACAAGAAAGTGGTGCTCATCACCGGCGGCGCACGCCGCATCGGTGCGGCCATTGCCCGGCAACTGCATGCGGCCGGGGCTCTGTTGATGCTGCATTACCGCGGGTCTGAAGCGGACGCGCTGGCGCTGCAGCGCGAACTGAATGCGCAGCGTGCGGATTCCGTGGCCCTGGTGCAGGCGGACCTGCTCGATGGCGCCGGCCTGGCCGAAATGGTGCGCAACACCCTGACGCGTTTCGATCGTCTGGATGTGCTGGTCAACAACGCTTCGAGCTTCTATCCCACGCCTCTCGGTGGCATTGGCGAAAAGGACTGGGACGACCTCATGGGGACCAACCTCAAGGCCCCCTTGTTCCTGTCCCAGGCCGCCGCGCCGGCACTGAAAAAAACCGGGGGCTGCATCGTCAACATCGTCGACATCCATGTCGATCGGCCGCTGAAGAACTACCTGGTCTACTGCGCCGCCAAGGCCGGCCTGGCCGGCCTCACGCGGGCATTGGCACGCGAACTCGGCCCCGACGTGCGCGTGAACGGCGTGTCACCCGGCCCCATCATCTGGCCCGAGGACGACCAGTTCGACGAACTCACCCGCCAGCGGACCGTTTCCCACACCCTGCTCAAGCGCACCGGCGAACCCGAAGACATCGCCAAGGCCGTGCACTATCTGGTGGCCGATGCGCCGTACGTCACGGGGCAGATCATCGCCGTGGACGGCGGGCGCAGCATCAACATCTGAGATCGGCCTCTGATTCGGGGCTTTACAAGGGTTCTTCGCCGATTTCCGGGGACGGCATTGGCAGCAAGCTTGGCAGGCCCGGCGGTGTAAACCCCCTTGTCAAAGGGGGCCGACGCGACGCAGTCGCGCGGGGGGATTTTGGCCAACCAGGCTGGTCTCATGGCCTTTTGCCGACATGGCATGAACCCAGCGCACGGCTGTTGCCTTGCAGATGGGAAGCACCGGAGGACACTCAGGGCCCGCATCCGGTCATGACTGGGGA
>CANJJT010000168.1:0-4487 GCA_947474715.1 Betaproteobacteria bacterium
TATTGAGCGTTCACGGAAACATGAGGCCCAGACGATAGTCGAACCCAGCTGGCCAAAATCCCCCCGCTGGCCTGCGGCCAGTCGGCCCCCTTTGACAAGGGGGTAAACCCCGGGCCTGCCAAGCTTGCTGCCAATGCCATCCCCGGAAATTGACGAAGAACCTTGTCAAAGGGGGCCGACGCGGCGGAGCCGAGCAGGGGGATTTTCCAGCCACTATCCAAGACAATCGGTAAAGAAACTTGAAGGGGCTGTGTCCAAGCCGCACCCGAGTGCCGAAACAGGCCGACTAAATCACGCCGGCTTCCCGCAACCGTGCCAGTTCCTCGGCGCCATATCCCAGTCCGTCCAGGATTTCCGCCGTGTGCTGTCCCAGCGTCGGCGGCGGCGAATGCAGGCGCGCCGGCGTACGTGATAACTTGTAGGGTGCGCTGGCCACACTCACCTGACGCTCCAGCCCAGGCACATCATCGAAGACATGGTACAGGCCGCGTTCTTTCACCTGCGGCTGCTGGCTGGCCTCGCGCACCGACTGAATGCGCATGGCCGGTATGCCGGCCTGGTTGAGGATGTCCTCCCATTCGGCCGCGGTGCGCTGGGCGAACACCGGGTTGATGGCATCGTAGAGCGCATCAATATTCTTGCGCAGCAGTTCCACCGTGGCAAAGCGCGGATCCTGCAGGATGTCGGGGCGGCCGATGGCCTCGAACAGCCGCTTGCGCCGGTCCGGGTTGGACGACGCGATCATGATGTGGGTGTCCTTGCACATGATGGTGTCGCTGACCGGTGTCATGGCGGCCGACTTGTTGCCGACCCGCTTGGGCTCGAATCCGGCGTTCTGCACCTCGCTCACCATGGCGCTCATGCACACCAGCGCCGTCTCCAGCATGGACACATCCACGCGCTGCCCTTCGCCGGTCCGCTCGCGGTGATAGAGCGCAATCACCAGCGCGAGTGAAAGCGACAGACCGGACTGGTAGTCGACGGAAGTCACCCCAACGCGCAAGGGGCCCGACTCAGGCGTGCCGGTCACGCTCATCAGGCCGCTGGCCGCCTGTATGACCATGTCGATGGCGGCATCGCGCTTTTTCGGACCCGTCTGTCCGTATCCGGTCAGGGAGCTGTAGATGATGCGCGGGTTGATGGCGCGGATGGCCTCGTAACCCAGGCCATAGCGTTCCATGTCGCCGGTGCGCAGGTTCTCGATGATGACATCGGCCTCGGCCGCCAGCCTCCTGAAGATGGCCTGGGCCTCGGGAGTGCGCAGGTTCAGGGTGAGCGAGCGCTTGTTGGCACCATGGGCCAGGAAGGCCGTGCCCATGTGGCGGTCGGAAAAGGGCTTGCTGGACGCGCTGCCGCCGGTGCGGGTGCTGTCGCCCTTGCCCGGTTCCTCGATGCAGATGACGTCGGCGCCGTGCAATCCAAGCTGGTAAGCCGCGAATGGCGCGGCATAGACCTTCGCCACCGTGAGCACCTTCAATCCTGCGAATGCCTGCTGGAACTGCATGGCCGCGACCTCCTCTGGTTGTGCGAGGCCGGTCAGGCCGCCGATGTGACCCCGGCGTGCCTGGCAGACCCTGATGTCGGAAGCTGGCGCGCTCCGACAGGGACGCTTACTTGCTGCGGATCATCGTGCCGACGCCTTCCTCGGTGAGGATCTCCAGCAACAGGGCATGATCGACGCGACCATCGATGATGTGCACACCCCTTACTCCGCTGCGCGCGGCATCCAGCGCCGAAGAGATCTTGGGCAGCATGCCGCCTGACAGCGTGCCCTCTCCCACCAGTTCCTCGATGCGCTTGGGGGTGAGGCCAGAGAGCAGGTTGCCGTCCTTGTCCAGCACTCCGGCGGTATTGGTGAGCAGCACCAGTTTTTCCGCCTTCAGCACCTCGGCGAGCTTGCCCGCCACCAGGTCGGCATTGATGTTGTAGGTCTCGCCACCCTCGCCAACGCCGATGGGCGCCACGACCGGGATGAAGCCACCGCCTTCGAGCGTATCGATGACGCTGGGGTCGATGTAGGCAATCTCGCCGACCTGTCCGATGTCGAGCAGCTTGTCAGGGTTTTTCTGGTCCGGCAGCATCATCTTGCGCGCCCGCACGAAGGCCCCGTCCTGGCCGGTCAGTCCCACCGCCTTGCCGCCGGCCTGGTTGATCAACGTCACGATGTCCTTGTTCAGGGCGGACAGCACCATCTCGACGACGTCCAGGGTCGCATCATCGGTGACGCGCATGCCCTGTATGAAGTTCGACTTGATGTCGAGCTTCTTCAGCATCTCTTCGATCTGCGGGCCGCCCCCGTGGACTACCACCGGGTTCATGCCGACCAGTTTCAGCAGCACCACGTCATGCGCGAAGCTTTTTTGCAGCGCCAGATCGGTCATGGCATTGCCACCGTACTTCACGACGATGGTCTTGCCATGGAAGCGGCGGATATAGGGCAGGGCTTCCGCGAGGATCTGTGCCTTGATCGCGGCAGGAGGGCTGGAACTGGAGGCGTTCATCGGCAACACCATAAAAAATGTTGGCCGATTCTACCCCGTGGGCCCGACCCGAAACCGGATTGCAGGTGAGATCCCGGGATAGCGCAGGGGGTGGACACCCGGCAACCTGCGCAGCAGCCGGAGCAGGAACCTGCCCCGGTCCGGCCGCGCCCATCGCGCCCCTTGCAGAACAGCTGTCCTGCGGGGGGGCACAGCCTGCCGGCGACTTACTGGATGGTGATCTGCCGCGCGCTTGGCTGTTCCTTCTTCGGCAGGATCAGCTCGAGGATGCCGTTCTCGTAGCGGGCGCTGGTCCTGGCGTCATCCACTTCACTGTCCAGGCGGAAGGTGCGGGCGATCTTGCCGTAGTAGCGCTCACTGTGCAGCACGCGCTCGCCTTCCCTGGCTTCGCGTTCGACACGCGTCTCGACCGAGATGGCCACCTGGTTGCCGTCAATCTGCACCTTGATGTCTTCCTTCTTCGCGCCAGGCAGTTCGGCATACACCTTGTACTCGCCGTTCTGCTCGACGATGTCTATGCGGGCAGCACGCGACTGCTCAGCCTGGTCACGACGCGCGGTGCTGACCGGTTGCACGAAAAAGCCCTTCAGAAAATCATCGAACACATCGGCTATCGGGTCATATCGTGTGATGCTGGGCATGGCGGTCTCCTTGAGAGGTATGGGTGGGGGCTGGCCCCATGTCCATGAAGATGGGGCAGCCCCGGTGCATTTCAAGGGGAATCCGTTGTCGGAAAAAATATGCCGGCCAGACACACAGAGCCACTTGAATCGGATGGATGCATGCCCATGCAGGTGGGGGCCGGCGCCGCGCCTGCCCCGGGGCTTCAGTGTCCGGCGTGCGCCCCTGACTTTGCGTCGGACGCGGCGGCGCCGGCGGCCACCACGGCAATCTCCACCGTGACGGGACCGGCGTTCTCGAACACCAGCGTCACGGGAAAACGCTCACCGGCCTTCAGCGGCTGCTTCAGCCCGGAGAGCATGACATGCAGCCCGCCAGGCTCGAGCTTCACCATCGCCCCGGCCGGCAAGGCCACGGCAGGCATGGCGCGCATGCGCATCACATTGCCATCCATGCTCATGCTATGCAGTTCGACAGCAGTAGCCCGGGGGGAACTGGCCCGCAGCAGGCGGTCCTGTGAACCGCCCTTGTTGGTGACACTGAAGTAGGCGGCTCCGGTACGTGCCCCCGGCGGTGTGGGACGCGCATGAGGATGGTCGATGTATAGAGCGCCGGCATGGTATTCATGCCCATGGGATGGCAGTGGGCCCAGCATCAGCAGGCCAACGCAGGCAGCAAGGACAATATTCGGGACCATGACTTTCCAGGTGGGACACGGCGAGGCCGCACAGCTCGCATTGTGCCGCATGCCATGCCGCCCCATGACAAAGCAATCATACAAAAGGGCTTCCACGCCCTCGGGCACAATCAAGCGCGGATGTGAAACCCGTGCCTGGAGGGCGCAAGCAGGCCAAACCGGCAAGCAACCGGACAGGGGGACAGAGGATGCCCCGCTATCCAGCGCCTCGATACAAGCGAACAGCCCGACTTCACCGACCCTGCAGGGCCGGTGGCGGATGGACGGCTAGGAGCTGCCCGCCTCGCCGTCCTTCTTGCCGTTCTGCTTCGCCATGTAAACCACGAAACCGACAACGCCGACCACCACCAGCACAGCAAACACAATGACCGACTCCATGCCGGCCTGTTCAACGGGCTTGTCGGCGGCCTGCTTGGCAGCCTGGGCAAAGGCCAGACTGCAGGTGGCAAACGTCAGGGGTACTGCAGTGAGCAACTTGTGCATCGTGACTCTCCTTTTGGCAGGGTGGGATATTTTTTTGGGTCTTCGTGACTTAGTGTGGGTAAATTAAAGGGCCAATATGCCGGAAACCCGCATGGATAGTGGTTCTTCGGCGTTTTCAATGCTGCTAAAACTTGTCATGATGTTTGGATGGCAAATTCAACCAAGCGAAAGCGGCGGCTGTGGGA
>CANJJT010000169.1:0-4387 GCA_947474715.1 Betaproteobacteria bacterium
CGAACTCCCCGCAAATCGGCGAAGAGCCTTGTCAAAGGGGGCCGACTCGTGAGCGCAGCGAACGAGCGGGGGGATTTTCAGCGGCAAGGGATGATGGACAGGGATGGCTACACCCGGCTGGCCAAAATCCCCCCGCGCGACTGCGTCGCGTCGGCCCCCTTTGACAAGGGGGTTTTCGCCCGCAGCCCTGCCGCGCTTGCTTCCCCGGAATTCGGCGAAGAACCTTTGACAAGGGGGTTGACAGCCGCAGCGGTTGCCGCCGACCAGCCGCAGTCATTCTGATCAAATTCAGATGATACATACCGTCATCATTGGCTATAAACAGCCATTGTGATCAGCCACCTGCCGCCTCCGCAGCCACCGCCTCCACCACCGCCATCGCACCGGTGCGCTTCAACAACACCACCCCCACGCCAATGACCCACATCGTGACGATGAGGTTGCTGAACATGCCGGTGGCCATGGCGATGTCGGAATAGCCCATGTGCGCCTCTACCAGCGACGAAGCGATGGCGCACAGGCCGCCGACCATGCCCAGCACGGCCAGCCAGACCACCACGCCCCGGATCAGGATGGCGATGCCATAGAGCACCACCGTGAAGCCAAAGAGCATGCCCAGCAGACTGTCCAGGCCGACCTCCACCTGGCGCACGGCGAAGGCGGCCTCGAACACCGCTGACTGCGCAGCCCGCGGCGCCACGGCCAGGTGGTCCACCATGAACTTGAGGGCGATGCCATCCACCGCCTGCAGCACCACGCCCAGCGCCAGGCACACCAGCACCGATGCGCCTGCGAGCATGGCCCACACGCCTGCGCATCCGGCGCGCAGCCGCCAGGTGAGCGCAAGGCAACCCGTGCCCACCAGCAGGAACCCGAGCAGTTGCAGCAGGTGCTTGACCACCCGGAAATCATCACGGGCGTATTCGGCAAACACCGCGGCCGCCTCGGCCGGATGGGCGCGCGTGGATTGCAGCGCCGTGGCGATGATGATCAGGACGATGCCGGCCAGCGCGGCATAACCGCCGACGCGGGAGAAATGGGAATCAGAGGACATGACACACCTTGTTGTCTGGACAGTTCACGGGAGAAGCAGGCATCACCACGATGGGACGGGGCATTGGAAGGACGGACCAGCACGGCAAGGCTGCCACCGAAGGGCGCCGCATCACACTGCGGACAAGCACACGGCTCACGATCAGTCGGCCGCCCCGCCGGCCGGCCGCCACCACTGCACGTCATCGATGGCGCCCACCACCTGATAGGTCTCCACCGTGACACGGACCAGGGCGCAATCCGGCGAACCGAGGAAGGCCTCCAGATCAGGATGCCGTTGCAGATGCGCGACACGCAGGGCCTCACGCTCGGCAGCATCCACCTCGCGCGCCTGGCCCAGCGCCGTCAGCACGAAACCGTCCAGCGTGCCCGCGCCCGCCAGCCCGGGCACATCCGTGCGGCGCCCGTCCACGAATACCGACACCTTGCTGTTGCTGGCGAGGTTGCGGTACTTGCGCGTGTCGCGATAGGTGGCAAACAGCAGCTCGCCCAGTCCCACCATCGGGGTGATGGCCACCAGGCTGGAATGCGGCTGGCCATCGCGCTCGGTGGCGAGCACGGCAAAGCGCCTGGCCTGCAAAGCCGCTTCGACGCGCGCCTGGATGTCCTGCTGAGCGTTCATGCTGTGCCGTATCGGATGAGAAGACTGGAAGTCTACAGGCTGGCGCGGCGCGCGCGAATGCATTTGCGCCGGGCCGGTGGATGGGCGGACGACAGGGTACCGGCGCCCCCGCCCCCCCCCGTTTCAGGCCGCGGGTGCGACGGGCTTCTCGGCGACCAGGTTCAGGCTGATCGCCACACCCTTGTACGCCAGGGTGCTGGTGTCCTCGAACAGGCCGAAGCGCTCCACCCGGCGCAGGTTCACGAAGCCCGAGGCCTTGAGAAAAATGCACAGGAAGTCCTCGTTCAGCCCCACCATGTGATAGTCGTAGCGGTCCACATGGCCGCCAAAGAGCATGCGCATCACGGCATAGCGCTCCTCCACGGCCAGACGCTCGCGGTCGAGCAGCAGCGCGGCCAGCACGTCCAGGTCGGGCACGCTGACCAAGAGGCGCCCGCCGGGCACCAGCACGCGGTTCCATTCGGTCAGCGTGTCGCGCAGTTCGCCCTTGTAATCCAGGTGCTCCACCACATGCGAGGCATACACCCTGGAGAAGGTATGGTCGGCAAAGCGCGAGAGGTCATTGGCATTGCCGACATGGTCCACGCAGGGCGCGGGATTGGCGTTGAGCACTTCCCAGCCCTCGGCGCGCTCGGTCCCGCCGATATGCAGTTGTCTGGTCATGCGGCGGTGCCACTTCGGTGAAGGTTCATGGCCGGGACTATATCGGATCGTCCGGATCAGCGCGGCGACGGGGCCTGAACCTCGATGCGCGCGGGCAGCACCGCGACGGCGGCGGCAGTGGCCCAGGCCTCGACCCTGCTGGACCGGGCGCCAGACGGACTCCCGGCGCACACTACGATACCGCACCTGATTGGCGCCATAATCCAGCCACTATCAAGCACTCCCGGGGCTTGTCCCCGCACACCACCATGACGATCAACCCAGCAATCCTGCTCCCATCCGCCGTGCGTCAAAAACGGCGGCTGGCCATGGCCATGTCCATGGTAACGGCCGTGGCCGTGGCCATGGTCGCGGCTGGATTCATTCCTGGCGAGGAAGCAATGGCAATCGAGGAACCGGCATTCGAAACGCTGGAAACAATCGGCGACATCCAGATACGCCAATACCCCCCGGTCATCGTGGCCGAAACCTTCGTGGATGGCGACCTGGGTGCGGCCTCGAGCAGCGGCTTCCGCCTGATTGCCGACTACATCTTCGGCAACAACCTGTCCGTGGGCGGCGCTGCAAGCCCGCCATCGGCAAAGATCGCCATGACGGCGCCGGTCACCGTCGAACCCGCAGCACGTTCGGAGAAGATCGCCATGACCGCCCCGGTGAATATCGAACCGCAGGGTAATACCGCGAGCGGGTTGATGCAGGGCCGGCGCTGGCGCGTCCAGTTCACGATGCCCGGCGCTTACACCATGGCCACCCTGCCCAAACCACTGAACGCCGCGGTCACGGTGAGGCAGGTGCCGGGTGCACGCACCGCAGCGCTGGTCTTCTCAGGGTTCGCTGGCGAAGAAAAGGCCCAACAGAAAACCGACGAACTCCTTGCCTGGCTCAAAAAGCACAACCGGCAAGCCATCGCCACCCCGCAACTGGCCCGCTACAACCCGCCCTGGACACTGCCCTTCCTGCGAAGGAACGAAATCCTGGTGGAAATCGCTGTGCCTTAACACCCGGGGCCGGGATGCTGCAATGGCCTGCCATCCCAGCTGATGCGCGAGCCTCACCGCCTCACGGCGACATGCATCCGTGAAGACTTTTCCTTGACGCTGCTTCGTCATCCCAACACCTGTCCGGGCAAGATGGTTGGCTTCAAAACCGGTGGGCAGTTTTTGTGGGTAACTCGGCTTCGATGAGTCACCCCCTGAAAACCCGAGGCGCAGAAAAAGCAGAGGCCGGCTTGCGCCGGCCTCTGCTGCCAAACTCAACGCCGAAAGCGCAAATCACTGGCTCCATGGTCTACGCCGATGTCGCCCGGCTTCTCATCCGCCACGACGACGAAAGCATCGATCACCGCGTGATGCTCGCGCAATTGCGCCAGGCCGGGGTCAGCCGCGATGTGTTTGAGCTGGTGCAGGGCTCCCTGTGCCTGCCCGACCGGCGCAGCACCGGCAAGGGCATGGTGGCGGGCGGGGCGATCTCGCCCTTGCTGGGCGGCTTGTATCTCACGCTGCTTGATCGGGCGATGGAGGGTCTGTGCCAGAAAGGCTGGATTCGCACCCAGCGGTACATGGACGACACCGTCATCTTCGCCAGCACCCGCCACACACTCAAGGCGGCCATCAAACGCCTGTACGCCGTGCTTGAGACACTCAAACTCACCATCCATCCGGACCAACGTGATATCGGCAAAACGGTACGGCGCAGCCCTCGATGATGAGTTGCTGATTGAGTACCGGCGATTCGACGACAGCCACGCTTGCACCGCCCGGCCGCGGGCGGGGGGTGCCAATGCGGCAATCAGGTGGAACGCAAGAGCGAGGGGGCAAAACCGGCTCAGTCAGCAAGCGTTTTTCTCTGCGAATCACCCAGGGTCAGGGCACGCTGTGCTCGTTAGCACCTTCAAATGGCTGGATACGCGCAATGAGCCTGCCCGCTGCGTCTTGCGCACACTGAACGTCATAGTTGCTTTGCAGGTTTTGCCAAAACTGGTGCGTGGTGTTGAAGAACCTCGCCAGCCGCAGCGCAGTATCAGCGGAGATGCCACGCCGTTCGCGCACG
>CANJJT010000170.1:0-4363 GCA_947474715.1 Betaproteobacteria bacterium
TCCGCCAATCAACGTAGTGCGAGCATCGTGATCGATCCGCGGCTTTCCTTTGGCCGCCCGGTCATCGACGGGTTCGGAATTCGAAGCGCGATCATTAATGAGCGCTTCATGGCCAACGAGAGCATGGAAGACATTGCTCGCGATTATGCGGTTCCGGTAGAAGCCATCCAGAATGCCATCCGCTGCGAACGTCTCGCGGCGTGAAGCCGAGCGACTGGCATCGCTCACTTTCTTCCTCGATTTCCAGATCGGTCGTCACGTTGTAGCGGATGCCCTGCGCAAGGCAGGCGCGAAGGTCAAAGTGCATATCGACCATTTCGATCAGGCTGCGGCGGACGTCGACTGGATTCCCGAAGTAGGTCGCAGGGGCTGGGTGCTGATCACCAAGGACGAGAACATTCGTCGCAACCCGTTGGAACGTGCCGCTTACGAGGATGCCAAGGTCCGTGGTTTTGTCGTGACCGGCAAGGACATGAGCGGGCCGGATCTCGCCGAGTTGCTGACTCTTTGCCTGCCCGGCATGGTTCGACGGGCCGCCGGCAGGCCGGGGCCGCTGCTGTTCACCATCTCGCGTAGTGGTGTCTTCACTAAGCTGATTTGAGCGTTGCGCGGCGAGACTTGACCTCGCCAACGTCCGAATCGTCCAGGGAGAGAATTCCTGAAGATCCTCTCCAGATGGGCATCTACAAGGCATTACCCTCTGTGGTTCGAGCCGTCTACTTGCCCGTAAACTTGGGCGGGCGCTTCTCCATGAAGGCGCGAATCGCTTCTTTGGAGTCGTCGTAGCGGCTGAGCTCGTCGGCGTATAGGAATTTCAAACCACCTTTTTCCCGATCCGCGACGGTATCGTCGTCCCGAGAGGCGGTCAATCACGCGGTCTCTGGCGAAGAGTCCCCGCTCTCAATGACGATTCGCCCCCTGAATCGACCCGAGTTGCCTCACTTCGACGCACGCTGACCCCAGGCGCGCAAGCGTGGGCCGTGCGCAACCCTCAGCGCCGTTGCAGAGCCGTTCAGAGCCCAACGTCAGAACTGGCAGTCCACCACGCGCAGCCCAAGATGCTTTTCGTAGACATCAAAATCCTTGTCGCTGTGAAGCAGCCTCAGTCCGTTCGCGAGACAGCGCGTCGCGATCAGCATGTCCACAGTCCCACGCACGGTGACGCCAATGCTTCTCAGCTTGCGGTAGTTTTGTGCGGCCTCTATGGCAATGTCAAAACCGCCAACTACAACCTGCTGCAGTGGTGCCAGCAGGCGTTTGGCTTCGTTGAAGCCCCTGTCGTCCCTGAATCCCTGAAGCACTTCCGCCAGGATCAGGTCACCAAGGACAAGGCCCTCCACGCCGAGCTTGCGATCAAGCCACTCGGCCTGCCGGGTCGGCTTGTTGCGGAAGAAGTCGATCCAGACGCTGGAATCGACCAGAATCACCTTTCGCGCCTCATCGCGTCGAGATCGCCCACCCACTCATGCTTGCCGCGAAGTTTGCGGAGTTCGGTTTGTTGCTTCAGGCGAAGCAGCGTGCGCAATCCTTCCTCCACTGCTTCCCGCTTGGTTTTCAAGCCCGTGGCCTTCAAGGTAGCTTGCATGAGCTTGTCGTCAATCACGATGTTGGTGCGCATGTGTGTACACTCCGATGATTCATACACATGATACGCTCGCCACTCGATCGCTGCAACGGCGGCCGATACTTGCCCGGGTGGCAGGCGGCATTGGATTCGCTCACGTCTTCGTCCGGCCCTCGACGTTGATCTGCTGCAACTCAAAGGCCCCTGGCTGCAATGGGTCTGAGTGAGGCGGCGATCACCAAACTCAGGGAAAAGAAATCGTCTAAAGACCGCTGCGGTCTATTCGACTTTGATCCCCGCAGCGCGAACGATGGTCGAGTACATGCCGATTTCCTCCCTGATGCGCGCGCCGAAGCGCTCCATTTCCAGGCCGACATGCTCGACGCCGTAATGGGCGAGGGTCTCTTTCACATTGGGCCGCTGCAGCAGCGTCATGAGCGTGGTATTCAACTTCAGGGTGATGCTCTGCGGCAGGCCGGCGGGGCCCAGCGCCGCATGCCAGGTCTCGCTGCGCATGCCCTTGACGCCCGATTCGGCAAAGGTGGGAATATCCGGGGCGAACACCGAACGCACCTCATTGGCCACCGCGAGCGCGCGCATCTTGTTCGATTTGAGCAGTGGCAGCGCGGAAAACATGCCCGACCAGGTTGAATTCACCTGCCCTGCGAGCAGCGCCTGAACCGATTGGTTCGCCGCGGCATAGGGAATGTGGTTGTAGCGCGTCCCGGTGAGCTGGGCGAATTGCTCCATGGCGATGTGCAGCGAGGTCCCGATGCCCGAGGTGGCATAGCTCAGCTCCCCCGGCCTCGCCTTGGCCGCAGCAAGGAAATCGGCCACATTGCGCATCGGCGAATCCGGGCTTACCGCCAGCATATTGGGCGAGGTGACCAGGAGCGTGATGGGCGTGAAGTCCTTCAGCGGGTCGAAGGGCAGGTCTTTTCGCAATGCCGGATTGATGCTGAACACATTGGTGGTCATGAGCAGCGTGTAGCCATCCGGCACGGCCTTGGCGACGACCGCAGCGCCGATGGCCCCGCCCGCGCCGGCGCGATTGTCCACGATGACCGACTGGCCGAAATCCTTCTGCATCTCCGGAGCCAGCAGTCTGGCCAGCAGGTCGTTCGTGCCGCCGGCAGCGAAGGACACGATCAATCGTATGGGTTTGACCGGGTAGGCAGCTTGCGCCCATCCATCTCCTGCCATACCTGCCATGCCCAACAGACCCATCACCAAGCCGCCCAGGCGGAAAAGCTTTGTTCTCGAATTCATTGGCTTTGCTCCGGCGATTCCATATGCGATAGAGGCGGCGATAGTTTCGACCCAGCAGACTCATCCAGTGTACTGAATCGCTGATTCGATGAGAAAAGAGATCGAGAATCGCCGCCATACGGATACGGCGTTGTAAATGCTCGCATGGTGGTCAAGCTTGCTCCGCTTTGCGCCTTGTCTGGCACCGATCGTAAGTGGTCGGGGTCTGGCCCATTTCTACTGGAGATTGCAGATTATCGCATTTTGCGATAATCTTTTTCCATGCGTCTGATCAGCAACAAAGCCTTGCGCGATTTTTCGCTTCGTCACCGTCCTGCTGGCGTGCCCCTGCAGGTCTGGCGAAAGCTGATCGAAGGGAATGCCTTTCACAGTTTCGCTGACCTGAAGCGGGTGTTCAATTCGGTGGACAAGGCTGGTGATTACTATGTGTTCGACATTGCCGGAAACCACTATCGACTGATTGCCGCCATTCACTTCAATACACAGACGCTGTACGTGCGGGCCGTGCTGACCCACGCCGAATACGATGACTGGAGGCCATGATGGGTGCCAATGAAATGGACAGGATTGCCAAACGCTACCAGGCACTGTGCGAGCTCGTGCCGCTCAAACCCATCCTGCGTAAAGCGGAGTACGAGGCGGCCATCGAACACCTGAACCGTCTGCTGGATGCCGGTGGCGCGAACCAGTCACATCCTTTAGCCGGCCTGGTCGAGTTGCTCGGTGAGGTGATTCATTCTTATGAGAAGCGCCAGATGCCCATGCCGGAAGCCGAGACGGGGGAGGTGTTGCGCTACTTGATGGATGAGCATGGTCTGAAGCAGGCCGACCTTGCAGAAATCGCTTCGCAGGGAACGATCAGCGACATCCTGTCTGGACGGCGGGGCGTCAGCAAGGCGCTGGCGAAGAAGATGGCGGAGCGGTTTCAGGTTTCGGCGGCGGTGTTTCTGTAGGTCAGTCAGGGACAAAACACTGCGATTCCATAGGCTATAAAGGCTGCGTACTCGACCCTGCAGACCCTAGCCATAGATAATGAACTCCAGAAGATTGCCGTCCGGATCGCGCGTATAGATACTGCTCCCGGTGACTTTGCGACCGCCCACGCGATCGACCGGCCCCACTTCGACGGGCGCGCCTGCAGCCTTCAGCGCCCCCAGCAGTTCGTCCTGGGTCCCGGACCAGACAAAGCAAAGGTCCCCGCACCCGGGTTGCGCCGTCGGTCCTCGCAACACGAACGTTGGGTCCCGCCAGTGGTCCGGATGATGGAAATTGATCTTGTTCGGACCGAAGTGAACGGCCAGCACCTGGTTTCTCGCGGCGCGCCACGCATCGAGGGTCGGCACCTCGAAGCCCAGCGCTGCGTAAAACCGCAGCAGCTCCTCGGGGCGGCCGGCGGGCAGGGCGACGTGATCGAATCCAGCAATCGGCATGGCGTTTCCTTTCTGGGGGGGGGGGGGGGCGGCAGATTAATGAGGCAACCATGCCAGCAAAAGGGTAAAACACCGGGTGCCCCGCACCCCCGTGGGGGCA
>CANJJT010000171.1:0-4310 GCA_947474715.1 Betaproteobacteria bacterium
GGCGAAGGCGCCGTTCACCACCAGCAGGGTGTAGCCATCCGGCGCGGACTTGGCGACATGGCTGCCAGCGATGATGCCGGCCGCGCCCAGTTTGTAGTCCACCAGCACGGTCTGGCCGAGGATTTCACTGATCCGGGGCAGGTAGATGCGGATCTCGGTGTCCACCGGGCCGCCGGCGGCCAGCGGCAGGATGAGGGTGACTGGCCGGGTGGGAAATGTTCCGGTGCTGCCCTGGGCCAGCACCGGGCCGGCGCCGATGGCGGCTGTCAGTGAGGCCAGCAGGGCTGCAATCAGGTGGCGGGGTTTGCGCATGGCAATGTCTCCTTTTGTTGTTCTGTGCTTGGCTGTGCTTCAGTGGCTGCTTTGATGTCGCAGGAGCGCAAGGCCTGCATCAGTGGCCGGCGAACGCCCGGGATCTTCGCGGGCGGCCTAGATTTTCGCGCTCTCGATCTCGGCCTCTGTGGTGTACTCGATGATGCGTGCCGAATGATCTGCGAGGTCGAGCACGGCGCAGTTCATCATGGTGCCGAAGCGCGGATCTCCCGCCGTGCCCGGGTTGACCACCAGCGTGTCACCAAAGCGCTGGTTCACCGGCATGTGCGTGTGGCCGTAGAGCACGAAGTCGGCATCGACTTCGCCGAACTGCGGCAACTTGGGGTGGCGCGGGTAGATGTACTCGCCCCGTGGCTCCCAGGGGGTGGAGTGCACCACCAGGATCTTGCGGCCGTGCCATTCCAGTTCCATGCGATGCGGGCGCTGCGACAGCCACTCGGCCTGCTTCGGGTCTATCCAGGCGGCGGCGCGGGCGCGCACGCCATTGGGCCCGAAGAAGTTTTCCTCGTGGTTGCCCATGATGACCTCGGCTTCGTACTCGCGCAGTTGCGCCACGATCTCGTTGGAGAAGCGGTAGTCGTAGATGGAGTCGCCCAGGCAGAGCAGGCGGTCGATGCGGCCCATGGCGGCCACGGCGGTCCGCAGGCCTTCCACGTTGCAATGAATATCGGAGACGACGCCTACGAGCATTTCAGTTCCTGCCAGATCCGCCATGGCTGGAAAGGGCTGCTTCCCCGCTTGGCCAACAGGCCGAATCAAACGGCCAAAGTGAGACGATAAATTGAGGCGACATTGTACCTGTGAGCCTGTTGCGCGCGCCGCGTCTGCAGCACTTGTGCCACAGGGTGAAACACGGATGATGGGCGTCTGACGCTGCGACTTTGCGTGCCCGGGCCCCCACAAGGGGCGCCGGCGCTGGCAGAATGCGCAGCTCATTACCCATTAGCGCAAGAGGGAGTTTCCATGACCGGCCTTACCGAGGGCATTGCCCGCTTTATCCACGACAAGTCCCTCCCTGATTTTCCTGAAGGCACGGTCGAGAAGACCAAGAAGATCATCGTCGACACCTTCGCCGCCATCCTGTCCGGCGCCGGCAGCGAGCTGGAGCCGCCACTGATGGATTACCTGCAGAAAAGTGGTGATGTGGGCGACAGCCCCATCCTTGGCACCGACCGGCGCGCCGGCGGCGAACTGGCCGCGCTCATCAACGGCAGCTTCGGTCATGCGCTGGATTTCGATGACGTGCTGTCCATGATGCCGGCGCACCCCAGCGCGGTGATCATCCCGGCGCTGTGCGCCGACCTCGCAACGCGGCCGCTCTCGGGGAAGGCGTTGATCGAGGCGCAGGTGATGGGCATCGAGGTGGGCGGCAAGATCGGCCTGGGCATCACCACCGAGCATTACCACCGCGGTTTCCATGGCACCGGCACCCTCGCCCTGTTCTGCGGCGTGGCGGCGCTGGCCAAGGCCTGGAAGCTGGACGAGACCACCACGCGCATGGCCTTCGGCATCGCCGGTTCCATGTCGAGCGGCATACGGCGCAACTTCGGCACCATGACCAAGCCGTTGCACACCGGGTTGGCCGCGCGCAATGCCCTGCAGGCGGTGCGCCTGGCCTCCAGCGGCTTCACCGCGGCGCTGGATGTGTTCGAGGGCAAGGCCGGCTACTTCGCCTCCTACGGCGTGGAGGAATCCGACCCGCAGGTCACCTTCGACGGCCTGGGCAAGCCCTGGGTGGTGGCCGACCCCGGCATCGCGCTGAAGAAATTTCCCTGTTGTTATGCCGCGCATCGCGGCATGGATGGTGTGCTCGTGCTGAAGGCGAAGCACGGTTTCAAGGCCGAGGACATCGTCGAACTGGTAGTGCGCATGCCGCCCGGTGGCATGGAAGTGCTGACCTTCCCCGTCCCGAAGACCGGCCTGGAAGGCAAGTTCAGCATGGAATATCCCGCCGCTGCCGGCGCCGTGGACGGCAATTACAGCATCTGGACTTTCACCGACGAGGCGGTGCGCCGCCCCGAGATTGCCGACATGCTGAAGCGGGTGCGCGTGCATGAGACCGAACTGTGCCGCGGCGATGACCCGCTGTTCGAGACGCGCAGTTCCGGCAGCCGTGGTTTTGTCGAGGTGGAAGTGACGCTGAAGAACGGCGTGACCGACCACGTGCGCATTCCCAAGCCGCCCGGCCACCCCTCGCGCGAACTCACCTGGGGCGACCTCGAAGGCAAATTCATGGATTGCGCCCGCGAGGCGAAGCTCGGTGAGGCCAAAGCGGCGGCGGCATTCGCTTCCCTGCGCAAGCTCGAGGAGTGCCCCGACCTGGGCAGCATCGTCGCGCAGATGTGCCACCAGGCCTGAACCGGGCATACGGGGGGGCTACAACAAGGTGCTGCCGGGGGCGGCAGGAAGGCCTCGGCCCGGAAAGAAAAAAAACCCATCGGGGGACGGGGCCTTGAAAGAGGTGGCGTGGGGCGCCGCCCCGAGGGCGTTGCCCCACGGACAGGTGCATCGCTGCAAGAGCGGTGCAGGCCACAGGGAACCACTCGATTTCACCAAAAGCCCACGGCCAGCGATGCAGGACAGGCGCCAAAGCATCTGTCAGCCTGGTCCTGCAAGGGGTTTTTCGCGCCACGGTGCCCCAAACGAATGGGTTCTTCTCCGGACATCGGTGCTGGGCCCGAAAAAAACGGCAGGTCCGCATGGCGGCCTGCCGTCTGTGGGCGGGTAACCGCAGGCCGCAGCGCCCGCCGGCTGCTAGCTCAGTTGCTGGACAGCGGTACGCCGCTTTCCTTGACCACGCGGGCCCACTTTGTCAGTTCCGACTGCAGCAGCGTGGTGAAACGTTCCGGCGGGCCTCCAACCGGGGTCAGTCCCAGCGTAGCAAAGCGCTGCTTCACGTCGTCCTGGGCCAGGACCTTGTTGATTTCCGCATTGATGCGGTTGGTGATGGGAGCGGGCACGCCCTTGGGACCGAGGATGGCGTACCAGGCATCCACTTCGAAGCCGGGCAGGGTTTCACCCACGGTGGGCAGGTCCGGCGCCAGCGGCGAGCGCTTGGCGGTGGTGACGGCCAATGCGCGCAGCTTGCCGGAGCGCGCATTGGGGATGGAGGACACGGCGTTGTTCATCATCACCATCACGCGTCCGGCAATGAGGTCCGACGTCGCCGGTGCGCCGCCCTTGTAGGGCACATGCAGGGTCTTGATGCCGGCGGTGACGTTGAACAGTTCCATGGCCATCATCAGCGAGCTGCCATTGCCCGAGGAGCCGTAGGGCAGCTGGCCGGGACGCTCCTTGGCGTAGCGGATGAATTCGGCGGTGTTCTGCGCCGGCACCGAGGGGTGCACCACCAGCACGAAAGGCGCCGAGGACACGTGGGCGAAGGAGGTGAAGTCGGTCAGCGGGTTGTAGGGCACCTTGATGAAGTGCATGTTGATGCTGTGGCCGGCTGACACGAGGATCATGGTGTAGCCGTCGGGGGCCGCCTTGGTCACCATTTCACCGGCGATGATGCCGTCCGCGCCGGGACGGTTCTCCACCAGCACGGTCTGGCCCATGGACTCACCGATCTTGCCGCCGATCAGGCGTGCCTGCGTGTCATTGGGGCCGCCGGGCTCGTAGCCCACCAGCAACCGGATCGGCTTGGTGGGAAAGCTCTGCGCCTGTGCGAACGTGATGGGCATGGCCAGACTGGCCAGCAGTGCGGTGATCAGGGTGGTGCGCGTGTTCACTGTGTTCCTCCGGACGTCATGTAGCCGCCTGGTGGCGGGGCGCTGATCTTACTGCAAATGGGCTGGGTCGCCATGATGGCAGGACTGCCAGGAGGTGGCGCTGATCATGGTCAAAAGGGGCTGTGCGCCCACGCCCCTACCCGAGAAACCGGTCAACGATGGCGAGGAAGTTTTCAGGGTTGTCGTCGCTGGGGTAGTGGCCCAGGCCGGGCATGGTGACGATCTCCACCTGCGGCAGGGCCAGCC
>CANJJT010000172.1:0-4275 GCA_947474715.1 Betaproteobacteria bacterium
AGCTGCGCTCGCAGTGCGCCATGGGCGCCTGATTGATGCATGGGATGCCCTCTGGTGCCTTCCTGCCTGCAAAGCAGCACCACTGCCCGGAATTCAAGGTGAGCGCATGCGAAGGCAGGCGGATCGGGCTCTGGCCTGTTGGCCCAAATCCCCCCGCTGGCCTGCGGCCAGTCGGCCCCCTTTAACAAGGGGGTAAACCAGGCTGTCCCCGGAAATTGACGAAGAACCTTTGACAAGGGGGTTAACACCGCTGGCCGCTGCCAAGCCTGCCTTCCCGGAGCACTCCCCCAATTGCCTTTAAACTCCCGGCTCGCACTGCCGCCACTGCCGTGAATCACGGTCTGGCGGGCGACAGAACAAATCAGCACTTTCCGAGGAGTACACATGGCTGCCGTCCTTTTCAATCCCAATCCGCCTGCTGAAACCAACCGGGGTTCGTCCATGGCGCGCTACATCGCCGGCACGCTGACGCGGCAGTTTCCGCCGGAGGTGCTGGAAGCGGCGCAGCGCGGGCTGGCGGACATCGTCGGGCTGATGGTGGGGGCGAGCAAGGACCCGGTGACCGGGCCGGTGCGGGCGGCCATCAAGCACTGGCATGCCACGGGCAAGGCGCGCATCGTGATGGGCGGCACCACGACGCCGGCGCTGGCGGTGCTGGCCAATGGCACCATGGGCCATGCCATGGATTACGACGACACCCATCCGGGCGGCGCAGGGCATCCGAGCGGCGTGTGCTGGACCACCGCGCTCGCACTGACCCAGGAACTGGGTGGCAGCGAGAAGGACGCCATCGCGGCCTTCATCACCGGCTACGAGATCATGGGCAAGATGGGCGGCGGCTATGTCCCCGGCATCGGCCGCAGCCTGCAGCGGCGCGGGCTGCATCCCACCGCGATTGCCGGGCGCGTCGGCGCAGCGGCCACGGCCAGCGTGCTGATGGGCCTGTCGGAGGAACGCATCGCCCACGCGCTGGGCAACAGCGCCACCACCATGGGCGGGCTGGTCGGGTCCTTCGGCACGCATGGCAAGCCCTTCCACGCCGGCAAGGCGGCCATGGACGGCATCCTCGCGGCGCAGCTTGCCTCGGAAGGCCATATCGCCGCCACGCATCTGTTCGAGCTGGAAAAGGGCTGGCTGGATGCCTTCATCCAGGACCGCCAGGTCGAGGCGCCGCCGCTCGACTGGAACCAGTGGGAGATCATGACCAACGGCTTCAAGGCCTTTGCCAGCTGCCGCGCCACGCATGCCTCGACGCAGACGGCGCGCTCGCTCGCCGAACAGGTGGCCGGGCGCAAGGTGACGCGCGTGGAGGCGAGGGTGCATCCGAATGCCCTGGTCACCGCCGGCAAGACCAACCCGCGCACTGCGCTGGAAGGCAAGTTCAGCGTGCCCTTCTGCATTTCCATGGGTCTGCGCGGTTATGCCGTGGTGGCCTCGGACTTCAAGGATGACCTCATGAAGGACAAGTCCGTCACCGACATCGTGCCGGTGGTGAAGATGACACCGGTGGAGGGCCAGGCGGCCCATTCGGCCTCCATGGATGTGTATCTGGAAGACGGCACCAAGCTGCATGCCGAGACGGCCATCGTCCGCGGTCATCCGGACAATCCCCTGAGCTGGGATGACCTGCATGCCAAGTTCTCCGGCCTGGTCGTGCCGGTGGTGGGCAAGGCGCGCTGCGAGCAGTTGTGGCAGGCCGCGCGCAACTTCGGCGCGCCGGGTTCGATGCAGACGCTGGGGGCCTTGCTCGAAGGCCCGCTCTGAACGCCAGATAAAGGTAGCAAACAACCATGCCGACCCTACGCATCAAGGACATCGATCTCCATTACGAGATCACCGATTTCACCGATCCGTGGAAGCAGGCGGAAACGGTGCTGCTGCACCACGGTTTCGCCCGCAACCTGAAGCTCTGGTACCCCTGGGTGCCACTGCTGTGCCGGCACTTTCGTGTCATCACCCTGGATTCGCGCGGCTGCGGGGACAGCACCATCCCGCCGGAGGACCATCACTGGCGGCTCGAAGAACTGGGCGACGATGCCGTGGGCCTGCTCGATGCATTGGGCGTCGAGCGCGTGCATTGGGGCGCGGAGGCCTCGGGCGGCATCGTCGGGCTGGACGTGGCAAAGCGACATCCCTCGCGGATTGCCTCGCTGACCCTGTGCAATACGCCGATCAAGTTGCCGCAGTCCACCAATGACGCCTTCAATGCCGACGAGGTGATGAAGCTGGGCGTGGGCCACTGGGCGCGGGCCACGGCGCCGCGGCGCTTCGACCTGGACAAACTGGCCCCGGGTTTTCTCGACTGGTCCTGCGCCCAGCATGACCGCACCCTGCCGCGGGTGGCGGTGGCCGTGCACCACATGCTCGAAGGCGCCGACAGCTGGGCCATGCTGCCGGACATCGTCCAGCCGGTGCTGATCCTGGCCGGGGAGGGCAGCAAGATCGCCACGCTCGATCAGGTGAAGCAGATGGCCGAGCGCCTGCCGAAGTCGAAACTGGTGGTGTTCAAGGGCTACGGCCAGGGCATCGCCTTCTCCAACGCCGATGCCTGCGCCACGGAGATGAGAAAATTCATTCTGGATGGCTGTGCCACGGGATGAAAATCGTGCTCCCCGGCTGACCGGGACGCGCTGTCATCTGCCCTATCTTCCCTGAAAGGAAACCCTGATGTACCCCTCAGACGCAATCCTGCTCCGGTGCAATGGCCTGAAACCCGACGCCGCCCTGCCGTCGCTGGGTGAGCTGACCGGCATCGCCGGCGCCTACGCGCTGCGTGTGAACCGCGAGAAGGACACCGGCGAGGTCTATGTCTGGCTGGACCTGGCCGGTCGACGGGAGGTTTCCGCTGAACTGGTGGGCCAACTGGAGGCCGCCGCGCGCCGGCTGCTGCCGGGTGCCACGCTGGATGCGGTGCCGCTGAAGCGCATGCAGTACATCGAAGGCGCCAGCTCCGGCCAGCCCATCGGCATCTTCTATATGGTGGAGATGGAATATCCACCCGAGGCGCTGCCGCAGATGACGCACTGGTACCACTTCGAGCACCTGCCGGGCCTGTGCTCGGTGAAAGGCAATGTGCGTTCCACCCGCTATCTGAGCGAGGCTGGGCGTTCCTTCGCCTGTTACGATCTCGTTTCCGAAGACGTTCCGCAGACCGCGGAATGGAGCCAATGGCGCGAAACGGCGCTCACCGTCAGCGTCCGTCCGTTCTACCGCAACATGAAGCGCGGCATGTATCGCGCAACCAAGATTTAACAGGGGAGTGTCACTCATGCAATTGAAGACCGAAAAAATCATCGCCACCGTCGAAGGCGGCATTGGCTGGATCACGTTCAACAACCCGGAGCGGCGCAATGCCATCTCCATCGAGATGTGGGAAGGCGTGGGCGATGCCCTGGAAGCCTTCCAGGCCGATGCGGCCGTGCGTCTGGTGGTGTTGAAGGGCGCCGGCGGCAAGGCCTTTGTATCGGGTGCCGACATCTCCCAGTTCGCCAAGGTGCGTGACAACGCCGAGCAGGCCAAGGAATACGCCCGCATCACCGACCGCGGCCGCAAGTGGCTGGTCGATTTCAACAAGCCGCTGATCGCCATGATCCAGGGCGCCTGCATCGGCGGCGGCCTGGCCATCGCGCTGAGCGCCGACATCCGCTTTGCCGCCAAGGGCTCGCGCATGGGCATCCCGGCGGCCAAGCTGGGCCTGGGCTATGCCTACGACGGCCTCGCCAACCTGGCACGGCTGGTTGGTCCCTCCAACGCCAAGGACATCATGTTCACCGGCCGCTTCCTCGATACTGCTGAAGCGCTGCGCATCGGCCTGATCAACTTCGAAACCGAAGAAGCCGACCTCGAGCAGAAGGTGCGTGACTACGCCGCCATCATCGCCGGCAATGCACCGCTCACCATCCGCGCCGCCAAGGCCACGGTGCAGGCCTACGAGGACTACTCCGATGCCATGGTGACCCCGCAGGTCAATGCCTTGATCGACGCCTGCTTCAACAGCGAGGACTACAAGGAAGGCCGCGCCGCCTTCGGCGAAAAGCGCAAGCCCCAGTTCAAGGGCCGCTGATCGACGCTGCCAGCGATTGGTGCTGACGACAAAGGGCCGGGAAACCGGCCCTTTGTTATTGGTGATCCGGGGACGCTGCTGGTTTACCCCCTTGTCAAAGGTTCTTCGTCGAATTCCGGGGAAAGGTCTGGCGCCTGCCAAATCTGTTTTTAGTACCTGGATAACAATCGACTCATATCTGCAAGCAGGGATAATTCACTACTGTCATCCCC
>CANJJT010000173.1:0-4273 GCA_947474715.1 Betaproteobacteria bacterium
GACATGTGCAAAACAAGGAAAAAGCGCATTTAGGTGGGGCAAAGCTCGCCCGATTGTCGGCTTGGGAGAAATAATGCGCTCCCCGCAAATCGGTGAAGAACCTTGTCAAAGGGGGCCGACTCGTGAGCGCAGCGAATGAGCGAGGGGATTTTCTCCCGCTGCTTTTTTACCGTTCGCCAGTCATTGCCGGATGGAGACCCTGGTTGTCATGTTGCGCCTCCCTGTCTGCAAGGCAACCATCACCAGGATTCACGGCAATAGCTTGCGAAGGCAGGTAGGTTAGCCCGGCTGGTCAAAATTCCCCCTTTGACAAGGGGTAAACTCCGGGCCTGCCAAGCTACACACCTCAAGGGCAACGGTGGCGTCAAGGCTGCCGTGCGCTTTGCCCAAAGGCTCACCAACCAATACGCCTATGTCGCCCGGTTTGACATCCGCCACTAGATTGAACGGTCCGGGCCTGGTCGCTCGCGCGGGCGCTGCTGCGATAAACTCCAGCCCACCCGCAAGCACGCATAACGCAATCAAACGGGACGTACAAAGGAGAAACGATGCACCGATCCATGAAGGTGGCCCTTGCGGCCTGCCTGTTGCAGTCAGTCCTGTCCATGCCGAGCGCCCTGGCCGCCGCCGGGCCCGACTATCCGGTGAAGACCGTGCGCATGCTGGTGGGCTTTGCGCCCGGCGCCGGCGTGGACTTCGCCGGCCGCCTGGTCGCCCAGAAGCTGCAGGAAGCCTGGGGGCAGACGGTGATCGTCGAGAACCGGCCCGGCGCGGGTGGCAATATTGCCGCTGACGTGGTGGCCAAGGCCAGCCCGGATGGCTACACCATCCTGCTCACCAGTCCCGGCCCCATCGTGGTGAACCAGAGCCTGATGGCGAACATGCCCTACGACCCGATCAAGGATCTGGCGCCGGTATCCATGGTCGCCTCCGGGCCGAACATCCTGGCCGTGCGCACCGACCTGCCGGCGAAGAACGTGAAGGAACTGATCGCGCTGGCGCGTGCCACCAAGAGTCAGCTCAATTTCGGTTCATCCGGCATGGGCAGCACGCCGCACATGGCCGCCGAATTGTTCAAGATGATGGCCAAGGTGGAGATGGTGCACGTGCCTTACAAGGGCTCGGCCGATGCGGTGACCGATGTCATCGCCAAGCGTCTGGACGTGCTGATCACCACCATGCCAGCGATGCTGGGTGCGGTGAAGTCGGGCGAAGTGCGCGGGCTGGCGGTGACCTCGCTCAGGCGCAATGCTGCCCTGCCTGACCTGCCCACGATCAACGAGTCGGGCCTGCCTGGTTATGAGTTCGGCGTGTGGTGGGGTGTGTTCGTGCCGGCGGCCACCCCGGTGGCGTTGGTGAACAAGATGCACCAGGGGATCGCCAACATGCTGAAGATGGATGACGTGCGCGCCAAGATCGCGGCACAGAACGTCGATGTCGCCGGCAGCGCCTCGCCGAAGGAGTTTGCCGATCACGTGCAGAAGGAAGCCGCCACCTGGGCGCAGGTGATCAAGACGGCAGGCATCAAGGCCAACTGAACGGCCCGCCACAGCAAAAGGCCGGGCATGCTGCCCGGCCTTTTTGTTGAAATGATCCGGATGCTGATGATTATATTAAACCGGATCACTCAATAAGAACCGCTAGGACCATGCGAATACGATCATAATGGATCCGCATGGTCCGGGGTCGGCTTACTCCCGCGTCCAGACCGACACCGCGCCCGCGCAGTCGCAGGCCCATGCCGGGCACGGACTGGATTTCGAAGTTGGCCTGGCCAGTGCTGCCGCTGTTGTGGAAGTCGAACACGATGCCCGATTCCGGTCCCGGCGGAAACACGAAGTCCGCGGGGAAGAGCACGGAGTGGCCCCGCCATTCCTCCTGCTTCTCGTTGCAGTAGCTGGAAGCGGGGCCCATGGACAGGGCATTGTGTTTCCAGGTGCCGCTGCCGCTGCCGCTGCCGCTGCCGTTGACATTGTTGTCGTCGGTCTGGAAGTCGTCGACTACCCAGCGGCCACCGGCGCTGTCGGTGGATGCGACGATGTCCACGCTTTCGTGGGTGCCATAGCCGCCGCCGCTGTTGCCCGTGGTGAGGTCGTTATAGCCGACGCCCTGGTCGCTGGTGTCGAGGCTGCGGGCCTGGATACTTGCAGGTACAGCAATGGCGGTGCCGAGTTAGGGGGCCGCCTGGACCGCCGTGAGTTCAGTCCTTCCTTAGGCGAAGTCGCCTGGCAGCCAGGGGTTGCCATCAGCCTTCACGATGGGGCGGGTGACCGAATATGACTTGCCGTTGGTGGGGATGTACATGGAGTGCTTGCCCGGCCCGCCCACCACCAGCACGGTGATGTCCTGCCATTTCTGCACCATGCTCACCGGCGTGTCGAGCGGCCTGTCCTTGTAGCGCTTGACGAGGTAACGCCACAGCCGGCGCTCGATGTTCTCGCGCGAGTAGCGCGACATCGGGATGCGTGCCTGCTCGTACAGGGCGTGCCGGATGTCATCCTTGGTCCAGCCTTCGGCGGCGATGGTGGCGGCATGCTCCGGCCCGAGCAGCAGCAGCACTTCGCCTTCGTAGTAGCCATTGTTCTGGCCGGTGGTGGCCATGGTGCCGGCAATCATGGTGATGAGGCCGCCTGCCGTGGTGCTCTCGTGGTCATTGATGTTGTGCGGGGCCTCGCCGCCGATCACCGTGACGGTGCTGACCTCGGGCGCGTAGCCGCGCTCGGTGCGCAGCGAGGGCCAGTCGGCCGGCAATGCCGCTTCGTTCTCGGCGATGCAGTAGGTGTAGCGACCCGGGTGGCTCATGGTGGCCTTGCTGATCTCCCCCGGTCTGGCGCCGCCGATGTTGATGAGGATGAGGCGGATGGCGCGGCCGATCACGCCATTGGCCCAGGGGCCGGGACCGAACACGCCGGTGCCGCCGTGGATATTGAGCGTCTCAGCAAGCGGCCCGCCGACGATGAGCAGCGGCGTCACCGGGTGCGTGCTCACCTGCATGTTCTTGAGCGAGAGCTTCGGATCGACCAGCGCCTCGACCGCGGCCACCAGCACCGGCATGTGCTCGGGCAGGCATCCGGCCATCACCGCATTCACCGCGATGCGTTCCACCGTGGCCATGCCCATGCGCGGGGTGATCACCCCGGCAAGGTGTCCGGGTGGCAGGCCGGCGCCTGCGACCATGGCGGCCACGCGCTCTTCCGTGGGCGGCACCAGCGGCAGGCCGTCACCCCAGCCGCGGCGCATGAATTCCTGCAGCACGCCGTGGAACTCGTCCGTGGTGTCCAGATCGAGCAGTCGCGCGCCCGGTGCCTGGGCGGCTTCAGCCTGCGCCAGCGGCGAGGTCAGCGTGGTGATGATGTCATCCACCGCGGCATCCACCTTGGCATACACCGCCTCGATGGGAATGCCGCCGATGGGATGGGGCAGCACCACGCCGGGCAGGTTGGGCATGCCCAATGCCCTGGCCTGATTGCGGATCATGCTGACAAAGGGCGGTGTCTGCAGCAGCACCGTGGGGATGCCGCGCTTCTCCAGTTCAACGCTGTCGTGGAGACTCCACGACGAACACGAGCCTCAGTCGCCCAGCGCGTTGATGACGACATCCACCTGCTGCAGTTGCGCGAGCAGCGCTTCCGGCGCTGGAATGCCCATCTCGCGCTTGGCGTAATGGACGGTCTGCACGCCCGGTATGCGCTCATGCAGGCGCTTGTCCAGGTGCACCAGCATCTTGTCCACCGGCGCCTTGGTGTTGTCGAGCAGGCCGATGCGCAGGCCTTCGAGGGATGCCGGGCGCGGCACGGCATGCACTTCACGCGGCTGCGGCTGCCCTTCGGGGATGTGGAGTCTCATGGTGCGGTGTGCCTTGTTGCGGGGTAGCAGCAATGATAGCGGTGAATGGTGGAGCACGGTGCGGGCAGGCCGCTGGTGTAAACCCCCTTGTCAAAGGGGGCCGACTCGCGCGCAGCGCGAGCGGGGGGATTTTGGCCAGCCGGGGTGGTCTTATTGCCTTCTCCCGACGTTGTCATGAGTTATGACCATCGTTGTTGCTTGCAGGTAAGGCATGACCGGATCACCGCCTGAGCATCAACTAGTCAGTCGTGGCGCACTGCAAGCCTGGTGGTAGAAAATCCCCCCGCTCGTTCGCTGCGCTCACGAGTCGGCCCCCTTTGACAAGGGGGTTTACACCAGCGGCCTGCCCGCACCGTGCTCCACCATTCACCGCTATCATTGCTGCTACCCCGCAACAAGGCACACCGCACCATGAGACTCCACATCC
>CANJJT010000174.1:0-4216 GCA_947474715.1 Betaproteobacteria bacterium
CGACGGCGACGTCGCCCTGCGTGGCGGCGCCGGTCAACTGCAGCTCGATGTGGGCCGTGGCCGGACGGATGCGCGGGCCGGTCTGCATGTCCGAGGCCGTGCCCAGTGGGGCATCCAGCAATGCGGCCAGCGCACAGATGTTCAACTCTCCCCGGCCGTCCCGCAACACCGGATCATCCCTGAGCGCCACCACCACGCTGTCTTTCCCGGTGGGCCGCCCCGCAATTTCCATGAAGGCCCCGGGGAAAGCCAGCTTGGCCGCACGACAGGTGAGCAGGGCGCGTTCGATGCGCCTGCCCAGGGGAGAAAGTTCCGTTACGCGATTGTCCATGGGATATTCCGCGGTAAAATTAAAATGAAACCTGTTCCATTGTACGGACCAGGTTTTCGACCCTGGGGGTTTCGGCCCTGTTTTTCGGGCCACCTGGTGGTACCGACCGCAACCCCGAGTCATGTCATCCGATCCCGGGGTGCAAGCCGCAAAGTTTGCCACAAGCCCTACACGTCGCATCCCACGTCGTTTTTCGCGAGCATCCAGTCCCATGCGCTCTGTGCAACGAATCCTGGCCGTCTTCGAGAGTTTCACCGCGGACCGCAGCAGCCTGACCCTGCAGGAGATTGCCGACCGGATCGGCCTGCCGAAATCCACCTCGTTCCGCATCGTGCAGAGCCTGGAGAAGGAAAAGTACCTGGTGCGCCTGGAGAACCAGAAGTACTGCCTGTCGTTCCGCTTCATGCGCCTCGCCGGGCTGGTGGGCAGCACGCTCGACATCCGCGCCATTGCGCGGCCGATCATGTCGGAGCTGGCCGAAAAAACCGATGAAACCGTGACGCTGCACATGGTGAGCGGGCGCGACCGCGTCTGCATTGACTGCGTGGCTGCCGGCGCACCGCTGCGCACCGTCACCCCGCCCGGACAACACATCCGGCTGCTGGTGGGTTCGCCCTCGGAAGTCCTGATGGCCTACATGGGCAAGGACGAACTCGCCCCGATCCTGAGCTTCATATCGCGCACCACCAAACGCAGCAAGGCCAACTTGCTGGCCGCCTACGCCACCATCCGCGCGCAGGGCTACGCGGTGTCCCACGGGGCCCGCGTGCTCGGCATCACCGGCGTCGCGGCCCCCATCAAGGATGTGGAGCAGCAGGTACGCTACTGCCTCGCAGTGACCGGCCCCTCGGTACGGGTCGAGCCGCGTGAGCGCGAATTCATCAAGCTGGTGGCGAAGGCTGCGGTGGATATTTCACTCGGCTACGGCGCCACCATCTGAATCGGTCCGGCCGCCTGCGCCATGTCACACCGGCGCAAGACCGGATTTCCCGGGGTTGTCGACCCCGAATTTCTGACCAGGAGGAAAGAACATGACTGACGCATCCGCACACACCGCAGGCAAGGGCCCCGGCTGGACCGCGACACAACGCCTCGGCGGCAAGGTGGCGGTGGTCATCGGCGCCGGGCAGAGCCCCGGCGAAGGTTTCGGCAATGGCCGCGCCACGGCGATGCGCTTCGCGCGTGAAGGCGCCCGGGTGCTGGCAGTGGACCGGCGGCTGGATTCGGCCGAGGAAACGGCCGCCCTGATCAGGGCCGAGGGCTACGAGTGCATCGCCTTTGCCGCCGATGTCACCCGCGAAGCTGATCTCGCCGCCACCATGGCCGAGGCGAAACAGCGCTGGGGCTCCCTCGACGTGCTGCACAACAACGTCGGGGTGAGCCTGGGGGGCGGTGATGCCGAACTGCTCGACATCACCGAAGAGGCCTTCGACAACGTCTACCGCATCAACCTGCGCGGCATGGCGTTCGCCTGCAAGCATGCGGTGAAGATGATGCGCGAGCAGCGCTCCGGCGTGATCGTCAACATCTCCTCCGCGGCGGCGCTGGAGAACTATCCCTATGTGGCCTACAAGACCACCAAGGCAGCCGTCATCGCATTGACCCAGCAGCTGGCGATCCAGAACGCCCCCTTCGGCATCCGCGCCAACTGCATCCTGCCCGGCCTGATTGCAACACCAATGGCAGTGGACACCCGGGCGCGCACCTGGAACCTGCCGCGCGAGCAGGTGGTGGCCGAACGCGATGCCAAGGTGCCACTGCGGGGGCAGCAGGGCACTGCCTGGGACGTGGCCAATGCTGCACTGTTCCTCGCCTCCGACGAAGCCAACTTCATCACCGGCATCGGCATGGTGGTGGATGGCGGCCGGGTGCTGGATGCCGGCTGAAACAGGCGGCGCAATGAACGATACACACTTGCACAAGGAATCCGCATGAATCTCGGAATTGCCGGAAAGACCGCCCTGGTGACCGCCTCCAGCGGCGGCATGGGCCGCAACATTGCCCACGCGCTGGCGGCAGAGGGCGTCAACGTGGTGCTGTTCGCCCGCTCGCTGGACAAGCTGGAGGAAGCCGCCCGGGACGTCCGCGAGAAGCACGGCGTGCAGGCGCTGGCGGTGCGCGGCGACATGACGATCGAAGCCGATGTGGCCAGGCTGGCGCAGACCATCGAAGCAACGTTCGGTGGCCTGGACATCTTCATCCTCAACACCGGGCGTGCACCCAACCCGATCCGTGCCACGCTGGAGGAGCAGGATGAATCACGCTGGCAGCAGGCCTATCAGATCCAGCTGTGGGGCGCGATCCAGACCGCCAAGGGCATCGTGCCGCTGATGCTCAAACGCCGCTGGGGGCGCATCATTGCGATCACCTCCGCCTCGGTCAAGGAACCGATGCCGCACCACTGCCTGTCCACGGTGTTCCGCGCCGGCGTGACGGCCTACATGAAGCACCTGGCCAACGAAATCGGTGCCAATGGCATCACGGTCAACTGCGTTGCGCCGGCCCTGATCGACACCTCCCACCGCACCGGCAGCGCCGCCTATTCGGCCGAGCAGACCGAGGCGCGCAAGAAACTCACGCCGCTGGGACGCATGGGCACGCAGGAGGAAATCACCGGGGTGGTGAGCTTCCTCGCTTCGATGCAGGCCGGCTTCGTCACCGGCTCCACCATCCAGGTCGAAGGCGGCATGCTGGGCGCGCTGGTCTGAGCATGGCGCTGCCGGCCGCCGGCCTGTTTCAGCGATCAGCAAGACGGAGATCCAGTGACGCAGGCTTGCCCCGCGCACTGATCCCGGGCTAGAACTCCATCATCTCGAAGTCGGCCTTGCCCACGGAACACGCGGGGCAGGTCCAGTCCTCGGGCACATCGGCCCAGAGCGTTCCGGGGGGAATGCCCTCTTCGGGCAGGCCCGCACTCTCGTCGTAGATGAATCCGCACAGCGTGCACTGCCAGGTCTTGTATTCAGCTTCGGTCGTTCCGGACATCCCTGCTTCTCCGCCTTTGTATCGATCCTGCGAAGATACCGCAAAATCACATGCGGTCGGTACGGCCGCCGTCGACGTAGAGCGTCTGGCCGCAGACAAATGCGGACTCGTCCGACACGAAAAACAGCACCGCGTTGGCAATGTCCTCGGGGGTGCCACAGCGGCCGAGCACCGCAGAGGCGGACCTCACTGCAATATGCTCTTCCACTTCCTTCGGGCTGCGCGTGGTGCCGGTCATCGCCGTGTACACGAAGCCCGGCGCAATCGCATTCACGTTGATGCCGTGGGGACCCAGTTCCCGCGCGAGGGTCTTGGTGAGCTGGATGACGCCCGCCTTGGCAGCCGCGTAATTGGCATTGCCGCCCTGGGAACCACCCACGGCATGCGCCGAGGCCCCGGTCCCGGAGATGGATGAGATGTTGAGGATCTTGCCGTATTTCCGGCCGGTCATGTGCGGCGCCACCGCCTGGGAACAGAAGAACACTCCCTTCAGATCCACCGCCAGGACCGCATCCCAGTCCTCGGTGCTCATGGTCGCGAACGGGCGATGCCGCGTGACACCCGCGTTGTTCACCAGAATGTCGATCTTGCCGAGTTTGTCGACCACTTCCTGCATGACCTGCGTGACCTGCGCCTGGTTGGAAACATCCATCTTCACACCGATGGCCTTGGCACCTTGCGCCGTCAGCTCGCCGACGGTCTCCTGGATGCCTTTCTCGTTGACATCGGCCACCACGATGATGGCGCCCTCCCCCCCGCGTCAGAATAGTTGTCGCCCCGATATGATCTCGAACTTGGGGGCGATAAGGATGAAAGATGGCTCGGTACGGAGAACTATTCAGGAACAGAGCGGTGGCGCGGTTGTTGCCGCCGGAGAGCGCCAATGTTGGCTTGGTGTCA
>CANJJT010000175.1:0-4211 GCA_947474715.1 Betaproteobacteria bacterium
CGCGGGCAGGACGCACCATTGTCTTACCGGTCTTCAGCAGCGCCGCATTCCACCTTGCCACATCCACGTGCACCGTGTTTCTTCGGCGCGATTTGCGGCATTGGGCCGATTACTACGCTCACCCAGCGTCAACCGCGTCGGCTTATTGAGGATGAAGCCCATGGTGCTGCCATCGGGCATGTCGCGGGCGATCAGGATGGTTGAGCCATAGAGGGCGTCCTTCAGTTCGGGCTTGGCGACCAGTATCTTGGAGAAATCGTCCTGGGCCAGGGCGGCAGTGCTGAAGCCACCTCCGGCCAGGCCGAACCAGGCAAAGGTGAAGCAGATGAGCAGGCGGCGCGAGTACGACATGATGATCTCCTGTTGGTCCACGAGTCTCCTCCCGGCTTTGCTATGGCTATAGCTATTGCGATGCAACAAGCATGCCCAGGCCGAGGGTGGCTTTCGTGGGGTGACACACAGGGAAGTCGAAATTTCTGCCCACCCGTGCACGCCCCACAAACTGGCAGGCAGGGGGTGGATGCCCTAATTCCGGTCGTTGGCGGCGAGCGTGGAACGGGCGAGTGGGGGATTGCGGGCGAAATAGCGCTTGATGCCCTTGAGGATGGCATGAGCCATCTTTTGCTGGTAAGCCTCGTCGGTGAGGCGCTTTTCCTCTTCCGGGTTGCTGATGAAGGCGGTCTCGACCAAGATGGAGGGGATGTCCGGCGCCTTGAGCACGGCAAAGCCAGCCTGCTCGACTTGCGCCTTGTGCAGCTTGTTGATGTCGCCCAGTTCCGCCAGCACCGAGCGACCCAGTTTGAGGCTGTCCTGGATGGTGGCCGTTTGTGACAGGTCGAGCAGGGTCTGCGCGAGATAAGGGTCCTTGACGTCGAGGTTGACGCCGCCGATCAGGTCGGCCTCGTTCTCGCGTTTGGCCAGCCAGCGGGCTGCGGTGCTGGTGGCGCCACGCTCAGACAGCGCGAATACCGATGAGCCGCGGGCGTGCGGTTGCATGAACGAGTCGGCATGGATGGAAACGAACAGGTCGGCACGCACCCGGCGTGCCTTTTCCACACGTCCCGCCAGGGGAATGAAGAAGTCGCCGTCGCGTGTCAGCACGGCACGCATGTTGGGTTCAGCATCAATGGCTTCTTTCAGCCGCTTGGCAATGGCGAGGGTGACATTTTTTTCGCGGGTGCCGCCGCGGCCCAGGGCGCCGGGGTCCTCGCCACCGTGACCGGCATCCAGCACGATGGTGATCATCCGATCGACCAGCGGCTTGGCCGGCGGTTTGGCCGGTGGCTTGCCGGCTGGCCGTGCGGCGGATTTTGTCTCGGCAGTTGGCGGCGTTGCTGACAGCACAGGTGCAGTGTCGGTGGCCGCTACAGGTGGGGTTTCAGTGTGGGCGGGTGTTTTGTCCGACGGTGGGGCGCCGCCATTATTCGCAGTGGGTGCTGGGGCTGAGGGCGAGCGTGATTCCCCTGGCGGCAGGGCAAAGGGCGGCACCGACGGAATCACGACTGGTGTACTGGCCTGGCGCTCCAGCATGGCCAGCAGGGGATCGCGCTCGACGGCCGGATAGAGATCAAGCACCAGCCGGTGTCCGTACTCGCCCACTGGCTTCAGATTGAAGATCTGCGGTTTGACTTCAGTCTTCAGGTCCAGGACCAGGCGCACGATGCCCGGCTGGTAGCGGGCGGCGCGCATGGCAGAGATGTAGGGATCATTTTGCAGTGTGCGATTGGACAATTGCTGCTGTACGCTGGGCAGGTCGACGCCTTCCAGGTCAAGCACCAGTCGCTCGGGATTCTTGACGCCGATCAGCGAGTAGCGCACGGCATTGCGGGTTTCCAGCGTCAGCCTTGTGTAGTCGGCCGCTGGCCAGATGCGCAGGGCGCGCACCACCTCGGTCCGGGCAGCTTCCGCCCTGGGCGCGTCTGCAGCCCGGGCACGATTGGTACCCACAGCGGCCAGCACGAACTGGGAGAGCAGCAACGCAGCGAAACCGGCAGCAGAGAGACGGACCAGCAGTTCCGTGCTCAGGAGGATTTTCCTGGCGAAAAGGAGGCGGCTAACGATGCGCAGCACTGGGCTCCTGCCGTGGTGTGGGCAACGATGAGGGCGCGCCGCGTGTCAGGCTCTGCGTTGACGTGGAGCGTGATGTCGATGTCAGGATGGGGCAAGCCATCCCCCGCTTTTTCCGGCCATTCGACCATGCAGATGGCATCACCACCGAAGACCTCCGAGAACCCTGCATCGCGCCATTCGTCGCCATCCCGGAATCTATAAAAATCAAAGTGGTATAAGTTTAACCTCGAAAGCTCATAAACTTCAACCAGCGTGTAGGTCGGGCTTTTGACCCGGCCGCTGTGTCCCAGGGCTGCCAGCAGCCCCTGGACCAGGGTGGTTTTCCCGGCGCCCAGCTCTCCATGCAGGTGGAGTTGCAGTCCGGGCGCCAATCCGCGGGCGAGCTCGGCACCCAGTGCACGTGTGGCAGCGGCATCCGGTAGGTTGATGAGGCAGGCGTTGTTATGATCAGACACGGGTGATGTTTCTGGAGATGCACTGATGGGGAATGGTGACTGATTTTGCAATGCTGGCAGCCACGGTCAAGGCCTGGGGAAGGGATCTGGGCTTTCAGGCCGTGGGCATTGCCGACACGAATCTGACGCAGGCCGAGGCGGGGCTTTCCGCATGGCTGGATGCCGGTTGCCATGGCGAACTGGATTATATGGCACGCCATGGCAGTAAAAGGTCCCGTCCTGGCGAGTTGCTTCCCGGCACGATCAGCGTGATTTCGGCGCGCATGAATTACTGGCCGCAGGCGCATCCGGCCGAGGCTGTGCTGGCCGATGGCCGCCTTGCCTACATTTCCCGATACGCCACCGGGCGTGACTATCACAAGCTCATGCGTGCGCGGCTGGCGCAACTGGCTGACCGTCTTGCGGTCGAAGTCGGCGGCACGGGCTATCGTGTGTTTACCGACTCGGCGCCGGTGATGGAGGTGGAACTCGCCCGCAAGGCCGGCCTGGGCTGGCGCGGCAAGCACACGCTACTGCTTTCGCGCGATGCGGGGTCGTATTTTTTTCTTGGCGAAATCTTCACCGACCTGCCCTTGCCGGCCGATGCGCCGGCGGAGGCGCATTGCGGCACCTGCACGCGTTGCGTGGATGCCTGCCCAACCCGGGCCATCCTGGGGCCTTACCGGCTGGATGCGCGCCGTTGCATTTCCTATCTCACCATTGAGCTGAAGGGCTCCATCCCCGAAGCATTGCGTCCGCTCATCGGCAACCGGGTCTACGGCTGCGATGACTGCCAGCTGGTCTGCCCGTGGAACCGCTTTGCCGTCACCACGGCTGAATCCGGCTTCGCGGTACGCAATGGGCTGGACAGGGTGCAGTTGTGTGAGCTGTTTGCCTGGTCGGAGGCTGAATTCATGGAGCGGCTGGCCGGCAGCGCCATCCGCCGGATCGGCCATGAGCGCTGGCTGCGCAACCTCGCCGTCGGACTGGGCAATGCACCTGCCGGCAGCCAGGTGCAGGCTGCGCTCAGGGCGCGTGCCGACCATGCCTCGGCGCTGGTGCGCGAGCATGTCCAGTGGGCACTGGCAAGTCAGGCAGCGAAGGAGGTCACAGGCATGGCAAACTCGGGGTCATCATGAACACGTCAGCCCCCCCCGGAAATGAAGCTGCGCCAGATCAACATCGAATACCTCGCGGAGCAGGATCGCCTGCTGATGCGCATCGCCTCGGGCGAAAACCAGGAGGTGCTGCTGTGGCTGACGCGCCGCTGCGTGAAGCTGTTGTGGCAGGTACTGGTGAACTTGGCGCGCAGCATCCCGGAGATCGCCACCCAGAGCCACCCGGACGCAAAGACCGCGCTGCTGGGCATGCGGCATCAGTCGGCAATGTCCCGGAGTGATTTCTCCAAACCTTACCAGGCGCCCAAGGAGCATCCGCTGGGTGCCGAGCCGATCCTGGTCACCCGCATGCAGACCAAGCGCACCGACAACGGTGGCTTCGTGCTGACCCTGCTGCCCAGCCAGGCTCAGGGAATCAACCTGAACCTGGATGAGGCGCTGTTGCATTCGGTCTGTGGGCTGCTGCAGAAGGTGGTGGTGAAGGCCGAGTGGGAGTTGCGGCTGGAATGGCCGGGCCAGCCGGCGGTCGAGGCGCCCGAGCGACGTACTTTGAACTAGCCCCGGCGCGCGCTGCTGGCTAGGTTAAATC
>CANJJT010000176.1:0-4126 GCA_947474715.1 Betaproteobacteria bacterium
CCTATGCACAATCCATAGTCCTTTATTAAAAGGTCTTCGAACCGTTACACTCTCAATTACATTGGTATAGAAAGCTCGGGCTGGTCAACGGCACGTTCAATGAATCGTACGTCTTTCAATCTGGAAGGCTCAATTACGCGTCAATCCACCAGAACGGTTCGCACAACGTTTCCAATCTTATCCAGACAGGTCACGGCAACAGCAGCGACATCTCCCAATTCGGCAACCGAGGATCCTTGTCGGCCACGCAGACCGGCAACAATAACCGCGTCATAGTGCGCCAGCAATGATCGCTGCGCCCCGAATCGATCATCGCCTTTCCCTCGCTTTACCAATCCGACCGGGCCCGCCGGCCAAAAGAATCAATATCCAGCACCTGGCAGCCAATCTTGGCATGCAGCGCCTTCCAATCCGGCCCCGCTTTGCGTTTCTTACTGGCGTTGGCAGACACCACGGCCGCTCGTTCCAGAAGTCCGGCCTTCCACTGAGTGATCTATTTTGGGTAGACACTGCAGCACTCCACCAACTGCCCCAGCGTCCGGACTGACTTCACGGCGAGCAGGACCACCTTCGCCTTGAAGGCATCTGTGTGATTACGGCGGGGCCCTCTGATCTTCCACTCGACTTGGCGACTTGGTCGCCGATTGGAGCAGAACGCCACTTGCAATCCTGTCCAGTCTTTCGGGCCCACTTCTGTTTTGCGACAAGGCCAATGCGATGAAGGGCTTTTAAATTTTTTAGGACTAAACCGCCCCTTTTCGACGCCTACATTACAGAGACCGGAAAGCCGGCAAGTCCTTGGTATTTCTGACCAACAACACGACGTGGCCCGCCTTGACTATCGCCGCGCCTTACGAGAATCGGTGGCAGGTCGAGTAGTTCTTCAGATGGATCAAGCGAGATCTGAAAATCAAGAAATTTCTGGGCACCAGCGAGAGCAATGTGAACACGAAATTCTGATGCGCCATATCCATCTATTTGCTCATCGCCACCTTTAAGGCAGGACCTTCAACTCCATGCAACTGGAAGAACAGCGTAGCTTTCGGGGGCATGGTGAACCAGCCAACTCCAAATGAAGCAAAAGTTTCACCATGCCATCGAATGCAATTTTTCACGTCAAACCACAGGACAGCGGCTAGTCGATGCGGTGTGGTCAGGCGCCGGCATTGCAGCCCGTGGATGCACCAGAAAGGACGCGATAAATATGATCAGTTTTGAATATCAGACTACGACGGTAAAACGTGAAGCGGAGCATTGTGATCAATGCACCCGGGGCAATCAACCGCCCAGCACCGCCTTGATGGCCGCAAAAATGGCTTCGGCCTTGGCCGGCTTGGAAAGATAGGCGTCGACCCCCAGGCCCAGGCCCTGGAGCAGGTCGCCCGGTTCGGAGTGACCGGTGAAGATGATCACCGGCATGTCGCGGATCACCGGGTGGGAACGGATCTTCTGCAGGATCTTGAAGCCGCTCACGCCACCGGGCAGCTCGATGTCCAGGATGACGACATCGGGCAGCGGCTTTTTCTGCAGAGCAGCAACGAAACCCTTCACGTCACCGGCCAGGCGCGTCTGATAGCCCACGCCGCGGGTGAGGATGAAATTCAGGATGTTGCGGGTGGTGGCATCGTCCTCCACCAGCAGCACCATGGTTTTCGATGGATCGATCTGGCGCTTGGGCCGGGGCCGCGTCAGGTTGACGTAGTAGCTTTGCTCCTCCAGCGCCTTCACGCCGACCATCAGGTCCTTGGGCACCGGGCGCGGCTTGGCGGCTGGTGCAGCAGCGGAGGCAACCGGGGCCCTGGCCGCGGGGGGCGCATTGGGTGCAGGAGGCGCAGCGGGGACCGCGGGCCGGGTCGCAGTGGGGGCTTTTGCCACTGGTGCTGGGGGCGGCGCAGGGTGCGCTGGGGTGGGCAAAACAGGGGGCGCTTCGGCTGTCACCTCATGGACCAGTTCCACGGTCGATTCGACTTCCGCCTCAGGAACCGGTGCTGGCGCCAGGTCAGGCGGCGGCGTGCCGGACTCAATCGCCGCGCGCAGGTCGCGGAGATTGAATACACCCGTGAAGTCCAGGTCAATGGCACCTGGCGTCTGCGAGGCGCGCGGGGGCAGCTTGCTTTCCATACCTCAGATCATTTGCGGGTCTGCAGCGTTATCCACACAAGCCTCGACCGGATGACTTCCAGCGTAGCCTGCTTTCGGCCGCTATTCTCCCTTAAATGGGGTGAAACAGGTATTCGAAAAACGGAAAATCGGCGCGTCAGCCAGTCTTCAGCTGCTTCCCGTACATCACCTCCACCGGCAGGGTCATGTCGAAGACGAAATGGTCCCCGCGATACCAGGCCAGCGAGGCATAGATCACCGTCCCGGCGGCATCGGTGATGCAGCGCTTCACGGTGGCCACCGGGGCGGCGAAGGGATAGCGCAGGACGCGCGCCAGGTCGTGGTCGGCCTGACCCACGGTAATGACCTGGTTGAGGTGCTTCATCGATGACTTGGAATACTTCGGCAGCAGCCAGGCGATCTTGTTGTGCTGCTCGCTGCCGGCGGGAAAGCGCTCGAACACGTCGCTGGCCACCCAGAATTCGGCCAGGCAGATGATCCGGGTGCCATGCAGATGCAGCTTTTTCAGACGCATGTAGCTGCCGGCAGCCGTGCCGGTCAGCAGCAAGGGCTGCGGCAGGGGGACGCCGGCCTCCTGCTCCAGCATGCGGATGCGAAAGCCATCGGGCACGTCCAGCCAGTTATTGATGGCGGCGCGGATCTCGTCGCCGGCGGTCACTGGCGACGCCTTGACCCGGGTGCCGCGGCCACGCTCGCTGGACACCAGCCCTTCGCTCACCAGGATGCCGTAGGCCTGGCGCACCGTAACCTTGGCGATGCCCAGTTGCTGCGCAAAGGCCTCGACTGTGGGCAGCGCCGTGCCCACCGGCCATTCGCCGGACACGATCTTCTGGCGGATGACGCTGGCCAGTTGCACATAGCGGGCGATGCCCGGGCTGGCGTCCAGCCGGATGGCCTGGCGCGGCCGGGTGACCATCAACCGCCCTGCCCCGCCAGCAAGACCTGGATCGCCTCCCTCACCAGCTTGCGCGGCACCTTGTCCACCGCCGTTCTGGGCAGGCTCTGCAGCACGTGGATCGCCTTGGGCGCCAGCACCGAACCCAGCTCGGCCTTGGCGAAGGCGATCAGTTCCGGGATTGCGACGGTCTGGCCGGGCTTGAGGGTGATGGCGGCAGTCACCACCTCGCCCCATTTCTCGTCGGCCAGGCCGACCACGCAGCACTCGCTGACGCCCGGGAAGCGCACCAGCACCGCCTCGACATCGGAGGGATGCACATTGAAACCGCCGCTGATGATCACATCGTCACTGCGCCCCTTGAGGAACAGGAATCCGCGCTCGTCCAGCAGGCCGACATCGCCGGTATGCAGCCAGCCATCGATGAGGGTCTCCGCAGTCTTCTCCGGATTGCGCCAGTAGCCGTTCATCACCAGGTCACCGCGCACCAGCACCTCGCCTTCCACCCCGGCGGTGTCGATCGGGTGCCCGTCGGGGCCTGCGATACACACCCGGGTGAGTAATCCGGCCCGCCCCACCGAGGCGACATTGCGGGCATCGGCCAGCTCGCGGGCGCCCAGCCAGCTGATGATCTGCGGCGCCTCGGTCTGCCCGTAGGTGGTGGCGAGCACCGTGCCGAAGCATTGCTGGGCTTCTCGGATGCGCTGCTCCGACATGGGCGCTGCGCCATAGATGATGTTGCGCAGGGAGGCGGTGTTGCGTGGATGGGCGGCCTGCTCCTGCACCAGCATGTGCACCATCACCGGCGGCACGAACAGCGTGGTGACGCCCTGCTGCTCGATGGCATCCAGGATGGCCCCGGCGCGCGTCTCCGCGGGGAACATCAGGCAGCCACCTGCGCCAAGGATGGGCAATACATAAGTGGAGGATCCGTGCGTGAGCGGCGCCGACACCAGAAAGCGGTCGGTTTCATTGAAGCCGAAGGCATGCAACTGGCTGGCGATCATGGTGTTCCAGGCCCGGCAGCCCTGCATCACGCCCTTCGGTACCCCGGTGGTGCCGCCGGTGAACTTGATCGCCTGCACTTCCGACAGCGGCCGGTCCACGTGC
>CANJJT010000177.1:0-3808 GCA_947474715.1 Betaproteobacteria bacterium
TACCATTGCGTACTTCGATCGCCTTGGCGTACCCCGTCTCTCATGACCTCAACTCTTCGAACCGCCCGGTGCGGCCCCGCATGCCGGGTGGTGTGGCAGGGGCGCAGTCAGCTAGACTGCCCCCTATGCCGATTGACAAGGGGGTAAACTTGGCTGTCCCCGGAAATTGACGAAGAACCTTCGCGATGCACCCTGACCCGTTCCGCCATGGTGCCGCCGCCAATGTGGTCAGAACCCCGGCAATGCGGTTGCTCGTGCTCGAGGTGGGCATCCCAGACAGGCCAGATGCGGCAACTGCCGGGAGCCAGATCAAGCGCGGCACAAGCAACAGGCGGCCACATCAATGGATGGACATCCTTGGCGCAATGTTTGACTATCGTGGCAAAGCCCACTTTTTCGAAAAAGTTGCCGATGCCTTGCGTAAGGTGGCCTGGGCGTGCGGCGGAAATGTTGATGGCATGCAGTTCAGGCTGCAAAGGGGATAATCGTTTTACTTCTCCAGTTGCAGATGCCTTTTCGATGCGGAACTTCCTTGAATGAACGCTGCCATGCGTGATGCGTCCTCTCTCGTCCCCGGTCGTGAATGCGGGGATTGCACGGCGTGCTGCGTCAATCTGCGCATCCATTCGGCTGCACTGAAAAAGCCGGCGAACTTCCCCTGCGTGCATCTGGCTGGGTCCGGAGGCTGCGGCATCTATGCCTCCAGGCCGACGGCCTGCCGGTCTTTCCATTGCGGCTGGCGCATGCTGGGGGGGCTCGGGGATGCATGGCGCCCCGACCGCAGCAAGGTCATGATCAGGGTCGAGAAGGCGGGCCTGGTGATTGATGGATTGGGTTCCATGGGCCCGGTGCTCGCGCGCCCGGTACTGCAGTTCATCGGCACCTGCATCGAGAACGGGGTGACGATCTACCTCGGCCTGCCTGGGCCACCTGGTCGCCGCACCGCCAAGCTGCTGCTCAATGAGCTGCTCGCCGCCGCACCCAACGCCAGGGCGCGCGGCACCCTCATGCGTGAATTGGCGAAAGCGATTGAATACGGAGCGGCTGATGCATCGCCACAGCCGGTGACCCATACCCTGAAGCGGATGGATCGTCCGGGGCGCTGAAGCCGGCGGGCTCCCCGTGTTTTTGGTGACCTGGCGTCGCTGGCCTTGAGACCCGCCGACGGGCTCCGGAATTTCCTCCACTTCGTTCTACAATGCCGCCCAGCTTTGCCCAATTTCGTGCCGCAGGCTTGCATCGCGGAAGCACTCGCAACAGGAACAGGAGACCACACCATGAAGCTCACACCGATTGCAGGAATCATTGCACTGCTTGCGGTACCCTCGCTGATGCTGGCCACTACCGGAGCCGCCTTTGCGCAGGCCTATCCCAACAAGCCTCAACGGCTGATCGCCATGGGCGTGGGGTTCCCGGAAACCACCGCCCGCGTACTGGGCAACGAGATTTCGGAAATGACCAAGCAGGCCGTCATCGTTGAGCCTCGTCCGGGTGCCAACGGCATTCTCGCGGCCGAGTACGTGGCCAAGTCTCCCCCCGACGGCTACACCATCCTGATCGGCACCAATTCGACGCACGCAGCCAACCAGAGCCTGTACAAGACGCTGCCTTATGACTATGTGAAGGACTTCGTGCCCGTCAGCGGTGTGTCGCAGGGCGTGATCATGGCCGTGGTGAATTCGCAGTCATCCGTGAAGAGCGTTGCCGAACTGACGGCGCTGGCGAAGAAAGAGCCTGGCAAGCTCACCTTCGGCCATGGCAGCTCCTCCTCGCAGGCGGCGGTGGAGTACTACAAGCTGCTCACCGGTGTCAGCCTGACCAACGTGCCCTACAAGACCGTGCCGCAAGCCACCACGGATCTGGTGGCAGGTCGCGTGGATTTCATGATGGTGAACCTGGGCGTGGCCCTGCCGCATGTGAAGTCGGGCAAGCTGCGCGCGCTGGCCGTGTCGGGCAAGCAGCGCTGGCCTTCCATGCCGGATGTGCCCACCATGCATGAGGCCGGCGTGGCCAACTATGAATGGTCCTTCTGGCTCGGTGCCTGGGCGCCGGCCGGCACGCCGCGTGACATCGTGACGCGTGCCAACCAGCTGGTGGTGGCGGCGCTGGACAAGCCCAAGGTCAAGGACTACCTGCTGAATTCCGGCAGCATTCCCTTTCCGACCACTTCCGACGAGCTGATGAAGTACCAGGTCTCGGAATACGAGAAGTGGCGCAAGGTCATTCTGGCGGCAGGCATCACCGCCGACTGAGGGCGCGGCGCGCCTGAATCGCAGCATTTCCGGGCCGGCATATGCCGGCCCTGTCATTTCCGGGGCCGCTTACAGGCCCCCAGCCATCCGCCGGAGGAAAACCATGGGCTCGTTCATTGAAAGCATCTCCACGCAACTGGTGGCCCTGCCCTTGGATGAGCCGATCAAGCATCCCTTCATGGGGGCGCGCACCCAGAAGGCCACGCTCATCGTGCAGATGCACACCGGCGATGGCATCGGCCTGGGCTATGCCTCGGTCGAGAGCACGCGCATGGTCAAGGCCATCCAGCTGATCATCGAGGAGCTGGCCGTGGCGCTGCGCGGCATGGATGCCATGCGTCGCGCGCAGGTCTATGACCGCATGTGGAACATGACGGTGGACATCCTGCACGATGGTGCCGCGAACCTGGCGCTGGCGGCTTTGGACATGGCCCTGTGGGACCTCGCCGGCAAGCAGGCCGGGCTGCCGCTGTGGAAGCTGCTGGGCGGCTTCCGCGAGCGCGTGCCCGCCTACGCCAGCTGGGCGCTGTGGCGCCATCACGACCTGGCACGGCTGGAGCGGGACAGCGCCGACCTCGTGGCCAAGGGCTACCGTGCCATGAAGCTGCGCATGGGCAACCGGCCGCTGGCCGAGGACATGGAGCGCGCCCGGCTGGTGCGGCGCACCGTCGGCGACCGCGTCGACATCATGGTGGATGCCCTGTGGGGACTGACGGCGCAGGAGGGTGTGCGCATGGCACGCGGCCTGGGGGCGCTGGATTACGCCTGGCTGGAGGAGCCGGTGCGCGAAGGTGATTGCCTCGGCCTGGGCAAGGTGCGCGCTGAAAACGCGCTGCCGGTGGCAGCGGGGGAGCGCATCTCGCGCGTGGCGCAGCTGGAGCAGCTCATCCCGGTGGTGGACCACGTGATCCTGGATGCCGTGCACTTGGGCGGCATCACGCCCTGGCTGCGGGCAGTGGCGGTGCTGGAGCAGCACAACCTGCCGATCTCGGCGCATGCCCACCCCTACCTGCACATGCATCTGCTGGCATCGACGCGCTGTGGTGCCTGGGTGGAATACATGCCCTGGGCCGAGGCCCTTTTCGTCGATCCGCCGGCGCCGAAGGACGGCTACATCGAGCCGGGAAACCGTCCCGGACTGGGGCTGGAACTCGACGCAAAGGCCATCCGGAAATTCACGGTTACCTGAGCGACGCGCAAAACCTCATGCTGGTTTACCCCCTTGTCAAAGGTTCTTCGCTGATTTCCGGGGAGGGTGCTGACCGCAGGGATGGGCAGGCATTGGTTTACCCCCTTGTCAAAGGTTCTTCGTCGAATTCCGGGGAAAGGTCTGGCGCCTGCCAAATCTGTTTTTAGTACCTGGATAACAATCGACTCATATCTGCAAGCAGGGATAATTCACTACTGTCATCCCCGCGCAGGCGGGGATCCATTTTCTTGGAGGCAGTCAACATGGATTCCCGCCTGCGCGGGAATGACGCCGGAGATCGATGGCTTTCGTCAAAACCCATGGCTGCCTTGTGCAAGGCAAGGAAAAAGCGCATTCAGGGGGGCAA
>CANJJT010000178.1:0-3798 GCA_947474715.1 Betaproteobacteria bacterium
CGTCCCCTATCACTGTAAGCAATGAACTGGGCTCCATTGTTAAATCACCTGCGCGATCGATTTGCAATCGATTGGCATGGTGCACACGGGGCAGCCCACTGGGTGCGGGTGCGCAAGAACGGGATGCTGTTGGCGAAATCGACAGGTGCAAATGTCGCGGTTGTGGAATTGTTTTCCTTTTTCCACGACTCATGTCGCATAAACGAGTATGTGGACGATGGCCACGGAAAGCGTGGGGCAGACCTCGCCATGACGCTGCGTGGTGACCTATTCAATGCGACCGACGCGGAGATGGCCCTGCTGGTTGAGGCGTGTACTGGGCATAGCGATGGGGAGGTTGAAGCCGATGTCACTGTTCAGACCTGCTGGGATGCCGACCGCCTGGACCTTGGCAGGGTCGGCATCAGGCCCGATGCACAATATCTTTGTACCGCTGCAGCGAAAGACCCGGCGATGATGCAGAGGGCTTATCAGAGCAGCCTTGCGCTCAAAGCGCCTGTGGCGGAGTCACCGGCAAAGCACAAGAAATGAATCGATCCTTGATGAGCGTTTAGAGGCAGGGACAAGAGAGGAAAAGGGGCCTGGCTCGGAATCGTCTGCTTTCAGGTTTCCCTTCAGTCGACGCCAACGTCAGCCCGCGGCCATTCTTTCCAGGCCCTTCCTGAAGAACGTCAGGGTGCTAGCCGCCTACCAGCACGCCTGCAGACACCTCTCGCAGGGGACGTCTCATCTTCTACTCTCCTTGGCGACTTCGTCGCCGATTAGAGCAGAACTCCACTTATATCCCTGTCCTGTTTTGCGGGACCACCTCTCTGGCTAGAAGACAGTGGAATTAAAGGGGATATAAGTGCCAGTTCGCCATATACCAGACAAGTGGCGGCGGGCTTGAACCGGGAGGTCGGTCCATATGACTCGGTTCGGCCATTATGGAGAGTGCTCAATTATGAATGGCGGCGTGACGGTAAGCATGGCAACGGCTGGGTTTTGTTGCCGAAGACATGTTCGCGATCACCTCATCCTCCCGCATTTCGCAGGATTGCTACAATCGACGCCCGCTGCAATAAGAACGCTTTTCCACAAGTCGGCGCCGACAGGATTTTTTGATCATATGGGGCGATCGAGTCGAAATTGAATCCGCGTAACAACTCACTTTGCAAAAGGCTCCATTGACAGACATCGTCATCGTAAGTGTTTCATTTTGGGGAACAGCATGGGTGATGTAAGGTCAGATGATGCAGCCGAGAGCCATGCGACCAGCGTGCTGGCCAGGTTTCTTGTCGAATCGCGTCCCGAGGATATTCCGGCCGAGGTACGCCACGAAGCGGCTCGCGCGATCCTGAATTGGACGGGTTGTGCTGTCGGCGGGGCCGGCCACGAAACGGTCGATCACACGCTGGCCGCGCTGGGCCCATTCGGCGGGCCGGCGCAGGCAAGTCTGTTTGGACGCAGCGAGCGCACCGATGCGCTGCATGCAGCGCTGATCAACGGCATCAGTTCCCATTTGCTGGACTTCGATGATACCCATGCGCGCGCCATTCATCCGAGCGCGCCAGTCTTGCCCGCCTTGTTCGCCTACTCGGAATGGCAGGCGATTTGCGGCCGGGATCTGGTGCACGCTTTTGTGCTGGGTGTCGAGGCTGAATGCCGGGTCGGATTGTCGGTCTATCCGGAGCACCACGATCTGGGATGGCACATAACGGGTACCGCCGGCGTGTTTGGCGCGACGGCCGCCATTGGCAAGCTGATTGGCCTGACTGCGCAGCAGATGACCTGGGCATTGGGCATTGCGGCAGCGCAGGCCGCCGGCTTGCAGGAGATGTTTGGTTCGATGTGCAAAAGCCTGCACGCGGGGCGCGCTGCACAAAATGGGCTGTCAGCCGCCTTGCTCGCCAAGCAGGGTTTCACCAGTTCGGACCGGGGCATTGAAGGGGCTCGTGGTTTTGGCCGGGTCTTTTCGACCCGATTCGATCCCTCGGTGATTACCGAGGGCCTCGGCACGCGCTACGAATTGTCATCGAACATGTACAAGCCCTACGCCTGCGGGCTGGTGGTGCACGCGGTCATCGATGGCTGCCTGGCGCTGCGCCAGCAGTATGGCCTGCAACCCGAAGAAATAGAGGCCATTGAACTTGCGGTAAGCCCCCGAACCATGGAACTGACCGCCAACAAGGAGCCCAGGACCGGGTTGGAGGGCAGATTCAGCGTTTACCATGTTGCCGCGGCAGCGCTGATTTCCGGGGCCGTCGGTGAGGAGCAGTTTACCGATGCCAGAGTACTGGATGCGCGTACCGTGGCCTTGCGCAGGTGCATTTCGACACGGGTCGATCCCCGGTTGTTACGCACCCAGGCCTCGGTGTCCATGCGTCTGAAGGATGGTCGCGCCGTGACGCATCATGTCGAGCACGCGCTCGGCACGCTGGGCCGGCCGATGCGCGATGCCGATCTGGAAGCCAAGTTTTTCGGCCTGACCGAAGAGACCTTGGGCGCCGAACAGGCGCGCACGCTCGCCGGGTTGTGCTGGTCGGTTGAGACGCTGGCCGATGCCGGCGCCCTTGCGAGAATGGCAGCGCGTCGTGCTTAGGCCGCCAGTGGCAGCCGGCGTCGTCGATGTTGTCGCAAGCCAGGCTGCATATATCTGCTGCGCGGGCATAAGTGTGCCCGCGCAGGACCCAATTGATCCGGAGTGATCCATGTCGTCTGACGGAAGAAAAAGTAAACCTTCAAGTGCCCGCGCCGGTTCGAATGCGAGTTCGCCCGGGAATCCGGTTTCACCTCTGATGCTCACGCTGAGCGCGCATATCGCCGCGACCAGCCGGCGGCCGCTTTCTCCCGAGGTCACGGCACGTGCCAAAACCCACATGCTCGATACCTTTGCCGCCATGGTGGCCGGCTCCAAACTGCTCCCGGGAAAGCGGGCCAGTGCCTTTGTCCGGTCCTTGAATGCCGAGCCTGTGGCCGGCGTCATCGGCACCCGCTTCGTCACCTCAAGTCAGTACGCCGCTCTGGCCAATGGCATGTGCGGTCATGCTGCCGAGACTGATGATACCCATCCCCCTTCGCGCACTCATCCGGGCACTTCTGTGATTCCGGCTGCGTTGGCGATTGCCGAACAACATGACCGCTCGGGCAGGGAATTGCTGCGCTGTGTTGCCTTGGGCTATGACATTTGTGCGCGCACCATGCTTGCCCTTGCGCCGACGCCCGCGCAGCGGCCGGCTTGCGCCAACGGAGCGTTCGGCCATTTGTTCGGTGCCGTGTCGAGTGCTGCCGCCTTGCTGCATCTTGATGCACGCAAGACACGCTTCGCATTGGCCTACGCCGGGCAGCAGGCCTCAGGGCTGTACACCCGTTTGCGCGACTCCGAGCATATCGAAAAGGCCTATGCGGTCGGTGGCATGCCGGCTCATAACGCGGTTCTGGCCGCCACCATGGTTCGTTCAGGGTTCACCGGGGTTGACGATGTTTTTTCCGGCGAGGACAATTTTTTTGCAACCTATGCCCCGAATGCGGATGTCGAGGCGATGGTTCGGGACCTGGGCGAGAAGCATGAAATCATGCGTGGCGGTATCAAGCGCTGGTGCGTCGGCGGCCCTGCACAGGCTCCGTTGGATGTGCTTCATACCCTGATGCAGCAGCATGGTTTTCGGGCCAGAGACGTGGCCTCAGTGGTGGCGCGCATCCCCGGCACCGAGCTGCAAATCGTCAACAACCGCGACATGCCCAATATATCGCTGCAGCATTTGCTGGCAGTCATGCTGGTGGATGGCACCTTGACATTCGCCTCGGCGCGTGACGCCC
>CANJJT010000179.1:0-3772 GCA_947474715.1 Betaproteobacteria bacterium
CCAGACGATCTTGTCCATCTGCTTGCCGGTGATCAGGCTGCGCGGACGTGCTGTGGGCGTGGCTTTCATCTCAGGTGCCGACTGCAGATGCCCGTAGTCGAACGTGAACGGCTCGTAGTAGTCGTCGATCTCGGGCAGGTTCGGGTTGGCGAAGATCTTCATCAGCAACTTCCACTTCGCGCCCTGGCGCGGCTCAATGGCGCCGTTTTGCTTGCGAACCCAGCCGCCGTTCCACTTGTCCTGGTTCTCCCATTCCTTCGGATAGCCGATGCCGGGTTTGGTCTCGACGTTGTTGAACCAGGCGTACTCCATGCCCGGCCGGCTGGTCCAGACGTTCTTGCAGGTGACCGAGCAAGTGTGACAGCCGATGCACTTGTCGAGATTGAGCACCATGCCGATTTGTGCGCGTACTTTCATTGAGTGTCTCCTTGCGACAAGGGCATCGTCTGAATTTCTCCCTTCCTCCCTGGCGCAGCGCGAGGGAGGAAGGGCCGGGGAAGGAGGGCGATATCAACACAGCCGATGCACTTGTCGAGATTGAGCACCATGCCGATCTGGGCGCGGGTCTTCATGCCACTTCTCCCTGGGCCTGTACCGGCCGGATCAGTTCATTCGCCACCGGCGTGTCCAGCCAGTCGATCTTGTTCATCTTGCGCACTACCACGAACTCGTCGCGATTGGTGCCGATGGTGCCGTAGTAATTGAAGCCGTAGCTGAGTTGCGCGTAGCCGCCGATCATGTGCGTGGGTTTCAACACGATGCGCGTCACCGAGTTGTGGATGCCGCCACGCGCACCGGTGATCTCCGATCCCGGGGTGTTCACGATTTTTTCCTGGGCGTGATACATCATCACCATGCCGGGGTTGACGCGCTGGCTAACCACGGCCCGCGCGGCAATGGCGCCGTTGATGTTGAACAACTCGATCCAGTCGTTGTCGACGATGCCGACCCGCTTGGCGTCGTCCTCGCTCAGCCACACGCAGGGGCCGCCGCGGCTCAGTGTGAGCATCAGCAGGTTGTCGGTGTAGGTTGAGTGAATGCCCCATTTCTGGTGCGGCGTGATGAAATTGAGTGCGATCTCGATGTTGCCGTTGGGTTTGATGCCGTGGATGCCGGCAGTGGTCTTCAGATCCACCGGCGGACGGTAGCTCGAGAATCCCTCGCCAAAGGCAATCATCCATGGGTGGTCGATGTAGAACTGCTGGCGCCCGGTCAGGGTGCGCCACGGGATCAGTTCATGCACATTGGTGTAGCCGGCGTTGTACGAAACCGTTTCGCTTTCGATGCCACTCCAGGTGGGCGAACTGATGATCTTTCTCGGCTGTGCCTGGATGTCGCGGAAGCGGATCTTCTCGTCCTCGCGGTGCACTGCCAGATGGGTGTGGTCACGTCCCGTGATCTTGCTCAGGGCTTGCCAGGCTTTCACCGCCACATGACCGTTGGTCTCCGGCGCCAGCATCAGCACCACCTCGGCGGCGTCGATGTCGGTTTCGATCTTCGGCATGCCGCAGGTGACGCCCTCGGCGGTCACCAGGCCGCTGAGTTCTCCCAGTTGCCTTACTTCGGTCTGGGTGTTCCATGCGATGCCCTTGCCGCCGTTTCCAAGCTTGCCCATGAGGGGGCCCAGGGCTGTGAAGCGCTTGTAGACATTCGGGTAGTCGCGTTCCACCACCGTGATCTGGGGCGCGGTCTTGCCGGGGATCAGATCCACTTCACCGCGCTTCCAGTCCTTGACTTCGAAGGGCTGCGCCAGTTCCGCCGGGGTGTCGTGCATCAGCGGTGTCAGCACCAGCTCGCGCTCCACGCCCAGGTGGCCGACACAGACTTCGCTGAATTTCTTCGCAAAACCCTTGTAGATGTCCCAGTCGCTGCGGGACTGCCAGGCCGGGTCCACGGCGGTGGACAGCGGATGGATGAAGGGATGCATGTCGCTGGTGTTGAGGTCGTTTTTCTCGTACCAGGTGGCGGTGGGCAGCACGATGTCGGAGTACAGGCAGGTGGTGCTCATGCGGAAGTCCAGCGTCACCAGCAGGTCCAGTTTGCCCTCGGGAGCCTTGTCATGCCAGACCACTTCCTCGGGCTTGGCATCGTCCGGTCCCAGGTCCTTGCCCTGCACCCCATGGCTGGTGCCCAGCAGGTGCTTGAGAAAGTACTCATGTCCCTTGCCGCTGGAGCCGAGCAGGTTGGACCGCCAGACGAAGAGATTGCGCGGCCAGTTTTCCGGCGCATCCGGATCCTGGCAACTCATCTGCAGCGAACCATCCTTCAATGCCTTGACTGCATAGTCCTTGGGGTCGACGCCCGCAGCGGTGGCGGCGCGCACCACCTCCAGTGGATTGGTCTTCAGCTGCGGAGCCGAGGGCAGCCAGCCCATGCGTTCGGCACGCACGTTGTAGTCGATCATGCTGCCGCGGAACTGGTTCTTGTCGGCCAGTGGCGAGAGCACCTCCTCGACGCCCAGTTTCTCGTAGCGCCACTGGTCGGTGTGGGCGTAGAAGAAGCTGGTGCTGTTCTGCTGGCGCGGAGGGCGTATCCAGTCCAGAGCGAAGGCCAGGGCGGTCCAGCCGGTCTGCGGTCGCAGCTTCTCCTGGCCGACATAATGGGCCCAGCCGCCGCCGGACTGGCCTACGCAGCCGCACATCATCAGCATGTTGATGATGCCGCGGTAGTTCATGTCGCTGTGGTACCAGTGGTTCATGGCCGCGCCGATGATGATCATGGACCGGCCGCGGGTCTTGTCCGCGTTGTCGGCGAACTGGCGCGCCACGGTGATGAGCTGCTCGCGTGGTGTTCCGGTGATGCGCTCCTGCCAGGCGGGCGTGTAGGGGGTGTCGTCATCGAAGCTGGTGGCGGCCATCTCCCCGGGCAGCCCGCGCGCCACGCCATAATTGGCCACTTGCAGGTCGAACACCGTCGCCACCAGCGCCTCGCGCTTTTCGCCAGCCTTGCCCAGGCAAAGCCGCATGACCGGAACCGTGCGCACCAGCACGTCGTTGACACCGGCGCCGGTGGCGTTGTTGGGGAAGTGCGGGCTGACCAGGCCGCCGAAATAGGGGAAGCCGACCTTTGCCGTATCCGTGCTGGGGTTCTCGCCTTCCAGCACGGAAAGCTTGAGCTTCACCTCGGTGCCGTGGCGCGCCTCCTTGGCCTCTAGATTCCATTGCCCCGCATCTGCCCTGCCATCAGCGCCCCAGCGAAAGCCGATCGCGCCATTGGGCAGCACGACCTTTCCGGACTGGTCGAGGGCCACCGTTTTCCATTCCGGGTTGTTGGCCTGGCCCAGCTTGCCGTTGAAGTCCGACGCCCGCACATAGCGGTCGGGCACCATGACAGTTTCGCCACTGGCCAATTGATGTTCTTTCAGCGTCACCAGCATCGGCATGTCGGTGTAACGCCGCACATAATCATCGAAGTAGGTACTGCGCTGTTTGCCGCCCTCGGGGAAGTAGAACTCCTTCAGGATCACATGGCCCATGGCCATGGCCACGGCTGCATCAGTGCCCTGCTTGGGATGCATCCAGATGTCTGCCAGTTTGGCCACTTCGGAGTAATCGGGCGTGACCGCGACGGTCTTGGTGCCTTTGTAGCGCACCTCGGTGAAGAAATGCGCATCGGGGGTGCGCGTTTGCGGCACGTTGGAGCCCCAGGCAATGATGAAGCTGGAGTTGTACCAATCGGCCGATTCCGGTACGTCGGTCTGTTCCCCCCACACCTGCGGGCTGGACGGGGGCAGGTCGCAGTACCAGTCGTAGAAGCTCATGCACACGCCGCC
>CANJJT010000180.1:0-3754 GCA_947474715.1 Betaproteobacteria bacterium
ATCTCCGGCGTCATTCCCGCGCAGGCGGGAATCCATGTTGACTGCCTCCAAGAAAATGGATCCCCGCCTGCGCGGGGATGACAGTAGTGAATTATCCCTGCTTGCAGATATGAGTCGATTGTTATCCATGTACTAAAAACAGATTTGGCAGGCGCCAGACCTTTCCCCGGAATTCGACGAAGAACCTTGTCAAAGGGGGCCGACTCGTGGAGCGAAAAGGGGCCAGGCTCGCATTAAACTTGGTCATGCGTGAGGTCAATGCGCGCCTAAATTTTAATGCGAGCCTGGCCCCTTTTCCCCCGCCTACTTGCGTGCTTCGTTCGCCTTCACGATCGCAGCGCGGGTGGCGTCCACGTCGGCGGTTTCCAGGAAAGCCTTGATGGCGGCCTGCGTGGCTTCGGGGTTGTCGCCCCAGATGGAGTGACCGGCGCCGGGGATGTCCACCACGTGGCCGTTGGCAAATTCCTTGGGCAGGCGCGCAGAGGTTTCCGGGGTGAGCACATTGGAGAGTTCCCCGCGCAGCACCATGGTGGGCGCCTTCACGCGGCGCACGTGGTCCCACATGTCGCGTGCGGCCACCGACAGGGTCTCGATGGCGGCATCGCGGTCGTAGCGCCACTCCAGGCGCCCGTCCTTGTTCACGCGCAGGTCGCCCTCCAGCGTGAGCAGGTGCGTCTCGTCGGTGAAGCGCAGGCGCTGCGGCAGGGTCCTGGAGAAGGCCAGCGCCTCATCCATGTCGGCAAAGGTGCGCGGGCGGGTGATGTGGGCGTGGATCATCTCGTCCGAGGCATGCTTGGGCATCTCGAAGGAGAGGTCGAGGAACACCAGCTTCTCGGTGCGTTCCGGGTGCAACGAGGCGTATTGCAGCGACACCCGCGTGCCCAGCGACGATCCGACGAAGGAGGCCTTCTTGATGTTCATGTTGTCCATGAACTGGCGCAGGTCTTCGTAGTAGTAGTCGACGTTGTACTGGCCGAGCGGCGCGATGTCGGAGTCGCCATGCCCGCGCTGGTCCAGGCCGATGATGTTGAACTGCGGGTACAGGCTGCCGGCGAGCCAGGACCACACCCGCCCGTGCAGCGAGGTGCCATGCAGGCAGACCACGGTGGGCCCGTCGGACTTCCATTGGTCGTAGTGCAGTCGCAGGCCGTTGGCGGTGCAGTAGCCGTCGTTGGTGGGTTTCATTCTTCTCTCCCCTTCGGTTGGTTCATGTTCATGGTTGATGTTGCCGGGGTGGCCATGTACGCACACCCCTGTACTCACACTCTTGTTTTCACACCCGCGGAATGTCCTTGAACACCGGGAAATAGCTGCAGGTGCCGGCGGCGATGTCGTAGCGGATGCGCCGGTCGAGGTAAGGAAAGCCCAGGCCGTAGACATGCAGGTGCATGGCATCGCCCGGGGCCATCACTTCAATGGTGTGGATGTCCTCCGGGCCGAGGAAGCACACCTCATCCGGGCCCAGCGACAGTTCCCCGGTGGCCGCCACGGTGGCCGGGCCGGGTTCGCCCTCGCCGCTGACGCGCTGCCACAGCAGGTTCTTCTCGACACCGGTGACCCCGGCGATGCAGGCCCAGGTGGTGTGGTTGTGCGGCGGCTGGCTGTGGCCGGGGTGGGCGGCCGAGGCGTACACGGCAAAGCGGCCGTCGGCATCCTGGTTCACTTCATACACGCCCCACAGTTGCCCCTCGGGAATGGGAAATTCCTTCAGGGCCCACAGGTGGCGCTGCTGCGCCAGTTCCAGCACCGTCGCCTTCACTTCATCGATGGCGGGACCGGGCAGGGTGGCATGCGTGCCCGCGGCACGGCGGATGCGCGCCAGCGCCGCGTCCACGGCGATGCGGCGTTGCTCCGCCACATTCAGTACGCTCACTGCTCCACCTTGATGCCGGCCTGCTTCACCACGCGCGTCCACACCTCGATGTCACGGCGCTGGGTCTTGCGGAAGTCATCCGGCGTGCCCGGTGCGGGGATGATGCCCATCACCAGCATGCGGTCCTGCACGTCCTTCATGCCGAGGAATTTGTTCAGTTCCTCGTTGAGGCGCTTGATGACCGGGGCGGGTGTCTTGGCCGGGGCGAACAGCGCGAACCAGCTGCCCGGCTCGAAGGGCACGCCCTGCTCGGTGGTGGTGGGCACATCGGGGAAGGCCGGGCTGCGGCGCGGGCCGGCCACGGCGATGACGCGGATCCTGCCGGTCTTGTTGAAGGTGCCGGTGGTGGTGGTGTCGGTCATCACCGCGTGCACCTGGCCGCCCAGCAGGTCGGTGAAGGCCGGCGCGCCGCCCTTGTAGGGAATGTGGACCATCTGGATGCCGGCAATGGCCGAGAGGCCCTCGCCTACCAGGTGGCCACCGGAAGCATGACCGCCGGTGCCGTAGCTGATCTTGCCCGGATTCGCCTTGGCGTAGGCGATGAACTCCTTCAGGTTGGCGGCCGGCAGCGAGGCCGCCACTGCCACGGTGATGACGCCGGTGCTGATCTGGCCGACGGGTTCGAAGTCCTTCACCACGTCATAGGGCAGCTTCTGGCCGAGCGCAGTCTGGATGGCGTGCGTGGCGGCGATGCCCAGCAGCAGGGTATGGCCGTCGGGTGTGGCCTTGGCGGCGATCTCCGAGCCGATCACGCCGCCGGCACCGGCGCGGATGTCGGGAATCATGGTCTGGCCCAGGCCGGCGCCCAGCTTGTCGGCGAGCATGCGGCCCATCGCGTCAGCCGAACCACCGGGGGCAAACGGAATGATGAGGCGCATGGTGCGCGAGGGAAAGGTCTGTGCCTGCGCGTTCAGCACCGGCAGCGCGAACAGCGCGAGTGAGCCGGCCAGCAGGATGCGATGGTTGAGCTTCATGGTCTTGCTCCTGGTCACGATTGAATTCGATGGCGTCTGCCGCTGCAGGCAGCCTCAGGCGGCTTGCGCCGCTATCACTTCCACTTCCAGCAGGTACTCGGCGCGGAACAGTTCGCTCACCACCAGCCCCAGCATGGCCGGGCGGTGCGTCCCGAGGTAGCGGCCCCGCACCTTGGCATAGGCGGGCGCGTCTTCGCGCCGGCGCAGGTAGCTGTTCACCTTGACGATGTCGTTGATGCCCATGCCGGCATCTTTCAGGATGGCGCTGATGCGCCCCCACACCACTTCGGCCTGCTCATCGAGGGTGGCCGGGATGCTGCCGTCCGGTCGCCCGGCAGTCTGGCCGGACACGAACAGCAGCCGGCTGTTGGGCGGGATCTCAAGCCCGTGGGAATAGGGGCCTTGCGGCTCGAGGATGCTGGCGGGGTTGTAGGTCTTGAACATGGGGCGCTCGTCATTCAATTTTCTGGAAGTGGTGTGGACCGATCTTCACTTTGGCCGGTCGCCACCTACATGGTAGATATTGTCACCGATCATGGGCCGGCCGGGTTGACCCCCTTGTCAAAGGGGGCCGACTGGCCGCAGGCCAGCGGGGGGATTTTGGCCAACGAGACGAATTCCTGACTGCATCACATCCCGTTGGCAATCCCCATCATGCTTGTTGCCTGGCAGGCAGGTCTGGCTGTGTGGACAGATCAGCATGGCTGTTCAAAATCCCCCCGCTCGTTCGCTGCGCTCACGAGTCGGCCCCCTTTGACAAGGCTCTTCGCCGATTTCCGGGGAGCTCATTTTTTCTCCCAAGCCGACAATCGCACCTGCCTTGCCCCCCTGAATGCGCTTTTTCCTTGCCTTGCACAAGGCAGCCATGGGTTTTGACGAAAGCCATCGATCTCCGGCGTCATTCCCG
>CANJJT010000181.1:0-3722 GCA_947474715.1 Betaproteobacteria bacterium
TATGCCCGCGTATCGGGCAGTTCATCCGCAAGTACGCCTGACCCAAACAGGTCTCCGGCAGGCATGCCCGCCGGTCGCAAGGGCTAGTCCTGTTCTGGCGTTTCCGCTGGCTGTGTTCCGTTGTCCTGATCCTGGCGCAGCACATCCACGGCACGTCGTGGCACCGGGTGCTGGACCACGGTCTGATTAATGGCACCGAACACCGAATTGCCTGCGCCGTCGAGCATTTCGATGCGGATCCGATCGCCGAATTTCAGCCAGGAACGCGGCTCCTCGTTCCTGATGGTCTGGGCCGCACGCAGCTCGGCAATGCAGCCGAAGCCGGCAGCGTGGCCGTTGTTGGATACGGTGCCAGACCCCAGCACGGTGCCGACACCCAGCGGGCGGGTTTTAGCTGCGTGGGCAATCAGCTTTGGAAAATCAAACTGCATGTCGGTTCCCGTGTCGGGTTCGCCCAGCAGTTCATCATTGACGAGCACACGGAGCTTTCCCAGAAGGCGCTTGCCGTCCCATGCTTCCCCTAGCTCGTTGGGTGTAACAGCCACGGGCGAGAATGCCGTAGCGGCCTTGCCGTGGACGAAACCGAAACCTTTGCCCAGTTCGGCTGGGATGAGGGTGCGCAGGGAGATGTCGTTGGCCAATGCGATGAGGCGGATGGATTCGCCGGCACGGTCATGGCGTGTGGCGATTTCGACATCGTCCAGGATGACGGCAATTTCCGCCTCGAGGTCCACGCCCCAGTCTTCGCTGCCTGCCTGAACCGGATGGGTGGGACCCACAAACCATGCCGAGTTCCCCTGGTACATGAGCGGATTCCGGCGCGCGTCGGCAGGCATCTCGGCCCCGCGTGCCTTGCGCAGCAATTCGACGTGGGGGAGGTAGGCGCTGGCATCCAGCCACTGGTAGGCGCGGGGGAGCGGCGCCATGCATTGCGAAGGGTCGAAATCGAAGGCCCTGGAAACGGTCTGCCGGTTCAACTCCTGGTAGCGATCTTCCAGTTGCGGGGAAATGTAGGCCCAGTCGTCCAGGGCGGCCTGCAGGGTCGGCGCAAGGTCATAGACGATCACTGCATGCCTCAGATCCCGCGATACCACGGCAAGGGCGCCGTCCCGGGTGTCATTCTTGATAGTGGCGAGCTTCATGGGGCAGGGCGAAAAAAACCCGATTTTACCGCGCCACCGTTTTGCACCGCTTGTGCGCCGGGCTTTGATACCATTTTGTTTTCCTCTCGCGGGTGCTTCCATGACTTCCATGCAATTCGACCCCGATTCGGCACGCTTTGGCGCCTCACGTACCCAGAAGCGCATAGAGGACGATCGCCTGCTCAAGGGTGAGGGAGTGTTCAGCGACGACAGGCGCTTCAAGGATGAAGTGGCGCTGGTGGTGCTGCGCTCACCCCATCCGCATGCACGCATTGAGGCGGTCGACGTCAGTGCTGCCCGGACCGCCCCTGGCGTGCTGGCCGTTTGGACCATGCCGGATCTCAAGGCCGATGGTGTCGGCTTCATTCCGGTGCCCACGATGTTCAAGCGTGCCGATGGATCACCCATGGTCGTACCGCCACGTTTTCCACTGGCCGAAGACAAGGTGATGTATGTGGGGCAGCCGGTGGTGGCGATTGTCGCGGCGACCCGGGTTCAGGCGCAGGATGCGGCCGAACGGGTGATTGTCGACTATGCACCGTTGCCGGCAGTGGTGGACGTGCGCGATGCCATCGCGCCAGCGGCTCCGCAGGTATGGCCGGAAGCGGTCGGCAACATTGCCGCAGAGGCCCGCATGGGTGATGCGCAGGCCGCAGAGGCTGTATTCGCACAGGCACGCCATGTGGTGACACTGGAATTGCACAACCAGCGCCTGATTGCCAATGCGATAGAGCCACGCTGTTCCATCGGCGTACCGGAAGGCGGGCGGCTGTCCCTTTACACGCAGAACCAGACGCCCACTGGTGCCCGCCAGGCGCTAGCCGACGTGTTCAAGCGCAAACCCGAGGATTTCCGGGTGGTCGTGGGGGATATCGGTGGAGGGTTCGGCATGAAAACCGGCCTTGCCCAGGAGGATGCGCTGGTTTGCTACGCCGCACGCAAGCTGGACAGGCCGGTGCGCTGGCGGGCCGATCGCAGTGAAGATTTTCTCAATGCGCACATGGGGCGTGACCAGTGGTTCAACGCGGAATTGGCGCTTGATGCAGAGGGCAGGTTTTTAGCGCTGCGCATGCGTTCACTAGCCAATGTCGGGGCGCCTACGGTAGGTAGCAGTCTGTTCATTCCACTCATGATCGGACCGAGGGTGCAAACCTCACTCTACGGAATTCCCGTGATCGACTTCCACATGAAGGCGGTGCTTACCAATACCATGGCAACCGGCGCTTACCGGGGGGCAGGCCGTCCGGAGGCGAATTACCTCATGGAGCGCCTCATCAACAAGGCGGCGGCGCAGACGGGACTGGATGCCGTACAGTTGCGGCGGCGGAATTTTGTTCCTGCGGATGCCTTCCCGTTTCGAAACCCCATGGGACAGGTCTACGACTCCGGCCAGTTCGAGCGGATGCTGGACCAGATTCTGGAAAACGCGGATTGGGCAGGCTTTCCGCAGCGTGAGGCCGAATCCCGATCGCGCGGCCAACTGCGGGGGCGGGGGCTTGCCTGTTACATAGAGTGGACCGGGGCGGTGCCAACCGAGACCATTGCCATCAAGGTCAATGGCGCAGGCGTGGTCAGTGTATTCACGGGCACCCAGGCCATGGGCCAGGGCACGGAAACCAGCTTTGCACAACTTGCCGCCGAGTTGCTGCAGATCGATATCTCGAAGGTTCGCATCGTTCAGGGTGACACCGACCAGGCGACGGGTCAGGGCAGTGTCGGATCGCGATCGGCATTCGTGGGCGGGTCCGCTCTGGCTTCAGCGGGAAAGAAGGTGGTGTCCGAGGGCAAGCTGCTGGCTGCCCTGGCTCTGGAGGCGGCTGTCGATGATCTGGAATATACCGAGGCGGAGTTCCGGGTGGCCGGGACGGACAGGCGCATTGGTTTGTTCGATCTGGCAGGTCGGCAAGCCGACGGTATGTTGGCCGTGACAGCCACAGAAACCACGGGTGGCGCGTCCTGGCCAAACGGCGCCCAAGTGTGCGAAGTCGAGATTGATCCGGAAACCGGGGTTGTTGCCGTGGTGCGTCATTTCAGCGTGGATGACATTGGCCGGATCATCAACCGGACCATTGTCACCGGGCAGATCCATGGTGGAATCGCCCAGGGTATCGGGCAGGCCTTGATGGAGCAGGCAGTGTATGACCGGGAGAGCGGGCAATTGCTGACCGGTTCCTATTCCGATTACGCCTTGCCCAGGGCAGCCGACTTCGGGGAAATGACTGCCGATTTCGATGAGTCCAATCCTTGCCGGACGAACATTCTGGGGGTCAAGGGTGTCGGGGAAATCGGAACCATCGGGGCAGTTCCAGCTGCCGTTCACGCTATTCTGGATGCCCTGCGCGGTCATGGAGTTGACCATATCGAGATGCCGGTAACAGCACAAAAAATATGGAATATCATGCGGTTACAAGGGAAATAGATGAGTGGGCTTACACGCACTTTTGGTATTCGGGAGTAATAACGCAAGCGCAACTCGTGCCGGGATGTTAGGCTCGCAGCCCGCTGTACATGGCATTTTGCTTGTGGTCGTTGACACAACTTGAAATGCTGCGCATAATTAACGGTTTCGTTCAGTCGGAG
>CANJJT010000182.1:0-3602 GCA_947474715.1 Betaproteobacteria bacterium
CCGGGGACAAGAGGCTGCAGACTGGTTTACCCCCTTGTCAAAGGCTCTTCGTCAATTTTCGGGGATGGCATTGGCAGCAAGCTTGGCAGGCCCGGGGTTTACCCCCTTGTCAAAGGGGGCCGACTCGGCGAAGCCGAGCGGGGGGATTTTGGCCAACCAGGCTGGTCTCATGGCCTTTTGCCGACATTGCATGAACTCTGCGCACGGCTGTTGCCTTGCAGATGGGAAGCACCGGAGGACACTCAGGGCCCGCATCCGGTCATGACTGGCGAACGATGAAAGGCAGCGGAAGAAAATCCCCCGCTCGTTCGCTGCGCTCACGAGTCGGCCCCCTTTGACAAGGGTGTTAACACCAGCAGCCCTGCCGCGCTTTCGTTCCCGGAAATTGGTGAAGAACCATCAATGAAGCCTGGCAGTCGATTCAGAGCCGGGAGGCCAACAGCCGAGCGTATGTTCCCTCAGGCGTTCGGTCCAGGGGCGCGAGCGCCACGCTTCCAGGGGGATGCGCTGGTCTATCTTCTTGCCCCCCAGGCTGAGCTTGAGCAGCAGCAGTGCTGCGAACGCCGAGGCGACGATGGCTGCAAGGATGACGAACATTCTGCAGGACGACCGACCGTGTCGCCTGTGCGGCCCATGTGGCGGACAGGCCTGAACTTATAGCTTCTTCAGTCGATACAGCAGGTCAAGCGCTTCACGCGGGGATAGTTCATCCGGATTGAGCTGGTCCAGTGCCTCGCGCAGCGGATCACCGGCCGGCTCTGCGGGCGCCGCCTGCGCGCTCTGGGCAAACAGGTCATTCTGGCCGTCGCGGTTGAGCGCCCCGTCTTCCAGCATCTGCAGGTAGCGTTTGGCATTGCGCACCACGGCGCGCGGCACCCCGGCCAGCCCGGCCACCTGCAGGCCGTAGCTGCGGTCGGCCGGGCCTTCTTCCACGGCATGCAGGAACACGATGCTGTCCTTGTGTTCCACGGCATCGAGGTGGACGTTGGCGGCTTCGCGGTACTCCAGTGCCAGGCGCGTGAGCTCGAAGTAATGCGTGGCGAACAGCGCGTGGCAGCGGTTCTTCTCCAGCAGGTGGCGGGCAATCGCCCAGGCCAGCGCCAGGCCGTCGAAGGTGGAGGTGCCACGCCCGACCTCGTCCATCAGCACCAGGCTGCGCTCGGTGGCGTTGTGCAGGATGTTGGCCGATTCGGTCATCTCCACCATGAAGGTGGATCGTCCGCCCGCCAGGTCGTCGGCGGCGCCGATGCGCGTGAAGATCTGGTCCAGCGGGCCGATGCGCGCCGAGCGCGCCGGCACATGGCAGCCGACATGCGCCATCAGCGCGATCAGCGCCACCTGGCGCATGTAGGTGGACTTGCCACCCATGTTCGGGCCTGTGATCAGCAGCAGCCGGCGGGTGGCCGCCACATGGGTGTCATTGGCGATGAACTGCTCGATCTGCGCCTCCACCACCGGATGGCGGCCGGCCACGATGTCCAGTCCGGGTGCATCGTCGAAGTCCGGCCGGCACCAGCCACGGCGCTCGGCAATCGCAGAGAAGCAGGCCAGCACATCCACCTGCGCCAGGGCCCGTGCGATGGACTGCAGCAGGATGACATCGGGCAGCAGGCGGTTCAGCACCTCCTCGAACAGCGACTTTTCCAGGGCCAGGGCGCGGTCCTTGGCCGACAGCGACTTGTCCTCAAAGACTTTCAGTTCCGGGGTGATGTAACGCTCGGCGTTCTTCAGGGTCTGGCGCCGTCGGTAGTTGTCCGGGACTTTTTCCGTGTGGGCGTTGGTGATCTCGATGTAGAAGCCGTGCACCCGGTTGTATTCGACCTTCAGGTTGGGGATGCCGGTGCGCGCCCGTTCCTGCTGTTCCAGCGTGATCAGGTATTCGCCGGCATGGGTTTGCAGCCCGCGCAGTTCATCGAGTTCCGCGTTGTAGCCATCGGCGATGACGCCGCCTTCGCGCAGCAGCGCCGCCGGTTCCGCCGCAATGGCGGCTTGCAGCAGCGGCAGACAGGCTGTGGGCGCCTGCAGTTGTGCGGCGAGTTCCGCCAGCAACGGCGCATTGCGCGGCAGCAGGTCGGCAATGCCGGGCAGTTTCTCCAGACTCTGGCGCAACGCCGAAAGATCACGCGGCCGGGCGCTCTTCAGGGCGATGCGCGCCGTGATGCGCTCGATGTCGGCGATGTGGCGGAGGCTGGCCTGCAGCGGCTTCCAGGCCGAGGTTTCCAGGAAGTCGGCCAGGGCCTCATGGCGGGCAATCACCGGCCCGCGCTCGCGCAAGGGGTGATGCAGCCAGAGGCGCAGCAGGCGGCTGCCCATGCCGGTGGCGCATTCGTCGAGCAGCGAGAACAGCGTGGGGGAGGGCTCCCCGCGCAGGGTTTCGGTCAGTTCGAGGTTGCGCCGTGTCGCCGGGTCCATGCGCACGTACTGGCCGGGCCGCTCGGCGATGATGGCCGCGACATGCTCCAGCGCCTGGCCCTGGGTCTTCGCGGCATAGTCGAGCAGCGCGCCACAGGCGCCGATGGCCGGCACCAGGTCCTCGATGCCATAACCGGCCAAGGATGCGGCGCGCAACTGCTGCAACAGCCGCTTCTTCCCGGCCTCGATGTCGAAATGCCATTCCGGCAGGCGTGTCACCGCATGGGATTCGACCTTGACGCCGGTATTGTCTGCAACCAGCACCTCCGCCGGCCCGATGCGCTGCAACTCACCCGGCAGCAGCTCGGGCGGCACTTCCATCACGCGCAACTCGCCGCTGGCCAGGCTCAGCCAGGCCAGCCCCACCGAATGGCGCTGGGCGCACAGCGCCAAGAGGATGTTGTCGGATTTCTCATCCAGCAGCGCCGAATCGGTGAGCGTGCCGGGCGTGATGATGCGCGTGACCGCGCGCTCCACCGGCCCCTTGGAAGTGGCCGGGTCGCCGATCTGCTCGCAGATGGCCACCGATTCGCCCAACTTGACCAGCTTGGCCAAGTACTGCTCGGCCGAATGCCAGGGCACCCCCGCCATCTTGATCGGCGTGCCGGCGGAAGAACCCCTCGTGGTCAGGGTGATGTCGAGCAGACGGGCTGCCTTTTCGGCATCCTCATGAAAGAGTTCGTAGAAATCCCCCATGCGATAGAACAGCAGGATGTCCGGATGCTGCGCTTTGAGGCGCAGGTATTGCTGCATCATGGGGGTGTGACCGCTATTAATTTCTTGATTTTTAGTTGTTTTATCAGTCATTTCTTGCCACTCAATGATCTGGCGATACCCGCGCCGGAAGTTCTTTAATCAGTGATTGTTGATCACAGGACTTTCACCATGCGGCCCCTTGCCGAATTGTAAGGGGATGCTTTACCAGGTAGCGGCGAGAAATAAAGTTCAGAGCGTGGGATAAAAGGAAAATCGAAATGATGTGTAGTCATGTTTTCGCAAAGGCATAGGCAAATAGTGATGGCACTTTTGGTTTTCAGATTAGTGATCATCTTGAGGCGCTGACTGCAAACAATGTCGTGTCGCTGCGCGCCGCGTTGTTTTCTCAATGCAGAACCGCAGCGGTGCCTGGGTTTTCCCTGAACAGGAATGAGGAATAGGCAGCAGGCGCCGGTGATTAGAAACGGTTAAAA
>CANJJT010000183.1:0-3546 GCA_947474715.1 Betaproteobacteria bacterium
GAAAAATCCCCCCGCGCGACTGCGTCGCGTCGGCCCCCTTTGACAAGGGGGTAAACCGATGGCTGACCATCCCTGCCGCCAGCACTCTCCCCGGAAATCGGCGAAGAACCTTTTTCCTGGGTAAGGCCTGCCGCGCCAGCAATCGACGATCGAGCCCCAGGTCAGCCCCTTGACCGGCTGGTCGATCACTCAGCCTTGATGTTGTTGTCACGAGCAATACGCTGGTTCACCGCCAGTTCGTCCTCGATTGTCCGCTTGAATTGCTCAAGACTCTGGATTGGCAAGCCGCCTTCGGCTTCCACTCGCTTCAAAAAATCAGGCTGATTGACTGCCTTGATCACCTCCGCATTCAAACGCATCAGGATGTCCGGCGGCACTTTCCCTGGCGCGAAGATTCCAGTCCAGGGTAGTGCACTGAACCCCGGAACGCCGGATTCCGCGATGGTTGGAATGTCCGGAAGCCCGGCAAGTCGCTGCATTGAGCTGACCCCCAAAGCCTTCACCCGGCCCGTCTTGACATGAGGTATTGCCGAAATGGTGCTTGACATGATCATCTGGATCTCGCCGGAGATGAGGTCGGCATAAGACTGTGCGGCACTCTTGTAGGCCACATGCGTCAGCTTGACGCCCGCAGCCAAACCCAGCATTTCAGTTGCAAAATGCACGTAGGAACCCACGCCCGTGGATGCAAAATTCACGGTACCAGGTTTGGATTTAGCCAGCGCAACCAGATCAGAAACCTTCGCCCCGGGAAATGAAGCGGGAACGATAAGCAAATTGGCATTCAAAGTCATCTGACTGACCGGAACCAGATCCTTTCGCGGATCATATTTGATCGGATATACCCAGGGGAGTATGCAATATCCACTACCGCTCAGCAGAATCGTGTAGCCATCGGATGGAGACCTGGCCACATACTCGTGACCGATGCTGCCCCCCGCACCAAGGCGTGCATCCACGACGAACTGCTGCCCCATGCTGTCGGCCATCTTCTGTGTGACGATGCGCCCGACGATTTCCACCGCCCCTCCCGCACCCAGTGGTGATATGACGGTGATCGGCTTCGAAGGATAGCGAGACTGCGAAATTGCGGCGCCTGCATGGCCTATCAGAACAGCAATCACTGCCAGTTTGCAAAGATATTGGCCAGCCATGTCTCCTCCTGGTATTTGAATTAAATTTTTTTGAATAGTGGGCGCTACTTTAGCCCTTTCGTCGGGGCAGTGGCGAACAGCCGGGCCCATGCCGAATCTAACGATTGCAATCTGCGGCCTGTTTCCAGCACGTGATACGGAATGGCCGCCACGGACAACAGAGCCCCTTTCTGCATCAACGCAGTACAGAGGACTTGTGAAAAGTCCGGACCGGCGCTTAAATTAGCTCACTGACGGCAAGTTGTACTGAGCAGATTTGACTGATCGCTGCCTGCTTGCCTCTGAACTTCCACAATAAACACGAAGAGCAAACCTGCCGTGAAGCCTGCAATTGCCGGTTTCATTGCCGGATGTGCCACTTGATCCACAAAGGAGGACTTCATGAAAATATTGGCAACGGCAATCCTGGCTTTGAGTCTCAGTCAGGTCACCTATCTCGCATCTGCACAGGGCTTTCCGACCAAGCCCCTGCGGATCTTCACGGCCGATGCAGGCAGCGGAAATGACCAGTTGACGCGCCTGGTCGCACAGGCCATTGCCCCCGCATTGGGGCAGCCCGTCGTGGTGGAGAATCGAGGCGCGACGCTGAGCGCCATAGCCACGGCCAAGGCCCCTCCTGATGGCCACACCCTGGTGTTCGCTGCCAGCGCGCTCTGGCTGTTGCCCTTTGTGGAAGATGTCGGATACGACGTGGTGAAGGACTTCGCGCCCATCTCCATGGTGTCGAATCAGCCCGTGGTAGTGGTCGTTTCCCCTTCCCTGCCGGCCAACTCCATGAAGGAGCTGATCGCCCTGGCAAAGGCCAGGCCTGGCGCGCTCAACTATGGATCAAGCAACACAGCCACCGTCAGCCACCTGGCCGGCGAGCTGATGAAATCCATGGGCGATCTCGACATCGTCCGAATTCCTTTCAAGGGGGTGATACCGTCCGTGGCCGCGGTGATGGCGGGCGAAGTGCATATCGCGTTTCCCACGCTTGCTGGCGTGGTGTCCCTTGCAAAGGCCGGGAAGATCAAGCTTCTGGCCACTTCCGGCCTGACAAGACTGGCGGTGGCACCCGACCTGCCAACCATTTCCGAGTCCGGATTGCCGGGATTCGAAGTGATGTCCAGGGCGGGGATGCTGACCACCGGACGGACCCCTGCAGCAGTGGTTGCCCGTTTGAACAAGGAAATTGTCTCGGCCGTCAGAAGCCCGGATATCGAGAAAAAGATACTGGCGCTCGGCTCCGAACCGAACAGCGGAACCCCGGAGGAGTTCAAGGAACGGGTCGAGAAGGACATGTCGAGTATGGGCAAACTGATGAAAAGTCCAAACTGGAAGTAGACTAAGCACGCCTGACAGCCTTGCCGTCAGGCGCCCTGACTCAGGGGAGCGCGAAGGGAGGTGTCCCCTCGCATTGTCAGGCACTCCAAGCCTGCCGTCCCCACCGGCACCAAACGACGGACTTCAGCTGCGCCAGCTTCTGCTGCAGCGGCAGGCGATACAGTGCAAAGGAATCAACAGATTCTGATTGCTTTTGAATAGAGGCAGACAAGGTATCTGCCTGGAGCGCGAGGAGGAAGCCATGAGTCTCCGCAGTTGTCGGGACGCTGAGCACTCCATCGCTGGTTATCATCCCAAGGAGGCGTTATGAGTTCAGTATTGCAGTCTGTCCCCGCACAAGAATCCGTCAGCGACGCAGAAATCTCACAGCGATGGCTTTCATCGCTGGAACAAGCGCTGAATGCCAAAGACAAGGCCGGCGTCGCCGCGCTGTTCGCGCCGGATGACTGTCACTGGCGCGACGTGCTCGCGTTCACCTGGTTCATCACCCCTCACCGGGGCGCGCAGGAAATCGGCGCCGCATTGGTCGCCAGCCAGGAGGCCACCAAGGCCAGTGGCTTCGCCATCGCCAAGGGGCGCACCCCGCCACGGCGCATCAAGAGGGCAGGTATCTCGGTACTCGAGACGATCTTTTCATTCGAGACCGCCTTCGGTCGCGGTTTCGGGGTGCTGCGCCTGAAGGCGGACAAGCCCACGGAAGCCTTCCAGATCATGACCGCCCTGCATGAATTGAAAGGCTTCGAAGAACATGTGGGGCATGATCGACCCACCGGTGAAGCCCACTCGCGCAACTTCGGCGGCATGAACTGGAAGGATCTTCGCATCAAGGCCCAGGCCTACGAGGACCGCGAACCGGCGGTGCTCGTGGTCGGCGGCGGCCAGGCCGGGCTGACCGTCGCTGCGCGCCTGGTGCGCCTTGGCGTGGATACGCTGGTGGTGGACAAGCATGAGCGCGCAGGTGATTGCTGGCGCAAACGCTATCACTCGCTGGCGCTGCACAACTACACCGACTTCAACCACCTGCCCTACATGCCCTTTCCGTCCACATGGCCGGCGTATCTGCCCA
>CANJJT010000184.1:0-3539 GCA_947474715.1 Betaproteobacteria bacterium
ATGACGCTACCCAGGACCACGCTCACACGCGGGCAGGACGCACCATTGTCTTACCGGTCTTCAGCAGCGCCGCATTCCACCTTGCCACATCCACGTGCACCGTGTTTCTTCGGCGCGATTTGCGGCATTGGGCCGATTACTACGCTCACTTGTTGACCGATCAAACCACGGTGGATCAGCAGTTCAATGTTGCGGATATCCGCCGCATGCACCGGTGATGGCTTGGGGATATTTACGCCTGGGCCGGCGAGTTTCGACAGGTCAATATGGAAAAGGATGGCTTTCCGTTTGCTGCCGCAGACCAGGTACCACGGTTGATGCACGACCTGGGGCGCGGGCCGCTGCGCACCTACACGCCGTGCCGGATGGTGGACCTTGTTGCGCAGGCGCAGGCGCTGGGCGTGGTGCACGCGGAGCTGATTCTGATCCACCCTTTTCGTGAGGGTAATGGTCGATGCAGCCGCTTGCTGGCAATGCTGATGGCCTTGCAGGCCGGATTGCCGGTGCTTGATTTCGGCGGTTTAAGCGGCAGGGGAAGGCAAGGCTATATCGCAGCAATTCATGCCGCCATGGGACACGACTACGCGCCCATTACGGCGGTGTTTCGAGGCGTGATTGAAAGGACGCTGCGCGCGCCAGCGGGCTAGCGCTTCTTGCCGTGAGTGGAGCTTTGACCGATGAATTGCCCGGTTGCGGAAGAACGCGAAGCTTTTTTGAAGGGAGCGTGAATGCCTTCAATCGCCGAGGATGTAGCGACGGACCGCAGTATGGTGCGTTCGCGAATGACTGGATCGCGCAGGTAGGGGTTGGTGCTGGAAAGCCTTGAACTCATAGAAAAATTATAGCAGGCGACAGAACAAAAATGACCCATCGCCACGTCAATGCCATCGCGGGCCGCTTGAGCCTGCGGCCTCCTCAAAGGCGGTCCCTGGAGATCCTCAACCGGGTCACGGAAATTGCCCCGCCCGCCAAGGGCGCAGATGCCGCGGCTGCGCTGGCCGCCATCCGCCATCCGCAGCGAATTTCCGTCGGTGACCGATTTCGAGCGGGATTTTCCCTCCCTGTGTTTCGCCCTGGCGACGGGGTTGGGCAAGACCCGGTTGATGGGCGCCTTCATCAGCTACCTGCACCTGGCGCATGGGATCAACAATTTCTTCGTGCTGGCACCCAATCTGACCCTTGTTTCACCTGTTGACAAGAGCAATATTTCCCGATACCTGTTGGGCGGTTTCAAGCGGTGTCTTTATTCGGTTCAGACGTTTGATTCGGATTCAGAACGTGTTCTCTCCGTCATCTGTGATCGTGACGCGGAGCGCTGGTTCAAGCCGGCCCGAGGCCAGTTCCAGATCTTTTACCGTCACGGGGCAGATCATTCGGAGTACCAGCCCGACTTCGTTGCCGAAACCGGCGATGCCATCTACATGCTGGAGCCGAAGATGAAGAAGGAAATGGATGATCCGGTGGTGCTGGCCAAGAAAGCGGCCGCAGTGAAATGGTGTGGACTGGCGTCAGAATATGCAAAGGCCAATGGTGGCAAGCCCTGGCGATAGGTGCTGATTCCGCATGATGTGGTGGCGGAGAACATGACTCTGAAGGGGCTGGCTGACGGGTTTGGCCAGTAAGGATCACAGGGCCAGTGCCATGAACAGGGCACATGCCATTGCGGTTCACCCTTCGACAAGATCAGGGCAAACGGCAAACAGGTAGTCGTGTGCAAAGCCAGGCGCCGACTGCTTTGTTCAGCCAGACGCCGGTTACGGATAACATCACGTTTTTTAGGAGTGGATCATGAAGAAATGCCTGTCTGCACTGATGCATTGCATCGGCGCCTTGCTCATTGCTGGTTCTGCCGGAAATGTCCTTGCCCAAGGCAATTACCCGAACAAGGCGGTGCGCGTCATCGTGCCCTTCCCGCCGGGGGGCAGCAATGACATCGTCGCGCGCTTCCTGGCGAAGGATCTGTCCGACAGCCTGCGCCAGCAGTTCCTGGTGGACAACCGGGGCGGTGCCTCCGGCGCCATCGGTGCCGATGCGGTGGCCAAGGCCGCCCCGGATGGCTACACGCTGATGGTGCATTCGACCTCGCATCTGTCCAACGCCTTCGTCAACACCAAGCTGCCCTACGACACGCTCAAGGACTTCGAGCCCATCGCGCTGCTGGCGGCGCAGCCCAGCGCGCTCATCGTGTCCCCGGGGACGCCGGCGAAAACGGTGAAGGAGTTCATCGCACTGGCCAAGACACGCCCGGGTCAGATCACCTATGCCTCCAACGGCGAAGGCGGCAACCTGCATGTGCAGATGGCGCTATTCGCCTCCATGGCCGGCATCCAGCTCATCCACGTGCCTTACAAGGGCGGCGCGCAGATGACCACCGCGCTGCTGGCCAATGAAACGCAGTCGGCGGTGTCCACCATCGGCGCGGTGCTGGGGCAGATCCAGGCGGGCAAGCTGCCGGTGCTGGGCGTCACCTCGGCGCGGCGTTCCACCCTGCTGCCCAGTGTGCCCACCATCGCCGAATCCGGGTTGGCCGGCTACGACATCAATGCCTGGATCGGCGCCTTCGCCCCGGCCGGCACGCCCAGGCCCGTGGTCGATCGCCTCCACAGCGAGATCGAAAAGTTCCTGAAGAAGCCCGAACTGGCCAAGCAGATGGCCGACCAGGGTGTGGAACCGTGGCCCGCAACGCAGCAGGAATTCGCCGCCCGCCTGAAGACCGACTACGAGCAGTTGCAGCGGGTGTTCAAGATCATCGCCAAACCGGCGGGCTGAGGTTTGATCGACGGTGTGATCGACCAATCTCCGCCCGGGCCTTTAAGTCGCCATACCCTGCGGGGCAGAAATTTCAGTCGATAGTTGTGGCGCTTGCTGCGAGATTTCCTGGGTCATCCTTCTCCGCATTGGAAGGCAGGAAATCAGCTTCAAATCTCGCTTGGTGCTGCCGGCCTTGAATGCGCCATCGTGGGCGGGCGGCTCTTCGAGAAAATGACGGAACTGACGCAACCTGGTGGCGTCCGGCACACGCTCCCGCCCAAGGTCAATCCGGCAGAAGTCGCGAAATGCGGGCACGTCATACAACGCTTCCTCGCAGGCTTCATCGGCCAGGTTGAACCAGTTGGCAATCAGGTACATCCGCAGCATCCGCTCCATGCTTCTGGGCGGGCGACCACCACCGACTTTGGGGTAGCGCGGTTCGATCAACGCACAGAACTCAGCCCACGGCACCAGCGACCCCATGCGCGCCATAAATTCCGCCTTGCGGGTGGCTCTTCCGTGCACCTGGAATCCCTACGCCGCAGCCAGTGTCATTTGCTTCATCGTCATTCTCATCCCGTTCGGTCACTCTCCCCATTCATGACGCATGAGCATCATCATCGGCAGGCCGAGTCGGCGACTTATTCAGTGTTTCCTTAAGTAGTCCGCCCTGAACAATTCCGTTTTTCATAATGCAGTGGTCTGAGCATCGCGGCTTGCGAGCATTGTTAAGTCTATGAGCGTCTGAATCTCGAACCAGATTCTGGCGCAAAGAAGCCGCAGCTTCC
>CANJJT010000185.1:0-3331 GCA_947474715.1 Betaproteobacteria bacterium
TCCAGCGCTCCATGCGCCCGCGCTTCATGGTGAAGCGGACCTTCGTGCAGTCCAGCGGCTGCCCGTTGCAGACCCAGGCGCCGTTGCTCCGACCCCATTTGAAGTAGCGCGTGACCACAGGCTTGGCCAGCGGTGGCAGGGTGATGGGTGCGAAGCTGCTGATTTGTGCGGGGTCGCGGCTGGCATCCGGTGCAGTGGCGCCCACGCGCAACTCCAGGATGGCATTGGCAGCCGTGCCCGGCGGCGCCAGCAGGGTGCTCGGGTTTCGGGGGTCGGTCTGGATCAGCCGGTTCTCCAGCCACAGCCGGGTGGCTCCTGCGGCCGGTCCGTTGGGCGCGCAAAGCGCGGCAAAGTCAAGAATCAGGTCGCCCCGCTCGGCCGGTGCCAACTTCATCTCGGTGATCAGCAGGGGGGCCTCATAAAGGTTACCGTCGTTGCTGATGCGCCAAAAAGGAATCAGCTGCGTCGGGTTGTCCGGGTTCACCAGGTAAAGCGCCTGGTAGCGCGATGGACTCGCGTTCAGGCATCGCAGTCGGTAGCGCCTGCGCGCAACACTCAGATAAGGCTGAACCTTGCCATTGACCACGTATTTATCGCCAAGATGACCATCGTTGTCGAGCAGGTCGATGGTGGCTTGCCCGGTCATTGGATCGATCAGCAGATCCGTGATGAGCAGCGGTATGTCGTAACGGGGGAAGCTGGGCAGGCGAAAGCCGGTGGTTTCATCGCCCGTGTCATGCTCGTTGAACACCAGGTGGAAGCCGGCCAGCCCCTTGTACACATTTTCCGCAGTATGTGCCTCTCGGTGGTCGTGGTACCACATCGTGCCCAGGCTTTCACGCACATCGCCGTCTGGTGTTTTGGCGTTGGTGAAGCCCGCGCGCTTCATGTTGTAGTAGTAGTCGTAGTACTGGCCGGGAAAGAAAAAGCGCCCTTGGGTGCGCGGGTCTTCTGCCAGCGCGCCCAGACTGGGGTCGCAGGGCCCGCCATCGCTGTCGGGTGCCGCATGAAAGTTGTGGGTGTGGGTGGTGATCGAGTTTTTCCCGAAGCCGCCGCTGGGTATGCCGGTCGGCAAATCATTGAAACGCCTGACCAGAATGGCCGTGTTGGTGCCGCTCTTGTAGCGGCTGACGATGGTGGGCAGGGGTGTCATGGGCCGGTCGGTGCGCAAGTCGGCCCCGCCCATGTTGGCGCCCCAGAAGCACACCTGTTTAGACAGCTGCGGGTGAATCGATATTGCTGGTACTGCGCCAAAGCGCTGGGCGTAGAAATACTGCGGTGGGTTTTTCTCGCGCAGCTGGTGCGCATCACCGCGGCCTTCGAACGGCATCAGCGTCGCGGGATTGATCGCCCGGTTCGGGTTCTGGCTCGGAGGATGCAGCGCAAAGGCCGCATCGCTGAGCGGCCGCGATGGCAGGACGGGCATGATGGGCAGGGGCTCCAGAAACGGCGTGGTGGCCGGGCTGGTGATCGTCTTGGCAAGCAGCGGTGGGCTGCTGCCCAAAAAGCTCGCTGGCAGGCTGGCGGCGCCCAGTTTCAGCAGCGTGCGCCGTGATGGGCTGCTGCTTGGCTCTGGGCTCGGGGCCGGATCAGGGTGAGTGCTGGTGTTCATGGTGTGGTGGCGGGTGACGTGGTTGAAGGCAAGGGTGGATCAGTGCGCAGTGAAGCTTTACTCTTCGATCATGGCCATCCTGAAATGGTCGAGCAAAGGCTTGAGCAAATAATTGAGCAGGGTGCGCTCGCCGGTTTTGACGAACACATCCACCGGCATGCCGGCACGCACTTTCAGATGCGCAATTTTTTTCATGCCCTCCGGGGTGGCCTTGGCAAGCAGGCGGTAATAGGGCTCACCCGTTTTGTCGTCGACCAGACGGTCGGCAGAGACTTGCGTCACTGCACCAGGAATCTTGGGCGTCAAATTCTGGTTGAACGCCGAGAAGATCAGCTCTACCGGCAGGTCGGGTGCTATTCGGTCAATCAGATGCACCGGCAGCCGGCCTTCCACCACCAGGGCATCGTCAGCGGGCACCACATCCATGATCTTGAAGCCGGGTGCAATCACTGCACCCTGGGCAAACACCGTCATGCCCATGACCGTCCCGTCCACCGGGGCCTTGATCTGGCTGTTGGCCAGGATGTGGTCCAGCCCGGCCAGGCGATGCGCGAGGGCGCCCGCTTCCTTTTGCACCTCAGACAGCTGGGTTCGCACCTCCTTCTGGTAGTCCTGCAGGGTTTGCTCATGCCGGAGTCGCAATTCCGCGATCTGACGTTTACCACGACTGATATTGCCGATCTCCTCCGCCAGTGAGGCGGTGATTTGCGAGTGCGACTGTTCCACATCAAGCAGCCGGTTGCGCGACACAAAACCGCTCACGGTCAGGGCGCGCAGGCTGTCGAGCTGCTCCTTGCTGAAGACCAGTTGCTGCTGCCGGCTGGCCTTGGCGCTCTCCAGCCCGTCGTTGAGCTGCGTCAGGCCCTGGATGTTTTCCTCCAGTGCTGCAAGTTCGCTTTGCTTGGCGGCCAGTCGTGTCGAAAACAGCCGTTGCTGCAGTCGGGTGATGCTGGCCACCTGGGCACTGTCCGGCATCTGCATCAACTCCGCAGGCATGACGATGGTCTTGCTGCCGTTCACCTCTGCCAACAAGCGCGCCTCGGTGGCCCTTGCGGTCACGTATTGCACGCGGACCATTTCCGCTTCGGCGCTCGCTTGTGTGGGGTTCATCCGCAGCAGCACGTCCCCTGCCTTCACCCGGTCCCCGTCCTTGACCAGAATGGCGTCCACTGTGCCGCCAATCGCGTGTTGCACCGCTTTTTTGTTGGTTTCAACGGTCACGGTGCCACTCAGCGGCACCCCCTTTTCCAGCGGTGCCAGCGCTGCCCAGGCCAGCATGCCCAAACAGCCGGCTATCACCAGGCACCAGCCCAGACGGGTGTGCAGGCTGGTGTCGGTCTTGACGATTGGGTCGGACTGCTCGTCCTCGATGACCTCGGTCAGGACGATCGGCTTTGTCATGGTGTTCATGGGCTTGGTCCTGGTGTCAGGCCGCTGCTTCGGCAGGGCGCAAGGGCATCACGGCCTGCTCGGCTGCCGTGCGCGCTCGGTCGGGCGGGTTGCCGGGTGGCACCCGCGTCAGGTGCTGGCTGATCTTGCCGATCTCCGACAGCACATCGGCGGTGGGTCCCATCATGTGGACGTGACCATCGCGCAGCAGCAGCAGTTTGCTGGTGACGCCGATCACACTGGTGCGGTGGGTGATCAGCACAATCGTCTTGCCGCGGCGCTGCAGGTCGCCGATGGCGGCAATCAGCGCTTTTTCGCCCACGTCGTCCA
>CANJJT010000186.1:0-3322 GCA_947474715.1 Betaproteobacteria bacterium
CAAGGCAGTCCTCGGTGGGCCACATGATCGCGCCGCCCTGCATGCTCTACGCCTTCAGCCGCATCTCCATCGGCTACAGAGGCGGGTTGCCCGGTGTGCATTCCTTTTTTGCGGGCTCCCATTTCCGCTGGAAAGAGCCCATACCGCTGGGTGAAGCCATTGATACCGAAGTGACTTTCAAGGGCCTGGTGGAGTTGCCCAGCCGCTTTGCCGACCGCATGTTCAAGCAGATTTCGCATATCCGCTTCCTGGGCAAGGACGGGCGCGAGATTGCCGATGCGGAGTCCTGGGGCATGCGCACCGAGCGCACCAAGGCCAAGGAGAAGGGCAAGTACAACTCGCTGGAGTTTCACACCTACTCGAGCGAGGAAATTGCCCAGATTGCGCGGCTCTACGAGCAGGAGACCTGCCGGGGATCGACACCCCTTTACTGGGATGACGTGCAGGTGGGCGACGAGCTGCCCGGCATTGTGCGCGGGCCTTACACCGCCACGGTGGCCGTGGCCTTCGAACAGGCCTGGGGTGGCCTTTTCATCTGGGCACATGGCTACTGGTTCAAGTATCTGCAGCGACATCCCTCCGCCGGCATACTCAACGGCTATGGCATTCCCGAGCCACCCGAAGCGGTCCACTGGGATTCTGCGCTGGCGCGCAGTGTCGGCGTGCCCGAGGCCTATGACTACGGACCTGAGCGCGTTGCCTGGCTGGGCACCATGCTGACCAACTGGGCCGGGGACAACGGTTTTCTTGCTGAGTTGTATTGTGAGATCAGGCGTTTCAACCTGGTTGGCGATGTCACCTATGGTCATGGCAGGATCGTGGAGAAGACCATGGCAGATGCGGGGAGGGGGAGCGTGAAGATCGAGCTGGGCACGCGTGACCAACGCGGCGAGATGACTGCCAAGGGTTGGGCCCGGGTGCTGCTGCCACTGAAGGCAGTCAAATAGCCCCTGACAAAATTACCGTCAGGGGCATCTGAAGCAGGGGTGCACGAGGGGAGTATGCCCTTGCATTGCTGGGGGCTCTGAGGACGCTCTGAAAGGCCTGTTTTTTCAGAGCCCATTCACAGGGTGACGGGGATGTCTCCCGGGGTTTTCAGAACGTCCCTCACCCCGGCGGCACTGAGCAGACATAATGCAAGCAGAGGCATAGTCCGGCCGTCAGGCCTGTTTGAAACCGTATCGAAGGGAGCGCGCAAATGAGGCAATCCGGTGCAGTGTCAACAAGCTTGGCGTCATGTCTGGTCCTGGCGCTTCTGGTGGCGTCGGCGCCGGCCCGCAGTCAGGCCTATCCGAACAAGCCCCTCCGGCTTATCGTCCCCTTCACCCCGGGTGGCGGCACCGACATTCTGGCGCGCACCATCGGGCAGAAGCTCTCGGAAAGTTTTGGCCAGCAGGTCAGCGTGGACAACCGACCTGGCGCGGGAGGCACTACCGGCACTGAAATGGCTGCCAGGGCCCCTGCAGACGGTTACACCATCCTCATGGTGTCGGCGAGCTATGCCGTGAATGCCGCGCTCTATCCGCTGCCCTTCGATCCGCTCAAGGATCTTGCACCGGTGTCGCTGGTGGCCAGCGTGCCCTTCATGTTGACCGCGACCCCGTCCTTGCCGGCGAGCAACGTGAAAGAACTGGTTGCACTGGCGCGGGCCAAGCCGGGCAGCATCAACTATGCCTCGTCGGGTACGGGTTCCTCGCCGCATCTGGCTGGCGAACTGCTCAAAATGATGGCCGGTATCGACATGCTGCACATCCCGTACAAGGGGGGCGGTCCGGCAGTCACTGATCAGATGGGCGGCCGGGTGCACCTCATGTTCAACACCATTCTGCAATCGCTGCCCCTGGTCAAGGCCGGCAAGCTGAAGGCGCTGGCCGTGGGCAGCCTGCAGCGCTCGGGGGCTGCTCCGGAGGTGCCTACCATCACCGAGTCCGGTGTGCCGGGCTACGATTTCAGCAACTGGTTCGGAATACTCGCTCCAGGCGCCACCCCCAGGCCGGTCCTGGGTACGCTTCAGTCTGAAATCGTCAAGCACCTGAGTGGAGCAGACCTGCGCGCGCGGCTGGCTGCTGAAGGCGCCGATGTGGTCGGCAGCACGCCCGAGGAGTTCGGCCGCGTGATCCGCACTGACCTTGAGAAGTACCAGAGGATCGTCAAGGCAGCCAATGTGAAGATCGACTGAGCGGAGCTTTGCCGTTTCTTGCTGCCAGAGCGCATTGCTGCTTTCGACGCCGCGGCCTGATCCAGCTGGGGCAGTCGCGCAGTGGTTGAAAACCTCTATCTCCGTGACGAACTGGTCACGACGGATTGCGCATCGCTCTGATCATATTTTTCTGATGTGACTTGGAGCGCTGCCGAACACGGGTGATGCAGCGCCTTTCCAGCAGGAGGGCTCTCCCACCTATAATTCCCGGGCCACTGCATCGACACTGCGGTGTCTTTCAGGGAATCGATCGATGGGAATTGTCTCGCTGCACGACGGGGTCAGGCACGCATCTGCCAGGGATGCTTCCTTGCTGTGTTGCCGGAGGATATTGCTGAACGGGCGCTGTGCGTACTAAGCGTTCCTGGCTGCCACGCCGTGCCCTGCTCGAGTGGCTGGTGCTGGCGGTCATCCTGGTGACCCTGGCGGTCTATCTCGGTTCGCAGGTCGGTCTGGGGCGTATCGATCGCCAGCTGTACGATACCGCGCAGTCGCTGCGCAGCCGTCCAGTGCCAGCCGACATTGTCATCGTCACCATCGATGACGAGAGCATTGCCGCCATGGGCCGCTGGCCGTGGCGGCGCGCAGTGATGGCCACGCTGCTCGATCGCATCGCCGCGCTGCAGCCGCGTGCGGTGGGCATCGACGTGATCCTGTCCGAAGCCGACGAGCGAGATCCCGCCGGCGACGCTGCGCTGGCGCGCGTGCTGAAGAAGCTGCCCGGTGCGGTGCTGTCGGTGGTGGCCGTGGGGCGTGAGGGTGGCGAACCGGAGTTGTTGCTGCCGGCGCCGCCTTTCCTCGCCAGCGGCGCGACCCTCGCACACACCCATGTCGAGCCCGATGCCGATGGCGTGGTCCGGAGCCTGTTTCTGCAGGAGGGTTTCAATGGCCAGCAGTGGCCGGCCTTCAGCCTGGCCATGAGCAGGGCGGCAGGGCAGGCGCTTCCGGGCGATGGCTTGCCCGGCGACCGACGGCCGCCCGGCATGGGGGGGCGGCCTCCGAGGGCAGCTGGCTGCACGACTACTGGGTGCACATCGACTTTGCCGGCCCGCCCGGGACGGTGAAGCGCATTCCCGCCATCAGGTTGCTGACCGGACAGGTGCAAGCCGAGGAGTTGGCTGG
>CANJJT010000187.1:0-3315 GCA_947474715.1 Betaproteobacteria bacterium
ATTGACTTCCGGAACCGCATGGAGAACTTCCAGTGTCGGACATTACTTCGAGCATCCTTGGAACCATCGACGAAACGCGCCCAGCCCAAAAAGCCTTCACGGCCGCTGGTCCCTATCCGTTTTCACCGGCTCAGGGTTACATCACCACAGTGCGCAAAATCACCCTGGCACTTGAAGACGTCGCCACTGACCCGAACTACTTTGACGTCAACATCGAGTTCGAGTGCGCCACCAACATGCGCGACCAGGGCGACAGCATCATCGCCTTTGACATCGTGACCTACAACAACGTCGTGGTCGGCACCTTCACCCACGTCTGGAAGCGCGATTGCCAGGCCTTGTTGCAGACGGGCACCAAGCGCGTCAAGGCGCTGCAGTTCAATGCCACCGAGCGGGCGATCGGCTTCCGCTTTCACGCTGCCTTCAGCAAGCAGTGGCAGCCCTGCTGAGGGTCTGAGCATCGACAGGCCACCGTGCATGCGCGTCAGTTGAGTGTGGCACCCGAGGCCTTGACCGCCGGGCCCCACTCCGCCACCTGCTTGCTCACGAAAGTGGTGAACTCGGCCTGACTCATCCTGCGCATGGCGATGCCCATGTCTTCCATGCGTTTGATCATGTCGGGCTGCGCCATGGTGTCATACAGGGCCTTGATGATCCTGTCGGAAATATCCTTGGGCAAACCGGCCGGACCGGACAGGCCAAGGAAGTTTTCAGCCACCAGTTTTGGAAAGCCCGCTTCGAGCACGGTGGGCAGGGTCGGCGCCAGCGCCATGCGCGCGGTCGAGGTGACGGCGATGCCGGTGAGCTTGCCATCCTTGATGTAGGGCACGTTCTGGGTCAGGGTGTCGATGGCGAAATTGAGCGTCCCGCCGAGCAGGTCGTTGTGCATCGGGCTCGAGCCCTTGTAGGGCACGTGTTCCATGTTGAGCTTGTATTCCTTCTTGAGGATTTCGCCAACGATGTGACCGATCGATCCGACACCGCCCGAGCCGAAATTGACCGGCTTGGTCTGTGCGCGGACCCAGGTGACCAACTCGGTCAGGGTTTTTGCCGGCACCACCGGGTTGACCACAAACACATTGGGCACCGAGCCTATGTAGCCAACGTGGGTGAAGCTCTTGACCGGGTCGTAATTGGGCGTGGCCAGCATGAAGGGCGAGATGCTGATCGGCGCCGTGTTCGACAGCAGCAGGGTGTAGCCATCCGGTGTGGCGCGCGCCACGTCCACGCCGCCTATGGTGCCGCCGGCGCCGGGCTTGTTGTCGATGATCACGGGCGTGCCGAGTTTTTCCTGCAGGCCCGGTTGCAGAATCCGCGCCACGATGTCCGATGAGCCACCCGGCGCGAAGGTGACAACGATGCGGATCGGCTTTTGTGGCCACGATTGCGCCTGCGCGTGTTGAACGCCGGACAGGCAGAGCGCGGTGGTGGCCGCGAGGGACAGCAGATGGCGACGCTTGGTGTGCATGGTGAGCTCCGTGGAGGGTGGGCGGCGGCAGTGTGGTGAGGCGGGTTTCAGGATGGGGTGGTGCTGCCGAACAGCCGGCCGCGCATGACTTCGGTGATTTGGGCGAGGGCAATCTGCCGCTCCTGCTGCGGGCTGTGCGCGAGGCGTTGCTCGGCCTCTTGCAGCACGGTTTCAAGTCGCTGATGGAGGCGCAGCGCCACCAGCAGGGGATAACCGAAGCGCTCGCGATAGCGCTGGTTCAGACGGGTGAGCCGGGCCAGCGTTGCCGCGTCCAGCGCGTGCAGGCCCAGGCGCGCCTGTTCGGACTGCGATTCGTCGGTCATGGTGCCGGCCTGCGCCTCGCTGCCGGCCAGTTCGGGATGGGCGCGCAACAGGGCAAGCTGTTCGTCATCGCTGGCCTCCAGGATGCAGGCGCACAGCGCCGCATGCACGGCATTCAGGTTCTCGAACGGAGCGCGCCTCCAGGCGCGCTCCACGACCCAGGGCGAGCGCTCGACCACCGGCCCGATCGCCTGCATGAATGAGGCCTCGTCGGCGCTGCCGAGGTTCCTGGCGATCTGCAATATTTCAATGGCGGGCGTATTCATGCCTTGAGTATCGGCTCCGGTTTGCATTGCTGTCCATCACATAATTTGCGATGTTGCGTTGCCATAATTAGAATGTGGCCATGTCCAGCCTCCTGCATCCCAAGGTCTTGCGTTATCTTTCGGCGGTCGCCCAGCTGGGCTCGGTGCAGGCGGCCGCGCGCGAGGTGTCGATCTCGGCTTCGGCCATCGACCGCCAGATCCTGCAACTTGAAGAACAACTGGGTGTGCCGCTGTTTGAGCGTCAGCCGCGCGGCATGAAACTCACCGCTGCTGGCGAGATGCTGATCGCCCTCAATCAGCGCCTGAGCTCCGACCTGACGCGCACGCTGTCCGACGTCAAGCAATTACAGGGCATTGCCCGCGGTCAGGTCAAGCTGGTGGCCATGGACAGTCATGCCAACGGACTGTTGCCGGCGTTCATTGAGCAACTGGCCCAGACCCATCCGGGCATCACGCTCGACGTTGAAATCGTCAGCCCGGATCTGGCCATCACACCGCTGACCACCGGGCTGGTGGATTTTGCGGTGGCCTACAATCTCAAGCCGGCCCGAGAGATACATATCGTCTGGAGCACCGAATTGCCGCTCGGCTGCATCGTTGCCGTGTCTCGCCCGCTGGCGGCGCTCGACAGTGTCACCCTGCGTCAGGTCGCGGCGTGGCCGCTGGCGGCGCAGAGCCGGCTGCTGACGATTCGCCGTTATCTCGAGCGTCAGCATGCCTGGCTGCTCGAGCAGTCTCAACCCATGCTGACGAGCAACTCGCTGCAACTGCTCAAGACGCTGGTGTTGCAGGGGCATCACGTCGCGCTGACCTCCGAGCTCGATGCCGCGCCCGAAATCCTCGCCGGCAAGCTCAAATTCCTGCCGGTGCACGACCGCAACATCCAGCCGCAAAGTCTGGCCGTGGCCATCAGCGCCAGCCGCCCGCTGCCGCGCATCGCCCGCATGGTGGCCGACCTGCTGGTCACGCATACGCAGGAGTATTTGGCGCGCGTGCGGGCATATGGCGCAGCGCCGGGTGAAGCGAAATAACTGCATCCCCATTGTGGTCTGGCTCAAGGCCATGGGACACGCCCATTGAGTCATTCAAGGACTAAGGGAAACCACCATTGCTTGCCCATCAAGGACAAATTATCATCTTGACGTTATATCATTCGGAGATGATAATTGAGGCAGGCTGATGTTTGGGAGGTCATTTTTCATAATGATTTCAGTCCCGAGTTTGATGTCCTGGATGAAGAAGTTCAGGACCATTTGCTTG
>CANJJT010000188.1:0-3169 GCA_947474715.1 Betaproteobacteria bacterium
CCAGGTTGATGCTCTGGATGCAATCCGGCAGCAATAGCTTGCCTGCAAAGCAACTCCGATATTGAGCGTTCACGGAAACATGAGGCCCAGGCGATAGTCGAACCCAGCTGGCCAAAATCCCCCCGCTGGCCTGCGGCCAGTCGGCCCCCTTTGACAAGGGGGTAAACCCCGGGCCTGCCAAGCTTGCTGCCAATGCCATCCCCGGAAATTGACGAAGAACCTTTGACAAGGGGGTAAACCTTGCTGCCTTCCCGACTTCACGGCACATCATTCACATCCCCCGGCGGGCCCAGATGGCGTGGATGCAGTTCATGCGGCGCCTTCACCGGCTCGCCTTTCACCGGCACCACGCGCTCGAGAAAGCGGCTGACTGCACCGAGGAAGATGTCATTGCGATCGCCGGCCACCATGTGGTGGGCATCGGTGACGCTGACGTACTCGGCATGCGGGCACAGGGTGAGGAAGTCGCGGGCGCCCGCCTCGGAGAGCAGGTCGGATAGCCCGCCGCGCACCAGCAGCACCGGCAGGTCGAGCTTGCGCGCGCAGGCCACCAGGCGTTCGGTGCGGTTGGCGTAATGGCGCGCAGCGTGCAGGAAGGCCGGATCCCAATGCCAGCGCAGGCGGCCGTCCTCACCCTGGCGCACGTTCTTGCCCAGGCCCGAGATGTCCTTGGGGCGCTGGCGATGCGGCTGGTAACTGGCCACCGCATCAGCCACTTCCTCCAGCGAGGCAAAGCCGTTCGGGTTGCGCCCCATGAAGGCGTTGATGTTGGCCACGCCCTCCATCTCGATGCGCGGGGCGATATCCACCAGCACCAGCGCCGTGGCATCGACATGATCTTCGCCCACGGCGGCCATGCTGGTGCCACCGCCCATGGAGGCGCCCACCAGCGTCGGGCGCCGGCCCAGCGCTTGCACCACGCACTGGAGGTCCGCCACCATCACGTCCTGGCTGTAGATGCCATCGGGCGCCCAGTCCGAATCACCATGTCCGCGCGCGTCGAAGCTGACGGCGTGATAGCCGGCGCGACCGAGCCACTCCCCCGCGCCCTTCCAGGCGTGGCGCGTCTGGCCACCGCCATGCAGCAGGATCACCAGCGGCCCGGCGGGATCCCCCCACTGGTCACCAGCGATGCGCAAGCCCGTCGGGCCGGTCCACCACCGCATGGGTTCAGGGGTGCCGGGCAGGCGCTGGCCGGCGCCGCTCATGCGCGGTTCCAGCGCGAGCCTGCTTCATTTCGTGAAGCATCAGTCATGGTTCAAGTCTAACCCCGTGCAGGCACCGGCGGCCCCCTATCGGGTCCACGCGAGCGCTCGCGCTACACTTGGCCCAGCAAAAACGACGCCATCGAACGACAGACACCGGACCGAGGAGACCCATCGTGCAGGACATGCATCCCGAACAGGACTACTTCCGCCACCTGGAGGAAGGCCGCTTCATGATCCAGCGCAGCCGTGACAGCGGGCGCTGCTTCTTCTACCCGCGCGTGGCCGAGCCCGTCACCGGCTCGACCAATCTGGAGTGGGTGCAGCCCTCCGGGCGCGCCACCGTGTACTCGGTCACCATCGTGCGCCAGAAGGATCCGACCAAGGATTACAACGTGGTGCTGGTGGACCTGGCCGAAGGCCCGCGCATGATGGCCCGCGTCGATGGCATCGCCAACGAGCAGGTGAAGATCGGCATGGCCGTGAAGGCCAAGATCATCCGCGAGAACGACCGTGCCATGGTCGTCTTCGAGCCGGCCTGAAAGGAACAAACATGAAAGACGCATTCCCCCGCGGCAAAACCGCCATCGTCTCCGCTGCCACCTACGGCATGGGCGAAGCCCCCGGCTACAACTCCATCGACCTGGCCGCCATCGCCAGCGTCAAGGCACTGGCCAAGGTCGGCCTCAAGCCCGGTGACGTGGATGGCCTCTTTATCGGCCTGCCCGATGAGTTCCTCTCCGGCATCCAACTCGCCGAGTACTTCGGCATCCATCCGCGCGTCACCGACAACAACCGAACCGGCGGCTCGGCCTTCCTCACCCACGCCATGTGGGCGGCGCTGGCGCTGGATGCCGGCCAGTGCGACGTGGCGCTCATCTGCTACGGCAGCAACCAGCGCACCAAGGCCGGCAAGCTGGTGTCCTCGGCCAAGCCCCAGGCCTACGAGATGCAGTACAAGCCCATCTCGCCCGCCTCCGCCTATTCGTTGGCCGCGGCGCGCTACATGCATGAGTTCGGCGCCACGCGCGACGCCCTCGCCGATGTCGCCATGTCCGCGCGCCAGTGGGCGCAGCTCAACCCCGACGCCTTCATGCGCGACCCGCTCACCCGCGAGGACTACTACAAGGCACGCATGGTGTCCGACCCGCTGGGCGTGCGCGATTGCTGCCTGGTCACCGACGGCGCCGCCGCCATCGTCATGGTGCGCGCCGACCGCGCCAAGAGCATGGTGAAGCGCCCGGTGTACCTGCTGGGCGCCGCCGCGGCGACCACGCACCTGGACATCCAGGCCATGGCCGATCTCACCACCACCGCGGCCAAAGATTCCGGTGCGCGCGCCTTTGCACAGGCCGGCGTGAAGCCGGCCGACATCGATGTCGTGGAGCTCTACGATGCCTTCACCATCAACACCATCCTCTTCCTCGAGGACCTGGGCTTCTGCCCCAAGGGCGAGGGCTGGCGCTTCGTTGGCAATGGCCGCATCGCACCCGGCGGCGAGCTGCCGGTCAACACCAATGGCGGCGGCCTCTCCTGCGTGCATCCGGGCATGTACGGCCTGTTCACCCTGGCCGAAGCCACCGAGCAGATCATGGGCACGGCCGGCGAGCGCCAGGTAAAGGACGTCAACCTCGCCGTCGCCCATGGCAATGGCGGCAAGCTCTCCAGCCAGGTGACGGCCATCCTGGGTTCGGAGGCGACGCTGTAGGAAAGCTTTTCACCACCTGGCAAGAAGCTCGCCGAGTTGCGGGGCGACGAGGCGGCCACTCGGTTGACCCCCTTGTCAAAGGCTCTTCGCCGATTTGCGGGGATGCCGCGGGTTTACCCCCTTGTCAAACTAATCGTTACCCACATTTTTTGCTCATTTCGAGAAATTGATGCCAGTGGGGTTGTAAACAATCGAAGGTGATGTTAACTTTCGGCTCGACTTATGAATACCAAGCGAGCCAAAGGACGCCCCAAGC
>CANJJT010000189.1:0-3151 GCA_947474715.1 Betaproteobacteria bacterium
AAACTCGGCATGGGCACGGCGCTGGAGGGCCAGCTCAAGGCCATGGTGCGCCGCACCTACGGGCTGATTCTGGTGTGCGGCCCGACCGGTTCGGGCAAGACCACCACGCTGCATTCCCTGCTGGCCGAGGTCAATACGTCGGAAAACAAAATCTGGACGGCGGAAGACCCGATCGAAATCACCCATCCGGGTCTGCGCCAGATCCAGATGATTCCGCGCGCCGGTCTGACGTTTGCCACGGCGATGCGCGCGTTCCTGCGCGCCGACCCGGACATCATCATGGTCGGCGAGATGCGTGACGCCGAAACCACCAAGATCGCGGTGGAGGCGTCGTTGACCGGGCATCTGGTGCTGTCGACGCTGCACACCAACAGCGCCCCCGAAAGCGTGGTGCGGCTGCTCGACATGGGCCTGGACCCGTTCAATTTTGCCGATGCGTTGCTTGGCGTGCTGGGGCAGCGCCTGGCGCGCCGCCTGTGCGTCGACTGCAAGGCACCGCTGGAAGATGCGGCGGAGCAATTGCAGCCCATGGCCCTGGAGTACTGCTCCGAAACCACGCTGGACGTCACCGAAGTGCTGGCCGAATGGCAGGCCCGATACGGGTCGCCGGAGGGCGGCAGGCCTACGCTCTACAAGGCCGTCGGTTGCTCCCGCTGTCATGATTCGGGATACCGGGGGCGCGTTGGTGTGTACGAGCTGATGACGGCCACACCGGCCATCAAGCGGCTGATCCAGGAACGGCGGCCGGTTGACGCCCTGTTTCAGCAGGCGATGGCCGATGGCATGTTGCGCTTGCGGCAGTACGGCCTGCTCACGGTGCTCCAGGGCCTCACCGATTGGCGCAGCATTCGCAGCGCGTGCGCCTGAGGTTTCAGTTTTTCGGTGGGTGGGGCTCGGAGGTGGCGTTGAGCTTGCGCAGTGAATCCCGTGCAGCGTCGAAATCAATCTGCCTGATCTGGTGCGCGAGTGGTTCGCATCCCGGCCCATAGGCCGCGCCCAGTGACGCCGCGTGCTCCTCAAACAGGTCTATTGCAGCAGCATCCCCCTGTGCGAGCAGGGCATCAAGTCGGGCCAGCACGGCCTGCATGTCGTGCTGTGGTGCGTCAGGTGTTTGCTGCGCTGCCAGGGTTTCCGGCGGCGCCGGTGCAGTCGGCTCGATCGGTGTTACCGGGCTGATGGCGCCGGACGCCGGCATCAGCCATGCCGTTATCCAGAAGGTGCTGCCATGCCCCGGCGTGCTGTCGATGCCAAGGGTGCCGTCCATCAATTGCGCCAGGGTTTTGCAAATCGCCAGCCCGAAACCGAGGCCGCCATAGCGGCGCGTGGTGGACGAATCTACCTGGCCCGAATTCTCAAGCAGGGCTCGCTGGTCCGGCGCACTGATGCCGATCCCCTGATCCTGAACCTCGAGGCGCAGCAGCAGGGCATCTTTGCGTGACTCGGCCAGACGGGCACGCAGCGTGATCTGTCCGTGATCCGAGAATTTGATGGCGTTGCCAAGCAGGGTTGCCAATATCTGGCGCAGCCGATCCGGGTCGCCATGCAGGTGGTGCGGCAGCGCCGGGTCGATGTCACGCGTCAGCCGCAGGCCCTTGGCGGCGGCCCGCTCACCGAGCGATTCTTCCGCCGCGACAAACACGGACGTCAGCGCGAAATCGACCGGCTTGAGATCGAGCGTACCGGACTGGCGGCTGGACATGTCGAGGATCTGATTGACGGTCTCGAGCAACTGCCGTCCGGCAGCACGGATCTGGTCGAACTGGGTGCGCAGCCTGGGTTCGGTGAGCGCCGGAGCGATGAGGTGACCCAGTCCGATGATGGCGTTCAGGGGGGTACGCAATTCGTGGCTCACGTTGGCCAGAAATGCGCTCTTGGCGCGGCTGGCTGCCTCGGCCGTGCGCAGCGCGTCTGCGAGCGCGCGGGTGCGTTCCGCGATCCGTTGCTCAAGCTCCGCATTGAGCTGGCGCATGTTCAGATTGGCCTGCACCAGCTCGCGTTGTGCTGCGGCGTAGTCGCGGTTCAGGTCGAGCATGGCGTCGCTGAGGCGTTCGAGCTCCTCGACGTCGACCTCTGCGAGAAGATGCAATTGCAGGCTCGCACGCCAGATGCGGGCCCTAACGGTGCGCGTATGGCCCAGATAATCGCCGATGGTCAGCAGGCCGCGGTAGATTTCCCCATCGGCGCCGGGCAACGCATGGCCGATACTTGCGAAATCCGGCTGGATGAAAAAATGCCCCACCGCTGCACCGATGGGTTGTTGTCCCTCCACCTTGATGAGGCGCAGGAACCCGGCATTGGCCTCGACCAGCAGTCCGGTTTCATCCAGCACTGCAGCGGCGACGGCAAGCAAGGAGCCGATTTCCGGTGCGATCCAGCCCACGGGATGCCTAGCTGCCGATGATGCGGTTGGCGTCAACCACCGCGGTCTGCGCATCTTCGGAAAAAGTATCCGCACCTGCAATGCCGGCAAGCGGCTTGAAGCGATTGATCGCGAGTCCGCCGATCATCACGGCGGGCCGCGCGCTGCCAAGCCGTGCGTCGAGCTGCGCGATGGCAGCCTTGACCAACGGTATTTGTTGGGCAAACGACACTGACAGCCCGATCAGATCCGGCTTCCAGTCGGCCGCTTGCCTGACCAGCGCCGCGGTCGGCACATTCGCCCCCAGGTATTGCACGTCCCAGCCGGCCAGCAAAAACGCATCCGACACCATTTGCAGACCCACCGCGTGGTTGTTTCCTTCCACGCAGGCCAGCAATACCCGCTTGCCGTTCGATGCCGGCAGCGGCGAGCGCAACAGCCCGACGGTCATCACCGACTGTGCGATCGCCGTCGCCAGGTGCTCCTGCGCCACCGACACCCAGTTCGCCTGCCATAGTTCGCCGATCCGGTACAGCGCCGGCTGGATGACGTGCATCTCGACCTGCACCAGGCTGTGCCCGGCGGCGAGGCAGCGGTTCACCAGCGCCAGGGCCTCGCGCTGCTTGCCGGCGAGCAGCGCGTTTGCGAAGGCGGCCGCCTCGGGCCATGCCTCGGGCGCTTGCGGTGGCGTTGCCGGCATACCTTCAGCCGCCGTGAACTGGATGCGTGCCGCCAGCAGGGCGGCGGCCACCACCGCTCCTTCTCCGGCTTGCCCCTCGGCGGCCTTCATGT
>CANJJT010000190.1:0-3017 GCA_947474715.1 Betaproteobacteria bacterium
AGGCATCTGCCCCCTCATCTCACTGAATCACCCCACCCCCCAGACAAACCTCCCCCCGATACAACACCACCGACTGCCCCGGCGTCACCGCCCATTGCGCCTGCGGAAAATCCACCACCATGCGATCCCCTTCCAGCGACCGGATGCCGCACGCGGCGTCACTCTGGCGATAACGCGTCTTCGCCGACAGCCCCTCACCCGCAGGCGCTTCACCGGCCACCCAGGCCAGATCTGCCGCGGCCAGGTCGCGCCGCAGCAGCAGCGGATGCTCATGCCCCTGCACCACGATGAGTTCGTTCCTCGCCATGTCCTTGGCGGCCACATACCAGGCCTCGTCGCTACCGCCGCGCGTGCCACCGATGCCCATGCCTTTGCGCTGGCCAATGGTGTAGAAAGCCAAGCCCATGTGCTCGCCGACACGCTCGCCCTCGGGCGTGCGCATGGCACCGGGCTTCTTCGGCAGGTAGCGGTTGAGGAATTCGCGGAACGGCCGCTCGCCGATGAAGCAGATGCCGGTGGAGTCCTTCTTGGCATGCACCGGCAGGCCGGCCTCGCGGGCCAGGACGCGCACTTCGGTCTTGGGCATGTCCCCCAGCGGAAACAGCACCCGGTCCAGCTGTGCCTGGCTGAGACGGTGCAGGAAGTAGCTCTGGTCCTTGCTGCCATCGGCGGCCTTGAGCAGTTCCACCCGGCCGGCATCCTCCGGCGCCCGGCGCAGCCGCGCATAGTGCCCGGTAGCAATGTGCTCCGCGCCCAGCGACACGGCATGGTCGAGGAAGGCGCGGAACTTGATCTCGGCATTGCACAGCACATCCGGATTGGGCGTGCGGCCGGCGGAGTACTCGCGCAGGAATTCGCTGAAGACACGGTCCTTGTACTCGGCGGCAAAGTTGACCACTTCGAGGTCGATGCCGATCAGGTCGGCCACCGAAGCGACATCGATCAGGTCCTGGCGGGTCGAGCAGTATTCCCCGTCGTCATCGTCCTCCCAGTTCTTCATGAACAGGCCGACCACCTCGTAGCCGGCGCGCTTGAGCAGCAGCGCAGCGACCGAGGAGTCCACCCCGCCTGACATGCCGACGATGACACGCGTGGCCATGACTCAGAGGCCCGAGTCCTGCAGCAGATCCAGCGACACGCGCCGACCTGCCAGGTGGTCTTCGACGCAACGCATCACCAGAGGAGTGCGATGTTCGCCGGCGCGCTGGCGCAGTTCCTCCGGGGTCAGCCACCAGGTGCGCACGATGCCCTTGTCGAGGGTGCGCCCGGGATACTCCGCATCGAAGCGGGCGCTGAAGGCCAGGCGCAGGTAGGTCTTGCCCTCGGCCTCCTCATGGCGCTGGTAAATGCCCACCAGGGCCGTGGGCGTCACGTCGCAGGCGGCCTCCTCCAGCGTTTCGCGCACGCAGGCCTGGATCAGGTTCTCGCCCTGTTCCCAATGGCCCGCCGGCTGGTTCAGCACCCGGCGTCCGAGCACGTTCTCCTCGATCAGCAGGTATCGCCCATCGCGCTCGACGATGGCGGCAACGGTGACGCTGGGATTGAATGTGCGGGTGGCCATGGGATGGATGCCGGGAAATTGCGGCCCCGTACGCATGTACCTGGACATGCAGCGGGTGCCTGGGAGAGGGCCCTGCGGTAGTCGCGGGTTGGGACCAAGTGTTTATTTTATCCGACCCGTTTGCCAGGCCATGGTGACTTGTTATGATCCGGCCAGCCGCGCAAGCCCGGTTGCTGCAGACGACTGGCAGACCGGTCTGCCCTGCGGCCCTTCACAGGCGCCCCCTCATGCTCGTCAGTTGCGTTGCCTACCAGGACGGAAAGAAGCTCGCCGACATCAAGCCGGACGAGATCCATGAATACGTCCACCGACCTGAATGCTTCGTCTGGGTGGCGCTGGTCGAACCAGGCCCCGGCGAACTGGCCGCCATGCAGCACGAATTCGACCTGCACGAACTGGCGGTCGAGGATGCGCGCCACGGCCACCAGCGGCCCAAGATCGAGGAATACGGCGATTCGCTGTTCGCCGTGCTGCACACCGTGCAGGTCAAGGACGACGAATGGACCATCGGCGAGGTGGATGTCTTCGCCGGCCCCAACTATGTGCTGTCGGTACGCAACCGGACTCCCAAGGGTTTCTCCGCCGTGCGTGCCCGCTGCGAGCGTGAGCCGGAACGGCTGCGTGGCGGGTCGGGCTTCGTCCTCTACGCCCTCATGGATGATGTCGTCGACCGCTATTTCCCGCTGCTCGACCAGCTGGAGGTGGAACTGGAGCGCATCGAGGCGCGCATGTTCGTGGAAGACCCGGGGCGGGCCACCGTACTGTCCCTGTACGCCCTCAAGCAGAAACTGATGCTGCTCAAGCATGCGGTGGAACCGCTGATCGAAGGCGTGGGCAAGCTCTATGGCGGGCGCGTGCCGCCCCTGTGCACCACCACCCAGGAGTATTACCGCGATGTCTACGACCACCTGGTGCGACTGAGCCAGTCGGTCGATTCCCTGCGTGAAATGCTGGTCACCGCCATGTCGGTGAACCTCGCCCTGGCCAGCATGAACGAAAACCAGACCACCAAGCGCCTGGCCGCCTATGGCGCCCTGGTGGCGGTACCTACCATGATTGCCGGCATCTACGGCATGAACTTCGAGTCCATGCCGGAACTGCGCTGGGCCTGGGGCTATCCGCTGTCCCTGGCCATCATGGCCGGGCTGGACCTCTACCTGTTCAAGAGATTCCGCCGGGCCGGCTGGCTGTAGGTTTTGAGTGAGGAGTCAGGAGTCAGGAGTCAGGAGTAACACCGATGCGGCAGCCAAGGCACGCTGCTGAATGAACGGATTAATGTAATCATTTTCATCAGGAAGTATCCATGGAAATTAGCTTTCCATGACCATTATGATCAGACGAACATCGCAGATATAACCGCCTGGCAGAGCCCTCCCCTCCTCACGCCTCACGCCTCACGCCTCACGCCTCACGCCTCACGCCTCACGCCTCACGCCTCACGCCTCACGCCTCACGC